>NZ_CP064686.1:5521666-6243333 GCF_023100905.1 Bradyrhizobium sp. 4
TCGCCTCGACCGGGAAAGTTTCACCGTTCTTGCGCCGCCCTTCGAACTCGATGACGACCGCTCCGCCGGGTGCGAGGAGTGCCTGGCGCGCGGCGTCGCGCGTGGACGGCCTCGCCTCACCGTCCACCGGAACGGCACATAGCGTTTCGAACGGGCGGCCGATGATCTCGGCGGGCATATAGCCGAAGATCGCGCTGGCGCCGGGGTTCCAAACGGTGATCAGCTGATCTTCGTCGGTGCAGACGAGGCCATCGCCGAGCGACATCGCGATACGATGAAAGCGGCTTTCGGCGATGCGCCCCAGCAGACCACGAAAATCGATCTCGTCGAGTGCGATCGCCGTCAGATAAGCGACAATCGCGATGTGGAACAACGATGTGTCGATGATGAAGGGCCATCTTGCCTGAACGAGGATCGCAACCAGCTCGAAGGCCGCCCCGGCCGAGATCAGGATTGCGACGCGAATTCCCGAAGCGAAGCGGCGCCACGAATACATCATCAGCAGGCAGATCACCGCGAGACCCAGGATCATGCCGGTATCGGAAGTCCAGCGCAGCATCCGGTTCTGGAGGATCGATTCCGCTGCCAGCGCCTGGAGGATGGGTCCGGAGATGATGCGGCCATTTGGAACGCTGAAGCGGTCGCCGAGTTCGAGCGCCGTCGCTCCAATGATGATCTTCTTGTCTCTCAGCCTGTCGAGAGCGGCGGCTTTGCCGCGGAGCACGTCGACATAGGAGACACTTGGAACGGAGCCCGCCCGAATGCTGAAATCGATCAGGAACGGCGGCCGCCGATTGGCGTCCTGCCCGGCCAGCACGACGGCCATCGAAGGCATCAGGGCATCGCCGAGCTTCTCGCCGAACGGATATCGGCGAACGAGCCCGTCGGATTCGATGGCGACATTGACCAGCGCGGGCCACGACTGGTTGCCGAACGGCTTCAGGGGGCGATTGATGTGAGCTGCGCCGCCATTCGGCGCCGGCTGCTTGAAGGACGGCAGGATGGTCGAGCCGCCTGCCTCACGCAGCGCGTTGACGAAAGCCTCGTCGGAGGCCGGATCGGATGGCGAGCTGAAATCGACGTCGAAAGCGACGTCCTGTGCCCCCGCAGCCTCTAACCTTTGCAACAGTTCCGCGTGCAGCCGGCGCGGCCAGGGCCATACCCCGATCTGGTCGATTGAGGGCGCGTCAATGGCCACCACGACGACGTTGCCGCTCGCGGCGCGCGATTGCCAGGCAAACCGTAGGTCGGTCAGCGCGTTGCGAAGCGCACCATGCCACCCCGTCGACAGCACGATCGCCAGCGCGGTCACGACTAGAATATGCGGACGATAGCGCTTCACTCCGGTCCTCCCGCGCACCCGCTTCTGCGGTTGCGCCCCCTCATCCCCAGGAAATCGCCTCAGTGCTTGTTGTGGCCAAAGGCATTGCCGTGGCCATTGCTGCCGTTGCCGCCGCCATTGCCATTGCCGTTGCCGTTGTTGCCCTTGCCGTTTCCGGTGGCACCGCTGTTGCCATTGCCGTTGCCGGAATTCCCATTGCCGGAATTGCCGTTACCGGAGTTGCCCTTATCCGGTTTGGTCTTGCCATCGGAATTTCCGCTGCCGCCGCCCGAACCGTCGCTGGACGCACCTGCCGTGGTCGCGGCTATTGTCGTGCTTGCAGCCGACGAACTGGTGCTGCCAGCCGTCACGCCGCTGCTCGTGGTTACCGCAGTCTGGACGGTGCTGTTGGATGCGTTTGTGCCCGATTTCGAGTCGCTCCAGACCGTCTCCGTGCTGGCGTGCGCGTTGCGCACCTGTCCGGGGGCACCGCCGCCGTGGGCGAGCCCGTGCGTGACCTTGTGGACGTTCAGCTTGACCTCGCCGAGCGAGTTCGAGATGCGTACGACGCCGGGCTTTGCAGCACCGCCCTTGGACGCGTGAGCTCCAGCCGCCTGTTGCGATGGCTTGAGCGCGCCAGCCGCCTTGGTGCCCTTATCGATCGGCCCGAGCGCATGGATCATGTGGCCATTCGCCCCGTTGCGCGGCGCCGGCAGGCCCGATTTCGGCACGGGCACGCGCTCGATGCTCGAGGCGCGTGGCTTGCCGTGCTCGATCGGATTGAAAGTCCCGGCGCCGCTCAGGCTGAGACCAGGCTTGCCATGCTCAAAAACGGTGGCGGCCTGCCCCGGCAGGACCTGGGCGATCTGTCCCGTCTTGAAGTCGGAGACCTCGACCTGGCCGCGAAGCACGCCGACCTTGGTGCTGCCCGCGGCCACGGTGACGCTGAACTGCGTTCCCTTGACGACAGCGGCGAGATAGGGCGTCTCGACCTCGAAATGCTTGACGTTGCGCTTCTCGACCTCGAGCAGGATCGAACCTGCCTGCTGGATGATGGTAGTCGAGAGGCCCTCCTTGCTCTCGGTCGGCAAGCCGACCACCGAGTTGGGAGAGATCAGGATCGTTTCCTCGCCGCGGACGAGCAGCACGCGGCCATTACGTCCGGTGCGAATGGTGTCGCCGGGCTTAAGCGCCTCCTGCTGATTCAACGAGACCTGCTGCGCGCCGCTGGTGGCGACCCAGACCTCGCCGGTGGCTTTGCCGACCGACCAGACGCCATCGTCGGCGGCGGATGCGCCGCAAGCCGTTCCCAGGATCAGCGCAGCCGCGAAGGCGCACCGCATTCCAATTTTGCTCAGCATGACGATCCTCAGTCCGCGTTACAGCCAGCCTGAGGGGTATCCGAAATCACTCAACATAGGATTAGCGGGAAGCAGCCAGCGGAGCGGTCGCGTTAACGGTTCATTGACCATAAAAAACTATGAAAAATCATGTGGCTAACGAACCCTTATCGCACCAGGGGCACATCTCCGTCGAACTACGGGGGCAGGCGCATTGCGCGCGTCGGGAAGCGGCATCTCATTACCGCATTGGCGCTGTTAGCCCCTTTTTTCACGGGAGTTCCTCAGGCTTTCGCACAACAGGCGAACCAGCCGGGCTTCGATCCGCGCCAGCCTGAGAAATATTTTGAAAACCAAACCGAGCGGGAATCGCTGACCCGCCCTCCGGTCAGGCTGCCGACAGTCGGCCAGCCCAACACCGGCGGCGATACCAAGCCTCAATTCGTGCTGCGCGGCGTCGATGTCAGCGGAGCCCGGGCCGTTTCCCCCGATCGCATCGCCGCGGTCTACCAGCCCTATGTCGGCAAGAAGGTTTCGCAGGCGGATCTCGCCGCGATCGCAGGCGCGATCAGCGATCTCTACCGTGCCGATGGTTTTCACTTGAGCCGTGCGATCGTGCCGCCGCAGGATATTGCGGACGGACGCGTCCGGATCCAGGTCGTCGAAGGCGCCATCTTGGAGGCCGAGTTGAAAGGCGACGGCGCTGAGCAGTTCGGCGTGAGACCGATGCTTGGGCCGGTTCTGGCTGAGCAACCGTCGCGCCTGGCAACGCTGGAACGTCAGCTCTTTCTCGTCAACGGCAGACCTGGCGTCCGGATCACCGATACCGCACTGGAGGAGATCGGCACTGCAACGGGCCGATTCCGCCTCATCGTCTATTTGAAGACTTGGCACGTCTTCTCGTCGTTCGGTCTGGACAATCTCGGCTCATCATCAGTCGGTCCGTGGCAGACCTATGCGACCGGCGCGTTCAACTCCTATCTCACGCCCGGCGACACGCTGGCGGTCAATCTGTCGACCATCGCCAACGACCCCCGCCAGCTTGGCTTCGCACGGTTGTCCTACGATGCACCGGTCGGTGTCGACGGTGTGCGTCTCGGCGGGTCCGTCCTGTACAGCGCGGTTAGACCGGGCGATGCCCGCCGCCTCGACAACGACATCACCACGACCGAGGCGTTCGAGCTGCGTGCCAGCATCGTCCCATTGCAGTCGCAATCCTCCTCGCTGACCCTGACTGCGGCGACGACCTTCAGCAACGTGTCCGAGCATGACCTTTACGGCCCCTGGTACAATGACCACATCAGGACCGTGAGCCTGACCGCCGACTACCGGCTTCAGGACCATTTCGGCGGCACCAATTTCGCGACGCTGACCTACCGCCAGGGCCTCGACATCTTCGGTGCCTCGCATTTCGACGACGATCTTTTGTCGCGCGATGGCGCTTCATCGAACTTCTCGGTGCTAAACCTCTGGTTCACTCGCTACCAGACGCTCAACGACGTCTGGTCGCTCAAACTTTCCGCTGCGAGCCAGACGGCGTCACGGCCGCTGTTCACCTCGCAGCAATTCTATCTCGGTGGCGCTGCCTTCGGGCGCGGCTATGGCGCAGCAGAGATCAGCGGGGACAACGGTCTTGCCGGCTCTCTCGAACTGCGCTTCGACCAGAAACTCAACTACCGCTACTGGACCGGCTATCAGCTCTATGCCTTCGGCGACGCCGGCGCCGTCTGGAACGACGGTTACCGCCTGAGCGACGGCCTGTCGCTGACCTCGGCCGGAGCTGGCGTGCGGTTCTTCCTGCCGGACGATTTCCAGGCCGATCTCGGCGTGGCCGTCCCCCTGAGCTACCGGGCGCCCGACAACGACCGCCGCAGCCCCCGCTTCCTGTTTACTCTGTCCAGCGCGCTGCGGCTCTGCTCCGAACGCGGCAAGGGCGGCTGTCTGTAAACCCTCGCCCTTCGCGCTATGGCCCCGGGCGTGCGGCTCTTTTGGGGCGCGGCTCACAGACTTGCCTAAATTTAATCCCGTAACCTGCTCACGATCGCTCGATCCGGGAGTTCCCAATGGCCATGTTCAGTCGAAAGTGATTTGGGACGGAACCATGAAAAAGGTTTTTGCTGTTCTGGCGTTTCTCTGCATCCTCGGCGTCGGCCAGTATTTCGTCGTCAGCCGGTTCGCGATCCGCCATGAGGTTTTGACCCTGTTCGACGCCGCGCGCCAGCGGCCGATTGCGGTCGAAATCGCTGTACGGCGCGATTACGAGACCAAGGCCAATCTCGGCCTCTGGAAGCTCCCGCTCGCCATCATCAGCAACGGCAATACCGTCAAGGCCACCGAATATTCCTTCCTCGCCAACGTGCTCGCCGCACGCGGTTATCTCGTCGCGAGCATCCAGCAGGATCTGCCGAGCGATCCGCCGCTGATGACCAAGACCGGCCAGCAATATGTCGGCCGGCGCGAGGTCTATATCCGCTGCGAGGCCAATATCCTTTTCACCTTGGGCGAGTTGAAGCGGCGGCAAGAGAACGCCGACTACGACCACATCACGCTCGTCGGGCATTCCAACGGTGGCGACGTTTCGATGTATGTCGCCCATCAGCACCCGGAGCTGGTGTCGAAAGTGATCACGCTCGACAATCTGCGAGTGCCTTTCGTGCTTAGCGACAACATGAAGATCCTGTCGTTCCGCTCGAAGGATCCGCATTTCGTAACCGATCCCGGCGTGCTGCCGACGCCGGAAGAGGCCAAGGCGCGCGGCATCGACATTATCCACACCGGTGCGCAGCATACCGAGATGAGCGATCGCGGTCCCGATGCGGTCAAGGAGAAGATCCAGGCGACACTCGACCGCTTCCTGCGCGACAGCGCCAGCAGCGCGCTCGCGCCGGCCGATACACAAAGTCCGATGATCATGAACCCCGGCGACTATTAGTCCAGCACCTTTGCGGCAGATCAAGGCTGCGGCGAGCCGGCCACGCTAGAAAGGGCCTTGCCATCTCGGAGAGACACCGTGTCGCACTCCATCGAAAGCCTTGGTACGAAAAGACTCGCTGCGGCAAGCTTTGTCCTGCCTGCGGCAAGGACGCCGAGATTCGCCCGGCATCTCTATCGTTTGGCCCGCAAGCTGCTGCGGTCGATCATCGCCCGCATCGACCTCTCGCAGTTTCCGGGTTCGTGTTGCGGATGAGGACGGCGTCGCTAGCCAACAACACACAGGGTTGCCCTATGCACCGGCATTTGAGACGAATCTGTCTGCTGGTTGCAGTGGCCTCGAGCGTGTGCGCGTCGTCCGCTCTCGCCGCCGATGCAGATCACGGCGCCGACCTTGCGAGGCGCTGGTGCGCCAGCTGCCATGTCGTGGCGAACGGCCAGATCCAGGCGAGCGCCGACGTCCCCTCCTTCGCGTCCGTTGCGCGCAGGCCTGACTTCAGTTCGGAAAGGCTCGCCTTTTTCCTGCTAGACCCGCACCCGAAGATGCCGAATTTCCCTTTGAGCCGGATCGAAGCCGGCGATATCGCGGCCTACATCGCATCGCTGCGCTAGCAGAGCCACCGATCGGTCAAGACACCCGCGACAAATGCTTATCCCTGCCTGAGAACCGACAGGGATCAGCAGAAGGGATGATGGGCGGCGAATGAGGTCCATTCGACGGCCCAGCATGGACCGGTACCCGCATCGACGTGCGGATAATCGCGCCCGGGCAAGTCCAATCTCTGGACGCGCCAGGAACACACCGAGAATCAGGACTTGCCCTTCCCTGGCTGCATGAGACTGCCGGTCATCTGGCGCATGTGGTCTCCGGCATTGGTGAACTGGCTGCGCAGGAAATCCGATTGAATTCGCATCGCCTCCTGAAGGTCGGTCGCATGGACGAGCTTGCGAGCATGCTCGAACGCCGACTTCATGTTCTGCTCGGTGAATGCGAGCGCCTGCTTCGAGACGTCCGTCCCCGCACCCGGAACGGTCGTCATCGATTTGGTGGCGGCTTCGAAAAACATGCCGAATGCTTTTTCCGCCTGGTCAATCGTCTTCTCGGCCAGGTCGCGCAGTTCGGCCGGAACTTCGAGCTTCGGTTCGATCATGGTCGCACTCCTCCCGTTTTCAGAACTGAATACCACACTTGCCGGATCGCCTGCCAGCGTCCATGCCGGGGAAGACGTCGCCCGGCGGCCGGCTCTGGCAGGAAAACGAAGGGCAAGGGGTAAGGCCAGCGCGCAGGCCGGCTCAGGACAGGGGGTGTTCGGGAAGGGATTCTTCGGTGGCGAGGTCTTCGACAAGCTTGATGACCTCGAAACGCTGCCGGGGCGCGAGCTTCAGAAAGGCGCGGAGCAGGCGCAGGCTTTCGACAGTACCGCTTGCAGGCGCGCCGAGCTTGAGGTGCAGCTCAGCTGCGAAATTGAGGTTCTTCATCTCGCACCTATGACAAGCATCGGACTTCGTGATCCAACATCGAGGTCCCAACTAAGAACCGAACGCCACAACCGAATGACACAACCGGGATGCCGTGGCGACGGCGCGCTTCGTCCGGGGGAAGCACGGTGTGTTCGCACGCCGAGTTGCATGTGCAAGCGGGCGCACTTGAGCAGGTTGCAACTATGTCAAGAAACAACCCCTCCAGCAAGCCTAAGAGTTGGCCCAGCGATGCTTCGTCTGCATCGCGCCACGGCAATTCCGGATAACAGGAATATGGCCAGCCGTCACCCACCTGCGTCAAGAAGCGTCATCGATCAGGCATGCAGCCTGGATCCCCGTCAATCGACGCCTTGTTTCGTCTTGTTTCAGATGTGAATGGACATTGGTGGATCCGACCAGTGCTTCTTCAGCTTATGCACGTAATTGTTGAGTCCGTCGTCGGCGGTTGTATCGTCGCGAAATAGACGTCGATCTCGGGCCATGGATCGGTGGCCACAGCGCGGCCTTCTGAACCAAGAGACAGACTATGGCGTTTGGATTCATCTAAACCCGCTCCATCGAGCTCTTGGACTTGGACTCGCCTCTTCGCATCAGAATTCATCGGGCCGCATTTGTTTCCGGCGGTGAACCGTTTTTGAGGAGCAAACGACAAAGCGGTGGCGAAACAGCCACGCAGATCACGGGCGCCATGGCCGATGCATTGATCGATTCGGCGCCCCAGAACCAAAGGACGACGGCATGCTTTCTCGCTGCGATCTCATCAAGGGCGCCGCAGTCGCGCTTCTCACCTTCTCGATACAAGGCGCATGGGCGCAGGAGACCAGGATGAACCTGTTCAAGATCGTCACCATCAAAGACGAAGTCGTCGTCGGATTGTCGACGGAGGAGCTTCAGGCGCTCGGCGGCAATGATGCCAGCGCCGTTGCACATGCTCTGGCACAGAAGGGCGATCTCACCGTCTGGCAATACAACGTGCATCGCGGTCCGAACGGCGAATTGCAGCAAGCGCCGACCGCCAGAATCGGGCTTTTGGCCAACGCGTCGCTCCGGGTCGAGCCGTATACCACGACCTACCAGATCCTACCGCATCCCTAAGCAGCAGACCGGCGCGCCCGCGACCGAGGTCGCGGGCGCGCCCTTGTCATCTGCGTTGGCCTGCACGCCGTGCCCCCGTTTCCGTCGCAAAGCCGTAGATCAGTGCCAACCGGTCCAGGCATTCACGAAAACGTCGGGAAAAATAGTCGGTCCAGCGTTGCGTACGAACGGCGCGACGCTGGCCGATCTCGTCCATGGTCAGGCCCAGCACCAACACGTCGTGCACTAGCGCGGCACCGTCGGTGCCGAGTTCGCGCTCGATCCGGTTCAGCCGCAGCACCGCCTGACGTTGGCTCTCGGTAACCGGCTCGCGCGTGCGCGCGCCATCGACATATTCGCGGGTCGGGTCCATCGCCTGAGGGCCACGCTCGGCCCTCTCCCAATCGTTCTGGAAGGCGCGCCCGCCGCGATACTGCGCCTCGTCGATCTGATGGTGCGCGTGCAGCCGGCCGAGCGGATCGCTGCGGATCGACCGCACGGCCATGATCTTCTCGCCGGGGTCGAGCGCCAGCGGATTGTCCACCTCGACTTCCGCGATCTCCGCATTGAATGGTATCTCGCGCGAGCGTCGATCGTAGACATTCGCCAGTTTGTAAGACCTGTTGCGTCGGACACGTGCCACTCGGATACTCCTTGCGAAATTGACGATTGAACGGGCGGTCGTCAGGTCAGGCGGCAGAGACCAGCCTCAGCACGACGGGGCCGGCGACGCGAGCGGATCCAGCTCCGGCGCGGCGCGTCAGGCGCGCATGCGGCGTGCAATAGCTCGAGCCCGGCTCACGCGGATGGCCGCAGAAGGTGATCTCCTCCCCGTCCTTGTCGCCGCCATAGGGATAGCGACAGTCCTCGCCAGCGAGTTCGACCAACGGGACCAGGCGCGGCTGGACGCCGACGCAGCGCAATTTGACCTGCGCGGCAGGCTTCATCGCAGATTTCGGCGGCAGGCTCAGCACCGTAGGGCGGTGCGGCAGGACAAGACAGCCCCCAGACGGCAACACTGGGACGATCGACGGGCTCGCCGTCCGCACCTGCACGACCAGCCCGAGCCGCTTGGCGCGGCCGACCACCGCGTTGCGCGTGTAAGACGTTCCAAACCTTGCGTTAATCTGTCTTCCGATCTCCGCATAAGACATTCCCTTGAGAAAATAGTCGCGAAGCGCGTCGGAGTGCTCCGACGGCCAATGGCCCGGTTCCATGCTGCTGTCCTGTGATGCGCCTCCTCCGATCGCACGATCGCGAGGCGAAGCGCACATTCCGGTATTCCGAAGTTAGAGTCAAGCGATAATTCTGATATTCATAATTGCATCAATTCCGAATTTCGGATTACAAGAGGCGGAACGATGGACAATCGAGGGAATCACCATGTTGGACGCTGCAATGATCGAACGGGGCCTGGAAAAGACAGGCAAGAGCAAGGGCGGCCTGGCGGCTGCCATGGGCGTACGGCCCGGCGCGGTCTCGGAGATCCTCGGCGGTGAACGCCTGGTGAAGGCTTCGGAAATCATTCCGATCATGGAATATCTCGAGCTCAATCTCGCGCCGATCATGGGCCGCGTCGGCGCCGGTGCCGTGATCGAGCCGGATTATGAGCAGGTTCCACCGGAAGGCCTAGGCGACATCGCGCTGCCCTTTCCGATCATGGAGGAGACCATCGCATTCGAGATCGTAGGCGATTCGATGCTGCCCAAATACGAGAGCGGCGACGTCATCGTGGTCTACAAGGACCAGCGCCATCCCCTGTCGAGCTTCTACGGCGAGGAGGCCGTGGTCCGGCTCAAGACCGGCGAGCGCTATCTAAAGACGATCGAGCGGGGCAAATCCCCCTCCGTCGTCAATCTCAGCAGCTTCAATGCCAAGCAGATCGTCGGCGTGAAACTGGAGTGGGTCGGCGAGATCTGCCTCTCCATGCCCAAGGGGCAGCTGGAGCGGCTGCGCGCCAAATCGGCGCGCCCTCGCAAGAGGAGCAAGTAGGCTGGAATTTCCGTTTTTGCGAAATGCGTCTTGACTGGATTCCGTTTTTCGGAAATACTCTGCCGTGCCCGACATGGGGCACGGCAGGATTATTTCATGCAGTATTTTGTCGTGATGATCGATTATGGGCGTCGCGGCCGCGAGGCGGTCGTCGACCCTGAAATCACCAGGCGTGAGGTCATTTCCCGCGTTGCCTCAGGTGAATATCGGAACATCTCGTTCATCCACGAGATCGCGGAGAGCTCGGTCGAGGACATTACCGAGGCCATCCTCGCCGAGGCGGCCCTCCCGGAGATCCGGCCCGAAGAAGTCGACTTACAGGCTATCCGCTTCGATCACGCCCACGATCTGCGTAAGCACGAGCCGACGTGACGCAAGGCCAAGCGGCCTGCGCCACAGCCCGGTTGGAGATCACACCGTGAGGACGGTCGATCCCGTGGTCTTGCGCGCGGCGAGATCGGCATGCGCCTTGGCGGCGTCCTTCAGCGGATAGGTCTGGTGCACCTCGATCTTGACCGCGCCGGACTTGACCACGTCGAACAACTCACCTGCCATCGCGACCAGGCTTTCACGCTTGGCGGCGTAGGTGAACAACGTCGGCCGGGTGACGTAGAGCGAGCCCTTCTGCGCTAGCAAACCGAGATTGAGCGGCTCGACGGCGCCGGACGACGCACCGAACAGCGCGGCGACGCCGAGCGGCGCGAGGCAGTCGAGCGACTTCAGGAACGTATCCTTGCCGACGGAATCATAGACCACCGGCACCTTCTTGCCGCCAGTGATCTCATCCACGCGCTTCACGAAATCCTCGCGGCTATAGATGATGACATGGTCGCAGCCATGCGCCTTGGCGAGCTTGGCCTTTTCGTCGTTGCTGACGGTGCCGATCACGGTCGCGCCGAGATGCTTGGCCCACTGGGAGAGAATCAGGCCGACACCACCGGCTGCCGCATGGAGCAGGATAGTGTCGCCGGCCTTCACACGATAGGTCTGCCGGATCAGATACTGCGTGGTGAGTCCCTTCAGCATCATCGCCGCCGCGGTCTTGTCGTCGACACCGTCCGGCAGCTTCAGTAGTCGGTCGGCCGGGATCAGCCGCGCCTCGGAATAGGCGCCGAGCGGCGAGGCGCCGTAGGCGACGCGATCGCCCGGCTTCAGATCGGTGACACCGGGCCCGACCTCCTCGACGACACCAGCGGCCTCGCTGCCAAGCCCGCTCGGCAGTTGCGCCGGGTAAAGGCCCGAACGGTTGTAGATGTCCACGAAGTTGAGACCGACGGCGGTATGGCGGATTCGTGCCTCGCCCGGTCCGGGCTTGCCGACACTGACCTCCTCCCAGACCAGCACTTCCGGACCACCAGTCTTGTGAAAGCGAATGGCATGCGTCATGGGCGTTGCTCCCTTATCGTTGAGGTCAAAATCCGAATACCGGATCGGGCTTTTGAAATAGGTATTTGGTCCGCCCGTCACAGTACAGAGACGTAACAAGAATGTCACAGCGAACGACAAACCTCCGCCGTTCCGCCTCTGTTCGAAAGAGTTGATGTCGGCCTTGCGCCAGCCGGCAGTAGCCTTCGCGCGGGTTGGGAGGTCGTCTGCGAAGGAGAGCCGAGATGCCAGCTTATGTACAGCATCATCAGGATATCGAGATCGCGCCTGTGATTTGCCCTGCTTGCACGGGGTTCCTTCCAATGTATGTGCGCGAGGTCGAACCGCATTGGAGTCTTGCCAAGATCGACTTCGTCTATGAATGCGCCGATTGCGGCGCCGAGGTCAGACAGACGATCCGCAAGCCGGAGTTGCTGCGGCACTGATCGCGCGGCTGGTGGCTGCTCGACTATTTGCGCTGAGCGGAAAAAACGCCCATTCGCGCGGGTCTGGCCTCTCCCAAACGAGGCTTGTTCTTTGCCGTGAACGCAGGCAGAACAAGCCTCAAACAAGACCTTTGGGAGCGCCTTTTCGTGGCTGAACAGAAGCCCTCGACAGCGATCGAGGCAGTGGAGAGCGGCCTCGCCGCGCAAGGCTACATCGCGAGCCGGCAGATCGCGACCGCCGTCTATTTGTCCCAACAGATCGAGAAGCCGATCCTGGTCGAAGGCCCCGCGGGCGTCGGCAAGACCGAGCTTGCCAAGGCGATCGCGGCCTGGCGCGGCCTGAAGATGATCCGCCTGCAATGCTATGAAGGTCTCGACGAGGCCAAGGCGCTCTATGAATGGAAATACGCCAAACAGCTTCTGTACACGCAGATCCTCAAGGACAAGCTCGGCGAAGTCCTTGGCGGCGCGCAGACTTTGCACGCTGCACTTAATCAGCTCCACGATTTCGGTGACGTGTTCTTCTCCAAGGAGTTCGTCGAGCCGCGGCCGCTGCTGCAAGCGCTGGAGCAGCCGGGCGGCTGCGTGCTCCTGATCGACGAGATCGACAAGTCGGATGCGGAGTTCGAATCGCTGCTGCTGGAAATTCTCTCCGACTTCCAGGTCACGATCCCCGAACTCGGCACCGTCTCCGCGATCACGCCGCCAACGGTGATCCTCACCTCGAACAGCGAGCGCGATCTCGGCGACGCCCTGAAACGGCGCTGCCTGCATCTGCACATCGGCTTTCCCGAGCAGCGGCTCGAGGAGCGCATCGTCGAGAGCCGCGTCCCCAACATTTCGCAGACGCTGCGGCGGCAGATGGTCGGCTTCATCCACGAAATCCGATCGCTCGACCTGAAGAAGCTGCCTTCGGTCAGCGAGACCATCGACTGGGCACGCGTGCTGGTGCTCTTGCAGGCCTCGGAGCTCGACACCGAGATCGTCAAGGACACGCTCAACGTACTTCTGAAATACGAGGCCGACATCGAGGCGGCTCAGCCTCAGATTACGACCTTCATTGCCAAGGCAGCACGATCCAACGTCTTCGGTTGACGCCGATGCGCGAGAATATTCATCGCTTCTTCCGTGCGGCGCGGGGCGCCGGGGTCCATGTCTCGCCGGCCGAAAGCATCGATGCGATGCGTGCGGTCGCGCAGGTCGGCGTTTCCGACCGGACCATTCTGCGCGATGCGCTCCTTCTGACGCTCGCCAAGTCGCAGGACGAAAAGCTCGCGCTCGGTGACTGCTTCGATCTGTTCTTCAGCCAGCCGGAGCCGCGGCAGGAACAGCCTGAAGCCGACAGCAACGATGTTTCGGAGGACGCAGATCAATCTCCGTCATCCGGCGAGGCCAGCGATGCGAGCGGCGGTTCGCCTCCCGCAGAATTGGGCCCCCTCGCGCAGATGCTGCTGTCGCAGGATCGCAACGCGATCACCGCCGCGATCGCCAGCGGCTCAGGTGCGGCCTCCCTGTCCGACATCCGCTACTCCACCCAGCGCGGCATCTTCTCCAGCCGCATCCTCGACGCCATGGGGCTCCAGCGGCTACGCGACGATCTCGACGAGCTGACCGCGACCGATCCGGCACTGGCCGAGCGGCTTCGCGCCGCGCTCGATGGCTTGCGCGACGCCGTTCGCGACACTGTCGCGCAGGGGCTTGCGCTCTATGCCCGCGAGGAGGCTGAAAACCTCCGCAACGAGATTCTGCGCAACGCGCCGCTTGCCCGCATCGAGCGGCGCCATGTCGCGGAAATGCGCGCTCTCATCCGCCAGATCGCGCGGCGCCTGCGCGAGCGCTATTCGAAGCCACGCAAGCGCCAGCGGCGCGGTCATCTCGACGTCCGCCGCACGCTGCGCCGCAACGCCGCCTGGGGCGGCATCCCCTTTCTCACGGCCTGGAAGCGCAAGCATCGCGACCGGCCGAAGATCGTGGCGCTCTGCGACGTCTCGGGCTCGGTCGCGCAGGTCTCGGATTTCTTCCTGCTCCTGATCCACTCGCTGCACGAGGTGGTCGACGACGTCCATTCCTTCGCCTTCTCCTCGCATCTGATCGAAGTCAGCGACGTCCTGGAATCGAAACTACCGGAAGAGGCGATGGCCGAGATCATGTCCAAGGTCGGCTTCGGCTCCTCCGACTACGGCTCTTCGCTGGCCGATTTCGACAAGGAGTTTATGAGCACGCTGACGCCGCAGACCACGGTGATCGTGCTGGGCGATGCCCGCAGCAACAATCTCGATCCGCGCGCCGACATCCTGCGCCGCATCTCTGAGCGCTCGAAGCGACTGGTGTGGCTCAATCCCGAAGGACGTCTCGCCTGGGGCTTTGGCGATTCCGAGATGCCGCGTTATGCGACCTTCTGCAGCGTGGTGCGCCAGTGCGCCACCGCGCAGCAGCTCGAGCGCGCGGTGTCCGATATTGTGGCGACTTATCAGTAGGGCTTACCCAAGCCGACGTCAGTTTCGCATCAGCTCCGTCTGAGCCATTGCACTCCCGGAAATGATAGGCGATCTCGTCAAGCGCGCGCTGCTCCCATTCCTGAGCTTGCGCAAGCCAGAAAACCCGGCGCTGGAAATCAAGCGCGGCGCGCTCCCGGCACAGGGATTCCTGACTACGAATTTCGACCAGTCTGTTCATGCACTCCACTCCTGCCGTGTGAAGCCATTCCCCGCGAATCAGCGTACAGAATCCCGAACCCTTCGTCTCATGATTTCTGTGCATATTGCGACGCAGAATGGGACAGCAGCGCTTCCCGTGCAGTGCGGTGGTTCGCCGACCAATATGAAGCCCACATCATCAATATGTGATCGAGCTCCAGACGGTCCTCGTGATCGAGCGGTCTTAACGCTTGTGGCGCAATGGCGTGCAGCAATTTGTGAAGAGGAGTTCTAAACACCTCACCGAATTCCCGACTCATTGTCGTCGCACGGTCTTCATGCAGCGCCTCTAACAGAGGCGCACGAACGGCACTACGGCTTGAGGCAACATGAGCAACGACATCGACTTCGATCTTTCGCCAGACCAATGGGAGGTTCTGAAGGCGCTTCGCAACCCGGTGTCGAACGGTCGCCTTTCCAAGGCCTATCTCATCGAGAGCCTCGTTAAGCTCGGACTTGTCGTCGTCTGCGACGGTGTGCCGGTCATGACGCCGAATGGACGAAAGGTGCTGGTACGCGGATCGTGTCGGCTGCTGGATCTGGCGGCGTGACACGGCCACCCGCGTGCGGAACATGACGGTACGACCGCAAAATCGCCTGTCCATGTGACCGATGGCAGCTCGAACGGTGGCCCGGTGCCGATGCTGGATGCCCAGTCGCACCGCAAAAGCGACCAAATAGACCTCCTCCTCAGCGGAAACCGCGACAATCTGGCACGCTAGTTGCTCCTTTCGACGATCGAGACGTCGTCAAAACGGGGGAGTCACCATGTCGACCATTGCCGCGGCCCCGGCTGCCGAGCCAAAGCCGCTCTATACATCGCTGTTCGTCCAGGTCCTGGCCGCGCTGATCCTCGGCATCATTCTCGGCGTGGCCGCGCCGGATTTTGCCATCTCGCTCAAGATTCTGAGCGACGCCTTCCTGAAGCTGATTTCGATGATCGTGGCGCCGATCGTGTTCTGCGTCGTCGTGCACGGCATTGCCGGTGCGGGCGACCTCAAGAAGGTCGGACGCGTCGGCGTCAAGGCGCTGGTCTATTTCGAGGTGATGACCACAGTCGCGCTCGTGGTCGGTCTCATCCTGGCCTACACTTTCGGCCCCGGCCACGGCATGAACATCGACCCTTCGACGCTGGACGCCAAGGCCCTCAATACCTATGCCGACAACGCCCACAAGCTTCAGGGCGGCGGCATCGGCTCCTTCCTCCTCAATGTGATCCCGAGCACCTCGTTCGACGCGTTGTCGCGCAACGACGTGCTCCAGGTGCTGTTCTTCGCCGTGCTGTTCGGCGTAGGCCTCGCACTGGTCGGCGGTGAGAAAGGCAAGCTCGTCACCTCGATGATCGATGCCGCCTCAACCGTGCTGTTCCGCGTCATGGGGCTTATCGTCCGCGTCGCTCCACTTGGCGTGCTCGGCGCAGTCGCCTACACCGTCGGCAAATACGGCGTCGGCTCGCTCAAGCAGCTCGTCTCACTGGTGGCGCTGTTCTACGTCTCGGTCGGCATCTTCGTGCTGGGCGTGCTCGGCGGCGTCATGGCGCTCGCCGGCATCAACATCCTCAAATTCCTCGCCTACCTGCGCGAGGAGTTGACCATCGTGCTCGCGACCGCCTCGTCGGACGCCGTGCTGCCGCAGATCATGAAGAAGCTGGAGCGGATGGGCGTAAAGGATTCCGTGGTCGGCCTGGTGATCCCGACCGGATATTCCTTTAATCTCGACGCGTTCTCGATCTACCTGACGCTTGCGGTCGTCTTCATCGCGCAGGCGACCAACACGCCGCTGTCATTCGGCGACCTCCTGCTGGTGCTCGGCGTCTCCCTGATCACCTCGAAGGGCGCGCATGGCGTACCGGGCTCCGCGATCGTGATTCTGGCGGCGACGCTGAACGCGGTGCCGAGCATCCCTGCGATCGGCCTCGTGCTGGTCTTGTCGGTCGACTGGTTCATCGGCATGGCTCGCGCGGTCGGCAACCTCACCGGCAACTGCGTTGCCACCGTGGTGGTGGCCGCCTGGGAAGGCGACCTCGACCGCGCCAAGGCGGCGAAGGTCCTCGACGGCGGCGAGCTCGTAGACGTAACGGTGGGGTAACGACCGCCGTTCAGTCATTCCACTGGAGGAGCGGCGTTCCATGCGCCCTCCTCCAGACGGAGAGGAAACGCGGAAACCAGGAGTGGGCTACGGCGCCCTTGTAGGCCCAGGTGCGATATTTCAGGCCCTGCTCCGAGATCAGTTCCTGATAGCCGCCGTGGACTTCGGTCGCGGTGCGAATGAACTTCAGAATTCCCTGGGCGCAGGAACGGTAAGTATTGCTCCCCGAGAATTCGTCGTAGTCCAGCATGCGATCCGCGAACTCGACGTTGAACGTCGGCCAGGAGGACCGTCCCTGGTAGGCGGGAGCCGCGATCTTATGGATCATCTTGTTACGCGGATTATCCGCGGACACCAGGAAGTGGAATGTGCCGGGGATGCGAAAGCGCGGCTCCGCAATGATCAGATCCGCCGTGGCCGCGAACAGCGCGCGCTCGCTTTCTTCGCTCATATCCCAGAAGCCGCGATGCACATTGACGAAATCCAGCGCGACCGAGGACACCGGCGAGCCCGTAGGGCCATCAAGAGAATGCCTGATATGGCCGCCCTTGCCGAACAGGTGGAGCAGGTCCCTCTTGTACTGCGCCAGGTCGCGTCCGAGCCGCCGCTTCAGCTCGTTCTCGTTGACGATTCCGAGCTGCACGCCCCACACGAACGTCGTGTGAACGCAGGCGTTGGTGACGAAACGCCTGCGCTCGGCGCGCGTGTCGGTTGCCGCGGAGCGCGGAGCACTGGCGTCGCACAGCAAATAGGTGGAGCCATCATCATTGAACGGTTCGAGCTCGCTTGCGAGCTGGAGGATCGCGCGCTTCAGATCACCGCAATATTCGGCCAGCAGCAGGCGGCCGGCATGCGCGCATTGCGACATCGCCAGATAGGATGACGCTCTCTCCTCGGCAGAGATCATCTGCCGCAGGCCGGCCAGAATGCCGAGCAGCGTATCCGAGGGACGCGAGAAATAGTTCACGCCAAGATACCGGGCGCGCCCAGCGGGGACGATGGTCGTCGTGACGACGTTGGCGCGAACCGCTTCCAGCAGCAGGCGGACGCTCTTGTCGAGCAGACGAGCCCGCCGCACCGCATCCTGCGAATCGATGATGGTGTCGGGGTCGAGGACGTCGGGATAGAACCAGGCGAAGTCGCGCGGATAATACGCAGAGGCGTGCGGCGCGCCCGTGACGAGAAAGGACTCAGTCACCGCAAAGGCGCTGTCCATCGAGTGCCGGTAAAGGTCTTCGATGGCCGTGAACGGATGATGTGACTGCCTCAGGAATCGATCACCGAGAAAGTTCACGGCTTGGAGCGCGTTGGCGACGAAGGTCGCCGCCACACCCTGGTAAAATCGGTTTTCGCGATGGGATGGAAAAGAGATGCCGCTGTTCATAGGCGCCGTCGAATGGTGTCTCGTGGTTCGGCGGGAGGCCGTCGCGGCTCTAGACCTGTCTGATTCGTGTCTCTATCCCGTGACTTGCGGGCTCAGTTTAGCCTTGCCGGGGCCGAAAATTCTCGATCAGCCCCAGCAACACCCGCGCGCCGGCATCGGCGTCGGCTAGCTCGACATGCTCGTCCGGGTGATGGCTGATGCCGCTGCGGCAGCGGACGAAGATCATGCCGACATCGGCAATATCGATCATGGCCATGCCATCATGCCCGGCCCCGCTCGGCAGCTCGAACACGGAAAACCCCTCCGCCTTGATTGCCTGCGCGATCTGCTCCTTCAGCCAGGGCGCGCACGGCGCGGTGCGGTTCTCGTGGGTGACGTCGAGCTGAAGCGACAGTTGACGGCGCTTTGCGATGGCTTCGATCTGCCTGACGACATCGGCGACCGCGCGCTTGCGGTGCATGTCCGTCGGTGCCCGCATGTCGATGGTGAACGACACCTCGCCCGGAATGACGTTGGTCGCGCCGGGCCTCGCCTGGATGTAGCCGACGGTGCCGACCAGTCCGTCCTCGTCGGTGCGGCAAAACTGTTCGATCGCGCCGATACATTCGGCCGCGCCCGCCAACGCATCGCGCCTGAGCGCCATCGGCACCGTGCCTGCGTGCCCCGCCATGCCGGTCAGCCGCGCGGCAAGCCGTGTCGCGCCCGCAATCGCGGTGACCACGCCGACGGGCAGGTTTTGTGTTTCCAGCACCGGCCCTTGCTCGATGTGCAGCTCGAGATAGGCAAGCAGCTCGCGCCGGGCTCGCGCGGCCGCGCCAATATGATCGGGGTCGAGCCCGAACTGCACCAGCGCGTCGCGCATGGACACGCCATCGCGGTCGCGTGTGTTGAGGGCGCTCTCGTCAAAGGTGCCGGCGACCGCGCGGCTGCCGAGCAAGGTCGAAGCAAAGCGCACCCCTTCCTCATCAGCAAAACCGACGATTTCGATCGCGAACGGGAGGCGCTTGCCGCGGCCATTGAGATCGGCGACGCAGGCGATCGCGGTGATCACGCCCAACGGCCCGTCCCATTTGCCCGCATCGCGCACGGTGTCGTAGTGCGAGCCGAGCATCAGGCAAGGCGCGCCCGGCTGCTCGCCTTCGTAGCGCCCGCAGACATTGCCGATCGCGTCGAGACGCGCACTCATGCCGGCGTCGCGCATCCAGCTCAGGATGAGGTCCGCCGCCTTGCGCAGCTCGCTGGTCAGATAGATGCGGGTGAGCTTGTCGCCTTCTTCCGAGATCGCCGCGAGCTCATTGATCCCTCGCACGATCTCTTCGCCGAGCGAACCAGTGTGAACGGCGTTACCAGCAGCCATCTCGGCGAGCTTTCCATCTCTTGGGACCGCGGCGACGGCGGTCCTGGCGCAATCGATTCAAGTTCGGTGCCAGCGAAATCACGCGGCCGACACCGTTCCAATCAGCGCGTGGTTAGCATGAATGCGGTCGCCGGCAGACCACCCGGCCCTCGTCATGCACATGTCCAGGCCGGTTAAGACTGCTTAACTCCATTGCATACAACTATAAAATATTGCCTATAATTTCATCTGCTGCTTTCCTGATCAAGCTCGAATTGCCGAAAATACCTAATTAATTTCAACGGCTTAACCACAAGATTCTCTCTCGGCAACCTCTGGCACGAAGCTTGCGACAATTGATCCCGGGCTCCGCCAGACCGGCGCAGCGCGAGATGAGGCGGTGCATCCGCCAAGGGGAGCAAGCAATGGAATTTGGCAGGATCTCACGACGTCATTTGTTGCAGGGCAGTGCGGCCCTCACGCTCGGCGCGGCGGCCGGCGCCCGCCCGTCCTTTGCGGCCGAGACGACGATCGGTTTCATCTATGTCGGCTCGCGCGACGACTACGGCTACAATCAGGCGCATGCGCAGGGCGCGGCGGCGCTGAAGAAGATTCCCGGCCTCAAGGTCGTGGAAGAAGAGAAGGTGCCGGAGACCGACGCGGTCGAGAAGACGATCGAGTCGATGATCAATCTCGACGGTGCCACCCTGCTCTTCCCGACCTCGTTCGGTTACTACAATCCGCACATGGTCAAGATGGCCAACAAATTCCCGAAGCTTCACTTCGAGCACTGCGGCGGCCTGTGGAGCGACAAGGACCCAAAGAACGCCGGCAGCTATTTCGGCTATATCGATGAAGCCCAGTATATCTCGGGCATCGTCGCCGGCTACAGCTCCAAGAGCGGCAAACTCGGCTTCGTCGCCGCGAAACCGATCCCGCAGGTGCTGCGCAACATCAACGCATTCGCGCTCGGCGCGCGGCTCGCCAATCCCAAGGCCACCACGCAGGTCATCTTCACCGGTGACTGGTCGATGCCGATCAAGGAAGCCGAGGCCACCAACAGTCTGATCGACCAGGGCGTCGACGTACTGACCTGCCATGTCGACGGTCCGAAGACCATGGTCGAGAACGCCGCGCGCCGGGGCGCCATGGTGTGCGGCTATCACGTCAACCAGTCGCCACTCGCGCCAAAGGCGTATCTCACGGGAGCCGAGTGGAACTGGGAAGCGTTGTACCCCAAGTTCGTCAAGATGATCGCCGCCGGCGAGAGCATCCCGAACTTCTATCGCGGCGGCCTCAAGGAGGAAATCGTCAAGACCTCGCCCTATGGCGAAGCGGTCTCCGCCGAGGCGCGCAAGCACGCCGACGACGTCAAGGCCAAGTTCTTGTCCGGTGACGGCTACGCCATCTTCAAGGGAGGCCTGGTCGACAACAAGGGCAAGACGGTGATCGCAGCCGGCACCGATCGCGGCCAGAAGGATCCCGAGCTCGAGAAGATGGACTATCTTGTGGAGGGCGTGGTCGGGGCAACTTCGTGACGACGGAAGCTGCGGATCTCGTTGAAGCGGTCGGGACGGTGGCCCCGGCCGCCGATCCGGGATTCCTCCAACGTCACGGCGGAGCGATCGAATATATCCTGATCCCGGGCGCGGCGCTGGCCGGCGCGCTCGGGGTCTTCGGCATCTTCGTCGCGATGTTCGGCAAGAGCCCGCTCGACCTCTATTTCTACATGTACTACGGCGCGTTCGGCACCTGGTTCTCATGGCAGAACACGCTGACGCGCGCGGCACCGCTGATCCTTACCGCACTCTGCACGGCGCTGCCCGCCCAACTCGGCATGGTCATCATCGGCGGCGAAGGCGCACTCCTGATCGGCGCGCTGTCGGCAACCAGCGCGGCACTGGTGCTTCAGGGCATGCCGCCGCTCGTCGTGCAGATCGCCATGGTCATCGCCGGCGTGATCGGCGGCGGCCTCTGGGTCATGCTCTCGGGCGCGCTGCGGCAATATCGCGGCGTCAACGAGACGATCTCGAGCCTGCTGCTCGTTTACATCGCGCTCGCGGTCCTCAACCATCTCGTCGAAGGCGTGATGCGCGACCCCGCGAGCCTCAACAAGCCGTCGACCCGCGAGATCGGCGCGGCCAACATGATCGGATCGATCCCCAGCACCGACGTGCATTGGGGTCTGGTGTTCGGCCTGATCACCGCGATCGCCGCCTATATCCTGATCTATCACACTGTGTTCGGCTTTGCCGCGCGCGTTGCCGGCGGCAACATCCGCGCTGCGAAGATCGTCGGTCTCAATGTCAGCAAGCTGATCCTGACCGTCTGCTTCCTCGCCGGCGGCGCCGCGGGCCTTGCCGGCATGGTCGAGGTCGCCGCCGTGCAGGGGCGCACCAACGCCAACCTCGCCGCGGGCTACGGCTTCACAGGGATTCTCGTCGCCTTCCTGGCGCGGCAAAATCCGCTCGCCATTATCCCCGTCGCGATTCTGCTCGGTGGTATCAGCGCCAGCGGCGGGCTGTTGCAGCGCCGCCTCGGATTGCCGGATGCATCCGTGCTGGTGCTGCAAGGCATCATCTTCGTCTTCGTCCTGGCCAGCGATGCGCTCTACGGCCGCATCGGGTTTCTGAAGGGAAAGTCCTGAGATGGCAGACGGCTCGATCGGACTCTGGACCGTCCCGCTCGCCGTGCTCGGCGGCGCCATTCGCGTCTCGACCCCGTTCCTGTTCGTGAGCCTGGGCGAATGCATCACCGAGCGCTCAGGCCGCATCAATCTCGGCCTCGAAGGCACGCTGGTGATGGGCGCGATGAGCGCATACGGCATTTCCTATCTCACGGGATCGCCGTGGCTGGGCGTGCTCGCCGCTGGCATCACCGGTGCGCTTCTGGGCGCGCTGCATGCCGGCATCTGCTCGTTGCCGCGCGTCAACGACGTCGCGGTCGGCATCGCGCTGATGTTGTTCGGCACCGGACTAGCTTTCTACCTCGGCAAACCGTTGATCGAACCGACGGCACCTCGACTGCCCGCAATCGATTTCGGCTGGTGGAGCGATATTCCGCAGGTGCGCGCGGCCCTACGGGTCAACGTGCTGTTCCTGATCGGCGTCGCACTCGCGCCAATTTTCTACTGGGCCTTCCGGACCACGCGCTGGGGCCTCCTGATCCGCACGGCCGGCGAGAGTTCGGACGCCGCGCGTGCGATGGGCCACTCCGTGCTGCTGATCCGCCTGCGCGCGACAATGGTCGGCGGCTTCCTCGCCGGCATCGGTGGCTCCTTCCTGTCGCTGTTCTATCCCGGAAGCTGGAACGAAGGCCTGTCCTCGGGCCAGGGCATCACGGCCGTGGCGCTCGTGATCTTCGCGCGCTGGGACCCCTTGTTGTGTCTGTGGGCCTCGCTCGCCTTCGGCGGCGCCGCGGCGCTGGGCCCGGCGCTGCAATCGGTCGGCGTCACCTCCGGCTACCACCTCTTCAACGCTGCCCCCTACATCCTGACGCTGGCGATCATGATCATCACCTGCTCGCCGAAGCGCACGCTGACCGGAGCACCGGCCGAATTGTCGATCACCCGCTAGGAAGCGAAATCATGCCCGAGCGCACCATCAAGTCCGAGCCCTATGCCTGGCCGTACAACGGCGATCTCCGCCCCGAGAATACCGCGCTCATCATCATCGACATGCAGACAGATTTCTGCGGCGTCGGCGGCTACGTCGACAAGATGGGCTATGACCTCTCATTGACGCGGGCACCGATCGAGCCGATCAAGAAAGTGCTGACGGCAATGCGCGCCCAAGGCTTTCACATCATCCACACCCGCGAAGGCCACCGTCCCGATCTCTCGGATTTGCCCGCCAACAAGCGCTGGCGCTCCCGGCAGATCGGCGCCGGCATCGGCGATCCCGGCCCCTGCGGCCGCATCCTGGTGCGCGGAGAGGCCGGGTGGGACATCATCCCGGAGCTCGCGCCGCTGCCCGGCGAACCCATCATCGACAAGCCCGGTAAGGGCTCGTTCTGCGCCACCGATCTGGAGCTGATCCTGCGCGTGCGCGGCATCGAGAACATCGTGCTCACTGGCATCACCACCGACGTCTGCGTTCACACCACCATGCGCGAGGCCAACGACCGCGGCTTCGAATGCGTGCTGCTGCACGATTGCTGCGGTGCCACCGACAAGAGCAACCACGACCACGCGCTGAAGATGATCAAGATGCAGGGCGGCGTGTTCGGCGCGGTCTCGACGTCCGACGCTTTCATCGGAGCGATTTCGTGATCGTCGGCGAAACGCCGCCGCCATCGGGCGCCTTCGGCGTCGATGCCATCGCCATGACCATGCGCTTCGGTGATTTCCTGGCGCTGAACAATGTCGCGCTGAAAGTGCGGCCGGGTTCGTTCCATGCGCTGCTCGGCGAGAACGGCGCCGGCAAGTCGACCCTGGTCAAATGCATCATGGGCTACTATCACGCCACCGAGGGCGACATTTTGGTCGGCGGGCGCGAGCACGCGATCGGCAATCCTAAGGACGCCCACGCCCTCGGCCTCGGCATGGTCTACCAGCATTTCACGCTGGTGCCGGCGATGACGGTCGCCGAAAATCTGGTGCTGGCGCGCGATGACGTGCCGGCTGTCGTGAACTGGCCGAAAGAGATGAAGGAGCTCGAGGCCTTTCTCGCGCGCATGCCATTCAAGGTCCCGCTCAGCTCAAAAGTCGCCGACATCTCCGCGGGCGAGCGGCAAAAATGCGAGATCCTCAAGCAGCTCTACCTGAAGCGCCGCTTCCTGATCCTGGACGAGCCGACTTCGGTGCTGACCCCGGCGGAAGCCGACGAGGTGCTCGGCATGCTCCGCGACATGGTCCTCAAGGGCGAGCTGACCATCCTGATGATCACGCACAAGTTCCGCGAGGTTATGGCCTTCGCCGACGACGTCACGATCCTGCGCCGCGGCAAGCTCGCCGGTGCCGGCAAGGTGTCCGAATTGACGCCGGACGCGATGGCGCGCACCATGATCGGCGCCGAGGAGCTGACGGTGCAACCGCCCCGCACCGGAGAGGCCGGCAAGGCGAGGCTGGAGCTGGCGAAGATGCGCGCGCTCGACGACGCCGGCGCCATCGCCGTTCATGATGTCTCCCTCACGGTCCGCGCCGGCGAGATCGTCGGCATTGCCGGCGTCTCCGGCAACGGCCAGCGCCAGCTCGTCGAGGTGCTGGCCGGGCAGCGCGCAGCCGACAGTGGCGAGATCCGCGTCGCCGGCAATCCCTATCACGCCAGCCGCGAGGAGATGCGGCGGCACAATATGTCACTCCTGCCGGAGGAGCCACTGAAGAACGCCTGTGTCGGCGGCATGAGCGTCGCCGACAACATCGCCTTCCGCGAGTTCGACCTCGCGCCTTTCGCTAGCTTCGGCTGGTGGCTCAACCGCGGTGCCTTCCGCGTCGACGCCAGGAAGAAGATCGCCCAGTACAAGATCAAGACCCGCACGCCCGACACGCCGATCTCGGCGCTGTCGGGCGGCAACGTCCAGCGCGCCGTGCTGGCCCGCGAACTCGGCGGCGACGTCGAGGTGCTGATCGCGGCCAATCCCTGCTTCGGGCTCGATTTCGCGGCGGTGGCGCAAATCCATGCGGAGATCATGGCCGCGCGCAACCGCGGCGCCGCGGTGCTGCTGGTCAGCGAGGACCTCGACGAACTCCTTGAACTCTCCGATCGGCTGGTGGTGATGTTCCACGGCGAATTCGTGTATGAAGCACGGACCAGCGAAGCCGATCTCACCGTTGTCGGCCGGCATATGGCGGGGCATTGACCAGGGGAGAGCGATGAGCGGCGGGTCCGAGCGCGACGAGCACTTCCTCCGCCTTTCCTTTGCGGTCGCCCGCCGTTCCCTCACCCACGGCAACCATCCCTTCGGTTGCATCGTCGTCGATGCCGAAGGCAAGGTCCTGATCGAAGCCGAGAACGGCTACATGCCCGATCACGACGGCACCGCGCATGCCGAGCGTCTCGCCGCGACGCAGGCCTGCCGCACGTTCGGCCGCGAGGTGTTGGCGAGGGCCACGCTCTATTCCTCCGCCGAGCCCTGCGCGATGTGCGCCGGCGCGATCTACTGGGCCGGCATCGGCCGAGTCGTCTATGGCCTCAGCGAACACCGCCTGCGCAGCATTACCGGCGATCATCCGGAGAATCCGACGCTCGACCTGCCCTGCCGCGAGGTCTTTGCCAGTGGCCAGAGGCCGACAGACGTTGCGGGGCCGTTGCTCGAAGACGAGGCCGAAGCACTGCACGATGGCGTGTGGACGAAGTAGCAAACACCAATTCAATTTCGTAGAGCGGATTGCGCCCACGGCTCATCCCCTACCTTCTTGCCCACAAACGAAGATGACGCCGCGAAGGTTTGACGCGGCGTCATCATCATTCACCTGAAGAATGTCAGGTGGTTAGAACTTCACAGTGATACCGGAGTAGAGCGAGGACTCGGTGCAGGATCCGGTGCTCACCTTCGTACCACCGACGAAGGTGGTGCAAGCAAAGGCATTGTTGTGATCGAGGCCGAACTTGTTCTGCCAGTAGCGATAGGCGACCCAGACGTCGACGAAGTGCGAGTACTTGTCGCCCCAAATCGCCTTCGAGGCATCGAGGGTCAGGCGGATTGGCTCGGAGTTGAACTCGACCTTGGTGGGATAGACGCCGTTGGCGACGCTGGCGGGAAGCGGCTCAGTGTCGGTGCCCTTCTTGCCGTACCACGCCGCGCGGCCGCTGATCGAGAAATACTGCATGTTCTGCGGCAGGAAGCCGAGGTCCATATAGTAGTTGGTTTCGATCGCCCAGGTCGGCTTGAACGACGTGTTGCCGTCGGCAATACACGGAGCGGACCAACCGGCGCCGCACTGCGAGAAGGAGTTGTGGTTGGCGAACTCCCAGTACACCAGCGGCGCGACGTTGAAGTAGCCCTTATAGGGAAGATCGAAGGCGAACTGCAGACCCGCGACAACGTCGCGCTTGGCGGCGCCGAAATACCGGTTCTCCGTGTTGGCATCCATACCAACCTCGAACGAGATGTTGTGCAGGGGGCCTTGCGTGAAGGCCTTGGTGTTGAAGATCTCGTTCCAGCCGAAGGTCGAGCGGAAAAGGCCGTAGATTTCTGTCGCGCCGGCACAGCTCGTCGGCGTCGCAGCGAAGCCCGCAGCCGGCGAAACGACCACGCCTGTGGCGGTGCAGGGGCCTGCCGGATCGTTGTGGTCCGACTTGAACATCGAGATGGTGAAGAAGTTGGTGCCGTAAGTCCAGGCATCGAAGTGGGTGAAGGAGTAGACCTGCTTCGTCGTCTTGGCGTTGATCACACCGTTGGTGTTGGTGAACGCACCGGGCTGCGAGGCATTGAAGATGTAGGAGAAGGTGACGCGGTCGTCGATCACCAGGAAGAACGGAAGGTCGGCCGCCTTCTTGGCAGCCTTGACCGGCAAGTCGGCTGCCTGAGCCATGCCACCGGTAGCGAGCGTAGCAAGTGACAGCGCCGCCGCCGCAACTGCCTTCATACGAAACGACATCCGAATACCCCCAAGTTTGGACACGTAAAAATGAACGTCCCTTGGGTGCGACACTTGCGCCGATCTCCCGGAGTGAGAAGCCTCAACTTGTTTCAAGGTATGCCGCTTGTTTGCACAGGGTGCGGCGTTTCACCGGCGGATTTGGAAGGCCAAGCTCACCGCCACAGGGTCAGGCGAGAGCGGCCATTGCCGGATATTCCCGTTTGATTTCGCTCGCCTTTTCATGTCTCGCGGACGAGGCAGACAAGATGGGCGGGAGCTACTGTCGCGGTGTTCGCAAATGCATACGCGTGATGGCGCGTCTCTGCTTAACTTCACGCCAAGCCTGCATAGCGGGTTCCGATTTGGCTTGAGCCGTCACAAATTTGCAACACGCGTCGCACGCAAGTCGGGACTGCAAAGGCTGCTCGGCAGGCTTTGGGGACGATCGCCGCCGGGCGACAGCCGCGACTCGCCGACACCACTTGCCTGCCGAAGCGTTGAGCAAGGGATGACGCTTTTTCACACCTTACGCGGCGGTTCAAACTAGCCCAGTATTGAGGCACTTCACCCCATGCAAGCGCATCAGCGAATGTTGGATCCCACGGCTAAGAGCCTGCATTCCGGCGAGTCCCCGCTCCTCAGGACGGTCGGGCTCACCAAGCGCTATGGCGATTTCCTTGCCAACGATGCCATCGACATCGATATCTGGCCAACGGAAATCCACGCGCTGCTGGGCGAGAACGGCGCCGGCAAGTCGACGCTGGTCAAGGCGATCTACGGGCTGATCCAGCCCAGCGCTGGCCAGATTTTCTGGCAGGGCCAGCCGATCGTGCTGTCCGGCCCCTCGGAAGCGCGCAGCCGCGGCATCGGCATGGTGTTCCAGCACTTCTCGTTGTTTGACAATCTCACCGTCGCCGAGAACGTCGCGCTCGGCCTCGACGGGAAAGAATCCTTCAAGGACATGTCGGCGCGGCTTGAGCAGGTGTCGAAGACTTATGGATTGCCGCTCGATCCCAAACGCGAGGTCTGGCAATTGTCGGTCGGCGAACGCCAGCGCATCGAGATCGTTCGCGCGCTCATGCAGGATCCACAATTCCTGATCCTTGACGAGCCCACCGCGGTGCTGACGCCACAGGAAGCCGACCAGCTCTTCATCGTGCTGGAGCGGCTCAAGGCCGAAGGCCGGGCGATCCTCTATATCAGCCACAAGCTCGAAGAGGTGAAGCGCCTGTGCGACACGGCAACGATCCTGCGCGGCGGCAAGAAGGTGGAGACCTGCAATCCCAGGCTTGAGACCGCCGCTTCGCTCGCGCGCATGATGGTCGGCGGCGAGATCAAGGAGGTGAAGGCGGCCGCCGGCCGGCAGACCACCGTGCCGCGCCTCGTGGTCAACGACCTCTCGCTCGCCCCGGGCGAGGCGCATGGCGTGCGGCTCGAGCACATCTCGTTCGAGCTGAAAGGCGGCGAGATCCTCGGCATCGCCGGGGTTGCCGGCAACGGCCAAGACGAATTGTTCGCCGCTCTGTCCGGCGAACGCCTGTCGAAAGATCCCGGCACGATCGTGATCGAAGGCCTTGCTGCCGGCCATCTTTCGATCACGCAGCGCCGCAAGCTCGGCGCGGCCTTCGTTCCCGAGGAGCGGCTCGGCCACGGCACCGCGCCCCGCATGAAGCTTTCGGAGAATGCGCTTCTCACCGGGCATGCCGCCAGCGGCATGGTCCATCACGGCTTCATCGATACTGCGGCCACTCTGAAGACGGTCGACCGCGCAACCGAGACGTTCGACGTCCGCAAGGCCAAGCGCGATCCGGAAGCAGCATCCCTCTCCGGCGGCAATTTGCAGAAGTTCATTGTGGGACGCGAGATCCTGCGCAATCCCGCGGTGCTGGTGGTGAGCCAGCCGACCTGGGGCGTCGACGCCGGCGCTGCCGCCGTCATCCGCCAGGCGCTGCTTGATCTCGCAACCGCAGGCGCCGCCGTGCTCGTCACCAGCCAGGACCTCGACGAGCTCGCGGAAATCGCCGACCGCATCGCCGTGATGTTCCATGGCCATCTGTCTGCACCGCTCGCCACCAGCGAGGCGACGCGCGAAAAACTCGGCCTGTTGATGGGCGGCAGCACGCTGGAGCCGAAGGAGGCCGCGCATGCAGTTGGTGCTTGAGAAGCGCGCCGAGCGCTCCAACACGATCGCGCTGATCTCTCCGCTGATCGCGATCGGCCTCACGATCGTGACCATGGTCATCCTGTTCGCGATCCTCGGCAAGAATCCGCTGCTCGCCCTGTACGCCTATTTCATCGCGCCTTTGACCGACAGCTATTCGCTCCAGGAAATCGCGGTGAAGGCAACTCCGCTGGTGATGATCGCAATCGGACTATCGCTCTGCTATCTCGCCAATGCCTGGAACATCGGCGCCGAAGGGCAGTTCCTGATTGGTGCAGTCGCCGGAAGCTGGATTGCGGTGAAGACGCAGGGCACCGACGCCGGCGGCTGGGTGCTGCCAGTCATGCTCGTGCTCGCCGCCGCGGCGGGCGCGCTCTACGCACTGATCCCGGCAATCTGCAAGGTGAAGTTCGGCGCCAGCGAAATCCTGACCAGCCTGATGCTGGTCTATGTCGCCGATCTCTTCCTAGACTATCTCGTGCGCGGCCCCTGGCGCGATCCACACGGCTTCAACTTCCCGACCACCGCCGAGTTCGATCCGGTCGCAACGGTGCCGCTGCTGATCGAAGGCGGCCGGCTGCATCTCGGCTCCATCATCGCCCTTCTCGTCGTCGCGGCGGTGGCGATCCTGCTCGGGCGCACCATCAAGGGATTCGAAATTCGCGTGGTCGGTGCGGCGCCTCGCGCCGCGCGGTTCGGCGGCTTCAATTCCAACCAGTTGATCATCCTGACCTTCGCCGTCTCGGGCGCGCTGGCCGGCCTCGCCGGCATCATCGAGGTCGCGGGTCCGGTCGGACATCTCCAGCCCGGCATCTCGCCGGGTTACGGTTTTACGGCGATCATCGTGGCCTTTCTCGGCCGGTTGAACCCCCTTGGAATATTAATTGCAGGCCTTTTTCTCGCGTTGACCTTTATCGGCGGCGAGCAGGCGCAGATCGCGATGAAGATCCCGTTGGACGTCACCAAGGTTTTTCAAGGCATCCTGCTGTTCTACGTGCTCGCCTGCGATTCCCTCATTCTCTACCGCTTCAAGCTGGTCTTCCCGAAGCGACAGGTGGCTCGTGGAACTCATTGAAGCCATCATTCTCGCAGTGCTCGCCGCTTCGACGCCGCTCCTGATCGCGGCGACCGGCGAGCTCGTGACCGAGCGCTCCGGCGTGCTCAATCTCGGCGTCGAGGGCATGATGATCGTCGGCGCCGCATGTGGCTTTGCAGGTGCGTGGCTGACCGGCTCGATCTTCATTGGCGCACTGTTTGGCATCGTCGCCGGCACGCTGATGTCACTGGTCTTCGCACTGATGGCGCTCGGACTTGCGGTCAACCAGGTCGCAACGGGTCTTGCGCTGACCATCCTGGGCGTCGGACTCTCCGGCCTGATCGGCGCCGGTTTCGTCGGCGAGCGCATCACCCCGGCGCTGCATCTCAACATTCCCGGTCTCACGGATATTCCGCTGGTCGGCCGCGTGTTGTTCGGCGAGGACGCCTTTGTCTATTTCTCGCTGGCGCTGGTCGTCGGCGTCTGGTGGTTCCTGTACCGCACGCGGCCAGGATTGATCCTGCGCGCCTGCGGCGACAACCATGTCTCCGCGCATGCGCTCGGCTATCCCGTGCTGCGCATCCGCGCCCTAGCGGTGATGTTCGGCGGCGCCTGCGCCGGACTTGCCGGTGCCTATCTGCCGCTCGCCTATACGCCGTTCTTCATTCCGGGCATGACCGCGGGACGCGGCTGGATCGCGCTGGCGCTGGTGGTGTTCTCGTCCTGGCGGCCGGGCCGCCTCGTGGTCGGCGCCTATCTGTTCGGCGCGGTGACGATCCTGCAGCTGCACGCGCAGGGCTGGGGCGTTGGCATTCCCTCGCAGTTGATGTCGGCGCTGCCTTACCTTGCGACTGTCGTCGTCCTGGTCCTGCTCTCACGCGCGCGCACGGGTGGATCGACCGCACCGGCTGCGCTTGGCACCGTGTTCGTGCCTGACCGCTGAGTTTCATTTCCACACCGTGCGCGATGGGGCGCGCACGTTGCGGATCGTGGCTTTCCCCTGATATTTGGAGATTGATGATGAGGAAATCACTTCTTGCGCTGGCTGCCGGGCTCTTGCTTGCCGGGAGCGTCAGTGCAGCCTCCGCCGCCGACAAGCTGAAAGTCGGATTTATCTACCTCGGCCCGGTCGGTGACCTCGGCTGGACCTATCAGCATGAGCTGGCACGCCAGGCGCTAGTGAAGGAGCTCGGCGACAAGATCGAGACCACCTTTCTCGAAAACGTGCCTGAAGGCCCCGACGCCGAGCGCTCCATCGAGCAGCTCGTCCGCGCCGGCAACAAGCTGATCTTCACCACCTCGTTCGGCTACATGGATCCGACGCTGAAGGTCGCGAAGAAATATCCGAACGTGCATTTCGAGCACGCGACCGGCTACAAGCGCAACCCGAACATGTCGACCTATTCGGCTAAATGGTATCAGGGCCGCTACATCCAGGGCCTGATCGCGGCCAAGATGTCGAAGTCCGGCGTGCTCGGCTATATCGGCTCGTTCCCGATTCCCGAGGTCGTCTCCGGCATCAACGCGACGATCCTCGCCGCGCAGACCATCAACCCGAACATCAAGGTCAAGATCATTTGGGCCAACACCTGGTTCGACCCGGGCAAGGAAGCCGACGCCGCCAAGGCGCTAATCGACCAGGGCGCCGACATCATCATGCAGCACACGGATTCGCCCGCTGCGATGCAGATTGCCAGCGAACGCGGCAAGCTCGCCTTCGGCCAGGATTCCGAGATGATCAAGTTCGGGCCGAAGACCCAGCTGACCTCGATCCTCGATACCTGGGGTCCGTACTACATCGCCCGGGTCAAAGCGGAACTCGACGGCACCTGGAAATCCGAGGACAGCTGGGGCGGCCTCGACAGCCACATGTTCGCGATGGCGCCCTACACCAACATGCCCGACGACGTGAAGAAGATCGCCGAGGATGCCCAGGCCGCAATCACCGCGGGCAAGCTGCATCCGTTCAAGTGCCCGGTCGTTGGGCAGGATGGCAAGCCGGTCGAGTGCAAGGGCGGCGCCAATCTCGACGACGGCCAGATCCTCGGCATGAATTTCTACGTGAAGGGCATCGACGACAAGCTGCCGGGCAAGTAGCACGCTTCTTGCATCGCCTAAATCACCTGCTCCTCCCGGAGGAGGTTCGGAGGGGGTGGCCAGAAGCACCCGGCACTTGTGGTCGCCCCCTCTTTCTATTTTCGCCTGGATACTATCCCGCCTGCATGGCCCGCGCCGCCGAACTGTGGCGGTGGATGAGGTCTGCCACATCTAGGCCGGGGACCGCGCCGTCGATCACGACCCATTTTCCTGCCACCATCACCCTATCGGCCCGATGCGCCCCGCACAGCACCAGTGCGGCCAGGGGATCGCCATGGCCGGAGAAGCGTAGCTCGTCGAGCCTGAACAGCGCGAGATCGGCCGCCTTGCCGAGCGCGATCTCGCCGAGTTCCGGCCGGCCGACGCAGGCTGCCGAGCCCTTGGTGGCCCAGCGCAGCGCATCCTTGTGACTGACCTTCGTCACCCCGTAGCGCGCCCGTTGCAGCAGGAACGCGGCCCGCACCTCCTGCATCAGGTTCGATCCGTCGTTCGAGGCCGAGCCATCGACGCCGATGCCGATGCCGACGCCGGCCTCCTCCATTTCGCACACCGGACAGCAGCCCGACGCCAGAAGCTGATTGCTGCATGCGCAATGACTGATGTTCGTCTTCGCCTTGCCGAGCCGCTTCATCTCGTCTGCGTTGAAGAAGATGCCATGGGCGAGCCACGTCCGCGCATTGAGCCAGCCGCATTGTTCGAGATAGTCGAGCGGACGGCAGCCATAGATCTCCTGGCAGAATTTGTTCTCGTCCTCGGTCTCGGCGAGATGGGTATGCAGGCGTACGTCAAGCTTGTCGGCCAGATCGGCGGTGGCGCGCATCAGGGACGTCGTCACCGAGAAGGGCGAGCATGGCGCCAGCGCGATCTGCACCATCGCATCCGCGCCGCGCTGGTGGTACTTGGCGACCACGCGCGCGCTGTCCGCGAGGATCGTGTCCTCGTCCTGCACGACGCTGTCAGGGGGCAGGCCGCCATCGCGCTGTGACAGGTTCATCGAGCCGCGCGTGAGCAGCACGCGCACGCCGAGCCGCCTGGCCACCCCCACCTCGATATCGACGGCGTCTTCGAGCCCTGCCGGAAATACATAGTGATGATCCGTCGTGGTGGTGCAGCCCGAGAGCAGCAGTTCGGACATCGCCACGGTGACAGCGAGCTCGAGCGCATCCGGCGTCAGCTTCGCCCACACCGGATAGAGCGCCTGGAGCCAGGGGAACAGCTCGCGGTCCATCGCCGCGGGTAGCGCCCGTGTCAGCGTCTGGTAGAAATGGTGATGGGTGTTGATGAGGCCCGGCAGCACGACGTGGTCGCCAGCGTCGAACACCGCGACGTCAGCGGTTGCGGGCGCAGCGCCGGCCGGCACCAGCTCGACGATCCGGCCGCCTTTCACCACGATCCCGCGCTCGGCGCCATCGGCGAGGATAGCCAGAGGATCCCTGATCCAGATCGGCTTTGCGTCGCTCATGATCCCGCTTCTCCTCACATCCGCTGACGACAGGCCTGCACGGCAGGGGCCGGCCTGATTGCGTTTTTGTTGCGACTTGTTGTTGCGACTTGGCGCTCGTCTTGCAAGACTTTCTCCTGGCTCGATTCACTCGTTGGAAGCGTTGACGTCGCCATGGACTTGAATACCATCACAGCGGTCGCTCATCCGCAAACGCGCGCGCAGCTGCCCGTTTGGACGCCAGGTGATGCTTGGCTCGCGGGCGGCACCTGGCTGTTCTCGGAGCCGCAAGTTCACCTCACCCGACTCATCGATCTCACTGACCTGAAATGGTCGGCGCTGACGGTCACCGAGAGCCATCTCAGCATCGCAGCCACCTGCACCGTTGCGCAGCTCGATGGATTCCTCTGCCCACCCGACTGGTTCGCGGCGCCGCTGATCAACCAGTGCTGCCGCGCCTTCCTTGCTTCGTTCAAGATCTGGAAGACGGCGACCGTCGGCGGCAATCTCTGCATGTCGCTGCCGGCGGGACCGATGATCTCACTCACCGCGGCGCTCGACGGTGTTTGCACCATCTGGAAGGCCGGCGGCGGCGAACAGATGATGCCTGTCGTCGACTTCGTCACCGGCAACCAGCGCAACCTGCTGGCGCCGGGGGACCTGCTCCGGCAGATCGATATCCCGATTGCCGCCTTGAAGCGTCGTACGGTCTTTCGCCAGATCTCGCTGGCGCCGGTCGGCCGCTCGGCGGCGCTGGTGATCGGCAGTCTGGATGCCGATGGCACGCTGACGCTCACGGTCACCGCCTCGACGGTGCGGCCGATCCGGTTGTCCTTTCGCGAGGCCCCCGACGTGACAGTGCTCCGCGACGCCATCGCGCAGCAGATCACGGACGATCTGTACCACACCGACATCCACGGCAAGCCGCTCTGGCGCAAGCACATGACACTGCGGCTTGCCGAAGAGATCCGCGACGAACTCCTCGGAGCACCATCGTCATGAGCTTCGAGGTCAACGGCACGACGTTTCCGCAGGAGCCACGCGCCGGCCAGTGCCTGCGCACGTTCCTGCGCGAGCTCGGCCATTTCGGCGTGAAGAAGGGCTGCGACGCCGGCGATTGCGGCGCCTGCACCGTGCTGCTGGACGGCGAGCCGGTGCATAGCTGCCTGATCCCGGCCTTCCGTGCCGAGGGGCGCGCCGTCACCACGATCGAAGGTCTCGGCGGAGACAGCGGCGCGCACCCGATGCAGCAGGCTTTCCTCGATGCGCAGGGCTTTCAATGCGGCTTCTGCACCGCCGGCATGATCCTGACCTGCGCCTCGCTGAATCAGGCGCAGCGCACCGATCTCGGCGTCGCGCTGAAGGGCAATATCTGCCGCTGCACCGGGTATCGTTCGATCGAGGATGCGTTGATCGGCAAGACCAATATCGAGGAGAACGTCGAGGCCGGCGCCGCATTCGGCCGCAGCCTGCCGGCGCCAGCTGGCCCCGATGTCGTGCGCGGCAAGGCGCGCTACACGTTCGACACGCAGATTGACGGCTTGCTGCATATCAAGCTGCTCCGGTCACCGCACGCCCACGCGAGAATCGTCGCGATCGACAAGTCGGAAGCCCTGAGCGTTCCCGGCGTGCACGCGGTGCTGACGCATGAGGATGCGCCAACCACTCTGATGTCGACCGCGCGGCATGAGAAGGACTGGATGGATCCCGAGGACACTCGTGTTCTCGACGACATCGTCCGCTTCATCGGCCAGAAGGTCGCAGCCGTCGTCGCAGACAGCGAAGCCGCCGCCGAGGACGCTTGCCGCCGGCTGAAGGTCAGTTACGAGATTTTGCCCGCGCTGGTCGATTCGGAGCAGGCGATGGCGTCCGGCGCCCCCATCATTCATCCCGATCGCACCACCGCGAACCGCGTTGCCGACGCCCAGCGCAACCTCGCCGCGGAGACGCATGGCGAGTTCGGCGACGTGGCGGCTGCGCTCGCGACATCCGCCGTCACCTTCGAGGGCACCTTCCATAGTCACCGTGTGCAGCATGCCGCTTTGGAAACCCACGGCGGCCTCGCCTGGCTCGACGCTTCCGGCGTGCTCAATGTCCGCACCTCGACGCAGGTGCCGTTTCTGACCAGGCGCGCGCTGTCCGACATCTTCGAGTTCCCGCTGGACAAGGTCCGCGTCTTCTGCGAGCGCGTCGGCGGCGGCTTTGGCGGCAAGCAGGAGATGTTCGTCGAGGACATTCTGGCGCTCGCCGCGCTCAAGACCGGACGGCCGGTGAAGCTGGAGCTCACCCGCGAGGAGCAGTTCATAGCGACGTCGACGCGGCATCCGATGCGGGTCCACGTCAAGGCCGGTGCAGACGCGAACGGCAAGCTCACCGCGCTCCAGCTCGACGTGCTCTCCAACACCGGCGCCTACGGCAATCATGCCGGCCCCGTGATGTTCCACTCGCTGGCCGAATCCATCAGCGTCTACAATTGCCCGAACAAGCGGGTCGACGGCTGCGCCGTCTACACCAATACGGTGCCGGCAGGCGCGTTTCGCGGATATGGCTTGCCGCAAACGCTGATCGCGGTCGAAGCCGCGATCGACGAACTGGCCAAGCAGCTCGGCATCAGCCCTTACGAGATGCGCCGGCGCAACGTCGTTAAGCCCGGCGATCCCATGGTGTCGCCACCGTCATCGGAATTCCACGACGTGCTCTACGGCTCCTACGGGCTCGACCAGTGCCTCGACCTCGTCGAGCGCGCGATGCAGGCTGATGGCCCGCAGCCGGACCTGTCGCCGGAGTGGCTGATCGGCGACGGCATCGCGCTGACCATGATCGATACGGTGCCCCCGGCGGGCCATCTCGCGGATGCGATGGTCACGCTCAACGACGACGCCAGCTTCGACCTCATCGTGGGTACCGCCGAATTCGGCAACGGCACCAGCACCGTGCACCGGCAGATCGCGGCCACGACGCTTGCGACCACCGTCGACCGCATCCGCCTGCGCCAGTCCGACACCGCCCATGGCGGCCACGACACCGGCGCCTATGGCAGCGCCGGCATGTTCGTTGCCGGCAAGGCGACGCATTCGGCAGCCATGCAGCTCGCGACTGAGCTGAAGGCGGCCGCCGCCGGCGCATGGCTCTGCGACGTCGGGAACTGCGCGCTCGAGAACGAGGCCGTCGTCAGTGGCGTGCGGCGGATGTCCTTTGTGGAGCTGGCCAAGCTCGCGCGCGAACGCGGACAGCCGTTCGCAGGCGCCGGCAATTCCGGTGGCACGCCGCGTTCGGTCGGCTTTAACGTGCAAGGCTTTCGCGTCGCCGTGAGCAAGGGCACCGGCGAGCTCCGGATTCTCAGGAGCGTGCATGCGGCGGACGCCGGCGTCGTCGCCAATCCCATGCAGTGCCGCGGTCAGGTCGAAGGCGGTGTCGCGCAGGCGCTCGGTGCCGCGCTCTACGAGGAGATGGTGATCGACGCCGAAGGCCGCGTCACCAACCCCAAATTTCGCGACTACCACCTGCCCTCCTTCGCCGACCTGCCCCGCACCGAGGTCTTCTTCGCCGAGACATCCGACACGATCGGACCGTTGGGGGCGAAGTCGATGAGCGAGAGTCCGTACAATCCGGTCGCCGCCGCCCTCGGCAACGCGATTGCCGATGCCACCGGCATCCGCTTCACGGCGCCGCCCTTCAAGCCGGACAGGCTGTTTCCGGCGCTGCACGATAAGTTTGGGTAGGCATATTTCGGGGGATTGATCCATGAGCAGCGAAGTGCATCCCGTCGACGAGGTCTTGCCGGTCCCGCGCCTGCTCGCGCTCGGGCTTCAGCATGTGCTGGTGATGTATGCCGGCGCGGTCGCGGTGCCCCTGATCATCGGGCGCGCACTCAAATTGCCGCCGGAGGATGTCGCTTTCCTGATCAGTGCCGACCTGTTCGCCTGCGGACTCGCGACGCTGGTGCAATGCCTTGGTTTTCCCGACGTCGGCATCCGCCTGCCCGTGATGATGGGCGTGACCTTCGCATCCGTCGGTCCGATGCTGTCGATGGCGGCTTCACCTGACATCGGCCTGCTCGGCATCTACGGTTCGGTGATCGCCGCCGGCCTGTTTGGCGTTGTCGCAGCGCCGTTCGTCAGCCGGCTGTTGCCGCTATTTCCGCCCGTCGTCACCGGCAGCATCATTCTCGTCATTGGAATCTCCTTGATGCGGGTCGGCATCAACTGGGCCGGCGGCGGCCTGCCGACGCTGACCAGGATGGTGGACGGCGTCGCCGGCAGCTTTCCCAATCCGGCTTACGGACAGTTGCAGGGGCTCGGCATCTCGCTGTTCGTGCTGCTCTTCATTCTCGGCCTGATCAAATGGGGCACCGGCTTTCTCGCCAACGTCTCCGTGCTGCTTGGCATCATCGCCGGCGCCGTGCTCGCGAGCATTCTGGGCGTGATGCATTTTGACAAGGTCGCTGCGGCCTCCTGGGGCGCCATCGTGATCCCGTTCCGCTTCGGCATGCCGCAATTCCATCTGGTATCTGTTATCACCATGTGCGTCGTCATGGTCGTCGTGATGATCGAATCGCTCGGCATGTTCCTCGCGCTCGGCGACATCACCGGCAAGACGGTCGATCGCGATGCCCTGAGCCGAGGCCTGCGCGCCGACGGCGTCGGCACGCTGCTCGGCGGCATCTTCAACACCTTCCCGTACACGTCGTTCTCGCAGAATGTCGGCCTCGTCTCGGTCACCGGCGTGCGCTCGCGCTGGGTGACGGTCACGGGCGGCTTCATCATGCTCGTGCTCGGCCTGTTGCCGAAGCTCGCCGCGCTGGTCGAGGCCGTGCCGATGGTCGTGCTCGGCGGCGCCGGCCTCGTGATGTTCGGCATGGTCGCCGCGACAGGCGCACGCATCCTCACCTCGGTCGACTTCCGCAACAATCGCTACAATCTCTTCATCGTCGCGATCTCGATCGGCTTCGGCCTGATCCCGCTCGCCGCACCCGGCTTCTTCAGGAATTTACCGCACGATCTCCAGCCGCTGCTGGAGTCAGGCATTCTGCTCTGTGCGATCGTCTCCGTGCTGCTCAACGCCTTCTTCAACGGATTGAGCGGCGGCGCAGCCGCGGAAGCGGATGCAGCAGCGGTCGCCTCATCCGCGCAACATGTTTAACTACCGCGATAGGTCGAATAGCTCCACGGCGTGACGAGCAACGGCACGTGGTAGTGGCTCTCCGGCTCGCTGATCGCGAAACGAAGCGGGATTTCGTCGAGAAACGGCGGGTCAGAGAGCTGCACGTTGCGCTCGGCGTAATATTTGGCCACGCTGAAGCGAAGCTCGTAGCGGCCGATCGGAAGCGGACGGCCGCCGATCAACGGCTGGTCGGTGCGGCCGTCCGCATTGGTCACCGCGCGCGCTATCACGCGGCTCTCGCCGAGGTTCGCGAGCTCGATCAGTTCGACCGGAATGCCTGGCGCAGGTTTGCCGACGTGGTTGTCCAGCACATGGGTCGAGAGCCGGCCGTGGACCTTGAGCTTGTCATCGGCTGCGACGAGTTGATCGAGCCGCAAAGCCGAGATGCGGCCAATCTCCTCGATCGCACGCCGCGTCTCGGTCTTGGCGATATTGCGCAACCGCGTCTCGAAATCGCGCAGCACGGAATCTTTGGTGTGACGGCGCACGCAGACGATATAGGGGATGTCGAACTTCTCGCGATAGGCATTGCTGACGCGCTCGAACGCCGCGTATTCGGCATCCGACAGCCGGTCGAGGCCGGCGCTGTTCTGCTCCTCGGTCGATTCCGCGGTGAGCCCCGCCGCGCGCTGGGTCTTGTTGGCGAGGTCCGGATGCGCCCGGATCAGCGCCAATTGCACGTCGGGTTCGGCACTCTGGATCGCCGCCACCAGCGCGGCGTGCAACTGGTTGATGCCGGCGAACGGTCGCTTCGCGGCCAGTTGCCCGGCGATCCACGGCGAATATTCAACGACGTTGGCGAGCGCGGCAACGAAATCGGCTTCATCGGCGGCATTGAGATCAGACAGCGATATCTGCGACATCGTCCTCACCCGATCTCGAATGCATCGGCCGCAAGGTGCGCGAGCTTGTCGTGCCAATGCTGGGCGATCTGCAACCGTGTCGGCACCCAGACGCGGTCGTGCTTGCCGATGTAGTCGAGGAAGCGGATCAGCCCCGCCGCACGGCCGGGGCGACCGGCGAGACGACAGTGCAGGCCGACCGACATCATCTTCGGCGCGCTCTCGCCTTCGGCATAGAGCACGTCGAAGGCATCCTTCAAATAGGTGAAGAACTGCTCGCCTTCGGCAAATCCTTGCGGGTTGATGAAGCGCATGTCGTTGGCGTCGAGCGTATAGGGAATGACGAGCTGCTTGCCGCTCGCGCCCTTGATCCAATAGGGCAGATCATCGGCATAGGAATCGCTGAGATAGAGGAAGCCGCCCTCCTCCATCAACAGACGGTTGGTGTTGATCGAGGAGCGTCCGGTATACCAGCCGAGCGGACGCGAGCCTGTCGCGGCGGTGTGGACGCGGATCGCTTCCGCGATCTCCGCCCGCTCCTGCGCCTCGGTCATGTCCCTGTGCTCGATCCACTTCAGGCTGTGGCTGGCGATGTCCCAGCCCGCCTCCTTCATGGCAGCAACGATTTCCGGATTGCGCTTCAGCGCTGTGGCGACACCGAACACGGTGGTCGGCCACTTCCGCTCGCCGAACATCCGCCACAGCCGCCAGAAGCCGGCGCGCGAGCCATATTCGAACATCGATTCGATATTGGCGTGGCGCTGGCCGGGCCAAGGCTGAGCGCCGAGCACGTCGGACAGGAATGCTTCCGAGGCCGGGTCGCCATGCAGGATGTTGTTTTCGCTGCCCTCCTCGAAATTGACGACGAACTGCACCGCGACCCGCGCGTTGCCGGGCCATTGCGGATGCGGCGGGTTGCGGCCGTAACCGCGGAGATCGCGCGGGTAGCGGGTACCAGTCACTCAGACTTCCTCGAAGCGGATCGGCAGCGCGCCCTTCCACAGCACGCTCTTGCCGAGCGTCGCCAAATTCTCCAGGCCGGAGGTCAGCGTGATGAAATGGTTGCCGGCGAGCTGCCCCATCTTGCTCGCGAAGTGCACGCCGCCATAGGCCATCAGGATCTCGGTCTCGCTGATGCCGCCGGGATAGAGGATGATCTGGCCGGGCGCGGGATAGCTGGTGTGGTTCTCGTAGCCGACACCGAAATCGAGGTCGCCGAGCGGCATCCACACGCCCTCGCCGCTCCAGCGCACGTGGATGATGTGGCTTTCGAACGGCAGCGCCTTGCGGAACGCGGCGACAGTCTTGGGCGCCGCTTGCTCCTCGAAACGGGCATCGAAGGTGAAGTCGCCGGCACGGATAACGAGTTTGCTCATCTCATCTCTCTGGATCGGGGGCGGTGGCCCCACGGGGAATTTTCAGGCAAAGAGCATTCCATCGGGCTTCGCGCAAGGGGCGCGGCAAGTCACCTCAAGTTACCTGCGGTCGTAGGACCAGCCGAAAACGCCACTCCGCCGCGTCTCGGGCTCCGGCTCGGCGGCGGGCTGCGGCGCCTCCCTCAGTTCCGCCTGCGGCGGCGGAGGCGGCACCGGCAAATTCTCGCATTTCATGGAATAGACCAGCTTGCCGTCCGCGGTATGCCCGATCGGCGCGCAGGAGTCCGGATGCGCCACCGATTTTTTTGGGGTCAGCTTGACCTGCGCCACCGCTGGCGCAGCGATCAGCAGAAGGACCAGCAGATATTTCGACATCATTGTCGCCTGAAAACTAGATCTGGCCCATTGAACCGGATTGGAGGGAGCAAGTCCACCGGTGCAACGGGCGCGATTGCCGAATATTTAGCCGAGGCTAGAAAATTGGCTCGCCCCAATGTGATGTCGCGAGCGCTGATATCGGCTGGGCGCGTCGCCATGTCAGCCGCGACGGCGAGCACACAAACACACAATCTCACAGCCGGGCTGTCGTCACGGGAGAAAGAAACAATGCAAAAGACTTTCATCATTCTCGGCGCGACGCTGATTGCCGCCGCCACGATCCAAATCGCCGCGGCGAACGACCGCCGTCATGTCCGCAAGGCGCAGCCCCATCCCATCACCCAGTCGGTGCGCGACTCCAACGCCGCGCTCTGGCCATCACAACGGACCGAGCCCGCCTGGTCGCGCTATTCCAACGGCGCGATGTCTGCACCAGCGGGACGGTGATGCGGGAAGCCTAGCGCGATCAAGCGAAACTGCCTCCACGTCGCCATTGCGAGGAGCTCTTGCGACGAAGCAATCCAGACATTCTCCCCGGATGCATTTCTGGATTGCTTCGCTGCGCTCGCAATGACGAAGTATGAGGCGGCAGCGCCACGCTTCCAGCTCGCATTTTTGAAGCAGACACAGCTTCGCAGCCTCGCGGCTGATTTCGCCCGAGCTTTGCTTCGTCGCTTCACCCTCTTGTCCAAGAGGGCGCAGGGAAGGCCGGGTGCCGGCTGGCACCCGCGGTCCGCTGCGCGAAAAGCACACGCAGGAAAACCGCACAGCAGCATACAGGTGTAGCCAATCACTCGGCCTTCCCTGCGCGATGATTGGACGGCTTATGCCGTGCTCTCCCGGGAGCCGAGTTCCTTTTGGCCTCCCTCACCCTCGCGAAATTCACCGACACCACGCCGGTTGACGCAAGTGCCGCATCCGCCAGAGCTTGACCGTAGCAACGACGGCCAGGACCACACGGTTTTGCCGTACGCACGGCCCGCCATTTCGTCACCGGTTTCGACGACGTTGTGCACGTTGCCGCCGACCTGATGACGAGACGAAGCCTAGCAGCGCCGCTCGTCGGAACGAAGCCTTGGGCTCACGGAAAGCAATCCGCCCTGCCCCACGCCTCGCACCCGAACGCTGCCGCGTCCACCGCAAGCCCGGCTCGCGAACGTGACGACCACAAGATCGCCCCTCAAGGATGAGCCGGGATGGGCGACACATACGCCATTTCCGAATTTCGGTAAAGTGGAATATTTTTCCCGAAGGGGATTGACGCGCCCGCGACACAGGCCGCGCAATGACACGCCTCGCGTAGAAGCAACAAGGGGCGGCGCAAAACACCGCCCCTTTGGCGCAATCAAGACTGCGGCGAGGACAGGCGCCTAATACGGCTGATAATAGCCACGCGGACCATAATAGGGACCGCCGCCGTAATATCCCTGGCCGCCGTAGTAAGGACGGGGTCCGTAATTATAGCGGTCCTCGTAGTACTCTTGGCGTCTGCTCTCTGCGATCGCGCCGCCGATCAGACCTGCCGCCACGCCCATGAAGGCGAGACCTGCAGCGTTCGGACCTCGTCGATAATAGCGGTGGCGGCGAGCGGCGCTGAAATCGGTGGCAGCCGGAGCGGCCGGGCCCGCGGCAGCGGCCTTGGTGGGCGCGGGCGAGTCGGCAGCCGAAGGCGTGATAGAGGCCGTAATCAGAGCGAGACTTGCGAAAACCGCCAACACAGCGTTGCGGCCGGCTGCAGAAATCATCGGTCCTTTATTCATCGTGACCTTCCCTGTTCTCGCTCAAAGCGACATAATCAAACAAGACCTAATGCACAAACCACTGAAATGGTTTCGTGATCGCGGCAATCTGCCACGCTTTGAACGATTGTAAACCGAACGTCCACATCCAGCTTGAACCATCCAACATGAGCGGATAATGAACGGACGCACCGTTTTTCGGTCGCCGTAAGCGTTTTACGTGAACCAACGCATCAACCGACGTCGTCGGGATCGATGCCATTTTTGGGTTCACCGTGACTGACGCGTCCTATTCCAAAGAGAAATCAGATGATTGCGGTTCGCAAACTGCCGGCGCGCTATGCGCCGATCGTGATGCCATTCGTGCTGTCCATCCTCATGACGGCCGTGGTGTCGGTCATTTCCACGCTTCGAAGCCTCGGCGCAACGCCGGCGTTTCTCGCGACCTGGCCGGGCGCCTGGGCGCTGTCAATGGCTCGTCGCGTTTCCGACGCTGCTGATGGTGCTGCCGCTGGTCCGCCGGATCGTGGCTAGCGTCGTTGCCGTTCCCTCCCAATCGGGCCGATAGCGGGCGCGGACGGCGGCGCATGATGCACGCCGTCCCGCTTCCGCATGACCTTACGACAGCGCCCCGAGCACGCCGCGCGTCGCCTTGTCGATCTCCTCGACATAGCGGCGCCGGACGAAGGTCTCAGTGAGGAAGCCGACCACCTTGCGGCTGTCGGTGGAATCGACCACCGCCAGCATTTCGGCCTCCGCCTCGTCGAACACCGCCATCGCCGATTTCACGTTCATTTCCGGGATCAGCACGATCTCGGTCAGGCGCGCGAGCTCGATCACCTGGATCTCGTCGGCGATGCTGTCGAGGTCGCCGGAGAACAGGTCGGGCAGCAGGACGAGGCCGACATATTCGTCCGCATTGTTGACGATGACGATCCCGGGCCGCGAGCCCAGCGCGAATTCACGGCGGACCGCGGCGATCGTCGTGGTCGACGGCACCTTGCCGACATCGGAGCGCATCAGCCGCTCGACGGTGAGGTTGCGCAGCCAGCCGACGTCGTTGGCGCTGCGGATGGTCTCGCCGCGCAGATGCAGGCGCCAGGTCGAGAAGGAGTGTCCGAACATGAAGCGGACGCAGATCGAGGTGACGATGCAGCCGGCCAGCACCACGGCGGTGACGTCGACGTTGCGGGTCATCTCGAGCACGAGGAACGACATGGTCAAGGGACCGCCGACGATGGCGACACCGAGCGTCGCCATGCCCGTCAGCATCGCGACCAGCGGATCGATCACGAAGTTCGGGCTGATCAAGACCAGCACCGCGGCAAAGAACTTTCCGATCAGGCTCCCGACGAACAGCGAGGCAAAGAACAGCCCGCCGCGGAAGCCGGAGGCGAGCGAGATCAGGCAGGCCGTCACCTTCAAGGCGATGATCAGCGCGATCAGGCCGATCGTCATGTCGTGAAAGAGATCGAGCACCATCGCGCCGTGGCCGGCCGCCAGCACCTGCGGCGTGACAATCGCAAAGCCCCCGACGATGAGGCCGCCGATCACCGGGCGCAGCCAGACCGGCAGCCATTTGAACAGGCGCTCGAACATCGAGGACGAGCGCATCACGGCGATGCCGACGCCGCTGGTGACGAGGGCGAGCCCGATCAGCGCCAGATATTGCTCGACGCCGACGGCGCTGACCTTGGGGATTTCGAGCGAGTATGGCGCGCCGCCGAGCCATTGCGCGGTCAGCGCACCGGCGAGCGAGGCGGCGAGGATCGGCGCGGCGCTGCCGACCGAATAGACGCCAACGATGAGCTCGCAGGCGTAGAAGGCGCCCGTGATCGGTGCACCGAAGGCCGCCGCGATCGCCGCAGCGGCGCCGCAGCCGACGATCAGGCGCAGATCGTTGCGTCGCAGATTGAAGAACTTGCCGAGCAGCGAGGCGATGCCCGAGCCGATCTGGGTATAGCCGGCCTCGAGGCCGACTGAGGCGCCGCAACCGTTCGAGATCAACGTCTGGCTCGACACCACCATGCTGTCGCGCATCGACAGATTGCCGCCACGCAGCGCGTTCGCCTCGATCGGATCGACCGCACTGGAGAGCTTGAGCCGTCGCCGCCACCACTCCATGATACCGAGCGCCAATCCACCCAGCGCGGGCGCAATCAGCGCGGCCCAAGGACTGACGCTGGTATTGGCAGACAGGCGGACATCGATGGGAATGCCGTAGATCACCATATGGGCGATCTGTGCAATCTCGGCCATCAGCGTCACGATGGCGCCGGCAAGCGTGCCGATCACCAGCGCCAGCGGGATCAGATAGAATTCGTTGCTGCGCAGCAGCGCCCGCAGCCGAACCATGACGCGGTTCGTCCCCTTGCGGTCGGCGAGATGTCTGATCCGCAGGAACACTTTCTGCCCGCCCTACCCTTCCGACATGCCGTAGCCGGACATGCGCTGGCGGACCCGCTCGATCTCGGCGCTCGACAGCAGCGGCGGCTCTCCGATCTGGAGACAGCCGTGATATTGCCGCGCCAGCGTCTCGGCCTCGACGGCGAGCCACATCGCCTTGTCCAGCGACTTCCCGATCGCGATCATGCCGTGATGGTCGAGCAGGCAGGCAAGCCGGCCCTCCAGCGCCCGAACGGCATGCTCGGACAGCTCCATCGTTCCGAAGGTGGCATAGGGCGCGCAGCGGATGCTGTCGCCGCCGGCGGCCGCGATCATGTAGTGCACGGGCGGGATCTCCAGGCCCATGATCGCCAAGATGGTGCAATAGGTCGGATGGGCGTGGACGACAGCGTTGATTTCGGGCCGGGCCTTCAGGATGTCGAGGTGGAAGCGCCACTCGCTGGACGGCTTCTGATCGGGCGCGTGCGAGCCGTCCATGGTCATGAACACGATCTGGTCCGGCGTCATGGCGTCGTAGGGCACGCTGGTCGGGGTCACCAGAAGCCCGTCCACATGCCGGACGCTGATATTGCCCGAGGTGCCCTGGTTGATGCCGAGCGCGTTCATGCGGCGGCAGGCGCCGATGATGGCCAGTCTCTTGTCGAGCTCGTCCGCTGTCATCGACATCTCGATTTCCTGACGATGGGCGCCTGTCAGACGGGGAGTACGTCAAGCAATATGGCAGCGCAAGAGAAAGCGGGCCGGATCGCGCGCGAGCCCGCCAGCCGCCGCGTGGCATCATGAAATAAACATGAAAATCAACGCATTAACAATTGTCGCAGCTCTACGGCAAGCTCGCCCGGACCGCTGCGATCCCATTGATCACGAACTGCACCGAATAGGCCGCGAGCAGCATGCCGAGCACGCGTGAGAGGACGGCGTTGCCGGTGCGTCCAAGGCTCCGCGCGATCATGTTCGCGAAGATAAAGCAGAGCGTGCAGAGCAGGCACACCGAGAGCACGACCGCGATGATGATCGCGAGCCTCGGACCGTAGCCGGCATCGCCCGTCAGGAGCAGCGTGGTCGCGATCGCGCCGGGACCGGCCATCATCGGGATCGCCAGCGGGAATACCGCGACGTCGGAGGCATGCTCGGAGCTTGCCTTGTCGGCCTCGCGAGCCTCGCGATGCGGACGGTCGCCGAAGATCATCTGGTAGGACACGCCGAACAGCAGCAGTCCGCCGGCGATCTGGAAGGCGGGGATGCCGATCCCGAGCTGGCGCAGCAGCCAGTTTCCGATCAGGGCGATCACCACCAGGATCGACGCCGCAATCAGCGGCGCGCGCAGCGCGATGGTGCGCTTGGTCTTGTCGGGCATACCTCCGGTCGCGGCAAGGAAGGCCGGCGCAAGGCCCACGGGATCGACCACGAGCAGCAGCGTCACGAACGCAGATAAGGTGAAGTCGATCATGTCTCGGTGGGCTCCCTGGACGCAGGAACGATGGCTGGCGGAGTGACTTAGCCCGACAGAACCGCTTTGAAAATCACCGGAGATGCACAATGAGCGACAGTGGAATTGGAATGTTGCTGGGCCAGCTTTCGGGCAACCTGCTCTGGCTCTGGTTCATCGGAGCCTTCGTGCTGGGTGCGGTCCTCGTCTACGGCGTGGCGAAGGCGGGGCGCCTGCGGCGCCACGAGCGCGCGCAGCTTGACCGCAACACCGAGGCGCGGCAGCGGCAGGAAGATCCCTACAAGCGTCCGACCTGAGCGCAGGTTGCCGTTTGGAACTTTCGTTCTCCGAAAGCTTTTGATCGCCTGAGGATTGCGGAAGGCGATGCCTTCGCGTGTCACCTCAAGAGGAGGATGTATGGCCAAGAAAGCAAAGAAGCGCACAACCAAGAAATCGTCGACGGGCCGTGCCCGTCAGGCGCCGAAGATGTTGAGCGACCTATTCCTGGAAACGCTCAAGGACATCTATTTCGCCGAGAACAAGATCATCAAGACCTTGCCCAAGATGGCCAAGGCTGCCAACTCGAAGGAGCTCGCGGCGGCTTTCAACAAGCATCTGCGCGAAACGCAGGGTCAGGTCAAACGTCTGGACCAGATCTTCAAAATGCTAGGCAAGCCGGCCCGCGGCAAGCCTTGCGAAGCGATCAACGGCATCACCGACGAAGGCGCCGAGATCATGAAGGAGTTCAAGAACGCGCCTGCGCTCGACGCCGGTCTGCTCGCAGCCGCGCAGGCGGTCGAGCATTACGAAATCTCCCGCTACGGCACCTTGCGCACCTGGGCTGAGGAGCTCGGCATGCAGGACGCCGCAAGGCTGCTGCAGGCGACGCTGGACGAGGAAGAGGCGACCGATCACGCGCTGACCGAGCTCGCCACCTCCGTGATCAACCTCGAGGCGGAAGAGGAATACCGCCAGGCGGCCTGAGCCGCACATCGCGTGACAACGGAGCGCCGCGGTCTGGAAGGCCGCGGCGCTTGTCTTTTCGGATCGCACGATCCGCATGGCACCTCCGCGCCGCCGGGCTGGAATTCTTGGGAACCGGCCCCATATTCAGCGTTCCCCACCGCCGAGCCTGCATCATGCAACCCAAAAATCCCCTCGACTGGATGCTGTCCGAAGCCCTGGACTCGCTGACCCGCGCCGAACGGCTGCGCCAGCAGTTCGGCCGCCAGGAAGCCTGCTGGGAGCCGCCGATCGACGTGCTCGAAACCGAGCATGAGCTCCTGATCCTGGTCGCGCTTCCCGGCGTCAATCCCGACAATGTCGAGACTGTCATCCATGACGGCGTGCTCGTCATCTCCGGCCAGCGCACCCTTCCGCCGGAGCTTCGCAACGCCCGCATCCACCGGCTCGAACTGCCGCAGGGGCGTTTTGAGCGCCGCATTGCATTGCCCGTTGGCCGCTACGCCATCAGCCGCTTCGTGATGGACGGCTGCGTCGCGCTGCGCCTCGCCAAATCCTGAGGTCGATCATGGCCACCGAACCAATGAATACCGCACAGACAAGTCCCCAGAGCAATTCCGACGTGAAAATCCCCGAAGACGCGCTGATCATCATCCCCGTGCGCGAGATGGTGCTGTTCCCCGGCGCCATCGCGCCGATCGCGATCGCGCGGCCGAAGTCGGTCGCCGCCGCGCAACAGGCGCTGCGCGAGCAGCGGCCGGTCGGCATCGTCCTGCAACGCAGCCCCGAGACCGAGGAGCCCGGACCGGACGACCTCTATCGGGTCGCGACCATCGCCAACATCGTGCGCTACATCACCGCGCCCGACGGCACCCATCACATCGTTTGCCAAGGCGTGCAGCGCGCGCGCATCCTCGACTTCCTGCCGGGGACGCCGTTCCCGGCCGCGCGGATCCAGCAGATTCCGGAGCCGACCACGAGCACGCCCGAGATCGAGGCCCGCGGGCTGAACCTGCAGCGCCAGGCCATCGAGGCGATCGAGCTGCTGCCGCAGGCACCGCCCGAACTGATCGCGATGTTCCAGGGCACCACCGCGCCCGGCGCGCTGGCGGACCTGGCGACCTCGTTCATGGACATCAAGCCGCAGGACAAGCAGGAGGTGCTGGAGACCATCGACCTCGCTCTGCGTGTCGAGAAGGTGTCGAAGCATCTGGCCGAACGGCTGGAGGTGCTGCGCATCAGCAACGAGATCGGCCAGCAGACCCGCGCCAGCTTCGACGAGCGGCAGCGCGAAGCGATCCTGCGCGAGCAGATGGCGACCATCCAGCGCCAGCTCGGCGAAGGCGACGGCAAGGCGGCCGAGGTCGCCGAGCTGACCGCTGCCATAGCCAAGGCCAACATGCCGCCCGAGGCGGACGCTCATGCGAAGAAGGAGCTGCGCCGCTACGAGCGCATGCCGGAGGCCGCCGGCGAGGCCGGCATGGTCCGCACTTACCTGGACTGGCTGATCGAGCTGCCGTGGGCGCTGCCCGCGGAGAAGCCGATCGACATCAAGGAAGCGCGCCGCATCCTCGATGCCGATCACTTTGGCCTGGAGAAGATCAAGAGCCGGATCATCGAATATCTGGCGGTGCGCAAGCTGGCGCCGCAGGGCAAGGCGCCGATCCTGTGCTTCGTCGGACCGCCCGGGGTCGGCAAGACCTCGCTCGGCCAATCCATCGCACGCGCGATGGATCGTCCCTTCGTGCGCGTCAGCCTCGGCGGCGTGCATGACGAGGCCGAGATCCGCGGCCATCGGCGCACCTATATCGGCGCGCTGCCCGGCAACATCATCCAGGGCATCAAGAAGGCCGGCACCCGGAACTGCGTCATGATGCTGGACGAGATCGACAAGATGGGCCGCGGCGTGCAGGGCGATCCTTCCGCAGCGATGCTGGAGGTGCTCGACCCCGAGCAGAACGGGACGTTCCGGGATAATTACCTGGGCGTGCCCTTCGACCTATCGCGCGTGGTGTTCATCGCGACCGCCAACATGCTGGACCAGATCCCGGGTCCGTTGCTGGACCGCATGGAGCTGATCAGCCTCACCGGCTACACCCAGGAAGAGAAGCTGGAGATCGCGAAGCGCTATCTGGTGCGGCGGCAGCTCGAGGCCAATGGCTTGACGCCGGAGCAAGCCGAGATCGAGCCGGAGGCGCTGCAACTGGTGGTCAAGGGCTACACCCGCGAAGCCGGCGTGCGTAACCTCGAGCGCGAGATCGGCAAGCTGTTCCGCCATGCTGCCGTGCAGGTCGCCGAAGGCACGGCTGCCAAGGTCGTCGTGGCGCCGAAGGATATCGGCACCGTGCTCGGCCAGCCGCGCTTCGAAGGCGAGATCGCGCAGCGCACCAGCATCCCAGGCGTGGCCACCGGCCTTGCCTGGACGCCGGTCGGTGGCGACATCCTGTTCATCGAGGCCTCGCGGGTATCCGGTCGCGGCGGGATGATCCTGACCGGCCAGCTCGGCGAGGTCATGCGCGAGAGCGTGCAGGCTGCGATGACGCTGGTGAAGAGCAAGGCCACGCAGCTGGGCATCGATCCGCAGCTGTTCGAAAAGAGCGACATCCACGTTCACGTGCCCGCAGGCGCGACCCCGAAGGACGGGCCGAGCGCGGGCGTTGCGATGTTCACGGCGCTGACGTCCCTGCTCACCAACCGCACGGTGCGCAGCGACACCGCCATGACCGGCGAGATCTCGCTGCGCGGCCTGGTGCTCCCGGTCGGCGGCATCAAGGAGAAGGTGGTGGCGGCTGCGGCCGCGGGCCTGAAGCGGGTGATGCTGCCGGCGCGCAACAAGCGGGACTACGACGACATCCCGCAGAGCGCGCGGGATAACCTCGAATTCATCTGGCTTGAGCGCGTCGACGAAGCCATCGCCGCGGCGCTCGAGCCGGCCGAGGCCAAGATCGAGGCCAAGGTCGAAGCGGCGGAGTGAATGCGATGAAAAAACTGCTGGAAAGAGCGAAGCGATCGCGGACAACGCAACGGCTGCGCCAGTTGCTCGATCGCACCATCGACGGGGTTCGCGATGCGCTGGCGGCATCAGGACCGCGGCTTCAGCCGATCCCGGTTCGCGCGAAGCGCCGCAAGGGTTGAGCCCTCCGTCTCAAGTCCTCGCGACAGCCCCGAACAAAAGGCCCCCTCCACGCGAGGGGGCCTTTGCGTTGTTAGCCCACGGCGTCCTTGGCGGCCTTGACCGGGCGGGCGCGGACGATCTTCCGGGCCGGCTTGGCCTTGAACATCATCTCTTCGCCCGTGAACGGGTTGGTGCCCTTGCGCGCCTTGGTCGCGGGCTTCTTGATGACCACGAACTTGGCGAAGCCCGGCACCAGGAACAGGCCGTTCTTCTTGAGCTCCTTGTGGCCGACGTCGGTCAGCGTCTCCATGACGCTCTTGACGTCACGCTTGGAAAGCTCGGTGGTGGTCGCGATCTTTTCGATCAGCTGCGATTTCGACATTTGGGTGGCCATCGTGTCTCCTCTGATTCGTTGACGGCTGCATATTAGACCAACCGGTGAAGGCCTATAGCCTTCTGCACAGTTTTGTCGGGGTTTTACGGGCTTTTTTGGCCCTCTGTGGCAAAAAACCCTGCTTTTTAGCCACTTCCGGAGCGGGAGAAGCCTCAGGCAGCGGATTTTACCTTGTTTCAAAGGCCCGCACGCAGCCTTGCTAAAGCTGATTCGATGCTTTCGACAAGCGACGACCGGCCTCTTTGTGAAAGGCGGGTCGCGATTCACCCTGGAAATAAGGCTAGACCGTCGGGATGCGGCGATCGCGGGTACTTTCTTTCCCTTATTTCTAAGGAGCCCGACGAGCTTCGCTCGCGCTAGATACGTTCGATGATGACGGCCGGGGCCATGCCACCGGCCGCGCACATGGTGACGAGACCGCGCTTCAAGTCGCGCCGCTCGAGCTCGTCGAGCAAGGTGCCGATCAGGATCGAGCCGGTGGCGCCGATGGGATGGCCGAGTGCGATCGAGCCGCCATTGACGTTGACCCGGGCGCGGTCGAGCTTGAGGTCGCGGATGTATTTTTCCGCAACCACGGCAAAGGCCTCGTTGATCTCGAACAGGTCGATGTCGTCCACGGTCAGCCCCGCCTTCGCCAGCACCTTGCGCGTCGCCGGCACCGGCGCGTTCAGCATCAAGGTCGGCGAGTCCCCCATGTTGGCCATCGCGACCACGCGCGCGCGCGGCTTCAGGCCATGCGCCTTGGCATAAGCTGGCGACGCCAGCAGGATCGCAGCCGCGCCGTCGACCACGCCGGACGAGTTGCCGGCGTGGTGCATGAAGTCGATCTCGAGCTCGGGGTACTTCTGCAGGATCAGGCCGCGATAGGTCGTGCCCTTGTCGTCGAGCGCATAGTCGGCGACCGCGGGGAATGCGGGCTTCAACGCGCTCAACCCTTCCATCGTGGTCTGCGGCCGCGGATATTCTTCATGGTCGAGCGCGAGGCTGCCGTTCTCGCGATGCACCGGCACGAGACTCTTCTTGAAGTGGCCGTTCGCGATCGCGAAGGCTGCGCGCTTCTGGCTTTCGAGGCCGAGCGCGTCCACGTCCCTTCGCGTGATGCCTTCCATGGTCGCGATCGCGTCGGCGCAGACGCCCTGATGCGACTGCGGATGCCGCGCACGCAGGCGCAGATTGCCGTTGTCCATCATCATCGGGCCGCCGCCGCGACGTCCTTCCATCGACATCATCTCGCAGCCGCCGGCGACGACGAGATCTTCCGCGCCCGCCATGATCGAGCTTGCGGCCATGTTGACGCTGGTGATGCCGGAGCCGCAGAAGCGGTCGAGCGTCACGGCACTCGCGCGCACGTCGTAGCCGGCGTCCAGCGCCGACATGCGGCCGAGATCGCCGCCTTGCGTTGCGACCTGCGCGCTGCAGCCCCAGATGATGTCGTCGACATCGGCGGTGTCGATGCCGGTGCGCGTCGCGAGCGCGCGCAGCACGGTTGCTCCCAGCTGCTGTGGATGAATGCCCGAGAGTGCGCCCTTGCCGGCCTTGCCGACGCCCCGTGGGGTCCGGCAGGCATCGATGATGAGTGCGTCGGTCATTGGCGTTATCCTCTTTTTGAATTCTTGGAGGCGTTTTGAATCAAGGTGCGAAGGGAGTCAATGCGCGTCGGCGGAACCGCCTCACCCCACCCTCTCAGCGCAAGCCAAGCTCGTCGCGCCTCCGCAAGAACGGGGGGAGGGAGAGCAATCACGCCCCCGCCGCGTTCTTCGCGATCACGTTGCGATAGAAGCTGGCACTGAGTTTTGGCGTACGCACCTGCGTGTCGAAATTGACGTGGTAGAGCCCAAAGCGCTTGTTGAGCCCGAACACCCATTCAAAATTGTCCATCAGGCTCCAGAGGAAGTAGCCGCGCACCGGCACGCCTTCGGCGGTGGCGCGCTGGAGCTGAGCGAGGTAGTTGCGCAGATACATGATGCGGTCGGTGTCGTAGATCTTGCCATCGGGCGTCACGACGTCGTCGCCGGAGGTGCCGTTCTCGCTGATATAGATCGCGTCCGTCTTCCATATCTTCGCCGCCAGCTTCGGCACCCAGTAGATCGTCTCGGGGCCGACGCGCAGCCAGTCCGAATTCATGTGCGGGAACGATTTCGGGATCGGCAGCGGCATGAAGCCCGCGCCCTGGTCGGACGCCACCACATAGTTCTGCGGCGCGTAGATGTTGAGGCCGAGGAAATCGACGGGCGAAGAGATGATCTTCAGCTCCGCATCGGTGTATTTCGGCGCGTCGCGCCCGGCGAACTTCAAGAAGGCGTCGGTGTACTGGCCCGTCATGATGACGTTGAGATAGCCGGCGTTCATCTCGCGCAGCGCGATCTCGGCGGCACGGACGTTCTCCGGCGTGTCGATCGCGGGGGCGCAGGCATCGATGTTCTCGGCCGGCCCCACCCTGGTGCCGCGGCGGCCATGGGCGCGCACCGCCTGCACCGCGAGCCCGTGCGCGAGCGCGCTGTTGTGCCTGATCTGGTTGACCTCGGCTTGCGGCAGCATCACGCCGGGCGCGTCGATGCCGATGCCGTAGCCGAAATGGACGAAGCGACCGCTCTCGTTTAGTGTGAACACGTTCTTGACGCGATCAGTCAGATGCTCGGCGACATAGGCCGCGTAATCACCGAAAATCTTGCAGGTCTCCGTCGAGCGCCAGCCGCCAAACCGGTCCTGGAGCGATTGCGGCAGGTCCCAATGATAGAGCGTCAGCCACGGCTCGATGCCGTTCTTGAGGAGTTCGTCGACCAGGCGGTTGTAGAAGTCGAGCCCCTTCGGGTTGGGTTTGCCATCGCCGTCCGGAAACAGCCGCGGCCAGGCCACCGAGAAGCGATAGGCCTTGCAGCCGAGCTCCCTGATGAGCGCGATGTCTTCCTTGTAGCGGTGATAGTGCTCGTTGGCGCGGTCGCCGGTGCTGCCGTCCTCGATCTTGCCGGGGATGCGAACGAACTTGTCCCAGATCGAGGCCCCTCGCCCGTCCTCGTTGACCGCGCCCTCGACCTGATAGGACGAGGTCGCCGTGCCCCAGACAAAGCCCGCCGGAAAGCCGTCCACGCTCCGCGGGGACGATGCGGGCTTGGCATCCGCGACCTCAAGAGGATTGGCGATTCCGGCTGCGGACAATCCCGCCAGCGTGGCGAACTGGCGGCGCGAGACCTTGTCCGACATTGATAGTGCTCCGGGTGATGCTCTTTCGGCGGCACCATGGCGAATCGCGGGTCGTTTGAGAAGCGGGCGAGCCGAGGGCCGAGGATGCAGGATTGCGGAATGCGACAAAGTTGTCCGAAAGGGACTAGGGCGATTGTCGGCAGAGCTACCCCAAAGCCGAAATACCAGCCCAATCCGGCGAGGAAGTTGTCAGTTCCCCTCGATAAGAGGGCCCGTAGGCTCACAGAATGCCCTAAACCGCTCGGAAATTACGACCAAAGTTCGAAAATATGGCGTATGGTGCAACCATCGCCGCTCCGCTCTGGGCGATTGTCTGTCTGCACCGGTCAAGCAAGAGAACGCTGACTTAGGACGCGGTTTGACCGCATGAGACTGTGGTCACCGCTTCCGCTTGACCAAGCGCCTGTCCCGCCAGGGATACATCGACTGACCCCGCGTCAGAGCCACTGTGAATTCGAGGTAGATATATGTCGTATGCCTACAAGCTGAATGAAGACGTTCGCCACCAACCCCAAGGCCCACAAGGACGTGCCGCAACTGAGCCGCCGATGATTTACACCATCGTCCAGCATATGCCCATCGAGTCCGATGGACGTCTCCGATACCGCATCAAGTGCAAGTCGGAGAAAATCGAGCGAGTCGTCACGGAAGATCAGCTTTCGTATTCGCAGTGAACTGCTTGACGACGGCGGCTTCCGCGATCAGCGTGAGCGCTTCGGCAATTTTGGCATCTTGTCGGGATTGAACGGCGGTATCTGCCGGGCTCGTTCGGGTGCGGGGGTCTGCTGTTCCGTCAGAATCAGCGTACCCTGGAGGACCATTCCCGGCACCTGCGCTGCCCTCGCCGTGTAAGTCGCGACCTTGCCCGGGCAGTTTCCGTCGATATCCAGCGTGAGCTCATCGTCGACGCCGAACACCGTTGCGCGTCCGTCGGTATGGCGCCTCGTCGACACGGTGGCGGTGAAGCGATCGCCGTCGACCTTGCAAGAGCCGTGATAGGTCATCAGGCTATCGCAGCCCCAAATCTGTCCGTCTGCGACATGGACGATCCCGGTCCCCTGATCGAGCGGCGTCTTGTACCAGGCGGCGTAGGTGCCGTCCTTCAACATGGGAGCAGTCTCCCGGTATTCCCTCGCGCATCATCGACACGATCAGCGCTAACAAAGCGTTAATCGCGCGGCCTGTGCCAATCCGGGCTATCCCTGCGCAGTTCGGCCTCCAGGTCTTCAATGATGCTGTGAAGCAGGCAGGCGGCAAGTGGATCGGTCACTTCGCGCTCCAAATGCCGGTAACGCGCGATCTGGAATTCCTGCTCTCTCAACTGGTGCTCTGTCATCGGACGGGCCCTCCGACGAAACGACGCAGAGACAGCCGAACAGTTTCGTTACAATTTTAGGATCATTCGCTATGGTTTCTGATCGGTAAAACAACGCAGGCCAGGCTTTGCCGACGCGCGGACCATGGGGCGTCAAAAGGTCGATACGCTGACACGTACCGCTGTCACGGCACCTCGCCGTTGTTGCGACTTCCGCCGATGCTGTGCGGCTTGTTGAGGAAGAACTCCCGGTTACCGAGAGCCGCCTCCGCGTACTGGTCGATGGCGACCTGGATGGCCTCGATGTGCATGCGGCACCAGCCCTCGAGGCAGGACAGGCGCCGCGCATGATGGAGAGCCTTCAGAAATTCCGGGGGCTCCGGCATGTCGGAGAAGTAGGTCGGCCTCTCCCCCTTCATGCCCGTGCCATCTCTCGCGGCGGAACAAGGCGGCGCTTCTCAACGCCGACGCGCGATGGCATCGGTCGCCGGCGGGGAACGAAGAGGCTGGCGACAACGATCGGGTCGGTGTCTCCGAGCGCGGCCCGCTCCTGGACGAGGCCGCTCATCACCGTGCGCATTTTCATGACTTCGCCCGCAACGAAGCCGCAGTCCTCGTCCCTGTTGATCTGCTCATGCATGATGGCCTCGGCCTCACGCATGCTGACGCGTAACGCCCTGATGATCCTGCGGATTTCGTTGATGCGGTTGTCCATGGCTCGCTCCCTTGGCTGGACGAGCAGCATAAGAACAAAACATGAACAATGAGTCAATCGGCTTGAGGTAGAACACACCCGTGGCGGCACGCCGCGCCGGCGCAAACCGGCCTCCTCGTCATCCCACATGGGCCGGGGCTTGCGAGCCAGATCAGAACGTCACCCGCATCCCCGCATAGAATGCACGCGGCCTTGCCGGGCTGAGCGAGCGCGGGTCGTTGAAGTCGGCGGCGCCGTTGGTGAAGTTTGGCAAGGCTCCTGTGTCGAAGAACTGTCCATAGGTCGCGTAGCGCTTGTCGAAGATGTTGTCGATCTTGCCGTAGAGCTGGAAGTTCTTGGTCACCTGGTAGGACGTGTGCAGGTTGAACACGGTGTACGACGGCAGCTTCGCATATTGGTTGGACTCGTCTCCAACCAGGTATTGGCTGGAGACGAACAGCGCGTTGCCGCCGACCTTCCAGACGTCGGTGACGGCATAGTCGACACCGACCTTGACGCGATGGCGCGGGATCGCGGGGAGCTGGTTGCCGGGCAGCACCTGAATGGTCTCGGTGGCAATATCCCTGAACGGGCTTTCGGAACCGAGCGCGAAAGCGTCGAGATAGCGTGCGTCGACGAACGCGTAGCTCGCCTGAAACTGAAGCGTGGGCGACTTGATGTTGACCTCGGCTTCGAGCCCCTGACGCCTGGTCCGGCCCACGTTGGAGAAATAGCCGAAGCCGGTGCGGCCGACTGCGGGAACGGCGACGATGTCGTCGTAATTGGTCGCGCGGAATCCGCCGAGCTTCCATCCGAGCGTGCCGATGTTGAGCTCCCTGCTGCCGCGCAGGCCCGCTTCCACGGTCTTGGACACGACCTGTTTCAGCGGTGGATCGGAGACGAGAAACGCGGCAATGAGACAGGGACGGGCGGGATCGGAGCAGCCGAGCTCGAGCGGCGTCGGAACGCGGTTGGCCTCGGAATAGCCGGCATAGGCCGTCAGCTCCGGTGTAATTTTGTATGTGCCGCCGATCACCGGATTGAAGCGGGTGAAGGTGTGATCGCCGTTAAGATCGGTCCCGAGCTGATCCTCCAGCGTGATGCGCGCCACGTTGAAACGGCCGCCGCCGGTGACGGCGAAGGCGTCCGTGATATTGAACGTGTCCATTGCGTAGAGGCCGTTATACTGGTTGACGGTCCGCAGCGAGACAGGGCCGGCAACGGTTTCAGGTACGCCGGTCGGCCCCAGGAAGAGACTGCTGCCGCTGACGACGTAGTTTTCTCCGATCGTGCCGATTTCGGCGGTGGCGTTGTAGCGCGTGACGCTGGCATCATAGGTCGTGCCCATCACGAAGCGGTTGTCGTGGCCAAACAGTTGATCGGTGTTGGTGGCCTGCCCCGACACGCCGAAGGTGGTCGAACGTATCGAACTGCGGTCGATCTCGCCGAGGATGGTTCCGGACGCGAAAGGATTGGCAAGCGGCAGGCCGTTCACGCCGTTTGCCGGTGTGGCGCCGTCGCCGAAGCAAAGAAGGCCGGTGAGCCCCGGATCGGTGCATTCCTGCGCGTCGGTCGGATTGCCGTCGACGAGCTTCTGCTCGTAGCGGCGCACATGGGCGGTGCCTTCGAGCGTCCAGGTCGGCGTCGCATCGACCTTGCCGGTCAGGTTGAGATAGCCGACGCGATTGGAGGTGGTCTGCGGTGTCGTGTAGGTCGCACCCCAATATTTGTCGAGCAACTCGGCGGGAACGGTGGCGCTGGCGCCGAAATCGTTCTTGGCGACGCCCATGTTGGCGTGGAATTCGCTGTCGCCGGCCTTGTAGCCGACATCGCCGTAGAAGCGCCGCACGTCCGATTGGGAGAAATTGCGGAAGCCGCTGTCGTGCAGGCCTTCGAGCGCGGCATAGACGCCGTAGTTCTTGTCGACCGTCTTCCCCCATTGCGCCGAGCCCTGGATGCGGCCGAACGAGCCGCCCATGAGATCAAGCTCCGCACCCTGATAGGTGAAACCATCCTTCATTTGCAAATTAATCGCGCCACCCAGCGCGTTGAGGCCGAAGGCTGGGTTGTTGGTCACGAGCGTGACCGACCGGATCGCCGCGGTCGGGATCAGGTCCCAATTGACGGCGTCGGAGAAGGCTTCGTTGATGCGGACGCCGTTCTGATACACGGCGAGGCCTTGCGGCGTGCCCGTCACCGGCGAGGCAACGAAGCCGCGGAATTCGACATCCGGCTGAAACGGATTGCCGGTGACCTCGCTGATGTTGACGCCGGCGATGTTGTCGCGAAGCGCATCGGTGATGCTCATCGAGCCGGTGCGCTTGATCTGGCTGGCATCGACGGCGTTGATCGCCGACGGGACCTTGTCGACGTCGAGACCTCTGCCGGTACCCGGCGCGGTCGGATAGACGTAGAGGCGCGTCCTGGAACTGGCGGATGACGGTGCCCCGACGTGCGCGACCGGACGCGACGACGCGGTGCGCCGCGCCGTCGACGGCGGTGGCGCCGTCACCTCGACCGGCGGCAGGTTCTGGACGTTGGTTTCCTCGTCCTGCGCGGCCCTCGCGGGGATCGCGAAGATCAACCCCGACACCAGCCCGGTCGAAACCGAGGCCATCACCAAACGACGCTTGAACCCAAGAGGCTTGAACCCAAAACGCTTGAACCCAACACGATCGCCCATCCTAGCCTTCCCATCCGTGACCGCCGGCTGTTTTGATTTTCGCCGGTTGGTCGAGACGAGTGTAATCGGCAGAGATGCGTGCGCCACCCACAAAAGGTCGGGCCGTATCCGCACCAATTTTCCCGCCAAAATCGGGAATTTTTCCCGACGCGATCAGGCCGCCGCCGTCGGAACCAGTGCTTCGACGGTCAGACCGCCATCACCGGAAACGACGTTGAGCGTGCCGCCCAGCGCCAGGATCCGCTCGCGCATGCCGACGAGCCCGAAGCCGAGCTTCTGGCCTGGCTCCATGCCGCGGCCGTTGTCGCTGACCCGTACCCGGGCACAGCCGCGGCCATCGCTTGCCGCCTGCGCCACCGGCTCGATGACGACATTGACCGAGGTCGCGCCGGCGTGGCGGAACACGTTGGTGAGCGCCTCCTGCACGATGCGGTAGATGGTGAGGTCGGCGGTCTCCCCGGTGACGCCAAGCGCCGGCGAGATCGCGGTCTCGATGGTGACATCGGGATGCGACTCCCGCCACAGCCGCGACAGCGATTCCAGCGCCTGGCGCAGGCCGAGCTCGGCAAGGCCGACGGGCCGGAGGCGTTCCAGTACCCGGCGATTGAACTGCTGAAGCGCGTTGATCTGCTCCAGCATGGCGCTGCCGTGTTTTCGTACGGCCTCCGCACTGGGGGCGCGTCCGTCCGCCTGCTTCGCCAGCGCGCTGGCATGCGCCCGCAGCGAGAACAGGTATGGCCCGAACTCGTCATGGAGCTCGCGCGCGATCTCCTTTCGCTCGACGTCCTGGAGCGACACCGTTCGCTCGGCGAGGCGCCGCTTGTCCTCGATCGCCTCGCTGAGCGTTGCCGCAAGATGGTTGAGCTTGGTGCAGATCGCGGCGAGCTCCGGTGCGCCGCCCGGCGCGACGCGCGCCTGATAGCGCCCGTCTTCGAGCTCGGCCATCACATCCGCAAGGGACTGGAGCGGCGCCAGTGCCCGGCCGATCACATTCATCATCACCAGAAACAGCGCCAGCGCGATCACCGAGCCGACCTCGAGCTGGGTCACGATGGCGTCCCAGATCTCGGCGATCTCGTCATCGGGATGGGAGGTGATCAGCAGCGAACCCGGCTTGCCATGGATCGAGACGGGTACGCTCACCGCGGTCTGCTCGGGATGGACCAGGCTGACGAACCAGGCCGGCGGCGCGCGGGTCTCGTCGTCGGCGTCGGTCCGGGGCTGCGTCAGCGGACTGCCCGCTTCGTCCCGAAGCGCAATGCTGACATGGCGCAGGCGGCTGAGGTCGCGTGCGATCTGGTTCAGCCTGGCGTCCGGATCGGGCGCCTCGTTGAGATCCGCCACGATCATTTCGATGAATTCGCGCGCCAGCCGGATCACGCTCTGGTCCTCTGCCTGCACGCGCGGCCCGGCTTCCGCGACCTGGCGGCCGATATTGACGGCGAGCCCCAGCGCCAGCAGCAGCGCCAGCAGCAAGTTGATGCGCCCACGCAAGGATAGATTTTGCCACATTGGTATCGCCCGTGCCCCGCGAAGGATTGGCCTGCGCCTGTCCGATAACGTTGACAGAGGCGAAGCGCCCGATATCTAATCGAAAGCGTACAGCAATCCCGGCCGGGCGCGAAACAGGCCAAGACGCTGTCGCGAGGAACGCCTATGCGCATTTTGATCGTCGACGATCATCCCATCGTCGCCTCCGGCTGCCGTGCCGTGCTGGCCGACGAGGGCGAGATCGAGATTTTGGAGGCCGCCGACGCCGAAGACGGCGAGTGCGTCTTCATCGTCGAGCGCCCTGACCTCTCGATCATCGACATCAACCTGCCGACCGTGTCCGGCTTCGAGCTGGCGCGCCGCATTCTGGAGCGCGCGCCCGAGGCCCGAATCATCATGTTCAGCATGAACGACGACCCTGCGTTTGCCGCGCGTGCGATCGAGTGCGGCGCCAAGGGCTACGTCTCAAAGACCGGCGACCCCGACGATCTCGTCGAGGCGATCCGCACCGTCGGCAGCGGCGGTACCTATTTGCCGAGCGCGATCGCGCGCAGCATCGCCTTTGCAGGACCCGCGCTGGCGCAAAGCCCGCTGTCGAAGCTGAACGCGCGCGAGATGGAGATCTTGCGGCTGCTCAGCGCGGGAAAGAGCCTTTCCGAGATCGCCTGGCTGGTGCAGTCGTCCTACAAGACTGTCGCCAACACCTCGTCCATCATGCGCCAGAAGCTCGGGGTGAAAACCTCTGTCGAGCTGGTGCGGCTCGCGATCGACAGCGGCGTGGCCTGAAGGCCGCCACGAATTCGGTCACACAAGCGTTGCAATCCTGATGTGGCTTGATGCCACGGAGCATAACGGCATGATGATCCAGACTGTCTCGACCAATACATCCTATGGCGGCGTGCAGGGCGTGTATCGCCATGCCAGCCAGGCGACCGGAACCGACATGACGTTCTCGGTCTATGTTCCCCCGCACGCGCAGGGCGCCAAGCTGCCCGTGGTCTGGTATCTCTCCGGCCTCACCTGCACGCACGCCAACGTGACCGAGAAGGGCGAATTCCGCAAAGCCTGCGCCGAGCTCGGCTTGATCTTCGTCGCGCCCGACACCAGCCCGCGCGGCCCCGACGTGCCGGGCGATGCGAACAATGCCTATGATTTCGGCCTCGGCGCCGGCTTCTATGTCGACGCGACGGAAGCGCCGTTTTCACGCAATTATCGGATGTGGAGCTACGCCACCGACGAACTGCCGAAACTCGTGGCGGAGAATTTTCCGGTCGACGCGAAGCGCCAATCGGTGATGGGCCATTCGATGGGCGGCCACGGCGCACTGACGGTCGCGCTGCGCAACCCGCACCGTTTTCGCGCGGCCAGCGCTTTTGCGCCGATCGTGGCACCGTCGCTCGTGCCTTGGGGTATCAAGGCGCTGACCGGCTATCTCGGGCCGAACAAGGACAATTGGCGCAGCCACGACACGGTGGCGCTGATCGAGGACGGCGCGAAATTTTCAGGCTTTCTGGTCGATGTCGGCGAGGCCGATAATTTCCTCAAGGAGCAGCTCAAGCCGGAGCTGCTGCAGGCCGCCTGCAACAAGGCCAACATCCCGCTGACGCTGCGACGGCAGGCGGGCTACGACCACAGCTATTATTTCATCTCGACCTTCATGGGCGATCACCTGCACTGGCATGCGGAGAGATTGAAAGGGTGATGGCTTCTTCTCTCTTGGAAGAACCTACTCCGGCTTGCCGTAGTTCGGTGCCAGCAACCGGTTGCGGATCAGATAGCTCATCGTGCGCGTCCAGGATTCATCCGTGTTGCCGCGCATGTCGGCGCTGGCGGCCGTGATCATATTGCCGGTCTTCACGTCGCGCAGGTAGATGTTCAGATTGATGATCAGGTTCGAAACCTTCTGCACCATGCCGGTGATTTCCAAATCGGCACCCAACTGCCCGGCAAGCTTGAGGTCGCAATTGCCGCAGGCCTGCAAATTGCTGTGACGCGCCGCATCCCGGATCGGCGCGATATCGAGCAGCTGGAACCTGCCTGACTCGACCAGTGCCTTGCGCAACTGCTCGCTGATAAGGTCGAGCCTCGCCTCCTCCGGCTTGGAGCCGTAGAACTCGCCGGGCAGGCTGGTGTCGATCAGTTCGAAATCGAACACCGCGAGTTTCGGCGGATCGGCGAGCGCGACCGAGCCCGTCAACAGCAAAGCCGCGAAACCTATCAGCGCTCGCATGACCGTGATTCCCGGCCTCACGCGCGCGAGGACGAAATGCGGGGTTGCATGGCCTGACAAATCGGTCATGCTTTAGCAGAGACAATTCTCCATCGGTGGTCAAGCCGGGGAGTTGTACGGAGGAAACATGATCCGATGGTTGGTCGGCCTGATCGGCCTGGGTGTTGCTGCGACGAGTGCGCTCGCGGCCGACCCTGTCATGATCGGCGTCGGCTATCTCGGAGTCGCCGGCACCAGATCGACGCTGTCGCTGGTCGCGCAGCCCGCGGAGAATGACGGCATCGCCGGCGCACGCCTCGCCATCGAGGACAACAACACCACCGGCAAGTTCCTCAACCAGCGTTTTGCGCTGGAGGAGCGGCGCATCAAGGAGGGCGAGGATGCCGTGCAGGCCGCGACCGACCTCGCCGCACGCAACGGCTTCATCATCGCCGACCTGCCGGCCGACGCGCTGCTGAAAGTCGCCGATGCCTTGCGCGAGCGCGGCACGTTGCTGTTCAACGCCGGCGCGATCGACGAGCGGCTGCGCGAGGCCGATTGCCGTGCCAACGTCATCCACACCGCGCCGACGCGCGCAATGCTGGCCGATGCGCTCGGCCAATATCTGGTGTGGAAGCAGTGGAAGCGCTGGCTGCTCGTGGTCGGCTCGCATGACGAGGACAAACTGTTCGCCGATGCGCTCCGGCGCACCGCGACGCGGTTCGGCGCCAAGATCGTGCAGGAGCGCAGCTTCGAAGACAAAGGCGGCGCGCGCCGCACCGACTCGGGCGTGACGCTGATCCAGCGCCAGATGCCGGTGTTCACGCAACAGGCTCCGGCCTACGACGTGCTGCTCGCGGCCGACGAGAGCGAGGTGTTCGGCGCTTACCTGCCCTATCGCACCTGGGATCCGCGGCCTGTCGCGGGCTCTGCCGGCCTCGTGCCGCGGAGCTGGGACGCCGCGCAGGACCAGTGGGGCGCGATCCAGATGCAGAACCGCTTCGTCAAGCTGAACGCGCGGCGGATGACCGCGCTCGACATGCAGGCCTGGACGGCCGTGCGCATGATCGGAGAGGCCACCTCGCGCACCAATTCCGGCGACATCAAGAAGGTCACCGATTTCATCAAGGGTCCGGAGTTCTCGGTCGCCGCCTTCAAGGGAACGAAGCTGACCCTGCGCGACTGGAACCTACAGCTGCGCCAGCCGATCCTGCTGGTCGACGGCCGCATGGTGGTGTCGGTGTCGCCGCAAGAAGGGTTCCTGCACCAGGTCTCCGAGCTCGACACGCTCGGCTATGACCGCCCGGAGAGCAAATGCAAGCTGAAATGAGGAAGAAGATGTTGCGCTTGTGGCGTGTGGGACTGCTGTCCGGGCTGGCGCTGACGGCAGCGCCCGCGCATGCGTTCATCGCCTATGTCTCGAACGAGAAGAGCAACACGGTGTCGGTGATCGATACCGACAGCTGGACGGTGACCAAGACCATCAAGGTCGGCCAGCGCCCGCGCGGCATCGACTTCACGCGCGACGGCAAGTTCGTGATGGTCGCGGTCGGCGACGACGACACCATCCAGATGATCGATGTCAAGACGCAAACCGTGGTGGACAGCCTTCCCTCCGGGCCCGACCCTGAATTGTTCGCCCAAGATGCCGCCGGCAAGGTCCTCTATGTCGCCAACGAGAACGACAACACAGTGACGGTGATCGACCTCGAGAAGCGCGCCCGCCTTGGCGACATTCAGGTCGGCGTCGAGCCCGAGGGCATGACCATCAGCCCGGACGGCAAGACGCTGATCAACACGTCCGAGACCACCAACATGGCGCATTTCATCGACACGTCGTCGCGCCAGATCGTCGCCAACGTGCTGGTCGACGCGCGGCCGCGCTTTGCCGAATTCAAGCACGACGCTTCCGAATTGTGGGTGTCCTCCGAGATCGGCGGCACCGTCTCGATCATCGACCCCGGAAAGCACGAGGTGACCGGCAAGATCAATTTCGAGATTCCGGGGTTGAGGAAGGAGGCCATCCAGCCCGTCGGCATCGGCATGACCCGGGACGACAAGACCGCCTTCATCGCGCTCGGGCCCGCCAACCGCATCGCCGTGGTCGATACCGCCTCGCGCAAGGTGACGAAATATCTGCTGGTAGGACAACGGGTCTGGCACATGGCCTTCACGCCGGACGAAAAATACCTGCTCACCACCAATGGCGTCTCGAACGACGTCTCCGTCATCGACGTCGCCGCGCAAAAGGTGATCAAGACCATTCAGGTGGGCGAACTGCCCTGGGGTATCACGATCGCGCCATGACCAACCCTGCTCCCATTGCCGAACAACGCGAAACACCAAGGCCCGATCCGACGGCGGTACCCGCGCTGTCGATCGACGGCGTCAGCCACGCCTATGGACCGCGCCGCGCGCTGATGGACGTGTCCTTCAACGTGCAGCCCGCGAGCTTTACGGCCCTGCTCGGCCTCAACGGTGCGGGCAAGAGCACGCTGTTCTCGCTGATCACACGGCTGTTCGGCATCCAATCCGGCCGCGTCGGCATTTTCGGCCATGACGTCGGCAAAAGCCCCGGCGAAGCGCTGCGGTTGCTCGGCGTCGTGTTCCAGCCGCGCACGCTCGATCTCGATCTGTCGCTGACGCAGAACCTGCTCTATCACGCCGCACTCCACGGCATCAGCCGCCGCGAGGCCCGCGCGCGAGCCGCCGAGCTGCTCGGCCGCATCGGGCTTACAGAGCGCGCCGGCAGCAAGGTGCGCGATCTCTCGGGCGGGCAGATGCGGCGGCTGGAAATCGCCCGTGCGCTGCTGCACCGGCCGCGCCTGCTGTTGCTGGACGAGCCCACCGTCGGCCTCGACGTCAAGGCGCGCGCCGACATCATCAGCCATGTGCGCCAGCTCGTGAGCGAGCAAGGCATCGGCGTGCTCTGGGCCACGCATCTGTTCGACGAGATCATGGCCGGTGACAATCTCGTGGTGCTGCACCAGGGCAAGGTGCTGGCGCAGGGGCCGATGAGCCGCGTCGTCGCGGAAGCCGGCGCGCAGGACGTCAACACCGCCTTCATGCGTCTGACCGGCGCGCAGACCCTGCCGGGAGGCGGCGCATGAGCAGCATCGCCACCCGCAATGCCCCACGCGGCTTCTCGTTCCAGGAATACATGACCTGCCTCACGGGCATCGTCTGGCGCGAAGGCCTGCGCTTCCTGCACCAGCGCGAGCGTTTCGTCTCGGCGCTGGTGCGGCCGCTGGTGTGGTTGTTCATCTTCGCCGCCGGTTTCCGCCAGGTGCTCGGCATCTCCATCATCCCGCCCTACGAAACCTACATCCTCTACGAGGTCTTCATCGCGCCGGGGCTGATGGCCATGATCCAGCTCTTCAACGGCATGCAATCCTCGCTCTCGATGGTCTACGACCGCGAGATGGGGAACATGCGCACGCTGCTGGTAAGCCCACTGCCGCGCGGCTACCTGTTGTTCTGCAAGCTGCTCGCGGGCACCGCGGTGTCGCTGCTCCAGGTCTATGCGTTCCTGCTGATCGCCTGGTTCTGGGACATCACCCCTCCTTTATCCGGCTATCTCACCGTGCTGCCGGCACTGATCCTGTCGGGACTGATGCTGGGCTCGCTCGGCATGCTGATCTCCTCCGGCATCAAGCAGCTGGAGAACTTTGCCGGCGTGATGAATTTCGTCATTTTCCCGATGTTCTTCGCTTCATCGGCGCTCTACCCGCTCTGGCGGGTGCAGGAGGGCAGCCCATATCTCTACTATGTTTGCGAGGCCAATCCGTTCACCCATGCGGTCGAGCTGATACGTTTTGCATTCTACGGGCAAATCAACTGGATCTCGCTGGCGGTGGTCGCGACCTGCACAATCGTCTTCATGATCGGCGCGATCTATGCCTATGATCCCTCGCGCGGGCTGGCGCGACGGGGCCCTGCGGGAGGCGAAGGATGACGGTTCGGGTTCTGGCCATGGCCGCTCTGATGCTCGCAGCCGCGAGCACGGCGGCACGCGCGGCCGATCCGCGCTATCCGGATTGGCCCTGCACGCAGGCCAAAGTGCCGGACATTTCGCTCGCGGCCGTTTGGGCCGGTCCTTCGCTCGACGACGTGCAGAACAAGTGGAAGGACGACGCCAAAGTCAGCGCGCTGGTCGCCAAATTGTCGGCACGCAAGACGCCGCTGGACGAAGCCGAGAAGTTGGTGAGGGAGTTTTTGGCGGGCTCCGCGGCCGACAAGACCGCGAATGCGAAACTGCTGTTCGCAGGCTTGTTCGACACGCTCAACGCTCAGCGCTCGCAGGTCATGAGCGGACTGGAACGCGTCAGCCGCAAGCAGCGCGAAGCCGCCGACAAGATCCGTGAGGAGAGTGTGCAGCTCCAGGCGCTCCAGGGCGCCACGCCGCGCGACGAGGCCAAGGTCGATGCGCTCAGCAACGAGCTGATCTGGAAGACCCGCATTTTCGAGGACCGCTATAAGGTGGTACGGTTCGTCTGCGAGGTTCCCACCACAATCGACCAGCGGCTGTTTGCGCTCGGACGCGTGATCCAACAGGAAATGGAATAGCGTCAGCCTCATTGACCGCTTGCGGCAGGTTCCCGCGCCCCCATTGCGATGATTAACCTGTCGCCGCGCTATATGCCGGAACCAAATCGATCCAGGATGTCTTGTCGATGGGTAATCCAAGGCATCGGGAGGCCTCGATGGGAACCACGAAATTCATCCTCGCAGGCGCTGCGGCCATCAGCATGCTCGCAAGCAGCGCATTCGCTGACGATTTGACCGGAATGGTCACCCGGATAGATCGGCTCAACAGCACGATTTCGATCCAGCAGACACAGAAGGGCACAGTCGGCGGCAGCGCAGGCGGCGCCGGCGCGCTCCAGGAGTACAAGGCCAAGGATGCCGCGATGCTTGACGCCGTCCACGCCGGCGACAAGGTGAGCTACTCTGCGACCGACAATAACGGCACGGGCACGCTGACGAAATTGCAGAAGCAGTAGGCTTTCCTCGCCTCTTCCCACGTGCGACAGGGCGTCATGGCCGGGCTTGTCCCGGCCCTCCACGCATAGCCACGCGGCACCAAGAACGTGGATGCCCGGGACAAGCCCGGGCATGATGATCTCTTGCCTACTGCTCCGGCCGCGGCTCCGGCTGAGCCTCCTCGGTCGGAAGTTTGGCGCGCTCCCAGCCGTCGGTGCCATCGGGATACCAGGCGATGTTGGAGTAGCCGTACGCGAGCGCGCGCTTGGCGGCGTTCCAGGACATCCAGCAATCGGCCAGGCAATAGATCACGAGCAGCACGGTCTTGTCGCCGTGTGCTGCACGCGCGAGGCCGCGCTGGAAATAATCGTCCATGACGGGCGGCAGCGTGCCGTAGCCGGTATCCGGCAGCCAGATGCTGCCCGGAATGTTCTTGCGGGGCGCCTCGCGCCAAACGGTACCCGCTGGGAGGTTCTTCGGCTTCGGCGCGCGCGGCAGCACGTCGATGAAGGCGCCGCTCCTCGCGTGCCAGATCGCCTCGGCCTCTGACGTCGACAGCACGCGCGCGCCGCCCAGCGTCTCCGGCACAGGCGCGCGGTAATTGTCGGTGCGATAGCCCTCGGGCTCGAACGGCTCCTGCTGCTGCGCAACGCCCGGCGCCGCCAGCATGGCGGCGACCAGCGCAACGGCAAGGTGCCGCCTCATGGCGTCTGCCTCATGGCGTCTTTTTGGCCGTCTCCGCGCCGAGCGGCCGATCGTTCTCGTCCAGCAGCGGAACGCCGAAGTCGAGCAGGATCTTGTTGATCTCGCCCTGGTTCTCCTGGATCAGCTTGTTGAGCTGCCGCTTCCAGTTCTGGTCGGCGCCACGCACGCCCATGCCGATGCGATAGACCAGTTTTGGCCCGGTGGTTTCCTTGACCAGCGGGGTGACATGAAGCGAGCCCGCCTTCTTCGCGTAGAACCCCGCCATCGGTCCCCACAGCACGCCGGCGTCAATCTTGCCCGCCGTGAGATCATTGATCATTGCCTGCGCTGAATTGTCGTAACGCGTGTCGATCATCAGCGGATAGGGTTTTGCATCACCCATCAGTCCCGCGATGGCCATGTTGGTGGCAGGCGGCGTGCCGGCGACGATGCCGACATGCTTGCCCTTCAGCCTGGCATCCTCGAGCGTGTCGACCTCCTCCAGCCCGCTGCCTGCTTTCGCGACTAGGGCATAGCTCGTGCGGTAATAGGGATTGGTGCCTTGCACGAGGTCATCGCCTTGGGGAAAGCCCATGATGACGTCGCAGCGATGCGAGCCGAGCGTCATGCGCACGAAGCCGGTGGCTTGCGGAAAAAAGACATAGTCGAGCTTCTTCTGGAGCTTGTCCGCAAACAGCTCGGCAAGCTTGTTCTCGAACCCCTCGCCCTTCTCATTTGAGAACGGCAGATTGCGTGGGTCGGAACAGACGCGCAACACCTTGGGATCGACCAGCTCGAACGAGAGGTCACCCGTCTCGTTGGTCTGCGCGATGGCGACGTCACCGAACGCGCAAGACGCAACCAGTATACTCAGTGAAAACAACCAGCGACGATGTCGTCCGGCCTCCGTCATCGCGCTTCCTCCTGGGCTTGTTTGAATGCTAGCCATGCAACGCATGACGCGCCATGTTTTGCCAGACTGTGTGCTGGCTTTTCTTTATTGCAGTGCAGTGCGCACAACCCTTTGAACTGAGGCGAAAAAGTGTCTCGCATCGCTCTCGTGATCGCAGCCTTGTCCCTGCTGGTGACAGCGACGCTAGCATGCGCCGCAGCGGCCGAATTGCCTGTGAGCGAAGTCGCACCGGGAATCTTCGTACACTCCGGGACCATCGCCCTGATGACCCGCGAGAATGAGGGCGACATCGCCAATGTCGGCTTCATCGTGGGCGAGGATGCGGTGGCCGTGATTGATACCGGCGGTAGCGTTCGCGAGGGCGAGGCGCTGCTGGCGGCGGTGCGGGCCCGCACCAGCAAGCCGATCCGCTACGTCATCAACACCCACGGCCATCCCGACCATGTTTTCGGGAATGCGGCCTTCGCAGTCGGGGACACCATTTTCGTCGGTCACAGCAGGCTGCCGCGGGCGCTCGCTGCCCGCGGGCCGTACTATCTCGACAATTTTAGGCGCATCATGGGCGACGAATTGATATCTCCCGTGAAGATCGTGCCGCCCACAATGCTCGTCACGGACGCAATGACGCTCGATCTCGGCGCACGCCGCCTGACCTTGCGGGCCTGGCCGGCCGGGCACAGCGACAATGATTTGACCGTGTTCGATGAGATGACGAAGACGCTGTTCACCGGCGACCTCGTCTTCCTCCGCCATATTCCGGTGATGGACGGCAGCATTCGCGGCTGGCTCGGCACCCTCGCGGAACTCGAGAGCATTCCGGCGCAGCGCGTCGTTCCCGGTCACGGGCCCGTGAGTGAATGGCCTACGGCGCTGTCCGATGAGCGGCGCTATCTGATGGCACTGCTGGCGGACGTCCGGGCATCGAACAAGAAGGGCGAGCCGATCCGGACCGCCGCAGACAAGGCCGTCGCCTCGGAACGGCCACACTGGGAGCTGTTCGATGACTACAATGCCCGCAACGCAACCGCAGCATTTTCGGAAATTGAATGGGAGTAGCGGACGCGCTACGATGTCCGTAACGTTGCTTCGTCCGCGAGACCATGACCATGACGGGATGCACGCGCCGCCTGCCTCTGATCGCCCTGCTCCTCGGCATTGCATTCGCCGTGCCGGCGCAGGCGGAAGACGCTTACGATCCCTGGCCGGGCCTGGTGCAGGACATCTTCAGCAACCGCCCGATGAATGACGGCGGCAATGTCATTGGCATCGAGATGCCGTATCGTGCCGAGGACGCGGCCATCGTGCCGGTCACTCTGCGCAGCAAGCTCTCGCCTGGCGATGCCCGCCGCATCCGTTCGATCACGCTGGTGATCGATCGTAATCCCGCGCCGATGGCGGCGAAGTTCGAGCTCGGACCGAATGCTAACGTCACCGAAATCTCGACGCGCGTGCGCGTCAACAATTACACCGACGTCCATGCGGTGGCCGAGCTCAGCGACGGCCAGCTCTATGTCTCGAAGGTCTATGTAAAGGCTTCCGGCGGTTGCTCGGCCCCGGCAGGAAAGAATGCGGAGGAAGCCCAGAACCGGCTCGGGCAGATGCGTTACCGGCAATTCGCGCGCGAGGAGGCACCGGCGAGCCGCATGCGGGAGGCTCAGATCATGATCGGCCATCCCAATAATTCCGGGCTGCAGATGGACCAGGTCACGCAGCTCTATATTCCCGCCTTCTTCGTCAACCAGCTCAAGCTGACGCAGGACGACAGCCCCGTACTCTCGATGGAAGGCGGCATCTCGATCTCGGAAGATCCCAATCTGCGCTTCACCTATGTGTCCAACGGCGCCAGGCGTTTTCGCGCGGAAGCCAAGGACACGGACGGACACGTGTTCCGCAACGAGTGGGATGTGGAGAAGCCGGGGACGTAGGTCTCCTGGTCGTCATGGCCGGGCTTGTCCCGGCCGCATGACGGCCACTACAGGCGCAGCGAAGCGGTCAGAAACATCTCACCTCGGCTTCCGCCTGCGCTCGCCTCAAATCATTCACGGCCGAATTCGCCTGCTCCGAGGTGCGGAACTGGACGCCGAGATTGCCGCGGACCTGGGACATGCTGAGCGCGGTTTCGGCGGTGACGTAGCGCTCATAAGACACGATCGAGGCCACCACGTCGATCGAGCAGGAACATTGCTCGATCGCCTGTCGGCTCTCGCCATTGGCCTTCATGCAGCCATAGACGTATTCCGCACGCGCCGACGTCGGATAATCATTGGCCTCTTCAGCCTGCGCGGCGAGCGCGGTCGCAGCCCACACCGCCAATGCGGCGACAATCGGTCGTAGCTGTCCGGCCAGATTCATGCGCGTCCTCCCGCTGGTTGCGACGGAAGCTATGCTATGCCTATTGTCCTGAAAAGCACTCTGTCTGAGGAAACGGCTCACAAGGTGATGAGAGCAATTGGTCGACCGTTGGCACTTGCGGTGACGCTGGCGCTGACACTAGCCGGGCCCGGCCGCGCCGCGGATACAATCCGCCTTGCGGTGCAGAAGACCGGAACATTCTCCTGGGAGCTGGCCGCGATCCGCGCCGGTGGCCTCGACAAGGAGGCCGACCTGTCGCTCGACGTCACCGAGCTTGCGAGCCCCGAGGCCGGCAAGATCGCGCTGCGCGCCGGCAATGCCGACATCATCCTGTCCGACTGGCTGTGGGTGTCTCGCGAGCGCACGCTCGGCGCCAAGCTCACCTTCTATCCCTATTCCAGCGCGCTCGGCGCGGTGATGGTGCCGGCCTCCTCGCCGATCAAGTCGCTCGCCGATTTGAAGGGCCGCAAGCTCGCGGTCGGCGGTGGTCCCATCGACAAGAGCTGGCTGCTGCTCCAGGCGCGCTTGAAGCTGGACGGCATCGACCTGAAATCGGAGGCAACCATCGTCTATGGGGCTCCGCCCCTGATCGCCGCGAAGGCGCTCGACGGGGAGATGGATGCAAGCCTCAACTTCTGGAATTTCTGCGCACAGCTGGAGGCGAAGGGTTTTAGACGCCTCGCCGGCATCGAGGACATTTTGCCGAAGCTCGGCGCCAAGGGCGCCGTCTCCGCAGTCGGCTATGTCTTCGACGAGAGCTGGGCAGCAAGTCATCGCGAGGCCGTGGCGCGCTTCATCGCGATGACCCGCAAGGCCAAGCAGCTGCTGGTGACCTCGGATGCCGCCTGGGACAAGGTCGCGCCGCTCACCGGCACCAGCGATGCCACCCTGCTCAAGACCTATCGCGAGCGCTATCGCGACGGCATTCCGCGCCGGAGCATCGCTGACGAAGAAAAGGACGCGCGCGTGCTCTACCGCGTGCTGGCCGAGACCGGCGGACGCGACCTCGTTGGCTCGGCCGCTGAACTCGAGCCCGGCACGTTCTATCACGCAGTTCCCGGAGACTGAGGTGCTGCGTCTTCTGTCGTTTGCCCTGTTGCTCGCGATCTGGTGGACAGCCGCGCTGTTCGTCGGCGCCGCGAAGCTGCCCTCCCCGCCCGCCGTGCTCGACGTCGTCATCGCGGAAGCATCGAGCGGCGCGCTGTTCCTGCATCTCGGCGCCACGCTTGCCCGCGTAAGCCTCGCCTTCGTGCTGGCGATGTCGCTCGGCAGCGCCCTCGGCTATCTGATGGGACGAGTGAAGCTCGCCGACCGGCTCGGCGATCCCTGGCTGATCCTGCTCCTGAACCTGCCCGCGCTGGTCGTGATCGTGCTCGCCTATATCTGGGCCGGGCTCACGGAGGCCGCAGCGATCGCGGCGATCGCCATCAACAAGCTGCCGACCGCCATCGTTACCCTACGCGAGGGCGCGCGCGCGCTCGACCGCTCGCTCGACGAGATGGCGAGCGTGTTCGCGATGCGGCGCTTGCGCGCCTTTCGCCACGTCGTGCTGCCGCAACTGGCGCCCTATATCGCAGCCTCAGCCCGTTCCGGATTGTCGCTGGTGTGGAAGATCGTACTGGTCGCCGAACTCCTGGGCCGGCCGAACGGCGTCGGCTTCGAGATCGGCGTCGCTTTCCAGCTGTTCGACACGCCGCGGCTGCTGGCCTATTCACTGACCTTCGCCGCCGTCGTGCTCGTGATCGAGACCGCGCTGGTGCAACCGTTCGAAGCCCGCGCAACACGATGGCGACCCCGTGCGGCTTGAGGTCGATATCACAGGCAAGACGTTCAGGAGTGCCGCGGGCGGAACGCAGGAGGTGCTCGCGCCGGTCCACTTCGCGCTTCAATCCGGCGAGGTCGGTGTGCTGATCGGCCCGTCCGGCTGCGGCAAGAGCACGATGCTGCGCATCATCCTCGGGCTCGACCGCGATTTCGAGGGACGCGTCTCGCGCCCGCCGGAAGCGCGGATCGGCATGGTTTTCCAGGAGCCGCGGCTGCTGCCATGGCGCTCGGTCGAGCAGAATGTGCGGCTTGCGGCACCCGACGTCACTGATGCCAAGCTCGCCGAGCTGTTCAGGATCCTGGAGCTGGAGGCGCATCGCAGCCATTTTCCCGGCGAATTGTCACTCGGCCTCGCCCGGCGCGTCGCGCTCGCCCGCGCCTTTGCGGTGGAGCCCGACCTGCTCGTGCTCGACGAACCCCTCGCCTCGCTCGACGACGCACTCGCCGGCCGTTTGCGCGACGAGATCGCGACGCTGGTGGCGCGCCGTCCGGTGATGACGCTGCTCGTCACCCACAGCCTGGATGACGCGATCCGGCTCGGCGACCGCCTGTTCTTGCTGTCGCCGCGACCGGCGCGCATCATGCGGGAGGTGCCGATTGCCATCCCGCGCGCGGAGCGCAGCGAGGCCGAGCTCGGTAGGATCAAGGCCGAGCTCGCGGCGTTGCAGCTTGAATCAAAATGAGAAGTCATGGTCAACTGGACCAACGAGATTTTCGCGGGAGGTTCACCATGCGGCGCACGCTGATTGCGATCGGCATCCTGTTGGTTGCGATGCCGGGCGCGGCGCTCGCGCAGGCCAAGGGCAAGGGTATCCGGCTCTGGAATCTGACGACGGAGACGATCTCCGGCTTCCAGCTCTCGCCGGCCGGGAAGACCGAGTGGGGGCCGAACCAGTGCCTGAACGACAAGGACAAGGAGGTCGACCACGACGAGCGGCTGCGCATCACCGGCGTCGAGCCCGGCCGCTACGACGCCAAGGTCAGCTATCCCAATGCGCGGCAGTGCATCGTGCGCGACATCGAGATCAAGGCGGATGCGGTGTTCTCGATCGCCGACAAGGATCTGAAGGATTGCAGCAAGTAACGCGGGCTGCGTTACGAGCGTTTTCCCCTCATGGTGAGGAGCGCGGAACGCGCGTCTCGAACCATGCAGGCCCGTCTGTCGCCTGCGGCCATCCTTCGAGACGCTTGCTTCGCAAGCTCCTCAGGATGAGGACCTAAGCCAGTCGCGACCGGCAACGCAGCTCAGGGCTTCACGCCTTGTCGTTCGGGTGCGGATATTCGCAGCGCCACCGCACCGCCTGCCACTTCGGATGGTCGCCGACCCATTGCGCGATATAGGGCGGCGCAGCCATCGCGCATTGCGTCGGCGACCCCGCATAGTTGAACACCAGATGCTGCTCCTCGCAGGTCGCAGGCGAGAGCACCGCACACACAGTCACCACCAGGTCGATCGGGTTCATGCCGGGATCCTCGCAGAGGCGATGAAGTTAGCACAAAAGATTACGTTCCGAGGAGCGGGAAGTTTCAATCCGGCCGCGCGAAATCGAGCGGGAATCGCCCGTCGCCTGTCCCCGCAACCGGTGCGCGAGCGCTAGAAATTGACCCCAAACACCAGCCTCGCCTGATGGCGCTCAAAATTGACGAGGTCAAGATTGCCGCCCGATCCGGCCGGACGGCCCCAGGCCTGCATGCTCCAGCTCATGGTTAGGCGCGAGCGCTCCGAAAGCTGGAAATAGGCGGTCGGACCGACGAAGAGGGCCTGGCCTGCGAACTCGCCGAGGCCGATGCCTTCGTACTGCCGGAAGTAGCGCACCTCACCGCCGAGCAGCACATCGGGCCGCACGCGCACGAGGCCGGCGAACGCCGCGCCGATGGTCGAGCTCTTTTCGGACAGCCCCGTCATCTCGAAGCGCGCCCATTCCGGCTGATAGATCAGGTTGAGCGCCCCGATAGCAAAGTTCGGGATCAGCTCGCGATCGAAAGCGAGCGTGAAATCGGTACCGTACATCCGCCCTTTTGCGCCGGAGGTCTCGTCGATGCGGTCGCCATGGAGTTCGGCGGCAACAGTTAACCCGAATGGCGCGCGCTCGCGATCGAGCAGGCGATAGCGCAGGTCGAGCGAAGCGCCCTGGAAATTGAACTGGCGACGGTCGCCGATATCGGGGACGCCGGTGATGTCGTGCAGGGTGGCAGTGCCGCCGACCTCGACGCGGAAGTTCGGCAGCGGCACGACCTCGATTTCGACCTCCTGCGACAGCGCGCGATAGGTCCCGCCGCCTTTGCCGAATCGACCTGTCGTCTGGGTCTGGAATTCGCGCTCGCCGGGATTGCCGACATCGGTGCCGATCATGAAGCCGAAGATGTGCTCGGTATCGAAGCCCTCTTCGGCGCTGACGCATGCCGGCGCGAGCGCGACGGTGCAGGCGACTATGGTCCAGAATGTATGGGCTCTCGCTCGCATCCCCGACACTACCACGGCTTCGACGGTGTTTGCCATCGAAGCCGCGGCAGGTCGTCAGTCTTGCAGTCTTACTTGCGCAAAGCGCAGGCGTACATGTTGATTTCCATGCCGACCGGCACTTCCACGATCTTCGGAGCTTTCCAGGCCATTCGGGGACTCCCAAGGGATTGAGCGCGACATCGCGCCGGCCAAAACCTAGGGCTGCGTCAGGCACAGCGCAAGTCTGGAATCGCGCCGTTGACACAGCGAACGGTCGCATCGCGCTTGCAAATTTCTCTCTCGGGCAACTCGCCTTCGCTCTCAGTCAAGCGGCGCGGTTCTCACCGCAACAAGCGCAGCAGCGCGCGGCCGGCGCGCGAGTTCATCTCCTTCGCATCCAGCGTTCCGTCCTTGTCGGGATTCGCTGCGTTGAAGCGCTGCTCCACCACCGAGAGATATTCGTCGAGCGTGAGAGTCCCGTCGCGATCGGGATCGGCGGCGGCGAGCTCTTTCGCCGTTAACCGTCCGCGCAACTCGCGGGCGTCGAGCGTGCCGTCGTGATCGGGATCGAGCTTGGCGAACAACGCGGCCGCCGCCTTCTTCACCTCGGCGAGATCGAGCGTGCCGTCATTGTCGGTATCGAACGTCTTGACCGCATTGCCGGAGGCCGACCATGCCGGACCGGACAGCAGTGCAATCGTGAGCGCAAGTGCAACAGAGCGACGCGATATCATGAAAACCTCCCAGACCAAGAGCTCCGATTCGAGCCAGATCGACGACATAAGTCCCCAAGCGAGCCTCGGTTCAAGCCCCGAATTGCAGCCTGCGCCCGTACAACTTGCGGAACCCGTCGGCCCGACCATTGCCGTGGCGCACGCGCTCCTGCTCCGTGTCGCGGAATTTCTTCAGCGCCTGCGCACAAGTGAGAGTTGCTTGTCAGCTCTCCGTCAGATGACCGGCATCCCGCGCCGCCCACCATATCGGCATCGCAATTACGACTTTCGTATTGACGCGTTTTGCATTCGGGCGGAGTGTTGCTGTCGCAGCGTCAATAGGCGCGCATATTGGGAGGAACGGATGAAACGCTTTGCGATGGCCGCGAGCCTCGTCATGCTTGCATCGACTTGGGCAAATGCACAAACCAGCGAGCAGCTGGTCAAGGGCGCGACCGATACATCGAACGTTCTCAATTACGGGATGGGCTACAATCTCCAGCGTTTCTCGACGCTGAACCAGATCAACAAGGACAGCGTCAAGAACCTTGTCCCGGTCTGGAACTACTCTTTCAACGACGATCGCAGCGAGGAATCGCAGCCGCTGGTGTACCAGGGCGTGATCTACGTGACGTCGCACAACGCGACCATGGCGGTCGACGCCAAGACCGGCAAGCAGATCTGGAAATCCAAGGTCGAGTATCCTGCCGAAACGCCGCGCATCGTCTGCTGCGGCATCATCAATCGCGGCGCAGCACTCTATGACGGCAAGGTGTTCCGCACCACGCTCGACGCCAACGTGATCGCGCTCGACGCCAAGGACGGCAAGGAGCTGTGGCGGCAGAAGGCGGCCGATATCAAGGAGGGATATTCGATGACGGTGGCGCCGCTGGTCGCCGACGGCATCGTGATCACTGGCATCTCCGGCGCCGAGTTCGGCACCCGCGGCTTCATCGACGGCTGGGATCCCGCAACGGGCAAGCATTTGTGGCGCACCCATTCGATCCCCTCCCCCGACGAGCCCGGCGGCGACACCTGGAAGGGCGATACCTGGAAGCTCGGCGGTGGCTCGACCTGGATTACGGGCTCCTATGACCCCGAGCTGAACACGGTCTATTGGGGTATCGGCAATCCCGGACCGTTCAACTCGGCGGTTCGCCCGGGCGACAACCTCTACACCTGCTCCGTGCTGGCGATGGATCCCAAGACCGGCAAGATCAAGTGGCACTACCAGTTCTCGCCCAACAATCCATTCGACTATGACAGCGTGGCCGAGATGGTCCTCGCCGACATGAACGTCGAGGGCAAGCCGACCAAAGTGTTGATGGACGCCAACCGCAACGGCTTCTTCTACGTGCTCGACCGCACCAACGGAAAGCTGCTCGCGGCCAATCCCTACGTGAAGGTCAACTGGGCGACAGGAATCGACATGAAGACCGGACGTCCCATCGAGACCGACGTCTCGAAGGACGCGCGTGAGGGCAAGAAGGTGACAGTTTATCCGTCGATCCTCGGCGGCAAGAACTGGGAGCCGATGTCGTTCAATCCGCAGACCGGCCTCGCTTACGCCAACACGCTAGCCTTCGGCGGCAGGTACAAGACCGAACCCGCCACCTTCAAGCAGGGTGAATGGTATCTCGGCATGGACCTTACCGATCTCTGGGAATGGGGTGATGGCCCGCGCGGTCATCTGAAGGCGATCGATCCCATGACCGGCAAGGCGAAGTGGGAAGCACCAAGCGACATCCCGCGCTTCTCCGGCGTGTTGTCGACTGCGGGCGGCGTCGTGTTCTCGGGCGCGCTGACCGGCGAGTTCGAGGCCTTCGATGCCGACACCGGCAAGAAGCTCTGGCAGTTCCAGACCGGCTCGGGCATCGAAGGACAACCGGTGACCTGGCAGCAGGACGGCGTGCAGTATGTCGCGGTGACGAGCGGCTACGGTGGCGTCTACTCGCTGTTCTCCGGCGACGAACGGCTGGCCAAAGTCCCGCCCGGCGGCTCGCTTTGGGTTTTTGCGGTCAAGCAATAACCACGGCACGATGCTGAGAAAGCTATCTCACAAGACGGTGGCGATCCTCGCCACCGTCGCGGTGCTGACGGTCGCGCTTGCGGCGACCGTTCGTGCCGCGGATGATTCAACCGGCAATCCCGTGCAGGCACAGATCGACCACGGCAAGTCGACTTATGCCGAGAAATGCTCGCACTGCCACGGTCCCAACATGATGAACCCCGGCACCATCACGCCGGACCTGCGCGCCTTCCCCGACGACAAGACGCGCTTCGTCACCACCGTGAAGAACGGCAAGAACAACAAGATGCCGCCTTGGGCCGATATTCTCAGCGACGAGGAGATCGGGAATCTCTGGGCCTTCATCTCGAGCCGGAGAAAACCATGAGGCGCTGGCTGGCCGCTTGGAGCATTGCCGCGATCCTCGCGGCGGCGGCCGCGGCTGCACGCGCGGCCGACGATCCGCTCAAGATTTGTCTCGACGAAGACAGGCCGCCGCTCTCGGTGCATCACAAGGGCAAGCCGGGCTCGGGTTTCGACGTGCTGCTGGCGCAAGCGATCGCCGATCGGCTCGGACGGCCGCTGACGATCCAGTGGTTCGAGAGCAAGCTGGACGAGGATTCGAGCCCGCAGCTCGAGGCCAATGCGCTGCTGTCCGACGGGCGCTGCTCGCTCGTCGGCGGCTATGCGCTGACGACGGACTCCCTCGTAAAGCCCGGCATGAAAACGGCGCGCCTGCCGGATTTTGCCGGCGCCACGCGCGACGACCGGCGCCGCCGTGTCGCACTCGGCGTGCTCGTGCCGAGCCAGCCCTATGTCTACTCGCCGATCACGGTCGTGCTCGGACCGAAGGCGCGGGGTCGCAAGATCGCCGATATCGGCGACCTCGCGGGCCTGCGCCTCGTCATCGAGAGCGGCTCGCTCGGCGATGCGATCCTCATGACCTTCGACAAGGGGCGCATGATCGACGACATCACCCATCTCGTCCCCGGCCGCGATGATCTCCTCGGTGCACTTGCCCGCGGCGACTATGACGCGACGCTGATCGACCTCGGCCGCCTCGACGCCCATCGCGCCGCGCACCCCGATACAGCGATCACCGCGTCCGGCTACTACTATCCGATCGGGGCCAATCGCGGCTATGTCGGGCTCGCCAGCGATCCCGCGCTGACCGACGCCGTCAACAAGGCGCTGACCGGGCTTGCTGCCGAGGGCAAGATCGCCGAATTCGGCAGGCAGGCGGGGCTGACCTATCTGCCGCCGCGTGAGCCCGCGATCCTCGGCGACGTCTGGATGAAGATCATTCAGCGTTGACCGGAGCGTCCGGCTCCCGGAATGACGGATAAAGTGGTCGGCGATGGGCCGCTACAACCATGGCTAGCTCGGCGACATTCTGCACCCTATGATGCCGCCGTTTTCATTCGGCCATCTGGTGGCATCGTGAATCCTTCCGCCGCAAGCCTGCGCGATCTCCTCTCGCGCGAAATCAAGACCGGCGAGCTGGTGCGGGCGCTGATCGTCGTGGGCCCGATGGTCGCCGCCTATTTCATCGCGCACGAGACGGCGCTGCTGAATCTCGGGTTGGTCGCGGTGTCGTTGCTCATTCCCGCACTCAGGCTTCACCTGCCGCCGAAAGTCGTCGCGTGGCATTATCTCGCCATCCTCCTCACCTTTGCCGCGCTGTTCCTCGCGAGCCCGATCAAGCCGCTATTCGCAGTGCTGACGGCGCTCGCCGGATTCCTTGCGGTCGCAGTGACGCGCCACGGCGAACATTTCCGCACGCTCGGGAATTGGGTGTTCATCCCCGCCGTGTATCTTGCCTGCGAGGTGCGGGAGGGCGTGAGCGCCTCGGAAGCCCTGCGCCATGCCGGCATGATCATCGTGTCCTCTCCGATCGCGCTGGCTCTGGTCTGCGCCATCCGGATTTACGACCAGCGACGGTGCGGCGATGCCGCGACCTCGTTCGGAGCGCCCGCGGCCGGATGGTTTGTGCCCGCGGCGGCAACCGCCCTTGCGGTGTTCGCTGCGGCGGCTCTGGTCGAGATCCTCGATCTCGCGCAGGGCCAATGGGTGATGTGGTCGGCCGCAAGCGTCGTGGTCGGCGATCTCGTCGCTTCGACCGGCAAGCTGAAGCAGCGGGCGATCGGCGCCGTCGCCGGCGTGCCGCTCGGTTTCCTCGCCGGCATGGTGCTGCCGCAAAGCCGGGTCGGCTATGCGCTCGCGGTTCTCGCGGCCACCCTCACGCTGATCTCGTTCTCCCGCTACATCATCGGCTTCGGCCTGCGCTGCTTCTTCATCGCGCTAGCCGCCTCTTTCGCCGGCAGCGCCAGCGGCATCTCGGAGGAGCGCATCGTCAACGTGCTGATCGGCGGCACCTTTGGCTTGCTTGCGGTAGCCCTGACCGAAATCGTCTGGCTGCGTGTCATGCGAAAAGCGCGATTGTCCTGATGACGCCCGAATAGGCACAGCGCGGCCCTTCGAATGCGCCAATCTGTCTCGCCTGCCACCATGGCAGAGGCGACCCGATGCAGTACCGTCGGCGACAACCCGGGAGAGAATCATGTCCCCAAAACTCGATCGCCGCCACTTCATTGCCGCCGGCACCGCCACGCTCGCGACGCCTTTCGTCTCGCGCAACGCCTCGGCGCAGGCTGCATGGCCATCGCGGCAAATTCGCATGATTTGCAGCTATCCCGCCGGCGGACAGACTGACCTGCTCGCACGCGCCTATGGCGAATTCATTGCCAAGCAGGTCGGAAAGACCGTCGTCGTCGAGAACAAGCCGGGTGCCGCGGGCGCGATCGGGACGGCGGAGGTCGCACGCGCGGAGCCCGACGGCCACACCATCCTGTGCTCGATCTCGACCACCTACATCATGAACCGGGTGGTGATGAAGACTCCGGGCTACGACATGGACAAGGATTTGACGCTCGTCAGCGTCATTCCGGGCGCCGGCCTGTTGCTGGTGGCGAACCCGAAAACCAGCGTCAAGACGCTGGAGGATTTCGTCGCCTTTGCGCGCAAGAGCGGCAAGGTCAACTTCGGCACCGATAGCGCGGGCTCGGCCCCGCATATGACGGTCCACGAGCTCAACAAGCAGTACGGCCTTGCCATCGAGCCGATCCACTATCGCGGCGAAGCCCCGATGTGGACGGGCATGCTGGAAGGTACGCTCGATGTCGCCATGGGCAGCTACACGGCAGCGCAATCGGTTTTGCAGAGCGATCGCGGCACAGTGTTCGCGGTTCATTCGAAGAAGGTCGACGCCATCCCCGATATCAAGACCCTCCCCGAGCAGGGCGCGACGTCGAAATTCTTCACCGTCAGCGGCTTCTCCGGCTGGGCCGTGCCGAAGGCGACACCGCAACCGGTCGTCGACCGCCTGGCGGAGCTTTGCGTTGCTGCCAACAACGATCCGAAGGTGAAGGAAGTTCTCAACACGTTCGTGCTCGAACCCGCGATCGGCTTCAAGGACACCAACGCGCTGTATCAGCGCGAGCTGCCGATCTGGATCGATAGCGCGCGGTCGCTCGGCCTCGAGCCCTCCTGAACCGCGAGACAAGACGCTCTTCGCGGCGCAGCATTCGACCAAAGCCTAGTGCCGGAAACGTATTTTCCCGCTATGATTGTGCGACGCTGCCGGGAAGCTCTCACCGGCGCGGAACAGAAAGGCCGATCCCATGACACCGGATGGCGTTGCCGTAGCCGTCATGATCATCCTGCTCTTTCCGATGGGCTATTTCACGTTGGCGTCTCCGGCCTTCCTGCTGGTGAAGCTGGATATCCAGCCCGTCGCCCAGCTTTTGCGCGGAATGTTCAATGCGCATTTTCTGGTGATGCGCGTTGCCGGACTCATCGGAGCGGTCGCTTTCCTGCTCGACGGTCGTCTGGTCGCCGCGATGGGCGTTGGCCTTCTTGCAGCCTTGGCGATCTACGGACGCCGCTGGTTCATGCAACGGATGGACGAACAGCTCAGCGCCAGGGACGCCGGCGATGCCGAGGCCCCGCGCCGGCTACGCCGACTACATTGGAGTGGAATGCTCGGCAATGCGGTGCTGCTCGCCGCTCTCCTGACCAGCATTCCCTACATCGCCATATCGGCGTGAGAGACATCGCGGGCGCGCGACGGTCAACCGTCGTCGTCGCCGAACCTGGCGTTTGCCTAATGCTCGTCCGCGGCAACCGCGCCCTGTTGCGCCTTGTGGATCGAGGACGGCACTACGCCAAAATATTTCCGGAACACCCGGCTGAAATGCGATGAGCTGGAGAAGCCCCAGGAGAACGCGACGTCGGTGATGGTCTTGCCGGCGTGGGCCTCGAGCTCCTGGCGGCAATTCTGAAGACGCGCCTGCCAGATGTAGTCGCTCACCGTGGTGCCGCGCTCCGAGAACAGCATGTGCAGATAACGCTTGGAGCAGCCGAGCTCGCCGGAGATCTGGTCGATGCACAGATCCGGATCGCGCAAATGCTCGCGGATGAAGAACTGCGCGCGCACATAGGTCGCTTCGGGACCGACGCGATCGAGCATCGTGTCCGCCTCGCGCAGCGGCAGCAGCAAGAGGTCGATCAGCGAATCGGCGACGCCGACCGCACTATTCGCCGACAGCTTGGCCGCCTCGTCGAAGGTCGCATGGACGAAATCGTGGGCGATCCGCCCCGTTCCCGTGCGTGAGGTCAATTTGCAGGCCGGCATTCGCTGCGACGGGAACCCGCGGTCGCGCAGCAGCGCCTTGGGTACGATCACCACGTCGTGGCGCGTGAAAGCAGGGCTGATGATCGAATGCGGACAGGAGACGTCATAGGCGATGATGTCGCCCGGGTTGATCTCGATGTGGCGGCCTTCCTGCTCGAAATAGGACACGCCGTAAGTCTGGAAGTGGATCTTGATATATGGGTGTTCGTTGGCCTTGGCGCGCGCCAGTGTGTGCGCGATGCGATGCTGGCTGACCTCGATCTGGCAGAGCTTCAGGCGCGAGACGCTGGTGTAGTCGATGCGGCCTTCGAGCGAAGACGCTTCCAGCGGATCAACGTCGAAATGCCCACACAGGCTCGTCAGCCCGTCAATCCAGCTCTGGATCTGCCGCTTCGGCGTCATTCCCGTCGTCGAGAGCGTGTGAATTGTGTCGGACATTAATCCAGCCACTGGTTTGATCCGGAGATTTTGACGCGAATCGCGAGCCGCGCTGCCGGAGCCCTGAACCGTGATTGCGTGACGTTTACCTCGATTTTGAGCGATCTTCTGGAACGAGCGCCATCGTTCCATTGCCACCCTTGGAAGTTAATCCTCCGCCTTAGTTGCAGCGCCGTCAAGGGGAACCTAAGCGTGGAAGACGGTCCCAAAGCGCTGCGGAAGCCGCTGAATTCGCTACTGCAAAATCAAAATCTTCGCGGCCGTGCGCTGTCAAGCAAACCAGCTTCTCTCTTGGGCAAGTTTCCCGATGGCGAAGTCGCTACGGATGCATCAGGAACAACAAAAACGGGCCGCTCCTGCATGTGGACCCGTAGCTCTCATCAGGAGGAGAAAGCACCCAGCATCGTTTCTGGTCCCAAATGTGACCGCCCTGCACGAGCAGACACCGGACGAGAAGCCCGGTGATTGAGCAATGCTTCGGAAAAATAAACGAGACAACGGAGGAATGACTATGCGCAAGGTACTACTGGCGACCTTTCTTGGGTCCGCTGCGGCTCTCGCCGTAGGCAGCGCGTCAGCCAATGACGAGCTGAACAAGATGGCGCAGAACCCGAAAGACTGGGTGATGCCGGCGGGCGACTATGCCAATACCCGCTATTCCAAGCTCAACCAGATCAATGCTCAAAACGTCGGCAAGCTCCAGGTCGCCTGGACCTTCTCGACCGGCGTGCTGCGCGGCCATGAAGGCGGCCCGCTGATCATCGGCAACATGATGTACGTCCACACGCCGTTCCCGAACAAGGTCTACGCTATTGACCTTTCGAACGAGAACAAGATCGTCTGGAAGTATGAGCCGAAGCAGGATCCGAACGTCATCCCCGTGATGTGCTGCGACACAGTCAACCGCGGCGTATCTTACGGCGACGGCAAGATCTTCCTGCATCAGGCTGACACTACCCTGGTCGCGCTCGATGCCAAGACCGGTCAGGTTGCATGGACCGCCAAGAATGGCGATCCCGGCAAGGGCGAGACCGGCACCTCGGCGCCGCTCGTCGTCAAGGACAAGGTGCTGATCGGCATTTCCGGCGGTGAGTTCGGTGTTCAGGCGCATATGAGCGCCTACGACATCAAGACCGGCAAGCTGGCTTGGCGCGGCTACTCTGAAGGACCGGATGATCAAATCCTGGTCGACGCCGAGAAGACCACCGCACTCGGCAAGCCGGTCGGCAAGGACTCCAGCCTGAAGACCTGGCAAGGCGATCAGTGGAAGATCGGCGGCGGCGCCACCTGGGGCTGGATCTCCTACGACCCCGAGCTGAATCTCGTCTACTACGGATCGGGCAATCCTTCGACCTGGAATCCGAAGCAGCGTCCCGGCGACAACAAATGGTCGATGACAATCTGGGCTCGCAACCCTGACACCGGCCAGGCCAAGTGGGTTTATCAGATGACGCCCCACGACGAGTGGGACTATGACGGCGTCAACGAAATGATCCTCTCGGACCAGCAGATCAACGGCCAGCCGCGCAAGCTGCTGACGCACTTCGATCGTAACGGCCTCGGCTACACGCTCGATCGTGCCACCGGTGAGCTCCTGGTCGCCGAAAAGTACGATCCGAAGGTGAACTGGACCTCCGGCGTCGACATGGACAAGAACTCGCCGACCTACGGCCGCCCGAAGGTGCTCGACGCAGCTTCGACCGACAAGGCGGGCGAGGACCACAACGTGAAGGGCATCTGCCCGGCCGCGCTCGGCACCAAGGACGAGCAGCCGGCAGCCTACTCGCCGGACACGCAGCTGTTCTACGTCCCGACCAACCACGTCTGCATGGACTATGAACCGTTCAAGGTGAGCTACACCGCGGGCCAGCCCTATGTGGGTGCGACGCTCTCGATGTATCCGCCGCAGGGTGAAACCCACATGGGTAACTTCATCGCCTGGGACGGCAAGACCGGCAAGATCGTCTGGTCGAACAAGGAGCAGTTCTCGGTCTGGTCGGGTGCGCTCGCAACCGCAGGCAACGTGGTGTTCTACGGAACGCTCGAAGGCTACTTGAAGGCAGTCGACGCCAAGACCGGCAAGGAGCTCTACAAGTTCAAGACTCCTTCCGGCATCATCGGCAACGTCACCACCTATGAGAACGGCGGCAAGCAGTATGTCGCAGTGCTCTCCGGCGTGGGCGGCTGGGCTGGCATCGGTCTGGCGGCAGGTCTGACCGATCCGACCGCCGGTCTCGGCGCAGTCGGTGGCTACGCGGCGCTCAGCAACTACACGGCACTCGGCGGTACGCTGACCGTGTTCTCGCTGCCCAACTAGGCCTCTCAGCATCGCTCCGGCGCGTGGATAAACTCCACGCGCCGGCTCGTCTCACCGAATGCCTTCCGAGGAAAATCTCTTGCGTAAAATCTGCTCTGCCATTGCCGCGATGTTCTTGATCGCGTCCGGGGGAATTGCCGTCGCGGACGGCTCAGGTGACCCGACTGCCGTCAAGCAGAACGAAACCGGCGAATGGTCCGACAAGGAAGGCAACCCAACCTACAAGATCACCGACGGCTCCGTCGACTGGTATACCTATTCCGGATATCGCCGCTATCACTCGGACTGCCATGTGTGTCACGGCCCGGATGGCATGGGCTCGACCTACGCCCCGGCGCTGAAGGATTCGCTGAAGACGATGAGCTATGCCGATTTTCTCGGCGTCGTCGCCTCCGGCCGCAAGAACATCTCGACTGCCGCAGAGAACGTGATGCCGGCCTTCGGCGATAACCCGAACGTCGCCTGCTACATGGACGATCTCTACGTCTATCTGCGCGCCCGCTCCAACGAGGCCTGGGGCCGCACCAGACCTGGCAAGCACGACGACAAGAACGACGCCTATACCAAGAACGAAGATTCGTGCATGGGCAAGAAGTGAACGTGCGGAGCCCGACCAGGACCTGGTTCTTGGCGCCCTGCCGGAATTTGAGGAGCTTAAGATGAAGACACGTGCCGCCGTCGCTTTCGAAGCCAAGAAGCCGCTCGAGATCGTCGAAGTCGATCTGGAAGGACCGAAGGTCGGCGAAGTCCTGGTCGAGATCAAGGCGACGGGCATCTGCCATACCGACGCTTACACGCTCGACGGCTTCGACAGCGAAGGAATCTTCCCGTCGATCCTGGGCCATGAGGGCGCGGGCATCATCCGCGAGATCGGCCCTGGCGTGACCTCGGTGAAGCCGGGCGACCATGTCATCCCGCTCTACACGCCGGAATGCCGGCAATGCAAAAGCTGCCTCAGCCAGAAGACCAATCTCTGCACCGCGATCCGCGCGACGCAGGGCAAGGGCGTGATGCCTGATGGCACAAGCCGCTTCTCCTACAAGGGCAAGCCGATCTACCACTACATGGGCTGTTCGACCTTCTCGAACTTCACCGTGCTGCCGGAGATCGCGGTCGCCAAGATCCGCGAGGACGCGCCGTTCGACAAGAGCTGCTACATCGGCTGCGGCGTCACCACCGGCGTCGGTGCCGTCGTCAACACTGCCAAGGTCGAACCGGGCTCCAACGTGGTCGTGTTCGGCCTCGGCGGCATCGGCCTGAACGTGATCCAGGGCGCCAAGATGGCTGGCGCGGACAAGATCATCGGCGTCGACATCAACGACTCCAAGGAGGAATGGGGACGCCGGTTCGGCATGACCGATTTCGTCAATCCCAAGAAGATCACGGGCGACATCGTCCCGCATCTCGTGACCCTGACGGACGGAGGCGCCGACTACACCTTCGACTGCACCGGAAACACCACAGTGATGCGCCAGGCGCTGGAAGCCTGCCATCGCGGCTGGGGCACCTCGATCATCATCGGCGTTGCCGAATCCGGCAAGGAGATCGCGACCCGCCCGTTCCAGCTCGTCACCGGGCGAAACTGGCGCGGCACCGCCTTCGGCGGCGCGCGGGGCCGCACCGACGTGCCGAAGATTGTCGACTGGTACATGAACGGAAAGATCCAGATCGACCCGATGATTACCCACACGCTCAAGCTCGAAGACATCAACAAAGGCTTCGACCTGATGCATGAGGGCAAATCGATCCGTTCAGTCGTCGTGTTCTAACTCGAAAAGCGTCACCCCAAGGAGGATCGACCCATGACTGTTGCACTCCATCCCTCGATCGATAACGGCATCAAACAGGGCAGCGGCAGCTTCGCCGGCGGCACGCTCGCATGCAAATGCAGCGACCATCAGGTCAAGGTCGCCGTCAAGGGCGACGTCGCGCATAACCATGCCTGTGGCTGCACCAAGTGCTGGAAACCGCAGGGCGCGAATTTCTCCGTCGTCGCCGTGGTGCCCCGCCAGAACGTCACCGTGCTCGAGAACGGCGACAAGCTCCAGATCGTCGATCCATCGGCGGTGATCCAGCGCTACGCCTGCAAGGCCTGCGGCACGCACATGTACGGCCGCATCGAGAACAAGGGTCACCCGTTCTACGGCCTCGACTTCATTCACCCCGAACTGTTCCAGGAACAGGGTTCGCAGGCGCCGCAATTCGCCGCCTTCGTTTCGTCGGTGATCGAATCGGGCGTGAAGCCGGAGCAGATGGGCGGAATACGGGCTCGGTTCAAGGAGCTTGGTCTCGAGCCCTATGACTGCCTGTCGCCGGCGCTGATGGACGCCATCGCGACCCACGTGGCGAAGGCCAAGGCCGCTTAAGCAAAGGCCGCCTGAGCAAAGGCCGCCTGACGTTTGCCGCGCCCCGCCCGCTCGCTGGTTCCACCACACCCAGCGAGCGGACGGAGCCGACCCGGGACAATCGCGGCGATGCCGCCGCTTCTCGACTGCACTTGTGTGGGACCGTCAGCTCCCTCAGTCCTGGTCTCTGAATGACTGCGCAGGACCGCCGGCTTCCTGCTTGAAGTCCGCGGCCCCTGCGTTTCTCCCTCCCTCGACTGAGGCATCCTGCTTCGTCCGCACAGGTCTTCTGGCGGACGAAGCTTTTTTTTATTGTGCCCATCTCAAGAGGCGCGTGGCGTGATGCGGCGCCCTGCTTTTGACAAACCTTCGTTGCAATCTTTTCCCATCGAGAACAGCTGACGAGAGAACACTTGGCTGTGACCGGACCGAAGCGATCCCACTAAGATCGCGTCGTGACGATGCCGCGCGAAATTCAATAATCAAGAACACGACGGGAGGTATCGAGCACATCCGGACATGAATTGGCATTCCTGAGTCCTGCCGGGATCTGCCCGCGCGGGATGACCGTCGGAATGCGACGCCGCGCAGCGGACATTGCACCGACCGGCATCTGGAAAATCTGAAATCAACAAGCTTATGAAGAGCGAGGGACGATCATGATCAAGGTGAAGATCAACGGCCAGGAACAGAGCTGGGACGGCGACCCGGATCTTCCGCTACTCTGGTTCCTGCGCGACGAGGCCGGGCTGACCGGCACCAAGTTCGGCTGTGGTCAGGCCCTGTGCGGCGCCTGCACCGTCATCGTCGACAAGGAAGCTGTGCGCGCCTGCATCACGTCGATCAATGACGTCGCCGGCCGCGAGATCACGACGATCGAGGGACTGCATCCGAACGGCGATCACCCGGTGCAGAAGGCCTGGCGGCAGGTCAACGTCCCCCAATGCGGCTTCTGCCAGGCAGGCCAGATCATGCAGGCGGCTGCGCTGCTAATGGACAATCCAAAGCCGTCGCACGACCAGATCCGCGAAGCGATGTCCGGCAACATCTGCCGCTGCGGCTGCTACCAGCGCATCGAGAATGCGGTCCATCTCGCATCGACGGGAGTGTGACATGAATTTCATCGACAATCCGAGGAAGCTTCGTGGCTTCGAGAAGAACATCAGGGTCGAAAAGGTCTCGCGCCGTAGCATCCTGAAGGGGCTCGGCATCACCGGCGGCTTTGTGCTCGCTGCTCCCGTGATGTCGCGCCAGGCGTTCGCCTACGAGACCGGCGCCGGCAAGATGCCGCACGGCGTCGTGGTCGATCCGCGCGTGTTCGTCGCGGTCGCACCCGACGGCACCGTCACCATCCTGGCCCACCGCGCCGAGATGGGCACGGGCGTGCGCACCAGCCTGCCGCTGATCGTGGCTGAGGAGATGGAAGCCGACTGGTCGCGGGTCAAGGTGGAACAGGCCCATGGCGACGAGGTCAAGTTCGGCAACCAGGACACCGACGGCTCGCGCAGCACGCGGCATTATTTGATGCCGATGCGCCAGATCGGTGCCTCCGCACGCACCATGCTCGAGCAAGCCGCCGCGAAACGCTGGGGTGTGCCGGCAACCGAGGTCAAGGCCGTCAATCACGAGGTCGTCCACAGCGCGACGAGCCGCAAGCTCGGCTTCGGCGAGCTCGCGGCCGACGCCGCCAAGGAATCGGTGCCGAGCATCGAAGGGCTCAAGCTGAAGGACCCCAAGGACTTCCGCTATCTCGGCAAGGGCCAGATCGGCATCGTCGATCTCCATGACATCACCACCGGCAAGGCGCGTTACGGCGCCGACGTGCGGCTGCCAGGCATGAAGTATGCCGTGATCGCGCGCCCGCCGGTGACCGGCGGCAAGCTGGTCAAGTTCGATCCGGACGCGGCGTTGAAGGTCCCCGGCGTCGAGAAGGTGATGCAGGTGCGCGGATGGCCGTGGCCGTCGAAATTCCAGCCGCTCGGCGGCGTTGCCGTGATCGCGCGCAACACCGGCGCGGCGATCAAGGGCCGCGACGCGCTGAAGCTGACCTGGGACGACGGCGCCAACGGCAAATACGACTCCGTCGCCTACCGCAAGGAGCTCGAGGAGGCCTCGCGCAAGCCGGGCCTTGTCGTGCGCCAGGAAGGCGACGCCGAGGCTGCTCTGAAGGGCGCCGACAAGATCGTTGTCGGCGAATATTATCTGCCGCACCTGGCCCATGTCAGCATGGAGCCGCCGGTGGCGGTCGCCGATGTCAAGGGTGACAAAGCGGAGATATGGGCGCCGGTGCAAAGCCCGGGTGGCACGCGCGAGGACGTCGCGAAGACGCTCGGCATTCCCGAGGGCAATGTCACGGTCAACGTCACGCTGCTCGGCGGCGGTTTTGGCCGCAAGTCGAAATGCGACTTTGCGCTCGAGGCCGCGCTGCTGTCGAAGGAGCTCGGCGTGCCCGTCAAGGTGCAGTGGACGCGCGAGGACGACGTCCGTCACGATTTCCTGCACACGGTCTCGGTGGAACGGATCGAGGCGGGGCTCGACAAGAGCGGCAAGGTGATCGCCTGGCGCCATCGCAGCGTGGCCCCGAGCATCGCCTCGACGTTCGCGGCGGGTGCAAAGCATGAGGCGCCCTTCGAGCTCGGCATGGGCCTCGTCGACATGCCCTTCGAGATCGCCAACATCTCCTGCGAGAACCCGGAGGCCGCGGCGTTCACCCGCATCGGCTGGTTCCGCTCGGTCTCGAACATCCCGCGCGCCTTCGCGGTGCAGTCGATGGTGGGTGAGATCGCCCATGCAACCGGCCGCGACCAGAAGGAGACGCTGCTCGCGCTGATCGGCAGCCCGCGCATCGTCAAGCCTGCTGTGAAGGACATGTGGAACTACGGCGAGCCCTTGGACAGCTATCCGATCGACACCGCGCGCCTGCGCAAGGTGGTCGAGCTGGTCGCCGAGAAGGGCGAATGGGGCCGACAGGTGCCGAAGGGCCATGGCCTCGGCATCGCCGTGCACCGCAGCTTCGTCAGCTATATCGCGACCATCGTCGAGGTGGCCGTCGACGACAAGGGCAAGCTGACGGTGCCGCGGGTGGACACCGCCATCGACTGCGGCACCTATGTCAACCCCGAGCGCATTGCCTCGCAGATCGAGGGCGCGGCGATCATGGGGCTCAGTCTCGCGAAATACGGCGAGATCACCTTCAAGGACGGCAAGGTGCAGCAGAAGAACTTCGACGACTTCCAGGTGCTCAGGATCGACGAATCCCCTGCGGTGACCAACGTCTACATCGTGCCGCCCGGACCCGACACGCCGCCGAGCGGCGTCGGCGAGCCCGGCGTCCCGCCATTCGCGCCGGCGCTGATGAATGCCATCTTCGCCGCGACCGGAAAGCGCATCCGCAGCCTTCCGCTCGGCAAGCAATTGGAAGCGTAAAGGCGGGAACACAAGGCGGCCTCGCGCCGTTTGCATCGATCTGACAGGAGCAGATCGATGACCCATATCTCAAAGGCGCTCGCAGTCTCATTGCTGTCGAGCGCCTTTCTTTTGACGGCCACTGGCGCATACGCCCAGAGCAACACCACGCCGCCGACCACGGCGACGCGCCCCAGCACGCCGGACCAGAACTCCCTGCCCAACGCCAATGCCACGCCGCCATCGACCACCCAGACCACCGGGCAGCCCAATCCCGATCCCAAGGTTCGCGAGATGAACCAGAAGGAAAAGGACAAGGTCGAGCGCGAGGGGAAGTAGCGATCTGCGCATCGGCGTTTTGACGTCGTGATTATCGGCTCTACTTCTTCGCCGAACCGCATCGTTGTGCCCTCTCCCCTTGCAGGAGAGGGCAGCGACGCCGGTTGCCACGATCACGCTGGGTGAGGGGTATGCCTGCGCGAGCCTCGCACGTTGAGATGCGCGGATGGAACCCCTCATCCGGCGCTTCGCGCCACCTTCTTCCGCAAGGAGCGAAGGGAAGACGCCAACGCAAAATGCGGCGGACGTTGCCGTCCGCCGCATTTGCCCCCTGACACTCCGCTTCTTTCGATCCGCCAGCGGAGCTTATTTCTTGAGCGCGAACACCCAGATCACGCCGCCTTGCGGCACGTTGGCTTCGATGCCGATATTGTTGGTCACGAGTGCATCCTGGATGCGCTGCGCATCCACGCCCCATCCCGACTGGATTGCGATGTATTGCGTGCCGTCGATCTCATAGGACACCGGCATTCCCATGATGCCGGAGTTGGTCTTCTGCTCCCACAACAGCTCGCCGGACTTCGCGTTGAAGGCGCGGAAGTTACGGTCGTTGGTGCCGCCCACGAAAACGAGATCGCCCGCGGTCGCCGTTACCGAGCCGAACAGCTGCGATTTCGGGAAGTTGTGTTGCCACATCTTCTTGCCCGTGACGGGATCCCAGGCCTGGAGCTCGCCGAAATGATCGGCACCCGGCTTCGTCTTCAGGCCGATGTCCTCCGGCTTGGTGCCTAGCCAGAGCTCGCCGGGCTTGAGCGGAACCTTCTCGCCGGTGAACCCGCCGCAGAAATTCTCGTTGGCGGGTACGTAGACGAGGCCGGTCTTCTGGCTGTAAGCCGCCGACGGCCAATCCTTGCCGCCCCACAGCGACGGACAGAACTCCACGCGCTTGCCGACCATCGGCTTGTGCGCGGGGTCGACGATCGGCCTGCCGCTCTCGGCGTCGATGCCTTTCCAGACGTCAGTGGAGACGAACGGCCAACCGGCGACGTAGTTGATCTTGGTCGGCGTGCGCTCGAGTATCCAGAAGATCGCATCGCGTCCCGGATGGACCAGGCTCTTGATGTTGCGACCGTCACGTTGCAGGTCGATCAACATCGGCGCTTCGACCTCGTCCCAATCCCAGGAATCGTTCTGGTGATACTGGTGATAAGTCTTGATCTTGCCGGTGTTCGGATCGAGCGCGAGTACCGAGGAGGTATAGAGATTGTCGCCGGGATGCATCTCGCCGGGCCACGGCGCGGCGTTGCCGACGCCCCAATAGATCGTCTTGGTGTCCTTGTCATAATTGCCGGTCATCCAGGCCGAGCCGCCGCCGTTCTTCCAGTCCTCGCCCTGCCAGGTGTCGTGGCCGGGTTCGCCTTCGCCCGGAATCGTATAAGTCCTCCACAACTCCTTGCCGTCCTTGGCATCATAGGCGGCGACATAGCCGCGCACGCCGAACTCGCCACCGGAGCCGCCAACGATGACCTTGCCGTCGACGATCAGCGGCATCAGGGTCATATACTGGCCCTTCTTGTAGTCCTGCACCTTGGTGTCCCACACCACCTTGCCGGTCTTGGCGTCGAGCGCGACGACATGGTCGTCGGTGGTGGCGAGATAGAGCTTGTCCTCCCAGAGGCCGACGCCGCGGCTGGTCGGATGCAGCTGGAACAGATCGTCGGGGAGCTGCCGCTTGTAGCGCCAATATTCGTCGCCGGTCTTGGCGTTCAGCGCAATCACCTGCCCCATCGGGGTTGCCACGAACATCACGCCGTTGTTGACGATCGGCGGCGCCTCGTGGCCTTCGACGACGCCGGTCGCGAAGGTCCAGACCGGGGTGAGGTTCTTCACATTCGAGGTGTTGATCTGGTCTAGTGGGCTGTAGCCCTGCCCGTCATAGGTCCGCCGGTACAGCATCCAGTTGGAGGGCTCCGGGTTTTCCAACCGCTGCGCGGTGACCGGCGCGTAGTTCTCGACCGGGCCTGATACGGCGGCGGTCGACGCAAGACACGTGAAGGCGACGAAGCCGGACAGTAACCACTGCTTCCTGGTCATGGACGTTCCCCTTTTTCATCCGTTTGAATTCTTGTTTTGAATTCTTGTCGTTCGTCCCGTCGTCCGCCCATCGGCGGATGCGGCCTCTCGTGACGCGGGCACAACCCGCACGTCCATCATCCCGGCTGCGCGCCACCTACCTTTCCGACGAAGTTTCCGGCGACGGTGAGCGAGCCGTCAGCCAGCGCCAGCGGCAGCGCAGCGAGACGTCGCGGCGCCGGCCCGAACACGACCTGCGCGGCCGCGCGAGGATCGTATTCGGAGTTGTGGCACATGCATTTGAGCACTTCCTTGTCGCCGACATCGCTCTTCACCCAGGCCGTGACAGGACAGCCGGCATGCGAGCAGATTGCCGAATAGGCGAGGATGCCGTCGACAGCGCGCGCTTTCGTCTGCTCGTCGAGCTCGGCGGGGTCGAGGCGGATGATCAGAATCTCGTTGAGGCGCGAGGCGCTGCGCACGACCGACGTCTTCGGGTCTTTCGGCCAGGCATGCACCGGCGGGCCGCCGGCCGACAGATCGGCCGCTGTCACGGGCTTTCCCTCCTGATCGCCTTCGGAGAACACGAGCAGATCGCCCTTCTGAGGCCGCTCGTCGGAGCCGGGCCCATCCTCGCCCGCGTGGACCTGCGTGGAACAAGCGAGGCACGCCGTGGTGGCCAAAGCACTCATCAACAGCGCCCGCCGGGTTTGCTCCGTGCACGCGTCAGCTTCGGATTCCGCTGTGTTGTCGGAGGATGAAGAGGATGTGTTGAACGATGCACGTGACATGTTCGCAAGCAGGCGCTGGAACTCTGCCGAAAAAAAGGCAGAGATTTTTCCCGCAGTGCATCAATACGGCTTTGCTCGCACTGATTGAACGCGAACACGCGCATTCACGCGCATTTTCTCGATTGCAACGTCACGCCACGCGACCGGCATAATGATTTTGCAGATCAGGTAAAAGCTATCGGTATTGGTGCAACGCGCCAACGCACGGCGCGATCGACGGCGACATCAGTGCGGCTTGCGCATTTCTCAGGCAGGCATTTTGTATTCTAGGAGCGGAGCACGTGACGCGGCGCAGCGATGTGCCCGGCCAAGGTCGCCGATGCCATCTCGAAACTGTCGGCGATGCGGCGCGCCCTGTCGATGAACAGCGCGGCCGCTTCCGGCGGGCAGACCTCGCGCGCGGTCTGTTCAAACAATTCGAGCCAGCGATCGAAATGATGGCCAGCCAGGCTCAGCGGCATATGCGCCCGCATCGGCGAGCCATGGTAGCGGCCGCTCATCAGCACGACCGACGACCAGAAATCCCTGAGCTTGGCGAGATGCTCGTCCCAATTCTGCACGATCGCGAACACCGGCCCCAGCAGCGCATCCTCGCGGACTCGCCCGTAGAAGCGGGTGACGAGTTCCCCGATCATCTCTTCGGTGATCCCCGTGCGCTCGATCGCGTCCTGGGTCAGCAGGTTCCGCCGCGCGGTCGCAGCCTCGCGCTCGGCCTTCAGTCGATCCGACATGTCCCTTGTTATCCGTTCCGTTGTTCCCGCAGGCCGCCCGTTCGACATTGTCGGGTCAATTGCGCACGGCGTCTTTGTCGCAGCGCAAATTGCGGGGTGTCGCGGCGAGCACTAAACGCCCGCCGCCTGCGCCATTTTCAGGCGCTGTAGGTGTAGAAGCCCTGTCCCGTCTTGCGGCCGAGATGGCCGGCGTCGACCATTTCCTTGAGCAAGGGGGCCGGACGGTATTTGGGGTCGTTGAAGCCTTTGTAAAAGACCTCCATCACCGACAACATGGTGTCGAGCCCGACGAGATCGGCGAGCGCCAGCGGCCCGATCGGATGGTTGCAGCCGAGCTTCATGCCGGCATCGATCTCTTCCGCCGTCGCAATCCCCTCCTGCAGCGCGAAGATCGCCTCGTTGATCATCGGACACAGGATGCGGTTGACGGCAAAGCCCGGGCTGTTCTTGGCCGTGATCGCCACCTTGCCGACGCGCTTGGCGAAATCGAGCGCCTTGGCATGGGTGTCGTCGGAGGTCTGCAGGCCGCGGATGAGCTCCAGCAGCGCCATGACCGGAACCGGATTGAAGAAGTGCATGCCGATAATAAAGCGGTCGGGGCGGTCGGTCGCCGCAGCGAGCTTCGTGATCGAGATCGACGAGGTGTTCGTGGCGAGCAGCGTGCGTGGCGACAGCGTCGCACAGAGATCCTTCAGGATCTTGACCTTGAGTTCCTCGTTCTCGGTCGCGGCCTCGATGACGAGATCGCAATCGACGAGCTTGGCGCGGTCGGTGGTGCCGGTGATGCGCTTGAGCGTGGCGTCGCGATCGCCCGCCGACATCTTCTCCTTTTTGACCAGGCGCTCGAGGCTGCCGCCGACCGTCGAAATCCCGCGGTTCACCGCCGCATCGGAAATATCGACCATCACGACCGAAAGTCCGGCCGCGGCACAAATCTGCGCGATGCCGTTCCCCATGGTGCCTGCCCCGATGATGCCAACGGTTTGGATCATTGCCTCAAATCCTTCATCCTTGCGGACGTGCCATACCGGCCCGCCCCTTTGTTCCTGCACCAGGGTCTAGCACCGCCCCCGGGCGGGTGCGACCTGATCCTCTCCCTTCCTTAAAGCATCCAAGGCGGGAATAAAGCCGCCTTTCGGCCGCCAAACGGCGTGATTTGGTGCCCCGGCCTGTTTGGCCCGGCCTATCTGCGGCATCCCGTCCCCGGAGGGCGCGAGTGTGCGGGGAGCACCGGGCTCGAGGCGGTAGCGGCTTAACCGAGACGAAGCACCTTGCCCGGATTCATGATGTTCTTGGGATCGAGCGCCCGCTTGATCGTGCGCATGATGTCGAGCTCGGTCCGGGAACGGTAGTGCTGGAGCTCGTCGAGCTTCTCGATGCCGATGCCATGTTCCGCCGAGATCGAACCGCCCATGGAGGTGACGAGGTCGTTGACGGCCCGTGTGATCGCCGCGGAATACTGGGAGAGCGTATCGCGGTCCATGCCCTTCGGGCCCATGAAGGAGAAGTGCACATTGCCGTCTCCGATGTGGCCGAGCGGATAGGGGCGGATCGTCGGCAAAATGGCGAGCACGGCCTCGAGACCGCTGTCGATAAACTCGGGAATCCTGGAGACCGCAACCGACACATCGTAGCTCAAGCCCGGACCTTCGGTGCGCGATGCCTCGGCCACGCTCTCGCGAATCCGCCACATGTTGCGCGACTGCGCTTCGGTTTGCGCGATCACAGCATCCAGCACCCGGCCCGCCTCGAGTTGGTCCGCCAGGAACTGCTCCATCCTGTCCGACATGCCCGTGCCACCGTCCTGCCGGGGCCGGGCCGACGACCATTCGAGAAGGAGGTACCATTCGGTCTCAGCCTTGAGAGGATCCTGAGTGCCGGGAATGTGGCGCAGCACCATGTCGGTGCACGCACGGCTGATGAGCTCACAGGAGCCGACATTGTCATCGGAAGCGGCATGCGCCTCCGACAGAAGGTCGATGGCAGCCTTGGGATCGCGGATTGCGAGCCATGCTGTGCACACGTCTTTCGGCGCCGGCCAGAGTTTCAGCACCGCCTTGGTGATGATGCCGAGCGTCCCTTCGGCGCCCATGAACAGGTGCTTGAGGTCGTAGCCGGTGTTGTCCTTCTTGAGTGCGCGCAGGCCGTCCCAGACATCGCCGTTAGCCAGCACGACCTCGAGACCCAGCACCAGATTTCGCGCGTTGCCATAACGCAGCACCTGCACGCCGCCGGCATTGGTGGACAGATTACCTCCGATCATGCAGGAGCCCTGAGCACCCAGGCTGAGCGGAAACAGGCGGTCGTGGCGCGCGGCTGTGTCCTGAAGCGTCTCGAGGATGCAGCCTGCCTCCACAGTCATGGCGTAGCCGACGGGATCGACGTTCAACACCTGGTTCATGCGACCGAGCGACAGCACGATGCCGCGGTGCATGGGCCACGGCGTGGCGCCGCCCATCAACCCGGTGTTGCCACCTTGCGGAACGATGGCAATGCCGTTGTCGTAGCAGAGCTCGACGACAGCGGAGACTTCCGCGGTGCTGGCCGGACGCACGACCGCCGCGGCCTGCCCCGCCAGTTCGCCGCGCCAGTCGGTCACGAAGGGCCGCTTGTCGTGCTCGTCCAGGATCAGGCCTTTGTCGCCGACGATGGCCCGCAAGCGGTCGAGAACGGCTGAGGTCACGGGTGCGGTCGGAATCGAGGGAGCGATGGGAAGGGCTGCACCCGGCATGTGTTCCTCTCTTTTCGGCCGTTCAGCGCCTTGGGGCGCGCAAGGCTTCGTTCTTGTTTTCATTCTGGGCGGTGGTGCAACGACCCTAGCACAGGGGTCGCGGTTGCGGGAACGTCCCCGGCAGTAAGCCTCGTGCGGATTTGCGTGGAATGCTGAATGCAGGCGCACTTCCGCCGAGGTCCCGCATACCCTACTGTACCCCGATCAATTCGGATTGGAGCTCATGAGCCGTTTCTGGAGTCCGGTCGTCCACACGCTTTCGCCCTATGTCCCCGGCGAGCAGCCCAAGCAGGACGGCATCGTCAAGCTCAATACCAACGAGAATCCCTACCCGCCCTCGCCGCGCGTGCTGGCGGCGATCGCATCGGCCGCGGAGCGGCTGCGCCTTTATCCCGATCCGCGCGCAACGCGCCTGCGCGAGGCGATCGCGGCCCATTGCGATGTGGTGCCCGAGCAAGTGTTCGTCGGTAACGGCTCCGACGAGGTTCTGGCCCACACCTTCCAGGCCCTTCTGAAGCACGACACGCCGCTTCTGTTCCCCGACGTCACCTACAGCTTCTACCCCGTCTATTGCAGCCTCTATGGAATAACGCATGACAAGGTGCCGCTCGATGCTGCGATGAGGATCGATATCTCCAACTACAGTCGACCATCGAGCGCCATCCTGCTCTGCAATCCGAACGCTCCGACCGGTATCGCCCTTCAGCGCGACGCAATCTCATCCCTGCTGGCCGAACGACCGGACCGGCTGGTGGTGGTGGACGAGGCCTATGTCGATTTCGGCGCCGAGAGCGCCGTGCCGCTGGTTGCACGCCACGACAATTTGCTGGTCATCCAGACCTTCTCGAAGTCGCGCTCACTGGCTGGCCTACGGGTTGGTTTTGCCATCGGCCAACGACCGCTGATCGAAGCGCTGGAACGGGTGAAGGACAGTTTCAACTCCTATCCCGTCGATTGCCTCGCGATCGCCGGCGCTGTCGCCGCGATCAAGGACGAGGGCTGGTTCAGAGACACCCGTGCTCGTATCATCGCAAGCCGCGAAACCTTGGCCCGAGACCTTGGACAACTTGGCTTCGAGGTGTTGCCGTCGCTCGCCAACTTCGTCTTCGCGCGCCATCGAAGCCGGAGCGGAGCAGATCTCGCAGCAGCGCTTCGCCAGCGTGGCGTTCTGGTCCGTCATTTCGGAAAGCCGCGCATCGAGGACTTCCTGCGCGTCACGGTCGGAACGGAGGCGGAGTGTGCCCGGCTTGTTGAGGTGCTGCGTGGGTTGATCTGAGCCCCGACAGTCCCTGCATCGGCCAGCATCAAACGATGAGCCCAAACGCGGCACCGTGCCATGCCACCCGCGGCTTTGATTTCCGGCCAAATTCGGGTTACCAAACCTGCCTGCGGAGCGCGACCGCGCCGCTGCTTTGCCCGACGATACCCTCAGGGAAATATACGTGAAACACCTCCGCAGTCCTGAAATCGACGCACCCAAGACGTCGTGGCGGGCGCCGAAGGTCAGGCACGGATGAACGACTTTGCGCGATCCATCGGCGCCGCATTCACGCTGATCGGCGAGGCCGATGCAGAACTTCTGGGCATCGTCGGACTGTCGGTGCGCGTCAGCCTGACCGCCAGCATCCTCGCGCTTCTGATCGGGGCGCCGTTCGGGGTCCTGCTTGCGATCACCCGGTTCCGCGGGCGGCAGGTCATCATCGTCCTGACCAATGCCTTGCTTGGTCTTCCACCAGTCGTGGTCGGGCTCGCGCTTTATCTTCTGCTGTCGCGGTCCGGGCCGCTCGGGGCCGCCGGCCTGTTGTTCACGCCGGCGGCCATGGTGGTCGCGCAGACGCTGCTCGCCACACCGATCGTGGTCGCACTGGTGCACCGGCCGGCGAGCCTGCTGTGGGCGGAGTATGGCGACCTGGCGCGGATCGATGGGCTGTCAACACTACGCAGCATCGGCTTGCTGTTCGCGCTGGGCCGGACCTCGCTGCTGACGGCCTTTCTCGCAGCCTTCGGCCGCGCGATTGCGGAGGTTGGCGCCATCCTCATCGTCGGTGGCAACATCCGCGGTTTCACGCGCACGATGACGACGGCGATCGCTCTGGAGACCAGCAAGGGCGACCTGCCGCTGGCGCTCGGACTCGGGCTGATCCTGCTCGCACTCAGCGTCGCAGTGTCGACCGTCGCCTTCCTGCTAGTGGGACGCGTTGGGGAAAAATAGCTGCTCGCCCCCGACCTTGTAGCCGGCGATGGCCTCCTGCCCTTTCGAAGAGATCAGCCAGTCAATGAAGGCTTGCCCGTCCTGCGCCTTCGCGTTCGCATGCTTGGCCGGATTGACCAGCATGACGCCGTACTGGTTGAACAGCCGCTTGTCGCCTTCGGTCAGGACGGCGAGTTCGCCGCGGTTCTTGAATGACAACCAGGTGCCGCGATCCGACAGCAGATAAGCATTCGACGACGACGCCATGTTCAGGGCTGGACCCATGCCCTGGCCGATCTCGCGATACCAGCCGTCCTTGGCGGCACCGAGGTCGACGCCAGCCTCCTTCCAAAGCCGCAATTCGGCCGCGTGCGTGCCGGACTTGTCGCCGCGCGAAATGAACGGCGCCTTCGCGGCCGCGATCTTGCGCAGCGCCTCGGCCACGTCCTTGCCGCCGGCGATCTTCGCGGGATCGCTCCTCGGCCCGACAATGACGAAGTCGTTGTACATGACGTCGAAGCGCTTCACGCCCTCCCCTTCGGACATGAACTTGTCTTCGGCGGGCCTGTCATGGACGAACACGACGTCTGCATCGCCGCGCCGCCCGATGTCGAGTGCCTGGCCGGTGCCAACGGCAACGACCTTCACGTCGATACCCGCGGCCTTCGAGAACAGCGGCAGCAGATAGCCAAACAGCCCCGACTGTTCCGTCGACGTCGTCGAGGCCACGGTGATGGCGCGCTCCTGCGCGACTGCGATCGTGGACCAGAGCAGAATCGCTCCGAGAGTCATTATCCTTTTCATACCTCGTCCCTACACCAGATGCCGGATGTTCCAAACTCTACCGTCAACAGAGACGCACAGGGAACCCCAACAAGCGCCGCAACGCGCTTGGTCATGATCGTCGCAACGCTCCCCTGTGAGGAACGTCCGCTCCGCGCGCAAGTTGTCATCAAGTCAACCCAGGAGGAAACAGATGAAGAAGATCATTTTGGCATCCGCGTGCATCATGGCGCTGGCGACCGGCGGCGCCTTCGCACAGACACAACCCGCCCCAGGCGCATCCGGTCAGGGCGACGTCGGGCCCTCGTCCCGGGGCCCCGCGACCAAGGGCATGACGACCGGCACGTCGTCGAACATGCAGAACGAGGCCGCCGACAGCAAGGGCAAACAGGCTCCGAGCGCCGGTGGCAGTAACACCAATAACATGGGCAGCCAGGCCGGCGGCGGCGCGGGCTCCGGGAAGTAGGTCGGCATCGATCGGAAACCTGGAGAGGGGGCGATCGTCCCCTCTCCCCAGATGTCTTCATGCCGTCGAAAGCTTGTCGACGTCATGCGCAAAGGTCTTGGTGTCGAACAAAGCGCATTGGCGAGGCTGCACCTTGATTGCAGTCACGCCGGCGACATCGCAGCTTCGCGCTGTGAAAGCGTGGATGTTCTGCAATTGGTCCCACCTACATTGACATCAGTGTGACAGCCGGGGATTTTTACATTGCTGGCGAATCAGCGATGGCCTCAAGCCGAGTACCTCTTGGATAACTCCCAGTGCTTTCGAGACTGATATCGTTGTTGCGCCGCATCCCCGCGGTGAAATGGGCGTTCAACCGGCTCCGGCCCGCGCCGCACGGCGGCAGCATCGACGTCGCAGCTGATGCCGCGGACGCCTCGCCCGCCCTCGTTGCCGAGATTTTAGAAGCCGCTCCGGCTCTGGACACCAGCATCAGCGCGGATACGTCAAACTGCGACGTTGCGGCCGCCGCTTCAGCCGCCGAAGACGGGACCGCCAGACCCGTCATCGCGGAGAGCCCGTCGGAAGCGCCAGCCGATGTCAGCGGCAGCGACGATTCATCCCGGGAGACGGCGGCGGAAGTCGAGCTGGTCGTCGTGGAGGAAGCTTCGGTCGCGACCATCGATGTCGAGCGTGAGAAGGTCGACGCCCCCGAACTCACCATCAACAGCGATCCATCTCCCGAACTCGCGGACGACGTTGAGCCCGTTGTCGTGGAGAAGGCCTCCTCCGTCGATGTCGAGCTCGTCCCGGTTGATGCCCCCGCTCTCGCCATCAACGACGAGCATTCCTCCGCCGTCGACGTGGATACTTGCTCAACTCTCGACGACACGCGTGTCTCGCTTGCCTCCAGCGCGGCGGAAGTCGTCGCCAGCACGCCCAGCGTCGTCACGGATGTTGCGTCGGAGCCAGCCCTCGAGGCTCCCGCTGCGGAGATCACCAGCACGCCGAAGATTCGTGCAAAGATCGCAGAACCCGCCGACCGCGCCGCGCTGATCCGGCAGCGTTGGACGGAGACCGGGAGCAGGATGTGGAATCCGCGCGTCCACGGCGCCGGTGATGCCACGCTGAACATCCAGGGAAGCGTCGGGTTGCTGCCGCCCGCGCCTGGCGAGACAATGCCGCGCTACGACAAGCTGGAATTCAGGATGCTCGGCGGACAAATCGTCTGCGAGGGCGTGATCGTCGAAGCACCCGCGCATGCGAGCCAGCGCAGTTTTACGCGGCTCGCGGAGCCGGGGAAACCGGATCGGGTCCGCGAACCAATGCGGGAACGCCAGGCCGCTCTCGCCTGACCCTTTATTTCCTACGACGACCAGCCCATATGATAGGCTAACGCCTTGAATTTGGGAGATCGCATGCCCACAAAATCATTGCGACTGGTTGTGATTGCCGCCCTCTGCGTCTCTCAAGGAGCCTTTGCCGCATCCAGTAAACGCCATGCGCCCGCGACCGATCAGGCGTCACCCTACAAAGCCGACCGCCTCTCCTCTTCGCGCGGAGAGACGATCCTCAACACGCCCGGCCAGACCACCGTGATGACGCGAGAGATCCTCGACGACAAGAACGCGACGAGCCTCAAAGATGCCATGCGCTCGACCGCCGGCGTGACGATCGGGCGCCAGGCCACTTCGCTCAGGGGAGCGGATAGCCCTTCCAGACCCACTCCAGCGCCGACGGCAGCGTCTGCGCGATCGTGGGCCGGTCGACGTGCTTGGCGTTGCGTACGAACAGAAACTGATAGTGGTAGCCCTTCTCCGCCAGCACCTTGGCCATCAGCGCGTTGGAGAGGGTCCAGTCGTGCATGCCGTCGGGAATGGTGGGGTTCGGATAGAACAGATCCTGGTCGCCGCCGAAGAACCAGAAGCGGATCGGCTTGGTCGGCGCAGCGACGATCAGCGGCACGCCGGGCGGCTCGGCCGGCGTGAGCACGCCCGCCTTGGAGATGAGATTGGGTGTGGCCGGCCCCGGCCATGCGCTGTGATATTCCCAGGCGCCACCGCGCAACGACGGGTCATGCGGCCATTGCTGGTTGACCATGGTCGGCGAGAACGCCAGCACGCGGTGATAGAGATCGGGATAGAACCACGCCATCGTGAAGGCTGCCACGCCGCTTGAACTCAGCCCCATGGTCGCACGCCCATCGGGATTTTTGGTCAGCCTGACCTCGGCGTTCTTTTCGACCAGCGGCAGCACTTCACGCTCGACGAATTGCGCGTAGGCGCCTGACACCGCGTCATATTCGCGGCCGCGCTGACTGCCCTGCGCGTCCTGCCCGCCATTGCCGATCTGGATCGCGATCATCGGCGGCACGCGGCGCTGCGCGATCAGATTGTCCAGCGTGACGGCGAGATCCTTGTAGGCGTTGGAGCCACCGTCGCCGACCACGATGAACGGCGCCTCGCTGCCGCGCACATATTGCGCCGGCACATAGACGTCGATGGTGCGCGACCAGACGCCGGGATGGCTGGTAGTGACGATCATGTGCGACTTGTCGTCCGGCGCCGTGACGGTCGTCATGATCGAGGAATTGGTGCAACCAGCAAGATCGTCGCGGATCAGACCCGGATTGTAGATGGTGCTCTCCTTCGACGACAACGTGAAGGACTTTGTCGTCCCACGCGGCACGCCCTCCTTCGCGATCGTCTCCGGCGCAGGATTGTGGGTGGGACCGATGATGAAATTGCCCTCGGCATCCGGTGGCGGCAGCGTTCCGTCAGGAAGCTCCGCGGCGCGTGGATAATTGGGATTGGAGGGATCACGCGTCGGAGGCGCCGTCTTGAAGTCGAGACCCGTCGTATCGATGAAGAACGGGCCCGCCTTGTCGGTGCTGTTGGCCCCAGGCGGCACCACCATGTTCTGGGTGACGCAGGCCGGCTGCGAGAAGGCAATCGACGTGAAGGAGACGAGGGAAATCAGAGTCCCCGCAAGGACGGACAACGAATTGGTCATTTCAGCTCCCGATGCCGACGAGTCTTTCTGGCTCGCCTTGGCGCAAAGTATGACGAGCCGCCTGCGCGTGGTCAAATCCCGCCCGGCCGCGTTACCGCAATGGCCGCCATGCTCAAAACGGACAGGCACGGCTATTCCGCGCATGCCACGAATTTTTTCAGACACGTGGCCGTTGCTGCCGCACCTCGCACGACGTAGCTTGCCGGTCGGCCGCGCGAAGGCCGCGCCCGATCAAGACGACAAGAACAATCTGCAAGAACAATCCCGGGAGACAAACCATGAAGAAGCTCACGGCCGCGCTGTGCGCGCTGGCGTTCCTCGCAACCGGCGCGCAGGCGCAGACCGTCAAGGACTTCCTGGCGGTGGTCACCAAGAAATGGACCACGCCGTTCGAGCCGTTCCAGCTCATCGGCAACATCTACTATATCGGCACTGACGGCATCGCCGTCTACATCATCAAGACCTCACAAGGCCTGATCCTGATGGATACGGCGCTTCCGGAATCCAGCGGCATGATCAAGGACAACATTGCCAAGCTCGGTCTCAAGGTCTCAGACATCAAGATCATCCTCAACACGCACGCGCATTTCGACCACACCGGCGGTTTCGCCGAAATCAAGAAGGAGACCGGCGCGCAGCTGATCGCCGGCGACCGCGACAAGCCGCTGCTGGAAGGCGGCTATTATCCTGGCGACGAGAAGAACGAGGACCTCGCCTTCCCCGCAGTGAAGGTCGATCGCGCCGTGAAGGAAGGCGACAAGATCACGCTCGGCGACACCACGCTGACGGCTCACGCCACCCCCGGCCATTCGCCCGGCTGCACGAGTTGGGAGATGACCGTCAAGGACGGCAATCAGGACCGCGAGGTGCTGTTCTTCTGTAGCGGCACGGTGGCGTTGAACCGGCTGGTCGGCCAGCCGACCCACGCCGGAATCGTCGACGACTACCGTGCGACCTACGCCAAAGTGAAGGCGATGAAGATCGACGTGCTGCTCGGGCCGCATCCGGAGGTCTATGGCATGCAGGCCAAGCGCGCCGAAATGAAGGACGGCGCACCGAACCCGTTCGTCAAGCCGGGTGAACTCGCAGCCTACTCCACAACCCTGTCGGAAGATTTCGACAAGCAGCTCGCCAAGCAGACCGCCGCGATCGAGAAGAAATAGCGATCGTCTCGCGCTATCTTCACCTCTCCTTCTCCGGGGGAGAGGTGAAGCCGGCATGCCGGCTCGCACTGTGTCGATGCGACAATACGCTCCGCTGGCGCATATGGTTAGCAGAGCGTAGCCGCAATTTATGCAAACTCTCTTTCAGCCAATCCCCGCACTTCCGCCGCCGGATATCGTTAACGCGGCCTCACCGGTGCGCGGATCGAGAAGGTCCGCGGCGCGTCGAACCTCTCGCGAGGACCCCAATCTAACGCCCCCTTTACCCCCGCAGTGCAAGATCGCCCGCGTTTTGAGGAAATTCAGGGCTGATATTGCAATGCCTATCACCAATTTGAAGTCACATCTAGCTGCCGTTGCAGAGCTGTTTCGGGTGCCGGCCGACAATCCGGAGCTGATGCGCGCGCAATTCGACGCCTTCTCGAAACAGATCCCGCTGCTCTATTTCATCCTGATCACAAACACGATCGCGGTGGCCTATACCTATGTGCCGCTGGCACCGGCCTCGCTCAGTATGATCGTGCCGGCCGTGTTGATCGCGGTGACAGGCTTTCGCACATTCTGGTGGCTGCGCCAGCGCGGTGTCGTCCGCAACGATGCCGACATCCTGCGCAACCTGCGCCTCACCAATTGGATTGCAGCGCCGATCGCGGCGGGTTTTACTCTCTGGTCGTTTGCCCTGTATCCCTACGGCGACGCTTTCGCCAAGAGTCAGGTTGCCTTCTACATGGCGGTAACCGTGATCGGCTGCATCTTCTCGCTGATGCATCTGCGCTCGGCAGCACTGATCGTGACGCTGGTCGTCGACGTGCCCTACGTGCTGTTCTACTTCGCCACGGGCGAACCGACGCTGGAGGCGATGGCCGTCAACAATCTGCTGGTCACCGGTGCGATGGTGACGGTGCTGTTCATCTATTATCGCGACTTCGCCGATCTCGTCGCGAGCCGCAAATCGCTGCTGGCGCAGCAAGCGGCCACCCAAGCCCTATCGGACGAGAACTTCCGCCTCGCCAACCTCGATTCCCTGACCGAACTACCTAACCGCCGCCGCTTCTTCGCCGAGCTGTCGAGCGCGTTCACCGATGCCGAGCGCAGAAACGTTCGCGTCGCGGTCGGGATCATCGACCTCGATGGCTTCAAGCCGATCAACGACAATTACGGCCATTCGGTTGGCGACCGCGTTTTGATCGAGGCGGGCCGGCGCATCCGCGAGGTCTGCGAGGGCTTCGGCCCGCAGCGGGTGGAATTCGCCAGGCTCGGCGGCGACGAGTTCGGCCTCGTCGTGTGCGGCGACCCTGACGATGCGGATCTGATGCGGCTCGGCGAACGCGTTGGTGACCAGGTCAAGCTGCCCTACCAGCTCGACACCGCCCATACCGGGCTGTCCTGTTCGATCGGTTTCGCGCTGTTCCCGCAATCGGCAACGACGGCAGAAGCGCTCTATGAATGCGCCGACTATTCGCTTTATCACGCCAAGCGCCATCTGCGCGGCCGCATCGTGATCTTCTCGAGCGAGCTCGAGGCCGAGATCCGCAGCCGCGGCGTCATCGAGAATTTGCTGCGCACTGCCGATTTCAGCACCGAGATAAACCTGGTGTACCAGCCGATCGTGGACGCCATGAGCGAGCATACCGCCGGCTTCGAGGTCCTGGCGCGCTGGCACAGCTCCCGCCTCGGCCTGGTTTCGCCGGCCGATTTCATTCCGGCCGCCGAGCGCATCGGCCTGATCCGGCCGCTGACGCAGGCGCTCCTGGTGCGCGCGCTCGCGACGGCCAGGACCTGGCCCGATCACATCCGCCTGTCGTTCAACCTGTCCGCCCACGACGTCTGCTCGCCCGAGGGCGTCCTGCCGCTGATTACGATCATCGAGAAGAGCGGGCTGCCGCCACACCGGATCGACTTCGAGATCACCGAGACCGCCGTCACCTTCGATTTCGTACGCGCACAACAGTCGATCGCGGCATTGAAGGCGATGGGCTGCGGCATTTCGCTGGACGATTTCGGCACCGGCTACTCCTCGCTGAGCCACGTGCACTGGCTGCCGCTCGACAAAATCAAGATCGACCGCAGCTTCATCGCCGACGTCAACGACAATCCAGTGAGCCACAAGATCATCAAGTCCCTCACGGGCCTCTGTGACGACATGGAGATCGCCTGCGTCGCCGAGGGTGTCGAGACCCGCGCTCAGCTCGACACCCTGCGCCGGCTGGGATGCGACTTCATCCAAGGCTACTACTTCGCCAAGCCCATGCATGGCGACGCCATCGACGAGTATCTCGCCAAGGAACGCCAGCGCCTTGGCGGCGCCGTATCCAGGGTCGTGGCCTAAAGTCAGACCGCGCAGTAGCGCTCCTGGATGTCCTTGTCCGCCAGCAGCGCCGCGGCGCTGCTTTGATGCACGACTTCACCCTGATCGATGATCACGGCACGGTCAGCGAGCCGCAGCGCCCATTCGACGTTCTGCTCGACCAGGAGCAGCGTCTTGCCCTCGTCGCGCAGGCGACGGAACAGCACGCCCATCTCCTCGACCAGGACAGGCATGATGCCCTCCGACGGCTCGTCGAGCAGAAGCATCTTGGGCTTTGCGATCAAGGCGCGTGCAATCGCCAGCATCTGCTGCTCGCCGCCTGACAGCGTGACACCCTCCTGATCGAGGCGCTCCTTCAGGCGCGGAAAGGTCTCGGCGATCTCGTCGATCGCGACGCGCTCATCGATGTCGCTTCCTGCCGCGACGAGGCCGAGACGAAGGTTCTCGCGCACGGAGAGACCGGGGACGATGCGGCGCTCCTCGGGGACGTAAGCAAGGCCGAGATGGAAGCGCTGATGGGCGCGAAGCTGCAGAAGCTCCCGGCCCGCAAAGCGCACGCGACCCGTCGTCTTCGCCATCAGGCCCATCATCGACCGCAGCGTGGTGGTCTTCCCGGCCCCGTTGCGGCCGACAAGGGCAACGACCTCGCCGGGCTGCACATGCAAGGAGATGCCGTGAAGGACGTGGCTCGCGTCATACCAGGCGTGGAGATCCTCAATTTCGAGCAGTGCGGTCTCAGCCATAGCCTTCACTCTGTCCGAGATAGACCCGGCGGACCTCCGGATTGCTCCTGATCTCATCGGGCGCGCCGTCCGCAAGCAGGCGGCCGTGATGCAGCACCACGACGCGCTTGGACAGGCCCAGCACCATCTTCATCTTATGCTCGACGAGAAGCACGGTGCGCTTCTCGGCGAGCCGTTCGAGCAGCGCGACCATGTCCTTGGTCTCCTCCGGCCCCATGCCGGCGGTCGGCTCGTCGAGCAGAAGCAACTCCGGCTCCGAGACCAACGCAATCGCGATCTCCAGCGCGCGCTGCTGGCCATGCGCCAGGAATTTCGCCAGTTCGGCGCGCCTGCCCAGCAGCCCGACCGCCTCGAGCGCAGCATCGGCGCGGGCATTGAGTTCTGTTAGTCGGGCGCGGTTACGCCAAATGTCGTAGCTCACGGTCAACGCCTGCGCCGCCACGCGGACGTTCTCGTGCACGGACAGGTCCGGGAAGATGTTTGTGATCTGATAAGAGCGCGAGATGCCCTGATGCACGAACCGATGCTGCGGAAGGCGGTTCAGCTCGCGACCTCTGAAATGCAGCTTGCCTGACGTCGGTGTCAGCGCGCCGGATAGGATGTTGAAGAACGTGCTCTTGCCGGCGCCGTTCGGCCCGATGATCGAGGTGAGCTGTCCGGCCGCAAAAGACACCGTGATGCCTTCGAGCGCGACGAAGCCGCCGAAGTGCTTGCCTATTCCCTCGGCACGAAGCAATTCGCCGCTCATGGCCGCGCCTTTCCGACACCCAATGTGTCGAGCAGCGTGCCCCAGATGCCCTTGGGCAGGAACAGCACGAACAGGACGAAGATCGCGCCGACGAAGAGCTGCCAGTGTGGGGTCCAGACCGAGATGACGTCCTCCAGAATCAGAAACGCCGCCGCGCCAACGAACGGCCCGAAGAAGCTGCGCGCGCCGCCCAGCAGCACCATCATCACGATCATGCCCGAGGTCTGGTAGTGCAGGATGTCGAGCGGCACGATCGACAGATGTAGCGCCAGCATGCAGCCACCGAGCGAGGAGATCGCGCCTGACAGCATGAACACGATCAGCTTGCTGCGCTCGACGTCATAGCCGCAGGCCCGCGCCCGCTGCTCGTTCTCGCGGATGGCCTCGATCACCGCCCCAAAGGGCGAGTTCAGGATGCGCGACTGGAACCACATCGCCAATGCGGCGAAGGCCATCAGCACATAATATTTGTTGACGGGGTCGAGGAAATTGACGGGGAAGCCGAACAGGCTGATGCGATCGACGGTAAAGCCGCGCAGGCCATTCTCGCCACCGGTGAAGGACGAGGCCTGGAGCGCGACGTAATAAACGAGCTGAGCCAGCGCAAGCGTCACCATGGAGAAATAGATGCCGCGCGTGCGCGTCGAGACGATGCCGATCGCGGCGGCGAGGCCTGTGCTGAGGAGGACGGCGATCGGGACCGCGGCGAACCAGGGCACGCCGTAACGGCCGATCGCAATGCCGGTGAAATAGGCGCCCGCACCGAAGAACGCGGCTTGGCCGAACGACAACAACCCCGTGTAGCCGAACAGCAGATTGTAGCCCATCACCACGACGCCGTAGATCAGGACGTTGACGGCCAGCGCCTGGGACGGCAACAGCCAAGGCAACACAGCCAGCACCGCGATCGAGAGCAACACGCGTTGGTCGAGAAGCCGGCCGAGCCCGACGGACGAGAGTTTGGCGACCGCTTCGCCGCTCGATGGTGAGGTCACGCGGTCCTCCCTCTGATGCCGAACAAGCCCTGCGGGCGGATCAGCAGCACCACGGCCATCAGTGCGAACATGACGATGGTCGCCATCTCCGGCGCGAACAGCGCGACCAGGCTGATCGAGATGCCGACCATGAGGCCTGCGACGACAGCCCCGACGATCGACCCGAGACCGCCGATCACGGTCACCACGAAGGCTTCCGCCAGCACCAGCGATCCCATCTCCGGATTGACGCTGCGCATAGGACCCGCGAGCACGCCGCCGAGCGCGGCCAGCCCGACGCCTAGCCCGAAGATCGCGAGCCAGACCCGGCCGATGTCGACACCGAGCACCTGCATGATGGTGGGATCGCGGGCGCCCGCACGCACGATCAAGCCGATCCGCGTCTTCTCCAGCGTCAGCCAGAGCACCAGGAGCACCACCGCCACCAGCGCAATGACGAACAGGCGGTAGCGCGGGAAGAAGCCGATGCCGAGATCGAGCACACCGATCAGCTGCGGCGGGGTCGGAAACGGGATGCCGTCGCTGCCGAACACGATCCTGACGCCCTCGACCAGGATGTAGCTGAGGCCGAAAGTGAGGAGCAGTGGATCGTCGATCGAGCGCCCATAGAGCCTTCGGATCAGGACGAACTCGATCAGCATGCCAAAGGCGCCGATCAGGATGGGCGCCAGCAGCAATCCCCACCAGAAGCTTCCGGTGAGAGACGCCAGATACAGCCCCGCATAGGCCCCGATCATGAACAGCGCGCCATGAGCGAAATTGACCACCCCGAGCATGCCGAACACGATCGTCAGTCCAAGCGCAGTGATTACCAGGACCGCCCCAAGAGCGATCCCGGAAAGAAGCTGCATGATGATCAGCGACAGGTCCATTGCCCGGGCTTCAGGTCGCGTGGCCCAGCTCGCTGCAACTGCGCAGCATGTCGTCGGAGCCAGTGTCGTTGGCGAGAATGGCGAACAGATCGTTGTCGTTGGCCATGGCGGACTTCTTCTTGGACTCCAGCACCAGCACCGGCTGCACCGATTGGTGATCGCATTTGCGGTAATGCTGCGGACCCTTGGTCAGGTCGTATTGCAGCTTCTCCAGCGCATCGACCACCTTGTCGGTATCGGTGCCACCCGCGGTCTGCATGGCCGCCAGCAGCGACCCGACGCCGGCATAACCGTAGGCGCCGTAGTCGGTCGGGATGGCGCCGCCATTGGCTGCCTTGAAGGCGGCGTTGAAAGCGGCGGCGGACTTGCTCTGCGTCTCCAGGCCCCAGTAATAGTTGGCGCCGCCAACCACGCCCTCGAACACGTCGGGGCCGACCGCGAGCCGCTGGTTGTGCAGGATCACCGGCACGACGATCTTCATCTGCTGCTTGACGCCGAAGTCCACCGCTTGCTTGATCGCATTGGCCTGATCACGGCCGAAATTGGAGATGCAGAGCACGTCGGGCCGCAGCGACATCAGGCGCGGCATGAAGGTGGAATAGTCGGCAGCGCCAAACGGATGCAGTATCTCGCCGACGCTATCCGCGCCGATCGCCGCCTGCGCGCGCTTGAAGCCGCGCAGCATCTCATGCCCGTACGCGTAATCTGCGACGAGATGGGCAACTTTCATGCCCTTCTTCAGGGTCTGCCGTGCCACGGCGGCGGTCGTCATGTGCGGGTTCAGCGCCTCGTGGAAGGTGTATTTGCTGAAATCCTTGACCTCGTTGATGGTGTCGGACTGGCTGATCGAAACGTAGATCACGCCGCGGGCGCGGGTGACTTCGTTGACCGCGAGCTGCACGGCGCTGGAGAGCGCGCCGACCACGGCGTGAACCTTGTCCTTCTCGATCAGCTCCAGCGTACGGGTCGCGGCCTCGCCGGCATTGAGCTTGTCGTCGCGCACCAACAGCTCGACCTTGCGGCCGCCGATGCCGCCCTTGTCGTTGGCAAGCTTGACCGCGAGCTCGGCGCACTTGACCTGGTCGCGCGCCTCCGCAGCGAACGGGCCGGTCAGCGGGGTCGGAAAGCCGATGCGGATCGTTTCGTCGGCAGCGCGCCCGAGCCGCGGCATGGCGAGCAGTGCCGCGCTTGCCGAGAGACCGGCGAGCGCGGTGCGGCGGGATATTTTCGAGGTGGAAGCGGACTTGGGCATGATTTCCTCCAATTGTCTTTTTCTAGAATCGCTTCAGGGCTTTCAGGATTTTTGTAGGCGTGATCGGGATCGAATTGATCGTCGCATCGAACGGTGTGAGCGCGTCGTTGACGGCGTTCAGCACACAGGCCGACGCCGCCGCCGTCCCCGCCTCACCGCATCCCTTAGCGCCAAGCTCGGTGTCGGCGGTCGGTGTCTCGACGTGAGCGATGACGATGTCAGGCATCTCCATCGGCATCGGGACGAGGTAGTCGGCGAGCGAGCCGTTCACGAGCTGGCCGGTCTCGCTGTAGCGACACTCCTCGAACAGCGCCGCGCCCAATCCCTGCACGATGCCACCGCGGAGCTGCTCGTCTACCAGCATCGGATTGATGACCCGGCCACAATCCTCGACGATGAAATGCTTCAACATCTTGATGAAGCCAGTCTCGACGTCCACCTCCAGCGAACAGCCCTGGATGCCGTTGGTGAAGGCGAACGGATAGCCCTGTGGCGCGAAGTGATGGCTCACGGTGAGCTGGGCCTGCGTGCCCGGCGGTAGCGTATCGGAACGGAAATAGGCAATGCGCGCGATCTCGGAAATCGGCATCCGCTGGTTTCGCGTGCCAGCATCGACGACCTCGCCATCGATGATGTCGAGTGCCGATTGCTGCTCCTGGAGGATGAGCGCGGCGATTTCCAGGATATTGCGCCTGAGCGCGCGCGTGGCCTGGAGCGCAGTCTCGCCGCCGATGCCAGCGCCGCGGCAGGCCCAGGTCGCACCGCCATGCGGCGTCACCTCGGTATCACCGGTAATGACCTTGACGTGCTCCTGCGCGAGGCCGAGCTGGTCCGCCACAATCTGGCTGATGATCGCCTCGGTGCCTTGCCCCTGCTCCGTGACCGAGATCAGGCAGCGCACTTCGCCTGATGGCGTCAGGCTGATGATCGCACCGTCCTGCGAGGAGATACGGGCTCCGCCAACACCATAGAACGCGGGACTTGGATTAGTGATCTCGACAAAGGCCGCGATGCCGATCCCGCGATAGATGCCGCCCTTGCGCAACTCCGCCTGCTCGGCGCGCAGCCCGTCATAATCCATCATCTCGTGCAGCCGCTTCAGGCAGGCCTGATGCGACAACGCCTCGAAACGGTAGCCGGTCGGCGAGGTCTGCGGATAGGCATCATCGGCGATGACATTCTGCGCTCGGATCGCGAAGGGATCGAGACCGAGCTTCGCCGCAGCCATGTCGACCAGCCGCTCGGTGACGGCGCAGGCGATGGGATGGCCGACCGCGCGATACTGGCTGGTCTGCACCTTGTTCTGGAAGAGCACTTCGAGCGTCGCGTGGTAGTTCTTGAAGCGATAGGGCGCGCCGATCAGGCGGATGACCTGGTTGCCCTCCACCACGCTTGTACGCGGATAGGTCGAAAACGCCCCGATTGCGGTCAGGTCCAGCACGTCCATCGCAAGGATCTCGCCCTTGGCGTCAAGCGCCATCCGGGCGCGGACGCGGTGGTCGCGGGCATGGATGTCGGAGACGAACGATTCGATGCGGTCGGCGACGTATTTGACGGGCCGGCCGAGCAGGATCGAGAGGCCGACCACGGCCATGTCCTCATGATAGACATGCAGCTTCATCCCGAAGGAGCCGCCGATGTCGGTCGCGATCACGCGAACGCGGGCCTCCGGAATGCCGAAGTGGCGCGAATAGAGGTCCTGGAACTGATACGGCGTCTGTGTCGCGTGATGCACGGTGAGCATCTCGGCCGAAGGATCGTAATCGGAAACGATGGCGCGCGGCTCCAGCGTCACCGCGGTATGGCGGCCGAAGGACAACTCCTCCTCCACCACATGGGCCGCATGCGCAAAGGCGTCGTCGACGCTGCCGTTGTCGAGCTGGCTGCGGAAGCAGACATTGTTGGCACTGCCAGGATTGATCAGCGGCCCGCCGCCCTCACGCGCGCTATCGATATCGGCGACGATCGGAAGGTCTTCGTAGTCGATCTCGATCAGTTCCAGCGCATCCTCGGCGATCGCACGGCTCTCGGCAACGACTGCAACCACCGCCTGCCCGGCCCAGACCACGCGGTCGAGCGGCAGCGGTAATTGCGGTGCCGAGATCATCCCCTTGAAATGGTCGAGCGTGCCGGTCCAGGGCGAGCAGATCTTGGCGAGATCGGCACCGGTCGCAACGAGATGCACGCCTTCGAGCGCGCTCGCCCGCCCGGCATCGATCGAGATGATCTTCGCATGCGCGTGCGGGCTGCGCAGGAACGCGGCATACAGCATCCGCGGCAGCCTGAGATCGCTGACATAGCGCCCGCGCCCGGCGAGCAGCCGCTTGGCGTTCGGGCGCGGCACGGAGCGGCCGATATAGGAATTCGGGCGATCCAGCGAGGTCAGCGGCGCGCTCATGTCACGCCTCCGCTTTCGCTGCGGGCTTTTGCCACCGCGTCGATGGCATCTACGATCGCTTCATAGCCGGTGCAGCGGCAGTAATTGCCCGACAGCGCGTCACGAATGTCCTTGCGGCTTGGCCGCGTCACCTGCGAGAGGAGTTCGTGGGCGTTGACCAGCATGCCCGGCGTGCAAAAGCCGCATTGCAGAGCGTTGCGGCGGTGGAATTCGGCCTGGAGGTCGGCGATCACGCCGCTCTCCGTGAGACCTTCGATCGTATCTATCCTGGCGCCGTCAGCCTGCACCGCGAACATTAGACAGGCGTGCACGGCTTGGCCGTCGAGCTGGACGAGACACGCGCCGCAGGCGCCCATCTCGCAGCCGGCATGCGTGCCTGTCAGCTCGAGCGCGTTGCGCAGGCAATCGACCAGCGTCTCGCGCGGCGCGACCTCACAGGCCACCTTGCGGCCGTTGACGGTGAAGCGAACGCGCACGGTCTCGTCCGCATCATCCAGGAGGGATCGGTCGAAGCCGCTCATCCGCCCGCTCCGAGACGTCCGAGCATGCGTCCGAGCAATACGCGGGCAAGATGCAGCCGCATCGCCGGCGGCACCTCGTCGCTATCCGGTGGCGTCAGATCACCTTCTAGCGCAGCTTGCGCTGCGGCGATGCGTTCGGTGCCAAGGCTCGAGCCGATGAGCGTAGCCTCCGTTCCCTTCACCCGCGTCGGCGTATTGCCGACAGAAAAGAACGAGATCCTTATGTCATCGATGCGCTCGCCGGTGCAGGTTGCGAGCATGCCGCAACCGACCAGGGCATAGTCCCCGCGCCGCCGGGCCAATTCGTCAAACGCAAAGCGCTGATCGGCCTTGAACAGCGGGACGAAGACCGCGGTGATCAGCTCACCGGGCTGCAAAGCTGTCTCGAACAGGTCGACGAAGAAGTCGTCGGCCTTGACGCGCCGGCTGCCCGAAGGGCCGACAATCTCGATCTCGGCATCGAGCGCCAGCGTCATCGCCGGAAATTCGGAAGCCGGGTCGGCCTGCGCGACACTGCCGCCGAACGTGCCGCGGTTGCGGATCGCGGGATGGGCGACGAAGGGCGCAGCCGCATGCAACAGCGGCGCGAATTCGGCGATCAGCGGCTCGCTCAGCATCTCGCAATGGCGCGTCAACGCACCGATGCGCAAATATCCGCCCTCACGCCTGACGCCACGCAGCTCGGAGATATGAGTGATGTCAATCAGCAGCCGCGGCGCCTGCAGCCGCAGCGACAACGCCGGCACGAGGCTCTGGCCGCCGGCAATGAAACACGCACCGTCGCCGGCGCGCGCGTGAGCATCCAACGCCTGGTCGATCGTCGCAGCGCGAAAATAGCTGAAAGCCCTCGCCTTCACCGCCGTTTCCTCGGATTCCTCGGATTCCTCGGCTCATCAGCCGGGACGCCAGATTTGTAACCATCTGGTCTCAAAATCCTGACACGCCATCGGAAGTCGGTCAACAGGAAATGACCATTTGGTTACAAATGCGCGTTGGGCTATGAAGACGACGGGACGTGCGATTCAGCGACGAAATGGCCCGCAAAGCGCAGAAAACGGCGAAGCGACCGGTCCGGAAGCGGTCCGAGACAGGCAGCAAGTCCGCGCCAAAGCGCCGCAACATGCGTGCGGCCGACCGCGAGCGCGCCATCCTGGACGAGGCAATCCGATTCTTTGCCGAGCGCGGCTTCGAGGGGCAGACGCGCGAGCTCGCCAAGCGCCTGGGAATCACGCATTCGGCGATCTACCGCCACTTCCCGAGCAAGGAAGCGCTGATCGAGCGTGTCTACCAAGAGGTTTATCTCAGCCGCTGGTCGCCCGATTGGGGTCCGATGATCCGCGACCGCTCGCTATCGCTCGAGGCCCGGCTGACGCGCTTTTATCTCGACTATGTCGAACGCGTGTTCGAATACAATTGGGTGCGGATCTTCGTCTTCTCCGGCATGAAGTCGTTCGGCATCACCGGCCGCTATCTCGACATCATCAGGCGCGAGATCATCGAGCCGGCGGCCGGCGAACTGCGCCACGACCTGAAACTGCCCGAAGCAAAGACACTTCCGCTCGGCGAGCGCGAGACCGAGCTGTTCTGGGGCCTGCACGGCCGCATTTTCTATCTCGCGATCCGCAAATTCATCTACGCGACGCCAATCCCGGCAGATCTCGACGCGATCGTTCGCGATGCCGTCCAGACCTTCATGGACGGTGCGAAGACCACGATGCCGAGGCTCCTGGCGCGCGACTGAGCCTGGCTACGTCGCCAGGCTCGGCAGATCGAGCCCTTTCTCGCGGGCGCATTCGATCGCGGTCTCGTAACCCGCGTCAGCGTGGCGCATGACGCCGCTGGCAGGGTCGTTCCAGAGCACGCGCGCGATGCGCTTCGCCGCTTCCGGCGTACCGTCGGCGACGATCACCATGCCGCCATGCTGGGAATAGCCGATGCCGACGCCGCCGCCGTGATGCAGCGACACCCAGGTCGCGCCGCTGGCGCAATTGAGCAGCGCGTTGAGCAAGGGCCAGTCGGACACAGCGTCCGAACCGTCCTTCATCGCTTCGGTTTCGCGGTTGGGGCTCGCCACCGAGCCGCTGTCGAGATGGTCGCGGCCGATCACGATTGGTGCCTTCAATTCGCCACGCGCCACCATCTCGTTGAAGGCAAGGCCCAGGCGATCGCGATCGCCGAGCCCGACCCAGCAGATCCGCGCCGGCAGGCCCTGGAACTTGATGCGCTCCCTGGCCATGTCGAGCCAATTGTGCAGGTGCTTGTCGTCAGGCATCAGCTCCTTGACCTTGGCGTCGGTCTTGAAGATGTCCTCGGGATCGCCCGACAGCGCGGCCCAGCGGAACGGCCCGACGCCGCGGCAGAACAAGGGACGGATATAGGCGGGGACGAAGCCGGGAAAATCGAAGGCGTTCTTCAGGCCCATGTCCTGCGCCATCTGGCGGATGTTGTTGCCGTAGTCGAGCGTCGGAATGCCCTGCGCATGGAAATCCAGCATGGCCTGGACGTGCTCGACCATCGAGGTCTTTGAGGCGCGCTCCACGGCCTTGGGGTCGGCGGCGCGCTTAGTCTCCCACTCCGCAAGCGTCCAGCCCTTCGGCAAATAGCCGTTGATCGGATCGTGCGCGCTGGTCTGATCGGTGACGATGTCGGGCCTGACACCACGGCGGACCAGCTCGGGAAAAATTTCCGCGGCGTTGCCGAGCAGGCCGACCGAGATGGCCTTCATCGTCTTCGTCGCCTCCGCCATGACCGCAAGCGCCTCGTCGAGCGTCGCGGCCTGGCGATCGAGATAACCGGTGCGCAGACGCATCTCGATGCGGCTCGGCTGGCATTCGACCGCCAGCATCGAAGCCCCGGCCATGGTCGCAGCCAACGGCTGCGCGCCGCCCATGCCGCCGAGACCCGCGGTCAGAATCCATCTGCCGGCGAGGCTGCCGCCATAGTGGCGGCGGCCAACTTCAACGAAGGTTTCGTAAGTGCCCTGCACAATGCCCTGGCTGCCGATATAGATCCAGGAACCGGCCGTCATCTGGCCGTACATCATCAGGCCCTTTCGATCGAGCTCGTTGAAATGGTCGAGCGTCGCCCAGTGCGGCACGATGTTGGAGTTGGCGATCAGGACACGCGGCGCGTCGGCATGGGTGCGGAACACACCGACCGGCTTGCCGGACTGGACCAGCAGCGTCTGGTCATCTTCGAGCTCGCGCAGCGAAGCAACGATCCGGTCAAAGCTCTCCCAATCGCGCGCAGCGCGGCCGATGCCGCCATAGACCACGAGCTCGCTCGGACGTTCTGCAACGTCGGGATCGAGATTGTTCATGAGCATGCGCAGGGGCGCTTCCGTCAACCAGCTCTTGGCGCTGATTTCGCTGCCGCGGGGTGCGCGGATGGTGCGGTCATTGTCCAGTCGGCGGTTCATGCGGAACACCTCGTCAGGCAAGTGTCGGAAACGGGTCGGTTGAAAGCACGGCGAGCGCCGCAGCCGGCAGCGCATCGGCCTCGACCAGCGCTGCAGCCTTGGTGAGATCGCCGGCCATGTAGCGGTCGGCGCCGAGCGGCGGCACCTGCTCGCGAAGTGCGGCGATGACGGCAGCGAGCGGCGCGCTGGTTGCATGCGGCGCGCGCAGCGTGATGCCTTGGGCGGCGACCAGCAGCTCGATGCCCAGGATGGTGGCGAGATTGTCGGCCATGTCCGACAGCCGTCGTGCGGCATGCGCGGCCATCGAGACATGGTCTTCCTGGTTGGCACTGGTCGGGGTCGAGTCGATCGAGCAGGCGGCGGCGCGCTGCTTGTTCTCGGCATAGAGCGCGGCCGCCGTCACTTCGGCGATCATGAATCCGGAATTGATACCGGGATCGGGAGTGAGGAACGGCGGCAGGCCGAAATTGAGCGCGGGATCGACCAGCGTCGCGATGCGCCGCTCGCTGATCGCACCGATTTCCGACAGCGCGAGCGCGATGGTATCCGCGGCAAAAGCCACCGGTTCGGCATGGAAGTTGCCGCCGGAGACGATCTCGCCGGTCTCGACCAGCACGAGCGGATTGTCGGTGACGGCATTGGCCTCGACGACAAGCGTCCGCGCCGCCTGCACGATCAGGTCGAGCGCCGCGCCCGCAACCTGCGGCTGGCAGCGCAGGCAATAGGGATCCTGCACGCGCTCGTCGCCTTCGAGATGCGACAGGCGGATGTCGCTGCCGTGGAGCAGCGCCATCAGGGTTGCCGCAGCCGCGGCCTGTCCGGAATGGCCGCGCAGCGCCTGGATCTCGGGGCGGAACGGCGCCGTCGAGGCCATCGCCGCATCGACCGACATCGCGCCGGTGACGAGCGCAGCGCGAGCCATGCGAAATGCGCGCAGCACACCGGAGACGGCGTAGGCGGTGGAGAATTGCGTGCCGTTGATCAGCGCGAGCCCTTCCTTGGGACCGAGCGTCAGTGGCGGCAGGTCGGCGGCCGCGAGCGCCTCGCTGCCCGACACTGTCTTGCCGTCGACGATCGCCTGCCCTTCGCCGATCATCACAGCGGTCATATGCGCGAGCGGCGCGAGATCGCCGGAAGCACCGACCGAACCTTGCTGCGGCACCAGCGGTGAGACGCGCCGCGCCAGCATGGCCTGCAGCTGCTCGATCACCCCGCGGCGCACGCCGGAGGCGCCGCGCCCGAGGGAGATGATCTTCAGCGCCATCATCAGGCGGACGATCGGTTCGGGCGTCGCCGCACCGACGCCGCAGCAATGCGAGACGATAAGATTGCGCTGGAGCAGCGCGGTCTGACCGGGCGGGATGCGCTTCGACGCCAGCTTCCCGAAGCCGGTGTTGATGCCGTAGACGGGAGCATCCGCTCGCGCGGCCCTTGCTACGATCTCCGCGGCCGCGTCGACGCGCGGCCAGAACGAGGGATCGAGAACGACAGATGCGCCTTCGAGCACGCGCGCGAGATCATCGAGGCTGACCGTTCCCGGCTTGACAACGATCGGCGCGCGCGGCTCCGTCACTGTCCCCTCCACACCCGGCGGTGCAGCGGATTGAAGCCGATGCGGTAGACCAGCTCGGCAGGGCGCTCGATGTCCCAGATCGCAAGGTCGCACCATTTGCCGGCCTCGAGCGTGCCGGTATCATGGAGCACGCCGAGCGCTCGCGCGCCTTCGCGAGTGACACCGGCAAGGCACTCGGTCACATTCATCCGGAACAGCGTCGCGCCCATGTTCATGGCGAGCAGGAGCGATGTCAGCGGCGAGCTGCCCGGATTGCAGTCGGTCGCCAGCGCCATGGCAACGCCGTGCTTGCGGAATGCCTCGACCGGGGGTTTTTGCGTCTCGCGGATGAAGTAGAAGGCGCCGGGCAGCAGCACGGCCACCGTTTCAGCTTTTGCCATCGCCGCTGCACCGGCTTCGTCGGTGTGCTCGAGGTGATCGGCCGAGAGCGCCGAGAATTTTGCGGCGAGCGCAGCGCCGCCGAGGTTCGAGAGCTGGTCGGCATGCAGCTTGACCGGCAGGCCAAGCCGCCTCGCTGCCTCGAACACCCGCGTCGTCTGCTCGCCGGAAAATGCGATACCTTCCATGAAGGCATCGACCGCATCGGCGAGGCCCGCCTTCGCGACCGCAGGCAACATCTCCCTGCAGACGAGATCGATGTAGCGATCCTTGTCGCCATCGGCCTCCGGCGGCAGGGCATGCGCACCGAGAAACGAGGTTCGGATCGCGACCGACCGCTGACGACCCAGGCTTCGCGCGGCGGCCAGCTGCCGCATCTCGGTCTCGGTGTCCAAGCCGTAGCCGGATTTGATCTCGACCGTGGTGGCGCCCTCGCCAATCAGCGCATCGAGCCGCGGCAGCGCGAGTGCTACGAGCTCGGCCTCGCTTGCCTTGCGCGTCGCGGCCACCGTCGAGACGATGCCGCCGCCGGCGCGCGCGATCTCCTCGTAGCTCGCGCCCTTTAGGCGCAGCTCGAATTCGGGGGCGCGGTTGCCGCCATAGACCAGATGGGTGTGACAATCGACGAGACCGGGCGTGATCCAACGCCCTTCGCAATCGATGCGTTCGGCTGTATCGGCATTCGCCGGAAAATCGGCCTGCGCCCCCGCATAGACGATACGACCGGCGCGCGCGGCGATCACGCCGTGCTCGATTTCGCCGAGATCGGGACGATCGGCCTGCATCGTGGCGAGCCGGGCGTTATGCCAGATCCGGTCGAAGCGTTCTGCCATGCAACTGTCCCTTCGCGTGGGATGCTTGACTTATATGTCTAGACATATAATCGTGTCGCGGTTCTGTCCAGCCGGCATGGAAACATGACACGACTGCATTTCGCCTCCGCGCTCCTGCCCTCGGGCTGGGCCAATGACGTGCAGGTGGTGATCACCGCCGGCGCGATCGCCGAGGTGACCGCGGGCGTGGCCCCGGTCTCCGGCGACGAACGCCACGACATCGCGCTTCCGGGACTTGCGAGCCTGCACAGCCACGCCTTCCAGCGCGGCATGGCGGGTCTCGCAGAACTGCGCGGCGATAGCACCGACACTTTCTGGACCTGGCGCGAGACGATGTATCGCTTTGCGCTGGCGATGACGCCTGACGACGTCGCAGCGGTCGCGACACTGCTTTATGTCGAGATGTTGGAGCAGGGTTTTACCCGCGTCGGCGAATTCCATTATCTGCATCACGATCGCGACGGCTCGCCATACGCCGACATCGGCGAAATGGCCGCACGCATCGCGCAGGCCGCCGAAGCCTCGGGTATTGCGCTGACGTTGCTGCCGAGTTTTTATGCGCATGGCTCATTTGGCGGCGCAGCACCGCATGCCGGCCAGCGCCGCTTCATCTGCACGGTTGATCAGTTCGCCGCGCTGGTGGGCGCCTCGCGCAAGGCGCTCGCAACATTGCCGGATACCAACATCGGCGTCGCGCCGCACAGTTTGCGCGCTGTGACGCCGGCCGAGCTTGCGGCAATCCTTCCGCTCGCGGACGGCGGCCCGGTGCACATTCATGCCGCCGAGCAGGTGAAGGAAGTCGAGGATTGCCTGGCCTGGTCCGGACGACGTCCGGTGCAATGGTTGCTGGAGCACGCGCCCGTCGATCAACGCTGGTGCCTCATTCACGCCACCCATACGACGAATGAGGAACTGGCCGCCCTCGCCAAGACCGGCGCGGTCGCCGGCCTCTGCCCCGTTACCGAGGCGAGCCTTGGCGATGGCATTTTCCCGGCTCGCGAATTCGTCGGTGCCGGCGGTACCTTTGGCATCGGCACGGATTCCAACGTGCTGGTCGGCGTCGCCGACGAGCTGCGCCAGCTGGAATATGGCCAGCGGCTCAAGCACCGCGAGCGCAACGTGCTCTCCGCCGGCGCGGGGCGCTCGACGGGACGCACGCTGTTCGATCATGCGCTTGCAGGCGGCGCGCGGGCACTGGCACAGATGTCAGTCGGTCTCACACCCGGTGCGCGCGCCGACATCGTCACGCTCGACACCACGCATCCCTCGCTGTCGGGGCGCGCGCGCGACGCCGCCATCGACGGCTGGATCTTTGCCGCGGGCAGCGGTGCGATCGATTGCGTTTGGGCCGGCGGCGACAAGGTCGTCGAGGGCGGCCGGCACAGACTGCGCCAGGCCGCGCGCGAACACTTCAACACATCGGTGCGGAGGCTCGTTGCATGAGTCTCGCCACTGATACACCGGACCAGCCGACGCTCTACAAACGGATTCGCGCCGATATCGAGAAGCGCATTCTGACAGGCGAGTGGCCGCCCGGTCATCGCATCCCGTTCGAGCACGAGCTGGTGGCGCGTTACGGCTGCTCGCGCATGACAGTGAACAAGGCGCTGTCGGAGCTCGCGCAAGCCGACCTGATCGAGCGACGGCGACGTGCCGGCTCCTTCGTCCGCCGGCCGCAACATCAGTCTGCCGTGCTCAAGATCGCCGACATGCGCGCCGAGATCACCGCGCTCGGGCGCGCTTACGGTTACGAGCTGATCGGTCGCAAGCTCCGCGCCGCGACCGCGGCCGACCGTGACCGCCTCGGTGTCAAGAAGGCCGGCAGGGTGGTCGCGATCACCTGCCGCCACAGCGCTGACGACGTACCTTTCGCCGTCGAGGACAGGTTGATCGATCTCGCGTCGGTGCCGGACGCAGCGACCGCGGATTTTTCGCGTGAGCCACCCGGCTCGTGGCTGCTTCACCATGTTCCATGGACAGAAGCCGAGCATACGATCAGCGCTATCGTCGCGGACGATCGCACGGCGGAGGCGCTCGACATCGCCGTCGGCGCCCCCTGCCTCGTGATCGACCGCTATACCTGGCGCAGCGCGCGCACGATTACCGCGGTGCGGCTGCTCTATCCCGGTGACTCTCACCGCCTTGTCGCCCGATTCAAGGGAGGCTGAGAGGACGTGTCGGCACAAATCGTGCAACGCTTCGGGCAACGGTCCATGAGGACCGACCGAGATCAACAGGACGTCAATCCATCGATCGGCAAGAGGACGACAACCATGCGTAGTTCGAAAGTATTTGCGACTATCATTGCGCTTACGGTCTCCACCCCCGTGCTCGCCGACGACGTCAAGGTGGGCGTCGGCATCTCCGGATGGACCGGCTTCGCGCCGCTGACGCTGGCGAAGGAAGCCGGCATCTTCAAGAAGAACGGCCTCGACGTCACCATCAAGAAGATTCCGCAGAAGGATCGCCATCTCGCGATCGCCTCCGGTGACGTCCAGTGCGCGGCAACGACCGTGGAGACCTGGATCTCCTGGAACGCCAACGGCGTCGCGACCAAGCAGATCTTCCAGCTCGACAAGAGCTACGGCGCCGACGGCATGGCCGTGCGCAACGAGCTCGCCGCGATCAAGGATCTGAAGGGCAAGACGGTTGCGGCTTCCGCGCCCGGCACCTCGCCCTATTTCGCGCTGGCCTGGATGCTCAAGAAGAACGGCTTGTCGGTGAAGGACGTCACCGTCGTGAACCTCGAGCCGGCAGCGGCCGCGCAGGCCTTTGTCTCCGGCCAGAACGATGCCGCGATGACCTATGAGCCGTATCTGTCGACGGTTCGTGCCGCACCCGACAAGGGCAAGATCATCGCGACCACGCTCGACTATCCGATGGTCATGGACACGTTCGGCTGCACGCCGAAATTCCTCACCGAGAACCCGAAGGCCGCCAAGGCGCTCGCCGACAGCTATTTCGAGGCCCTCGACATGATCGCCAAGGACCAGGCCAAGGCCTACGAGATCATGGGTGCCGACGTGAAGCAGACCGGCGAGGCGTTCGGCAACTCAGCGAAGTATCTGCGCTGGCAGGACAAGGCCGCGAACCAGAAATTCTTCGCCGGCGATTTCCTGACCTTCAACAAGGAGGCCGCCGACCTCCTGCTGGAGATCGGGATCATCAAGGCCGCGCCGAAGGTCGAGGATCTCTTCGACGCCAGCTACATCAAGTAAGCCTTCCAGGAACCGCCGGCCCCGTCTCGCGGCGGGGCCGGTAAACTTATTCACCGCCCGGATAGACAGTTTGATGCGTCCCCTCGATCCCGTGACGTCAAGGCAGCGCGTGGCTTACGGCCTTGCGTTCTTCGTAGTGTTCGTTGCCCTCTGGTCCTGGGCGACCTTCGGCGGCCACGTGTCGAAAGTGTTCCTCGCCAACCCGCTGACCATGGTGCAGGAAGGCGTCGATCTGATCATCAAACAGGGCTTCCTGTTCGACATCGGCATGACGATCTGGCGCGTCGTCGGCGGCTTCGTGCTCGCCGCGCTCATCGCGGTGCCGCTCGGCGTGCTGATGGGGGCCTACAAGCCGGTCGAGGCGTTCCTCGAACCGTTCGTCTCCTTTGCGCGCTATCTGCCGGCCTCCGCCTTCATTCCCCTCCTGATCCTGTGGGCCGGCATCGGCGAGCTGCAGAAGCTGCTCGTCATCTTCATCGGCTCGGTGTTCCAGATCATCCTGATGATCGCGGTCACCGTCGGCACGACGCGGCGCGACTTGGTCGAGGCGGCCTATACACTGGGGGCCAGCGACCGCGGCATCATCCGCCGCGTGCTGTTGCCCTCCTCCGCGCCTGAGATCGCCGAGATCCTGCGGCTGGTGCTGGGCTGGGCCTGGACCTATGTCATCGTCGCTGAACTGATCGGCTCCTCCTCCGGCATCGGCCACATGATCACCGACAGCCAGGCGCTGCTCAACACCGGCCAGATCATCTTCGGCATCATCGTGATCGGGCTGATCGGCCTGGTCTCGGACTTCCTGTTCAAGGCGTTCAACGCGTGGCTGTTTCCCTGGAGGCTCGCATGACGATCCTCAAGATCGAACAGGTCTCGCGAACCTTTCCCGCGCGCCACGGCAACGCCCCGACCAGGGCGCTGGAGCCGACCGATCTTGTGATCGGCAACAACGACTTCGTCACCATCCTCGGCCCTTCCGGCTGCGGCAAGTCCACGCTGCTTCGTATCGTCGCCGGCCTCGATCGCCCGACCGGCGGACGTGTGGTGCTCGACGGACGCGAGGTGACCAGCCCCGGCGCCGATCGCGGCATGGTGTTCCAGTCCTACACGTTGTTTCCCTGGCTGACAGTGCGCGAGAACATCGCCTTCGGCCTGCGCGAGCGCGGCGTGTCCGAGGTGGAGCGCAACAAGGTCGCCGATGGCTTCATCCGCCAGGTCGGTCTGTCCGGCTTCGAGAACCATTGGCCGAAACAGCTCTCCGGCGGCATGCAGCAGCGCACCGCGATCGCGCGCGCGCTCGCCAATGATCCCAAGATCCTGCTGCTCGACGAGCCCTTCGGCGCGCTCGACAACCAGACGCGCGCCCTGATGCAGGAAATGCTGCTCGGGATCTGGGAGCGCGACCAGAAGACCGTGCTGTTCGTGACCCACGACATCGAGGAAGCGATCTTCCTCGGCAGCCGCGTCATCGTCATGAGCGCACGTCCCGGCCGCATCAAGGCCGAGATCAACGTGGACCTGCCGCATCCGCGCTCCTACAAGATCAAGACCACGCCCGAATTCGTCCAGTTGAAGGAACGGCTGGTCGAGGAGATCCGCACCGAGGCGTTGAAGGTTGCCGAGCATGCCTGACACCTTTTCACTCGCAAACGGCGAGCGCGTTCTCGCCGATCTCAATGCGCTCCGTGCCATCGGCGCCTACAAGACCGGCGTGCACAAGCCGACCTTCTCCGAACCGCACAAGCTTTCGCTGGATTGGCTGGTGCGGAAGCTCCCCGACGCGGGCCTCTCCGCCGCGATCGACGGCATCGGCAATGTCTTCGGCACCAGCGCAAAGGCGGGACCCAAGCTGCTCGCGGGATCGCATCTCGAAAGCCAGAACTACGCCGGCTGGCTCGACGGCCCGCTCGGTGTCGTCTACGCGCTCGAAGCGGCGCGCGTGCTCAATGCTGATCCCTCGCTCGAAGGCGCGGTCGAGATTGCCGCCTGGTGCGACGAGGAAGGACACTTTGGGCACTTCCTCGGTTCGCGCTCCTATGTCGGGCAAGTGAGCGAGGCGGACATTGATGCCGCACGCGACCGCACCAGCGGCCGCACCATGCGGGACGCACTCGCCGACATGGGGCTCGCAGGACGACCGCGCATCACCGCCGAGCCGGGCCGGCACGTCGGATATCTGGAAGCCCATATCGAGCAGGGCGACACGCTCGAAAGCGGTCGCCTTGCGGTCGCCGTCGTCACCTCCATCGTCGGCATCTGGCAATACCAGATCAATTTCGTCGGTGAGCAGAATCACGCCGGCACCACCCGCATGGCTGCACGGAAGGATGCCGGGCTGGCGCTGGCAAAGTTCTGCGTCGCCATCGACGAGCGTTTTCCCGAGAGCTGCGGTCCGCGCACGGTCTGGACCACCGGCCGCATCACGCTCGATCCGGGCGCGCCGAGCATCATTCCGGGTGGCGCCGAAATGCTGTTCCAGATCCGCGACGACGATCCTTCCGTCATCGCCCGGTTGGAAGAGCTGCTGCGGAGCATGGCGGACGAGGCCAGTGCGAAGGGTCCCTGCACCGTCACCGTGGAAAAACTGCGCACCGGCGCGCCGGCCATGATGAACGCAGGCATCCAAGACGCGATCGAAGCCGCGAGCAAGACTCTGGCCGGCGGACGATCCATTCGCATGCCCAGCGGTGCCGGCCATGATGCGCAGATGCTGGCGACAATCATGCCCGCGGGCATGCTGTTCGTACCGTCGATCGGCGGCATCAGCCATCACTGGACCGAGAACACCGCCGACGTCGACATCGTCACCGGCGCCCAGGTGTTCGTCGAAGCTTGCCGTAGGATACTCAGCGGCTAGAACGAGGCGCCGCCCCACTCTCGTGTCCCGGAAGCGCTGCAACGCACCGTCGAAGAGACGCTGCGCTGCGTCCGGCACGAGAACGGAGTGTGGCGCACACTCTCTCCACATCGTCATTGCGAGCGCAGCGACTTGTCCGCCGAAGCTTTAGCGAAGGCGGAAGCAATCCAGAATCCCTCCGCGGCGGCAGATTGGATTGCTTCGCTGCGCTCGCAATGACGAAGCAAGGGGCCAGCATCCTCATCCTCCAAATGCAGGCTCGATTTGCAGACACGCCTTCGCATCCTCGCGGCGCGTTTCGCCCGAGCTTTGCTTGGTCACTCCACCCTCAAATCCAAGAGGGCGCAGGGAAGGCCGGGTGCCGGCTGGCACCCGCGGTCCGCTGCGCGAAAAGCACACGCAGGAAAACCGCACAGCAGCATACAGGTGTAGCCGATCACTCGGCCTTCCCTGCGCGATGGTTGGACGGCTTATGCCGTGCTCTCCCGGGAGCCGAGTTCCTTTTGGCCTCCCTCACCCCAACGAAATTCACCGACACCGCGCCGGTTGACGCAGATGCCGCATTCGCCAGAGCTTGACCGTAGCAACGACGGCCAGGACCACACGGTTTTGCCGTACGCACGGCCCGCCATTTCGCCGCAGTTTTCCCAGCCCTGTCGACAAAGCCGGAAACTTACAGACGAGACGAAGCCTAGCAGCGCCGCTCGTCGGAACGAAGCCTCGGGCTCACGGAGAGCAATCCGCCCTGCCCTTAGCCTCTCGTATCCGAACGCTGCCGCGTCCACCGCAAGCCCGGCTCGCGAACATGACGACCACAAGATCGCCCCTCAAGGATGAGCCGGGATGGGCGACACATACGCCAAAACCGAATTTCGGTAAAGTGGAATATTTTTGCGCGGTGGGATTGACAGGAGGGCGACACAGAGGCGGTCGTGTAGCCCGGATGGAGCGCAAGCGTAATCCGGGACGGTGCCGAATGCGCGCGAGCGGCTCCGGATTGCGCTGCGCTCCATCCGGGCTACGAAGCCTCACTCCTTTGTTCGCACTGGCGTTCCGTCCGCCCAGGGCCGCCTGCGACAAATTCGAGTCCGCCGCGGACATAAAGACGCAACAATTGCGAGGCTTGTCGATCGCCCCCGCCCTAATTCTCCTCCCCGGAGTTCCCATGTCTTCTGCCGACAAGCCGGCGACACGCCTTGCGACCAGGCTTGCCTTCCTCGTCGCGGGCTTCGGCATCGCGTGCTGGGCACCGCTGGTGCCGTTCGCGAAGGCGCGGCTCGCCGTCGACGACGGCATCCTCGGACTGCTCCTGCTCAGCCTTGGCATCGGCTCGGTCATCGCGATGGTTCTGACCGGCGTGCTGAGCGCGCGCTATGGCAGCAAGCCGATCATCATTGCGGGCGGGCTCGGTCTTGCCTTGGTCCTGCCTCTGCTGACAATCGCGAGCTCGCCGGCGACGCTGGCGCTGGCACTTCTCGCATTCGGCGCCGCGCTCGGTTCCATCGACGTCGCCATGAACATCCACGCGGTGGAGGTGGAGCGCGCCGCGGGACGTCCGCTGATGTCCGGCTTCCACGCGCTGTTCAGCATCGGCGGCTTCGCCGGGGCCGCACTCATGACCGCACTGCTCTCGCTGCAACTCGGCGCGCTCGCTTGCACGCTGATCTGCTCCGTCCTGATGCTGATCGCGATGCTGGTGGCCTGGCCGCGGCTGCTTCGCTCCGTGCAGGTGCAGGAGGGACCGCTGTTCGTGCTGCCGCATGGCGCCGTGCTCCTGCTCGCACTGCTTTGCGCCATCACCTTCCTGGTCGAAGGCGCAATGCTCGATTGGGGCGCGTTGCTCGTCATCGGCGCGGGCCTCGTCTCCGAAGCGCAAGGCGGGATCGGCTATATCGTGTTCTCGGTCGCGATGACGATCGGGCGGCTCGGCGGCGACGCCGTCGTCGCGCGCATCGGAGACCGCACCACATTGTTCTGGGGCAGCCTGATTGCGATCGCGGGTTTCGTGGTCCTGCTCACGGCTCCCGTCGTGGCGGTGGCTGTGGCCGGCTTCCTGCTCATCGGCCTCGGCGCATCGAACCTCGTGCCGGTGCTGTTCCGCCGGGCGGCGAGGCAGACGGTGATGCCCACGGGGCTCGCCGTCGCAGCGATCACGACCGCCGGCTACGCCGGCGTTCTCGTCGGCCCCGCCGGTGTCGGCTTCGTCGCACGCCTTGGCGGATTGCCGGTCGCGTTCTGGCTCCTGGCCGCGCTGATGGGTCTCGTCACGCTGACGGCGCGCATTGTCACGCGCGCCGACGGCTGAGCGGCCTCACAAATTGCTCAGCCCGATCGATTTGATCAGGGGCGCGAGGCTTGCGGATGTGGCCTCGACGATGCGCTGGAATTTGTCCGGGCTTGAATTGTTGTCCGGCTCCATGCCCTGGGCGCGATAGCTCGCCAGAAGCGCCGAATCGGCCATGGCGAGCCGCGTCGCCTGCGCGATCCGGTCGATGATCGCATCGTCGGTGTCCTTGGGTGCGAACAGACCGAACCAGCCCTCATACCGGATGCCGGGCATGCCGGATTCGACGGCGGTCGGGATCTCGGGCGCGCCGCTCAGCCGCGTTTCGGTGGTGACCGCCAGCAGTCTGACTTTCCCCGCTTGAGCCAACTGCTGCAATTGAACGGACATGACGGCAATGACGAGCGATATCTGGCCGCTGACGAGATCGTTGGTCGCCTGCGCGATGCCCCGATAGGGCACGTGGACGATGTCCAGTGCACCGGCCTGCTGCTTGAAGGACTCGCCGACCAGATGGTTTCCGGTGGCGATCCCCGGCGTGCCATAGGACAGCTTTCCCGGATTGGCTTTCGCATAGGTGATCAACTCGCGCAGGTTTGCGGCGGGCACCGAAGGATTGATGGCGAAAACCAGCGCGCTGTTGATCAGGCGGTAGATGGCGCGGAAGTCGCCAACGGAATATCCGGGATTCGCCGACGTCATGGGAATGATGACCTGCGTGCTGCCGTTGCCGAGCAGCAGCGAATAGCCGTCGGGCTCCTCGCGCGCGACCGCCGCGGTCCCGATGGCGCCGCCCGCGCCGCCGATATATTCGACGAAGGTCGGCCCCAGCAGCGACGGCATCCTGTCCACCCAGGGGCGCGCGATCTGGTCGCCCGATCCGCCGGCTCCGTAGGGAATCACCAGGCGAATGGGACGAGACGGATAGTCGGCGGCTTGTCCGCTGCGGGGAAGCGCGGCGAGCGCCGCCGCGCTTGTCAACGCGTGCACGAATTGTCGCCGCGTGAAAGAGGCCATGCTGGAAATTCCGGAAGTCGGCAGTCAATGTGGTGGCGGGACCGGCTCCCGGACCATGCCATCGCAGCAATCCGGCACCACAGTCAATGCTCCATCCGGACGAACCCCGGTGTCATCGCATTGTCACGTCGGCCTAACTCTTTACTTTCCAAGCATAATTTCGCGAGCGAGCCGACCCAAGCCGTCCACGCAGGGCTGCCAGCCCTGCCCACTGCTTTCGGCCAGTTTACTGTACGCCTCGTTCTGGTAGACCAAAAAGTAATACCTTTTGACTCCCTTCGAGGGGGCGATGGCGCGTGCCAGATCGTAGCGAAGACTCGGCCATTTCCTTTGGGCCATTTCGACTGTTTCCGAAGTCCCGGCTCTTGGAGAAGGAGGGCTCGCCGCTTCATGTCGGCGGCCGCGCGCTCGACATTCTCATCTTCCTTGCCGGACGCCCCGGAGAAGTCGTCGACAAGAGAGAGCTGGTCAAGCGCATCTGGGCCGGCGTCAATGTCGACGAGGGCAGCCTGCGCTTCCACGTCGCGGCGCTGCGCAAGGCGCTCGGCGACACCGGCAAGTCGGCCCGTTACGTCGTCAACGTGCCGGGCCGAGGCTATTGTTTTGTCGCCTCGTTCGCTCAAGCAGCTCTGCCGGCCGCCCCGCTCCCGGCCGAAACCGCCCCTCCCCGCTCCCTGCCCGCTCAGCTCACAAGGATGGTCGGCCGGGAAGATGTCATCGAGAAGATCTCGAACGGACTTTCGCTCTATCGCTTCATGACCGTCGTTGGCCCGGGCGGCATCGGCAAGACCTCGGTCGCCGTCACCGTCGGGCATCGCCGTTCCCAGGATTTCGACGGGCGAGTCTTCTTTGTCGATTTCGGTCCGCTGAGGGATGCCAGTCACATCGCGACCACCATTGCTTCGGCGCTCGGACTGACCATCAGCGCGGAGGATCCGACGCCGGCTCTGCTGACGTTTCTGAAGACCGGCCCGGCCCTGCTGATCTTCGACGGTTGCGAACATGTGTTGGATCAATTGGCGCCGCTGGTCGAGCACATCGTTCGCGAGGCACCGCGGCTTCGTGTTCTCGCAACCAGCCGCGAATCGTTCCGCAGCGAAGGCGAGCGGATTTTCCGGCTGTTCCCGCTGGATTGTCCGCCCGAGCGCGAAGGGCTTGCTGTCGACGAGGTCCTTGCCTATCCCGCGGCTCAACTCTTTGTGGACCGCATTGCGCAGAGCTCGGGCCCGTTCCAGCTCAGTGCAGAGGAGGCGCCCCTCGTCGCGAGCATCTGCCGGCGCCTCGACGGCATCGCGCTGGCGATCGAGCTCGCGGCGGGCCGCGTCAATGCTTACGGCATCGCCGGCACGGCATCCCTGCTCGACAGCCGCTTTTCGCTGCAATGGCGGGGCCGGCGTACCGCCGTGCCGCGGCACCAGACGCTCGCTGCGGCTCTCGACTGGAGCTACGACCTTCTGCCTCCCGTGGAGAGCGCCACGCTGCGACGCCTGTCGGTCTTTGCCGGCCCTTTCGCGCCGGAGGCGGCTGCCGCGGTCGCGTCCGGTGACGGACTCAATGCGTCCGAGACTCTCGAAGCAATCGACAGCCTGGTGACCAAGTCGCTTATTTCGCCGTCCGGCTCGCGCACGCTGCGCTATCGGCTGCTCGACACCACGCGCACCTATGCATACGGAAAACTCAACGAGCTCGGCGAAGCCAGGCAGTTCGCGCGGCGTCATGCCGAGCATTTTCGCGATTTATTCCAGCGCGCGGAGGCGGATATTTCGACGCCGCTGCCCGAATGGCTGAGCATCTATGGCGCGGAGCTGGACAATGTGCGTGCGGCGTTGGACTGGGCCTTCGGCCCCGACGGCGAGGCGAGACTCGGTATCGCGCTGACGGCGGCCGCGGTCACGCTGTGGGTGCGTCTTTCGCTGTTCGCGGAGTGCCGTGAGCGCAGCAGAACGGCGCTCGCGGCGCTCGGAGACACCGCCGACGATAACCGCATCCGCATGCAGCTGCTGTCAGCGCTCGGCTGGTCGCTGATGTATGGCGAGGGCCGCGCGCGCGAGGCGCGGCCGATCCTCGAGACGACCCTTGAGCTTGCTGACAGGCTCGACGACAAGGATTTCCGGCTGCGCGCGCTCTGGGGCTTGTGCATCGACCAGTTCAACAACGGACAGTTCGGCAAGGCCCGTGCGCTCGCCGATCGCTTTGCGAACGCGGCCGCCAACTCGCCCGACAAGACCGATGTCATGCTGGGCGACCGGCTGATGGCCGTGGCGCTGCACTATCTCGGGGATCAGAACGAGGCTCGGCTGCGCATCGAGCGGGTCAATGCATCGCTGCATGTGTTGGCGGAGAAGCCGAAAATCTTTCCGCTCGATCTGAGAATCTCGACGCAATATTTTCGGGCTCGCATCCTGTGGCTTCAAGGCCTAGCCGATCAGGCTCAGGCCCTTACCGCCAGAAACATCGAGGAAGGCCGGGCCAACGGCCACGCGCTGACCTTCTGCAGCGTGCTTGGACAAGCCGCCTGCCCGATCGCCTTCTGGTCCGGCGATTTCGACGCTGCGGAACGTCACGGCGCCGAGCTGCTCGAACACACCGAGCGCCACGCGATCCGGCTGTGGGGCCTGTGGGCGCGGGCCTTCAATGCCGCGGTCATGGTCAAGCGCGGCGACGTCACGACCGGGTTGCCGCTGCTGCGTGAAGAGCTCAATCGCGCCGGCGATGCGCGCTTCCTGCCGCGCTTTCTGCCCCTGCTCGGCGAGCTCGCCGCGTGTTCCGGAGAGGCCGACCAGGTCGATCGCGGGCTCGACGTGATCGAGGATGTCCTGACCCGCTGCAACGACCGGCAGGAGCTCTGGTATCTGCCGGAGCTGATCCGCATCAAGGGAGAGTTGATGCTCAGGAGCACTCGGCATTCGGAAGACGCCGAGGCGCACTTTCGCGAGGCCATGGACATTGCCGTCCAGCAAGGCGCGCGCTTCTGGGAGCTGCGAAGCGCGGTCAGCCTGGCGCGGTTCATGATTGGGGCTGGCCAGACCACGGAAGCCTTGGCAATTCTGGAACGCGCATGCGGGCCATTCAAAGAGGGCGCCGGCATCGCCGAGATCCGTAGCGCCCACGATTTGATCGAGCAGCTCCGGGCTTGACGAGTCGGCTGACCGGCACTGATTCATCCAGCCCGCGGGATGAATCCGGGCACGCCGGTCTCGACGACCGTGTTGAACCTGATGTTTGTCGTGATCTGGTCCCTCATGTCTCGCATGGCGTCTTCGGGCAAGGCTGAAATATCGAAGTTTTCCTGGATGCGCCGGGGATTGGTCGAAGTCGTCAGGAAAGCGGTGCCGCGCTGGACGGCCCACGCCAGCGCAATTTGAGCCGGTGTCTTGTGCAAACGCTCCGCGATGGCAGTGATCACCGGATCAGCCAGGACGTTCGGCTTCATCGCGTGTCCCAGCGCTGCAAACGCCTGCAGCACAATTCCGTGCTCTCGACAGAAGTCGAGCAGGTCCCATTCGGGGAGATACGGATGCGATTCGACTTGCACCATGGCGGGCCTGATCCGCGCGACCGAAACGATCTCGCGCAGCTTGTCCAGGGTGATGTCCGACAGGCCGATCGACTTGCAGTGCCCCTCGTCGACAAGGCGTTCCAGCGCCCCCCACGTTTCGGCCAGCGTAACCCCAGAATCATAGATGACCCGACCGTGCTCATCCCTCGGGTCCTGCTCGTCGCCGGGTTGAAAGGCAAAGGGCGTATGGATGATGTAGCAATCGATCTCGTCGAGCTGCAGCCGTCGGCGACTGGCGTCGAAGGCAGGCCTGACCCGTTCCGGCCGATGATTGGTGTTCCATAGCTTCGTCGTAACGAACAGGTCCTTGCGCTGAAGCGTCTCCGCCTTGAAGGTCTCCTGCAGCGCGTCGCCGACCGCTTCTTCGTTGCGATAGCGCTCCGCGCAATCAAGATGTCGAAATCCGGCCTCCAACGCAGCCTTGGTGGCCCGCCTGGTCACGAGCGGATCCGGAATGAGCGTGCCAAATCCCACCGCGGGAATCGTCCCGGATTGATGAGTTGGAATTCTCGTATAACGAAGCGTATCTGACGAAGTCATGCTGATGCTCCTTTGCTTGTCCACGGCTCCCTCAAAAGTGAGGGACGAGGTATTCGGAATTGACGATGCGATGTCGTTCCACGGCTCCAGGCGTTAACCGGTAGGCCGCGGCTTACGGAGAAAAAACACGAGCGGAATCACGACGAGCATGGCGAACATCAGGATCTCGAACTGGTCGATGACCGCGACGGTCGCCGCCTGACGCGTGACCATGCCGTTGAGGGCCGCAAGGCCCGGCTTGCCGACCGAGGCCCCGACATAAGCGGCGACACGATAGGGCGTGAGATTCTTTGCGAGTGCGGCGTGCACAGCCTGCGTGTTGGCGTAGAAGAAGAGCTGGACGACCGCGATGCCAATGGTGCTGCCATAGAGGCGCGAAAGGTTGACCAACGCGCTGCCTTCCGGGCGGAGCTTCGGATCGAGCGTGCCGAACGCGGCCCTGGCGAGCGCGGGCAGCAACATGCCGAGACCCGCTCCCTGGAGCAGGCCGGCCTCGACCACCGGCCGCCAATCCATCGCCGGCGAATAGCCGAGCATCAGCCAGTTGGCATAGACCACCAGCGTCATTCCGCCCACGAGGAACGGCCGGTAGTCGATCTGCGCCGGGATCAGGCTCGTCAGCACCAGCGCTCCCACCAGCGCGACGCCGCGCGGAACAGTCATGTATCCAGTGGTGTCGACGGGGTAGTTGAGCAATTCCTCCAGCATCGGGGACGTCAGGGCCAGGGTCGGCAGCAGCACGAAACCAAGCGCGAAGGAGATGACCGTCGAGAGCACGAGATTGCGGTCCCTGAACAGCGTCGTGCGGAGAAAGTGCTCCTTTGTCGTCATGACGTGCACGATGAAGAGATAGAAGCCGAGCACGGAGGCGCCCGCCTCGATCCAGATTTCCGTCGCGGCGAACCATTCCAGGCGCTCGCCGCGGTCGAGCAACATCTGCAACCCGATCATGCCGACGGAGAACGTCGTCAGGCCGAAGAAGTCGAAGGGCTGGCTCCGCTCGACCCGCTTCTCGCCGAGCAGCTGAGCCATCGTCAGGAAAATGAAGCCCGTCATCGGCAGGCTGAAATAGAAGATCGCAGGCCAGCCGTAATATTCACTGAGCCAACCGCCAATGGCTGGGCCGCTGCTGATGCCGAGCAGGGAGCAGACGGTCCACGCCAGGCTCATGCGCGCATGTCGCACCGGCGATGTCGCCTCGAGCAGGATCGCCAGCGAGAGCGGCGCCAGCGGTCCGCTCGCCGCGCCCTGGAGGATTCGCGCCAGCACGAACTGAATCGAGGTCGTCGCCAGTGTATCGAGGGCGAGACCCAACACGAAAATCGTGACGGCGGCCTGATAGACCACTTTCCGGCCGTAGCGTCCCGCCAGCCATTGCGTGATCGACATGGTCACGGCGCTCGCAGCGATATAAGAGGAAAACACCCAGCCGACCTCGTCATTGGCCATCGAGAGCGTCGCCTGAATATGAGGTAGCGCCGCGTTCGGTATCGAGATGTTGACGGCCTGCATGTAGGTCGCCATGAGGGCGGCCGCGGCGATCGCGTGACGACCACCGGGCGCCGTGGTCGATGGAAGGGGCGTAGTCATTTTCCCTCCGTTGCGCGCGCGGGTTGGAGCAGATGTGCCCAGCTGCGGCGATGGCCGGTATCAACCCGCGCCGTCACGCTGATGCCCGAGAACAGCGGCCGGCTTGGATCGAGATCGTCGAGTTCCAGGCGCACCGCCAATCGCTGGACGACCTTGACCCAATTTCCCGTCGCATTCTCGGGCGACAGGAGCGAGAAGTCCGATCCGGTGCCGGGACTCATGCTGACGATATGCGCCCTGAACTTGCGATCCGGATAGGCATCGACGTCGATCGTCGCCTCCTGCCCTGGACGCATATGACTGAGACCGGTCTCGCGAAAATTCGCCTCGACCCAGACGTGCCGGCTCGACAGCAGCGAGAACGTCGGTGCCCCGGCATTGACGAAGCCGCCGATCTGGAGATCGTCCACCTTGGTCACGATGCCGTCCTCCGGCGCCGTCACAGTGGCATAGGAGAGATCCAGCCGCGCACGGTCGAGCTGTGCCCTGGCCGCGCGAACGGTCGGATGGCGATCGATGTCGATATCGGCATCGCCATTGAGGGCAACGATCGTATTGGCGATCTGCTGTTCGATCGACACCATGCGGTGGCGAGCGACCTTCATGTCCGTCTCGGCCCGCTCGTAGACCGCGCGCGGCGTGAAGTCGGAAGCGACCAGCATCTTCTTGCGGTCGAACTCGCGCTCGTCGAAGGCAGCAGATTCTTTGGCCGATTGCAGCTCCGCCTGCTGCTGACGATGGGTCGCCTTGAGGGATTCGATCTGGAGCCGCGTACTTCCGAGGCGCGCCTCGGCCTGGTCGACGGCAATTTCATAAGGCTCCGGGTCGATGCGAAACAGCACCTGCCCCCGCCGGACGCGCTGATTGTCACGTACGGCGATCTCGACCGCCTGGCCGGAAACCCGGGCATTGATGGTCACCTTGGCGGCGCGAACAAATGCGTCGTCGGTCGAGACATATTGCTCCTGCGCCAGATAGATAAAGGCGCCGACCACGGCCACCGCCATCGGCAGCGCGAGCATCAGCGGCCGTCGCAGCCGCTTGCCGAGCCCTGTCCTGAACCATTGCGCGGCGGCCTCGCTCGTGCGGAACCTGTTGCGATCTCCAAGCCCGCCGGCGATTGGCGCAAAATCAAAACGCATCGGAATATCCTCGGGTTCAACTCATTTAATAACGATCGTTACAAATATTGTACTCCGACGTGGTGATCAAGGGCGCGACCTTGATTTTTATAACGATCCATACAAATATATGTGTGGAACGTGGCAACCGGGATTCTGACGACATGGCACGGAAAAAGAGCGAAACGAGCCCGGCGCGCCGGGGACGGCCACCGGCCTACGACGCAGAGACGGCCTTGAAGCGGGCAACGGAAACGTTCTGGAGGACGGGCTATTCCGGTACCTCCCTGGACAAGGTCGCTGCCGCGACCGGGATGAGTCCGCCGAGCCTCTACGCTGTGTTCGGCAACAAGCATGCGCTCTATCTCGAGGCGCTCGCGCGTTATTGGGAGATCAGCCTGGCCGCGACGCGTGAGGCTCTCGCCGGGGACCATCCCTTGGACGAAGCGCTGATGCTGGCCTATGACACGGCGCTGTCGATCTATTTTTCCGGCAAGGGAACCGCGCGCGGCTGCTTCGTGGTGGGGACGGCGGTGACCGAAGTCGCAGAAGATGCCGCGATCCGGAGCAGCGTCGCGGCGGGACTGCGCATGATAGATGCCGATTTCGAAGCCCGCTTCCGCCTCGCGCAGGACAAGGGCGAGCTAAAGCGCGACGCCGATCCGGCGGCGCTTGCCATTCTCGCTTCAGCCACGATGCACACCATTGCCATTCGCGCCCGTGCCGGCGCCCGCCGCTCCGAGCTGAGGGAGATGGCCCGAAAAGCGGTCGATGTGCTCTGCGGATCAGGGCGATGATCTCGCGGATTTCGGGCATGGCTCTCCCCGGCAATAGCGCCGACCAGCTTAGCCTGCCGCTGCAGCCCCGCGCCGCGGCAGCGTCCAGTCGGGGCGGATAAAGTGGCAGGTGTACCCGTCAGGATAACGCTCGAGATAATCCTGATGCTCCGGCTCGGCTTCCCAGAACTCGCCCGCGGGCGCGACCTCGGTCACGACCTTGCCAGGCCAGAGACCGGACGCCTCGACGTCTGCAATCGTGTCCTTTGCGATCCGCTTCTGTTCGTCGCTCGTATAGAAGATCGCCGAGCGATAGCTCGTGCCCAAATCATTGCCCTGGCGGTTGAGCGTGGTCGGATCGTGGATCTGGAAGAAGAACTCCAGCATGGTCCGGAAGCTGGTCTTGGCGGGATCGAAGGTGATCTCGATCGCTTCGGCATGACCTTCATGGTTGCGGTAGGTGGCATTCTTCACCGTGCCGCCGGTGTAGCCGACACGGGTGGAGATCACGCCCGGCTGCTTGCGGATCAGATCCTGCATCCCCCAGAAGCAGCCTCCGGCCAGAATTGCACGTTCCGTTGTCATTCGATGCTCCATCCGTTTAGCTGAGATGCTTACCGCTGTTCTGCGATGGCACGCAGGCGCGGGTCATCATGGTCGTCGTGATACTCCAGGCCCAATGGGCCGATGGCTGAAACCTGCGTGACGTATTCGCCGGACTTCGCCCAATGAAAATGCCAGGTCTCGCCGGGCAGCACGATAACACTGCCCGGCGGATAAGCCTTCACTTTGTCGCCATCAAAGCTTTCGCCGAGCCCGATGTAGAACACACCCGACATGACTGTGTAGATGCGGTCCTCCGGATGCTTGTGCGGCATCAGCCTGGTGCCGCCGGGCACTTTCACCCGGACTACGTAAGGCCCGGGTTCACTGGGGTGGCCAACCATGACGGCCAGCCGCGCGCCCGGCGGGAATGCCGGAAACGGCTGCCATGCGATATCCTCGGGCAGAATGGCCCGGAACCTGTCTTCGTCCGGCTGATGTTGGCGGGGCATGACGGCAGTCCTGGTGTGTTGAGCTAGATCAGCTTGGCGTCGAGCGTGATTGCGGCGTTGAGCACCTTCGACACCGGGCAGTTCTTCTCGGCTTCGCCGGCGATCTTGGCGAAACCTGCGTCATCGAGGTTCGGCACCTTGGCACGCAACGTCAGCGACGATTTGCTGATCTTGAAACCCTTGCCTTCAGGTTCGAGCGTGACCGCGGCTTCTGTCGAGAGCTCGTCAGGCGTGAAGCCGGCGAGCTGCAGGCCGAAGGCCAGCGCCATGGTGAAGCAACCGGCATGGGCCGCCGCGATCAATTCCTCGGGATTGGTGCCCTTCTCGTTCTCAAAGCGGGTCTTGAACGAATAGGGCGTCGCGGCGAGCACGCCGGATTCACTCGATAGCTGACCGGTGCCATCGCGACCGGTGCCTTTCCAGACTGCTGTTGCCTTGCGGATCATCTCAATTCTCCATGTTTGATTTCAGCACCGGGGCTCGGTACCGGACGAAAGCGACATTGGCACGACCACCTGTCGCCGTTCCGCCCGGCCGAACGCCGTAGCGGTTCCGTTAGGCGCCAATCTGTCCGACGTGGAAGCCGAGCCGGTTCTCGACGTCACCGGCGCGGTGGAAGCCGCGCGACATCAGCGCCTTTATGCGGGTCTGACTCGCGGGGCGGCTGAGCGAGGCCAGGAACGCGTCCCATTCCGGCTTGATCTCGACATCCGGCGGCAGGCTCGCGACGTCGACGAGGCGCTTGGTCTCGGCAATCGCCTCCTTGTCAAAGGACGCGATGCGCATAGCCAGCGCCTCGACGAAGCCGTCGAGCTCGGCATCCGGCAGCGACCGGTTCACATAGCCGTAACGTTCGGCGAGATCGCCGTGGATATCATCGGCGCCGAGCAGAACTTCGAGCGCGCGGCCGCGGCCCATCAGGCGCGGCAACCGCGCCATCGGCCCGCCGCCGGGCACCAGGCCCGCACCGACTTCCCATTGCGACAGAATCGCCTTTTCGCGGCTGGCAAAGCGCATGTCGCTCGCGAGCGCCAGCTCGCTGCCGACGCCGGTCGCGCGGCCCCGGATCGAGGCAATCGAGACGACCGGCGCGCGGCTGAGACGCACCAGCATGTCGGGCAGCGCCTGCAGGCCGGTCGGCCCGGGCGGGATACGAAGCGAATCCTCCAGCGGCGCGAGGAAGTCGTAATGCGTGATGAAGAAGCCTTCGACGGCGCTGTCGAACACCACGACCTTCACCTCAGGATCGGTCTCGATCGCCGTGACGACGTCGTCGAGAAGCGGAAGCTGCTTGGGGCCGAAGATATTGACCGGGGGCATGTCGAAGGTGACGCGCCAATATGACGGCAGTCGACGTTCAACGCGGATTTGGTCAGTGGTGAAGCTGCGTTCGGGGCGGTTCATGATGTATTCCTGTCTATGGGAAAGAAGGGAACGCGCGGAAGTGCGCGTCCCCGCAGGTCTCAGATCGACTGACGCAGCGCTCGGAAGGCGGTGCGCATTTCCGAGGAGAACAGCGCGGGCTGTTCCCAGGCAGCGAAGTGGCCGCCCTTATCGAGGCGGTTGTAGTGCATCAGTTTCGGATAGGCCTTTTCGGTCCAGCTGCGCGGCGCGGCGTAGATCTCGTCCGGGAAGACGCTGACGGCGACCGGGATCTTGATGTGCTTGGGCTCGAAGAACACCAGCTTGTTCTCCCAGTACAGTCGCGCCGAGGACACCGCGGTGTTGGTGAACCAGTAGAGCGTGATGTTGTCGATCACGTCGTCCCGCGACAGCCCTTCCGTCTTGCCGTCGAACACCCGAGCGATCATCGCGGTGCTGCGCGAATCATGGTCGAGCATCCAGGACGCGAGACCCGCCGGCGAATCCACCAGGCCATAGAGCGTCTGCGGCCGGTTGGACATCTCGATCGCGTAGCCGAGACCATGCTTGTAGAAATCATCGAGCTGATCGTAAGCGTAGCGCTCGTCCGCCGAGAGGTTTGGCGGCCGCGACCCGCCGGGCTGAAGCGCCTTGGCAATGTCGTCCGGAACGGTCGCGGGCATATTGGTGTGGATGCCGAGCAGTTCCGGCGGCGCGATCACCGCCATCTGCTCCGTCACGGCATTGCCCCAATCCCCGCCTTGCGCGACATAGCGGTTGTAGCCGAGCCGCTTCATCAGCACGATCCAGGCGCGCGCCACGCGCTGGGGGTCCCAGCCCAGCTCCGTCGGCTTGCCGGAGAAGCCGTGGCCGGGCAGCGAGGGGATCACGAGATCGAAGGCGTCCGCCGCCGTCGCGCCGTGTGCGGTGGGGTCGGTGAGCGGGCCGACGATCTTCATCTGCTCGATGATCGAACCGGGCCAGCCATGCGTGACGATCATCGGCAGCGCGTTTTCGTGACGCGAGCGAACGTGAATGAAGTGGATGTCGACGCCGTCGATCTCGGTGACGAATTGTGGCAAGGCATTCAGCCGCGCCTCCATCTTGCGCCAGTCGTAGTCGTTCTGCCAGTAGCTCACGAGTTGCTGCACCGTCGTCAGCTGCACGCCCTGCGATTGATCGGCAACGATCTCACGATCCGGCCAGCGCGTCGCGGCGAGACGGCGGCGGAGATCGAGCAGATCCTGCTCGGGCACGCTGACGTGGAACGGGCGGACCGCCCCGCTCACGCCGGCCTTCACGGAATGCAGCGGCAGCAGGCTCGACACGCTTGCCGCGACCGCGGTCATCGCAGCTTGGCTCAACAGTTGACGGCGGTCTGGATTGAGAATGTCGGTACGTGCTTGCGTGGTCATGTTCGATCTCCCTGGCTTTGGTCGGTGACGCTGACCGAATTCGACATCAACGCCTCGGTTCGTCATGCCGAGAGATTGGCGCAGGCCCTGGCAATTTGCTCGTTATGGGTTGTTAGAGCGCGTTAGCCGTTGCGAGCCGCGCGACACCGAGGAGAGCGATCGTCGACTCGCGATGCGCGCCGCCAAAGCAACACGGCGCGCGATGAGCTCAGTCATCGCGCGCCGTGTCGGCTTGCATCAGTCGAAGAATCTGTGCTGTCCAGCTCAGGATGGCAGCGGCTGGCCCGCCTGCTCGCGGACGATGTAATCGGCGTACCAATCGGCCCAGTTCTCGTCGTGCCCGCCGGTCCGCTTCTCGTGCTCGCCATGTGCCGCCGCCGCGCGGCGCAGTGCTGCGGCCAGCGCAGTCTGTGAAGCGAATGTCGTGCCGCCGCCCGCGATCCGTCCCGGCAATCGCGTCGTGACCTCCTGGAACAACCAGCCATTGCCGTCGGGATCGCTGAACGACGCGTATGAGCCGTAGCTGCCGCGCTTCGGGTCAGCACCGCTCACCCGAACGCTGCCGGAGAGATAAGGCTCGTCGGTCCCGGCGTGAACATCGCCGGCACCGTGGAATGGAGCGCTGACCTCGACGCCGCGGTCGAGCAGATCCGTTCGCGCCGCCTCCAGATCGGAGACGATCAGGTACAAGCCTCGCGCCGAGCCCGGCGCTGCCGCCGTCACGTTCCTGCCGAAGATCACCGAGCAGGCCGAACCCGGCGGCGTGAACTGGATCACGCGCCAGTCATCGCCGGAGGCAAAATCGGCGTCCAGTCGCCAACCGAGACGCGCGTAGAAGGCCTTGGCGCGATCGACATCGGACACCGGGATCACGATCACCTCGAGCCGCTGATCGACGCTAGGCGATGTCGAAGGCGTCTTCGTAGACTTGTTGGAAGGCTTGTTGGAAGGCTTGGCCGCGGCGTCGCGGTCGATTTCGGTAGTGGCCATGTCGAACTCCCTGGGTTGGATCTAAGACGAGCTTCAAGCAGCTGTGATCGGCATCACGATGGTAACCCGTGTGCCGTCTTCTCCCGCCTCGCCCTGCAGCCGGGCGTGAATGCTGCGTGCGAGTCCTTCGAGAATCCGGCTGCCGGTGCCCTGAAGCGGCCCGGTCGCGCCGATCCCGTTGTCTGTTACCGTGCAGAACCAGGCGCCGTCGCGATTGGCCATGTCGATGCGGATCAGTGCGTCATTCCTGTTCGGGAAGGCGTGCTTGGCCGCATTCGTCACCAGCTCCGTCAGCATCAGCGCAAGCCGATGGCATTGCGACGCCGGCAGCGTCCCGCTTTCGATCGCAGCCTCGCAGCGGATTCCCGCCGGCTCCAGCACGGCCTCGGAAATCGCTCCGCACAGGTTTTCGAAAAAGGCCGCGACCGGGATCGCCGTATGGTCGTCATTGTCGGACAAGAGCTGATAGAGCCTGCCGAAGGCGACGATGCGCCGCTCGAGCCGGTCCGCTGCAAGCGACACGTCCCTGGTACCCGTTCTGGTGAAATCGCGGCGGACTGACGCACCGAGTATCGTCAGCGTGTTCTTCATCCGATGGTGGGATTCCCGCAGCACGAGCTCCCAGTCACGCGACTGATCGTCAAGACTAGCCACAAATTGAGATCGAACGACGTGGTCATTCGGCCGAGCATCGATACCGGACATCGTAGCCTCCCCGTTGGAATTAACGCCAAACTCGGAACGGATACTGGATGCAGTTCGTGCGCATTGCTCGTTAGACGTTGCAAGATTCTGTTATGATGGCGGTACGACGACGGGCACTCCGAGCGTGAGCTGGTCGGTCAAGCACGCTGCCGGGTTGTCCCGATCGCTTCGCAAGATGCTCGCGTTTGAGTACAATTTGCGACGGATCGTCGCGCGCGACCGGCCAATTGCCGGCACCCTCCACGCGATTTCGCCACTTTCGACCAGTTTACTCAGGGTTCCCTTCTGCTAGATCAAAGTGCAGAGTTCAGCTCTCACTGGAATGATTGGCCCGTGCCGGACACTAACGACCAGGATTCGGCCATTGCTTTCGGGCCTTTCCGGCTGTTCGCAAAGACGCGGCTGCTCGAGAAGGACGGCGCCCCTGTTCACCTCGGCGGCCGTGCGCTCGACATTCTCGTTTTTCTCGCGGAGCGAGCCGGCGAGGTCGTGGACAAGCGTGAGTTGATACCGCGGGTCTGGGCCGACGTGAATGTGGACGAAGGCAGCCTGCGCTTTCACATCACGACACTGCGCAAGGCCTTGGGCGATCCGGGCGAAGGCTCCCGCTACGTCGTCAACGTCCCCGGACGAGGTTATTGCTTCACGGCCGCGCTGCTCCAGGCCGCCCCTTCGGGGAGCCGGACCAGCCTGCCCGTTGCTGCGCCGCGCTCGCTGCCCTCGCCGCTCGCGAGGATGATCGGGCGGGACGATGCGGTCGAGAGAATTTCCGCTGAGCTGGCCTTGCATCGCTTCGTCACGATCGTCGGCCCCGGCGGAATCGGCAAGACTTCAGTGGCACTGGCGGTCGCGCATCGCGAGCTCCAGGCCTTCGACGGCCAGGTGTGTTTTGTCGATTTCGGCGCACTGAGGGAGACCCGGCTCGTTACGGGAACGATTGCGGCCGCGCTGGGCCTGACAGTCAATTCCGACGACCCGATGCCGGGGTTGCTGACATTCCTGCGCAGCCGGCGGATGCTGCTGGTCTTCGATAGTTGCGAGCACATCCTCGACGATCTCGCCCCTCTGGCCGAGCGCATCGTCCGGGAAGCGGGCGAGCTGCATATTCTCGCCACCAGCCGCGAATCTTTCCGCGCCGAAGGTGAGCGTGTCCATCGGCTGTTTCCATTGGATTGCCCGCCACAGCGCGACGGGCTCGGCATCGCCGACATCCTTGCCTATCCTGCAACTCAGCTCTTCGTGGAACGCATCGCAGAGAGCCTGAGCGAGTTCGAGCTCAGCGAAGAGGATGCGCCGCTCGTCGCCGATATCTGCCGTCGGCTGGACGGCATCGCGCTCGCCATCGAGCTCGCGGCCGGGCGTGTGAATGCCTATGGCATCGCCGGGACCGCCTCTCTGCTCGACAGCCGTTTCTCGCTGCTGTGGCGCGGGCGGCGCACCGCTGTGCCGCGGCACCACACCCTGAGTGCGGCACTCGCCTGGAGCTATGATTTGCTGCCGACGACCGAAAGCGCAACGCTACGCGGATTGTCGGCATTCGTCGGGCCATTCACCCTGGAAGCCGCGCTTGCGGTCGCATCCTGTCAGGGCATTGGCGAAGCAGAAGCCGCCGAGGCGATCTCCAATCTGCTTTCCAAATCGCTGATCGCGACCTCGCCTGCGGAGCGGCGGCTGCGCTATCGCCTGCTCGACACCACACGTGCCTTCGTCGCGGAGAAGCTCGTCGAGAACGGCGAAGCGGACCGCGTCGCACGCGCCCACGCCGAATATTTTCGCGACTTCCTGCGCGACATCGCTCTCCAATCCACGGGCATGCAGAGTGCCGGCGGCTTTCTTCCCTATGCCGACCACCTGCCCAATGTCCGGGCCGCGCTGAACTGGAGCTTTTCGGACGGCGGGGACCGAACGATCGGCGTGGATCTGGCGGCGTCAGCGGCCCAGTTCTTCCTTGAGCTGACATTGCTGACGGAATGCTACCGCTGGACCCAGCAGGCGCTGGCGTCCCTCGACGCGAGCGCGGAGGATGGCCGCAATGAAATGATCTTGCAGGCCGCGCTCGGCGTCTCCGCGATGTTCACGCAAGGCAATACCGAAGCGGTCCGGTCGGCATTCACGCGCAGTCTCCAGCTTGCGCGGGAGCTCCAGGATTTGCACTGGCAGCTCTGGCTGCTGCGCGGATTACACATCTACCTCACCAGGGTCGGGGATTTTCACGGAGCACTCGGAATCGGTGGACAAGGCGAAAGCGTCGCGCGGAAGCTGAACGATCCCGCCAGCACGCTGAACGTCGAATGGATGTTGGGGGTCGCCCATCATTTAATCGGCAACCAGGACAAGGCAGTGCAGCTCTGCGAGAGCGCGATGTTGCATAATCCCGGCTCGCAGCGGCTGAATATCGGGCATCTCGGCTATGACGACCGCATCGTCGCACTGGTGGCGCTGGCACGCGGGCTTTGGCTCACCGGCCGGCCCGATCGTGCGATCGAGGCGTCGCGATACACCATTCGCGAAGCCGAGCTGCTCGAACAGCCGCTTACTCTCGGTATTTCCTTGATCTGGACCATCTACGTGTTCCTGTGGGTCGGCGATCTGGCCAATGCGGAAATCCTGATCGAGCGGCTGATCGATCATTCCGCGCGGCACTTCCTCGGGCCCTATCACGCGGTCGGCATCGGCCAGAAGGGTGAGCTGCTGCTTCGCCGCGGCGACGTCGCCGCCGGCATCGAGCACCTCCGCCGCAGCCAGGCCACGCTGTACGCGACGCGACACCGGATCATGACGACGGTGTTTGCGACTGCGCTCGCGGAGGGTCTCGCCTTCCAGAACCAGGCCGGCGAAGCCTTGCAGACCATCAATGATGCCATCGCCGAGATTCCCGATCATGGCGAATCCTTCGACATGCCGGAGATGCTCAGGGTCAAGGGCGACATCCTCGCCCGGTCGGGCAAGGCCGCGGAGGCCGAAAGCTGCTTCCGGGACTCGCTCGATCTGTCACGTCGCCAATGCGCGCTCGGCTGGGAGCTGCGGGGGGCCATCAGTCTCGGCCGGGTCTGGCGCCAAGCTGGTAAGGCCCGAGACGCCCGCGCCCTGCTCGCTCCGCTCGTCGCACGATACCAGGAGGGCCTCCAGACCCGTGATCTCGTCGCCGCCAGGGAGCTCCTTACGGCGCTGAATTGAGAGTATCTTCAATGGGATACCGCAAGGCTATCCGCTCGCAACTCCTAACAAATTCTAACACGCCAAGCCGCATCCGCCCCGCCATGGTGGTGACACTTCATGGTGGATATGGCGGGACATGGCGCTTCTTGACGATGTAATTGATGCCAGCGGCGGAATGGCCCGCTGGAATAGCTTGAGCCGGTTCACGCTTCACCTCTCCGTCGCCGGAACGCTGTTCTCCAGCACCGGACATGCCAGCGAATTCAAGGACGTGACGGCGGAGGGCTCGATCCGCACCCAGTCGGTCCGCTTCACCGGCATCACCGGAGGCGAACACTCTGGCTCTTTTCAGCCTGACGCGATCACGATCGAAAGCCTCGAGGGTGAGATCCTCAGGACCTGGCCCAATCCGAGCCTTGCGTTCACCGAGACTGGTTCGCCCGCGCTCGCGGACGAACTGCATCTCGTGTTCTTCTGCGGCGTCGCGATTTGGAATTATCTGACCAATCCATTCCTGCTCGCCCATCCCGACGTGGTGGTGGAGGAACTGCCGCCGTGGCAGGAGAACAACGAGTCATGGCGGCGGTTGCGGGCGCAGTTCCCGCCGGGCCTGATCACGCTCTCGCCCGAGCAGACCTTCTATTTCGACGACAACGCGTTGCAGCGGCGGACCGATCACGATCTGTTCGGCATGAAAGTCGCGCATTACTCCTGGGCCCATGACAGCTTCGGCGGCATCGTGGTGCCGACGCTCCGACGCGCGCAGACGCTGCGGCCCGACGGAACCGTGGTCGCCAAGCCCGTGCTGATGGACGTCGAGATCTTTGACGCCGTCTTCGAGTAGCGGCACGCGCGACATCTCCGTGCTCTCAACGTCTAACAATACATAACGCGCCAACAGCCGGCCTTGAGTGCAGATTGGGATCGCGAGCAACGAACGACGTGACGTGCTCGGACGAGATCCAGCTCGGCGCATCTCCACCACAATGGAGTGCGTCATCGCCGCAAACGCACTCAAGGAGAACGGTCATGAAAATATTGATGGTCATCACTTCGCACGACCAGCTCGGCAACACCGGGCGCAAGACGGGCTTCTGGCTCGAGGAGCTCGCCGCCCCTTATTTCGTCTTTAAGGATTCCGGGGCCGAGATCACCCTCGCCTCGCCGAAGGGTGGCCGTCCGCCGCTCGACCCCAAGAGCAACGAGCCCGAATTTCGCACCGACCTGACGCTGCGCTTCGAAGCCGACGCCGACGCGGAAGCCCAGCTCGACAGGACGGTTCGCCTCGACAGCGTCAAGCAGGAAGATTTCGACACCGTCTTCTACCCAGGCGGTCACGGCCCGATGTGGGACCTCGCCGCGGACAAGGACTCGGTCAAGCTCATCGAATCCTTCCTTGCCGCCGGCAAGACAGTCGCCGTCGTGTGCCACTCGACTGGCGCGCTGCGCCACGTCAAGGCGCCCGACGGCAAGCCACTGGTCCAGGGCAAGGAGGTGACCGGTTTCACCAACGGTGAAGAGGAGGACGTCGGCCTCACCAAGGTGGTGCCTTTCCTGGTTGAAGACGAAATGCTGAAGCTCGGCGCAGTCTTCTCGAAAACGGCAAACTGGGGCGTTCACGTCGTCACCGACGGCCTCTTGATCACGGGCCAGAACCCGCACTCCTCGGGTCCTGCCGCGCAGGCCCTGCTGGCCGCCCTGAAGGGCAAGCCGCTGGCACGCGCTTCGTAGTTCCCGGATGCGGCACATCACGAGAGGTGCCCGCAATCGGGCCTCTCGACGCCGACAGGCCGGAGGCATGCCCCGCAGCAAGCGCAATGCACTTGCGACACATCTTCACGCCACATGCTGGATTCGGAGCGATGACATGAACATCCCAATCACTCTTGCCCTGTCAGCCGCTTTGGCCTGCGCGACCGTGCAGGTCTCGGCGCAGGATCTGCGATCGAGCCGGCGCTCGATCAGCTATCACAAGGTCGACATCCGCGGCCTCGAGATCTTCTACCGCGAGGCCGGGCCCGCCGACGCTCCGACGGTGCTGCTGCTTCACGGGTTTCCCTCGTCGTCGCGGATGTGGGAATCTCTGATGCCGCTGCTCGCCGACAAATATCATCTGATCGCGCCGGACTATCCCGGTTTCGGCAACAGCAGCGCGCCGCTGCCGTCCGATTTCAACTATACGTTCGACAACATCGCCGCCGCAATGGGCGAGCTCACAACGAAGCTCGGCCTCACGGACTACGTCTTGTTCATGCAAGACTATGGAGGTCCTGTCGGCTTCCGCATGGCGCTGGCGCATCCCGAACGCGTTCGCGCCATCATCATCCAGAACGCGGTTTCGCACGAGCAGGGGCTGAGCCCGCTGTGGAATGTGCGCAGGAAGTACTGGGCCGACCCGGCACGCGAGCTCGAGGCGCTCAAGGCCAACTTCACATCCCTGGAGGCGACGCGTCAGCGGCATCTCGGCTCCAGTCCGCGTCCCGAGCGCTACGACCCCGACGCCTGGATCGACGAATACGCGTTCCTGACGCGTCCCGGCCAGGCCGAAATTCAGACCACGCTGTTCTTGGATTACCGGACCAACGTCGCCTCCTATTTGAAGTGGCAGGCTTGGTTGCGCCAGACGCGGCCACCGACGCTGGTGGTCTGGGGCAAATACGATCCGTCCTTCACTGTCGCAGGCGCGACGTCCTATCGCGACGATGTGCCGGATGCCGAGGTTCACATCCTCGAAGCCGGCCACTTCGCGCTAGATGAAGCCACCGACGAGATCGCTACGCTTGTCCGCGACTTCCTGGCGCGGCTGGGTGGACACAAGGGTTGAGCACTGGTGGCGCGCTCAGCAGCGAGAAGGGCACGGTCGTGTCGACCTGGTCAGGCCGCCGGCCCGTTCAGCATATGCCGTGCTGCAATGAGATCGGCGGTCTCGAAACCTTCGGAGAACCGGGCATAGGTTTGAGCGAGCTGTGCGAGCGGATTTTGTACATGCTGCCGGATTCGAAGCCGCGCCAGCGACATCTCGGCTCGCAGCCGCCAGGACAAGGCGCCCTGCTGTTCGGCAAGCGAGATCGAGGCGACAAGATCCGCCTCGGCCGCGTCGGGATTGCCGCCAAGGATCTCCAGCTCTCCGCGCAGGCGGAGCAGCTCGGGCAGGTCGAAGGCGCCGCCTTCCTGCTCGACCCGAGCAATGGATTCGTGAAGAACCTGAATGCCTTCCGTCAATTGTCCCAACGTGACCAAACCTTGGGACAGATCCGCGGCGAACGCCGAGGCATAGAGTTCGTAGCGATCGGCATGCAGGCGTGGAAGCGCACTCCGCATTAGGTCGACGCCGCCGGCCACCTCGCCCCGGGCGATCAAGCTCTGTGCCCGAAAACCCGTCGCGACGGCTTCGTAGGGCACGAGTCCGTGCATGCTCGCATGCGCCGCCAGGCGATCGGTCATGGCCTCGACTGACGACCAGTCGCCGAGCCAGCCGAAAACCGAAGCGGACCAGCATAATGCGATACAATGCATGACCACGTCATGCGGCGCCGAAGCGCCGACGAGCGGCCGGACGCATTCGAGCGCGCGATCGGGAAAGCCGCGCAGCCATAGGACGCGCGCGAGCGGAATCTGCGGTGTGCGTGAATAGGCGAAATGCCCAGGTTGCGTCCCGCGGAGCGCAGCGTCGTCGCGCAGGCCCTGGTCGAGATGGGCTTGCGCCTCGGCCTGGTCTCCGGCGAGGTGATATGACACGCCGAGCAGCGCTTTGCTCCCGGCGATGCCCGCGGTATCGCCGATCACACGGGCAATCCGCTCGGCGTGAAGCGCAGTCGGCACCAGATGCCGATAGCGACCGGTCCGGCGGTAGAACATGTTGAGCCGGGACAACAGCCTGAATGTGTTGGCGTGATCGGAAAGCGCTTCCGCTATCTCCAGCCCGCGCCTGAGCGCCGATTCCGCCTGCTCGCTGTTACGCTCGGTGAACATGAAGGCGTGACCGAGCGTCGACTGAAGTTCGAGCTCCCATGCGCCGCCCCGGTCGGCCTCGTCCAGCATTGCGAGTGCGCGATCGGACCAGATGCGGGCCTCGTTCAGCAAATTGAGTTCGACGAACAGCCTTGTGCAGCTGCCGGCGAGCGGCACGCGCAAGCCGGCGCCGTCGTCGTTGGCATAAGCCCATTGCAGCGCAGCGCGGGCATCGGCGAGCAGGCTCGCGCGTTCCTGCAAACGTGACGCATGATCGCTGCCCTCCTTGTCCCTCATGCCCGCTTCGAGCGTGCATTGAACATAGAGAGCATGACGATGCGCGATCCGCGCCAGCTGTCCGCCGTCGGCCAGTTTCTGCAGGGCATAGGCACGCGTTGCGTCGAGCAGGCGATAGCGCCGCGATGCGCCGTCCGGCTGGGTGGAAACCAGCGACTTCACCACGAGTTGCTCCAAGGCCTCGACGACGCGATCCTCCGCCATCTCCGCCCCGGCCGCGACTGCTATCGCGCCCTTCAACGTGAAGTGACCTGCGAAGACGGCGAGGCGCTGAAATACGATCCGCTCGCTCTCGCCGATCAGACCGAAACTCCAGTCGAGCGTAGCGCCGAGCGTCTGCTGCCGCGGCGGCGCCGTCCGCCGCCCGCGCCATTCGAGCTGCAGCCGGTTGTCGAGCAGCGCCGCCATCTCGCGCAGTCCATAGAGACCGACACGTGCGGCAGCCAGCTCGATCGCCAGCGCGATGCCGTCGAGCTTGCCGCAAATCCGGGCCAGGACTTCGGCATCCTCGTCGGTGATGTCGTCGCGATGCCCCGCCGCGACGGCGCGATCGACGAACAGGCGCACAGCGGGATAGGCCAGCACCTCGCCGGCACTAAGGCGGGTGCCCTGCGGCGGACCAGGGAGCGAAACGAGCTCGAAAATCTGCTCGCCTTCCACCAGCAGCGACTCGCGGCTGGTTGCGAGGATGACGATGCCGGGCGCCTCCCGGTAGATGTTTTCTGCAAGGCGCGCGACCTCCTCGATGACGTGCTCGCAGCTGTCGAGCACGAGAAGCAGCCGGCGGCCGCGCAGGAAATTGACGATGCTGGCCGAGGGGTCCTCGTGGTGCACGACGAGGCCCAACGCGGCTGCAACCGTGCTCGCGACCAGCGCTCCGTCCTTGAGCGGACCGAATTCGAGGAAATGGACCTTGCCGTCGAAGCTATCGCACATCTCGTGCGCGAGCGCGGTCGCAACGGTGGTCTTTCCAATGCCGCCCGGCCCTCGCAGGGTGACGAAGCGATCGCGGAGCAAGCGCGCTGCCAACTCGGCCACGGCGTCCTCCCGCCCGACCATCCGGTCCAATCGGCGCGGCAGCGACGGTGGCGGCGCGGCCCTTTCAGGCACACGCGACGCCGGTGTAGCCACCTCCGCGCGCCCGCCACGCCGCACGGGCGCGACAAAGCAATAGCCCCGGCCCGGGATGTTGGTGATGTAGCGGGCACCATCCTTTCCGTCGCCGAGCACCTTGCGCAGCTCCGCGACATGGACGCGCAGGCTGACCTCCTCGACGGAAAGTCCGGACCACGCATAGCCGAGAATTTCGTTCTTCGGGACCACTTCGCCGGCGCGACTGACCAGCAGGCGCAAAATATCCGTCGCGCGGCTGCCGAGCCTGACCGGCAAGCCATCCTTCTCCAGCAGCCGCGACCGAAGCGAAAATGGCCCGAACGCGACGGCATCGAGATCCAGAATCGTTGCGGCGTCGCTGCCGCGGGGGCCATGTCCTGCCGAGAGCTCGGTCATTTCTGACTCATCCTGACGATCGCTCCTTCGAAATGCGGCGCGACTATACCCGGCACCGATGCGAGGTCCAGCGAGGGCAACGCATGGAACTCACACCGCCGCATCGATCTCCTCGCGACGTCCGGCGCTCTCCTGAGTCGGATCGAGAATGCGCAAATATCTGATAAATTGTACAAAAAGGACGCTTCCTGAGACGGGATGCCGCACCTGATGCGCTCCCACAAAAACTAACACATCCTAATCACCACTAACGAGCTTGCAGGTCAGCTCACGCCTATCCTCTCAACATGGAAAGCAGGGCTTTGCACGTTTGCTGGTTGCAAACAGCGGAGAAAGCCCGGAGAGGACGAACGATGTTGACCAATTTGCAGGCAGGTGATGCCTGGATTGAATTTCTGGGCGCCTCGGGGGATTGCGAGCTCCCCCAGGCAACACAGGCGATCATTCGCGAGCATCAATGGCGTCAGGTCGATCCGCGCACGGGCGCGGTGGCAGAGGACATCGCGATCTCGCGATGGGAAGACCCGCGGAGCACCTCGTCGCACCAAGCGACGACGCCTGAGGATCGCTATTTCGTCGGCATCGCCCTCAAGACCACGCGGGCGAAACTGACCCGGGATCGCCAAGTCATTTTCGACGGGACCATGCCCGCGGGCACACTGTATCTCACCGCGCCGTCGAAGCCCCTTGCCGTGCAATTCCAGTCGCCATGCGCCTTCCTGCACATTCACATTTCCGCGGACCAATTTCCGGCACAATTTTCCGGGACCGAGGGATTGAATGATCTCGTCCTGTTGCGCGATCCGCTCGCAGCCGAGCTTGCCAAGGCGCTAATCGAACTTGGCGACGCCGCGGACCACGAGTTTACGCGCTGCATCGGTCAAACCCTTGCGATGCATCTGGCGCGCCTGGAATTGCCACGCGCCAGGGTCAATGCCTTGCCGAAATGGCGACTGCGGCGCGTCGAGCAATATGTCGCCGATCATTTCCACCGCTGCATCAGCCTGTCCGAACTCGCCAACGTCGCCGGCCTATCCAGAATGCACTTTGCGGCTCAGTTCCGCGTCGCGACCGGTTACCGGCCCCGCGAATATCTTCTCAATCACCGGATCGAGCATGCCAAGATGCTGCTGGCAACCACCGACCGGCCGTTGGCGGAGATCGCGCTTGCGGTCGGCTTCAGCACGCAGGCGCATTTTTCGACCGTGTTCAAGCGCATCAGCGATCAATCCCCGGCACGCTGGCGCCTCGCCACCAAGGGTGAACGGCGAGAGGTGCAAGCACTCCCGCCGCGTCGTCCTTCTACGGAGAGAGACTGGATCAGCGCAGCCGCGTGAACATTCGCTCGCGCCCTCATCCTCCCGGGCCTGCGAGCCACTCGGGGCTGTCCCTGCACCCACAGGGCGGCCCCCTTTTTTCTACACCGGATCGAAAGCCCGGATCGGCGGCAGATTGCCGGTGAACTTCTCGACCTCGACTGTCGTGAGCTGGCCGGTGCAGCCCTGCGCGAAGGACGAGGTGCCGACGTCACGTGTGAGCACGTTCGGGTTGCCGTGCACGCAGAGCGGCGCGTCGTCTTCGGGGTCCATCGGGTCGTACCAGGCGCCGGTCGGGAGCTGAACCACGCCGGGCGCGATACCGTCGGTGACGTGAACCGCGGCGAGACAGGCGCCGCGCGCGTTGAACAGCCGAATGATGTCGCCGTGCTTGATTCCGCGTGCGTCTGCGTCCTGCGGGTTCATGCGCGCGACCTCGCGGCCGCGATGTTTGCTTTGAAGCGAATGTCCACCGAAATCGAGCTGACTGTGCAGACGCGTCACCGGCTGGTTGGCGACGAGGAAGCACGGCGCCCCCGGCTTCGGCATGTCGGACTTCTCCAGCCAGACCGGATGGCCCGGGCAATCCGCATCGCCATGACCCGCGATCTTGGCAGAGAATATTTCGATGCGACCGCTCGGCGTCGGCAAAGCGTGGTTGACGGGATCGTCGCGGAAGCGGCGCAGCCGGCCGCCGTCGTCGGGCTGTTGCGGCACCACCAAGCTGCCCCGCCGCCAGAACTCTTCGAAGCTCGGCGCCTCCAGGCCGCGCGCTTCGAGCGAGGCGCGGGTCGGCTCATAAAGATGCTCCAGCCACTGCCGTGACGTCCGCCCCTCGGTAAAGGGTTCGCGCGCGCCGAGACGGTCGGCGAGATCGGCAAAGATCTCGTAGTCGTCGCGCGCAAGGCCGAACGGCTCGGCAATCCGGTGCATGGCGACCATCAGGGGATCGTTGCTGGAATAGCCGATGTCTTCGCGTTCGAGCGTCATCGTCGAGGGCAGCACGATGTCGGCATGCCGGGCCGTGGCAGTCCATGCGAGCTCGTGCACGACCAGCGTGTCGACTTTCGCAAACGCCTTGCGCAAGCGATTGATGTCCTGGTGGTGATGGAAGGGATTGCCGCCGGCCCAGTAGACGAGGCGGATATCCGGATAGGTGCGCGTCTCGCCGTTGTAGCGATAGGTACTGCCGGGATTGAGCAGCATGTCGGCGATGCGCGCCACCGGAATGAAATCGCGGACAGCGTTGCGGCCCTGCCCCAGTGTCGGCCCCGGCACGTCGTTGACGCGGCGGCCGTAATAGCCGATCGCCCCCAACGAATAGGCGTAGCCGCCGCCGGAGAGGCCGATCTGGCCGAGCGCTGCCGCCAGCACCATGCCCATCCACACCGGCTGCTCGCCGTGCTCGGCGCGCTGGAGCGAATGAGAGACGGTGATGAGCGCACGCTTGCCGGCGAGCCGGCGCGCCAGCTTGCGGATTGTATTCGCGTCGACGCCGCAGATCGCGGCGGCCCATTCGGCGTGCTTGGGTTGGCCATCGCTCTCGCCGGTGAGATAGCGCAGGAAGACCGGCCATCCCTCGGTGTAGCGATCGAGGAAAGCCTGGTCGTGCAGGTTTTCCGCGACCATCGTATGAACGATGCCGAGCATCAGCGCGGTGTCGGTGCCGGGCACGCATATCATCCATTCGGCGCCGGCCTCGACCGGCAGGTCTTCGCGCAACGGGCTGACCAGGATGAACTCGCAGCCGCGGCGGCGCGCGGCTTCCATCGCGCCGCGCTCGACGTGCTTGCTGATCGAGCCGCCTGCGACCATCGAGTTCTTCAGCGCCATGCCGCCGAACGCCAACACGACGTCGGTATCAGCCGCGATCTGCTCCCAGGTGACGTTGCGCTTGGTGATGTCCTCGTAACCGCAGAGGATCTGCGGCAGCAGCACCGAGGACGCACCGGAGGAATAGGAGTTCACCGAGCGCACATAGCCGCCCAAGGCGACGTTGAGGAAGCGATGCACCTGGCTTTGGGCATGGTGGAAGCGGCCCGCGCTCGACCAGCCATAGGAGCCGCCGAACACCGCGCCGGGGCCGCGCGTGTCACGGATGCGTGCCAGCTCGTCGCCGAGCAGATCGAGCGCCTTTTCCCAGCTGACGGAGACGAATTCGTCGCGGCCGCGGCGATCGTCCGGACCGGGACCGCGTTCGAGCCAGCCGCGGCGGATCGCAGGTTGGGTGATGCGCGCCTGATGGCGCAGTGCGCCGGGAAAATTGTCGATGATGCCGTTCGGATCGGGATCGCCCGCATAGGCCCTGACCTCGAGCCCGGCCTCGCCTTGACGTGCCGAGAACACGCCCCAATGCGAGGTGTGCGGCTTGAAACCGTCGGAGAGGTCGAGGCCGGGGTCGGGGAAGCCAATCGTATCGTCCATCGTCGCATTCCTTGTTCCGGTCGGCGCGGTCCCGGCCGTACCGATGTCATCCAAGATAGCAGTATAGCGATCCGCTCTTCGATGTCGTCGGGTCTGGGCCGGCGAAAATGCCGGGCGCTCGTGCAAAGACAGATTGGCGAACGTTCGCAGGGACGACAGGCGGCGATTTTTCGACCAATTTGTACTTTTATTTTCAACGCGTTAGCCGTCTGCATTGAGAGCTGTGCAGGTCCGTCTTCCGACAAGACCTGGCGCGAGATCTCTTGCGACGACACTGACATTGAAATGTGCGATATCCCGGCCCGTCACACAGCAACATCGGTCCCATCATGATCAAGCGCGTCTTGCCCTACGAAGGTCTGCTCCACGAAGTAGTCGAGCACAATGGCGTACTTTACATCGGTGGCATCGTCCCCGAGGACACGAGCCTCGACATGTCGGGCCAGGCAAACGACGTCCTCGAGCAGTTGGCGCAGTTGCTCAAGACCCTCGGATCCGATCTGAGCAACGTCTTGCAGGTGACCATCTACATGGCCGGCCTCAAGGAAAAGGCAGAGTTCAATGCGGCCTGGAAGGCGCATTTTGCAGAGGCTCATCTGCCGGCGCGCGCCGCAATCGGCGTCGCCGATCTCGGTCGCGGCGTCAAACTCGAGATCACGGCCATCGCCGCTCGACAATAGTGGCATGCCACGGCGCCGCAAAGAACCTCACACCAAACCCATTTTGTTCTCGGCAAGATCCACCTCAGATTAGCGCCGCTTGTGAAGGATAACCGCCACCAGCGACGTTGCTGTCAGCACGATTCCTAGCCCGACAGCCGGATCGCTGGCGACAATCGCCGCGAGAGAGGCACCGCATGCAGCGCCCGCCATTTGCGAGAATCCGAACAGGGCTGCGGCGATACCGGCCTTGCTGCCAAACGGCGACAGCGCTGCCGCGCTCGACAGCGGGCTCACCACTCCGACGCCGAACAGAAAGACGGACGCCGCTAACAGAAATGGCAGCAGCGCGCCGTTCGCGAGCAGCACTGCGCAAAGCAGCCCGACGCCTCCGAGGACGGTTAATCCCAAACCGACCGACGTCGCACGGCAGGTACCAACCCGCGCCGATAGCCTAGGCGCCAGCATGCCGGCCGCAAACACCAGGAAGACGACGCCCGCAAATAGCTGACCAAGTGTGATTGGCGAGAATCCAAACAATTCGAGCAGCACCCGCGGCGCGCTGGAGAAAATCGCGAATAGACCGGCCATCACCAGTCCAGCGGTTCTAGCAGGCGCAACGAACCGGCGATCCCGAACAAGCTCCAGATAGGCCCCGGCAATTTTGAGCGGGTTCAGAGAACGACGCGCGCCGTCATTGGTTTCGCCGACGAAGGTCGCATAGGCCAAAGCCGTGCAGAGCGCGAAGGCCGCGACAAAGGCAAATTCCGAGCGCCAGCCAAAGAATAGATCGAGCACACTCCCCAGCAGCGGTGAAAATCCTGGGGCGGCCGCGGTTGCCATTGTGATCGACGCCATGACCTTTGCAAGTGCCTGGCCATCGAACAGATCCCGGGCGATCGCACGTGAAAGCACCGAAGCCGCACATGCGCCGCAAGCCTGCATCGATCGGCCGATCAGCAGGCTCGATAGATCGCGCGCGAAAGCGCACCAGATCGTACCGGCGATGAAAATTCCGAGTCCTATCAGGATCGGCATGCGTCGCCCGAACCGGTCCGATAGCGGGCCGGCAATCAATTGCCCTATGGCGAAAATCGCCAGGAAGATCGTGAAGGCCGACGTGACCGCCGCGCTGGATACATGCAAATCGGCCGCGATGACCGGCAGCGAAGGCAAGAAGATGTTGGTTGCAAGAATGCCTGTCGCCGCCAGGGCACAAATCACTATTCTGCGCGCCGCCGCCCCTGCTTTACGCCCATGCCCCGCCGCAGAAACCGTGCCCTCGACGTCAATGGACATGCTGCGCTCCCAACTCCTGTCCAGATGCGGCGAGGCAGGGACGCCTGATCACCTACCCCACCGCGTGCCGGCGGGACGCATGCCATCCTGAACAACCGCTGCTTGGGTGTCGTCCTGCGAACGTGGGAGGAGCGCGCAAATATTTGCTGCTTCTGGGTGCTGCAACGAGCGACCTCTCTCCTATTCGGCCAGCGGCGTCGTATAGCCTGCAACCAGCTTGACGAGATCCGCCTGGCGCGCGGCACCTGTTTTTTCAAACAACCGGCTGACATGCGTCCTAACCGTGCTATCCGCGACCCCGAACGCCATAGCAACCTCGGGAATGCCACCGACCTCGACGACGGCCAGCAACACGCGAAGCTCGGTCGGCGTCAGCTTGAACGCGCTGCCGATGGCTCCGGGAACAGAAGCGACGGCCAGCGACGCCTTGCGAACGAACAAGGCCACCGTGGCGGTGTAAACAATACCGGCCCGCCGACGCGCGCCTGACGTGAGCGGCAATGCATGGGCCACATAGCGGTCGCCCTCCCTGCCGGTCAGCGGCACCGCGATGCCCCTTATACCAAGTGCGGCATCGCCCTGCCCCGCGGTGGCGAAGACATCTCGTAGGGTGCGGTCGATCTGCGGATCGCTGGCGACCAGCCGCCCACCCACCGAACTCAAAATATCGCGGGCGTCGAGAATGGCATTCCCGGCCGTATTGGCGTGAATGAGACGTCCACCGGGATCGACGAGATACATGCCGGCACCGAGCCCGTCCAACGTGTCAACGAACGTCGCGAGTTCAGCGGCCTTGAACTCGAACATCTTCCCGATCACGACGGCACGCCTGACATGCGGCGCTATCAGCCTCATTTGCCGGCGCGCGTGCTCGTCTACGATCCCATTTCGCCGGTGGCGGAAGACCCCAAAAATGGCTGTGCTGACCGTGGTTCTGTCGACAACCGCGCTGACGAAATCGACAAGCCCCTGGGGCTCGGCCCACTGCCGGTATAGTTCACTCTGGGTGAGTGCTGCGAAGGACATCAAATCGGTCGTCGCGACCGGCTGTTCGAGGTCACCGAGAAAGTGACCCTCCGCGGAGGAATAAATCTGCCGAAAAAGTTCGACCCGCAACGGCACGTCAAATCCGAAGCGATGGGGCACCGTGGCGTGTTGAACACCAATGTCTTTGCAGAACAGCCCGCCTCCCGCGCCGCCAACGAATTGCACGATGCTGACGATGGCGTCTTCCCAACGAGAGGGATCGATTGCGGCATCGTAGATGACGCTGATCAGGTCGCTCAGTTGCTGCTGAGCATCTGAATTGTCTTGCGACGATTCCGAAGCCGACCGCGGATGTGAAACCCTGTTCATTCGACGACGCGCTCCGGTATGAGGATAGCTATGAAACAACTTTAAGCTTTTCCGCTGATATCGAGCCGGTGTCGCGCTCAAATCATTTTGATCGAGTCCCAGCGGGGCCGCGGGGAATATCGGCCATCCTTCAAATGGAGGATGATCAGTGCGATCGGTGACATCTTGGCCGGACGCTTCAGGTTGAAAATGAGTTGATCAGAACGCGATGCGCACGCCGCCCCGCCCGTGTCGATACGGCTGCGAACGGACAACGCGCCGCCCTGGAACCCCGCCAAATAGCGCGACACTTGGCGCGGACGCGGCAATCAAGGCCTGCCCAGCAAGTGCCAGTCGCGGATAGCTTGTGCCTAGGCTCTTTCAATCCACCCTGCTTGCTGACTGATTGGCCTGTCTTGACGAGCGTCTTGGGTCAGATGTCGGCGTCCTCGGAAGCAGCGAATCTTCGGCCTGGAAGCGGGACGAGCATGGCCGCATGACGGCGGTAGCGGCGATACCGGTCGCCGAACTGCTGGATCAGGTCGTGCTCTTCCAACTGAATGCCGATCAGAATGTAGGCGGTGATGCCAAGCGAATAGAGCAGATGACCGATCGTCATCGCAGGCGTGGCCCAGACTGCGAGCAGGATGCCGAGATAGATCGGATGGCGGACATACCGGTAGAGCAACGGCGTGCGGAAGCTGGTTTCGGACGGTTGTTTACCGAACAGGCGCATGAACACCTGGCTGAGGCCGAACAACTCGAAATGATTGAGAAGAAACGTGCTGGCCACCAGCACGACCCAACCCAGCCAGAAGATGGCGTCGATTGCCCCCGCCGCGACCGGGTGGCTCACGGTCCAGACCGGCGTGGGGATGGGCTGCCACTGCCAGTACAGCAACAGCAGTGCAAAGCTGGCGAACAGCACGTAGGTGCTGCGCTCGACCGAAGCCGGCACGATTCGCATCCACCAGCGCTTGAAGCCCCGACGCGCCATCACGCTGTGCTGGATCGCGAACAGTCCGATTAGCAGCACATCGATAACAATGCTTGGCAGAACCGGACCAATGGCCCCGGAATCGACAGACTTTGGAACGACTAGGTTCCCGGTGAAGCCAATGAGATAGAGCAACGCGATCAGCGTCACCCCGTAAGCGGCAGTGCCGTAGAGGACCGCAACTAGACCCGCCATCAATCTTCTCCCAGAGAGTTCAATTTTTTGCATCGATTCGTCAGATCGCGGCGGCTGCGGCGGTGCTTACAATGGAGAGATTTCGAGCAGAGACCGGCGCGGGTACGTCACCCCCGGGGCCGCTGCGGTGATCCCGGATTCTGCGCGGTGACCATCCAAGAGCTTGAATTCATCATCACGCCTTCAGGGCGGACGAATTGTTTCAACTCGTCCTTCAAGGCCGCCACCAGCGTATCAAACAGGCGAGCAGCCTTCGGGCCGGCTTCGCGATAGACTTCCCCTGCGGGACCGATCGCGAGCTGAAACGCGACCGCTTCGTCAAGATCTCGCCCGACCAGGACTTCGGCATCGATCCGTTCGAACCTGATGCCGCTGTAGCCGGCAATCATCAATTGCCGAGTCACGGCCTCGGGATCGGTCATGGAAAACGGTCCGGGGCCGCAGGTTGCGGCGTCTTCCCTGACGGGGGGCAGGTAACGAAGCAGAACCTCCTTCGACAGTGTAAGCCACGGATTGTCCGCCCGTTCGCGCCAGACGACCATCGTCAGCAGTCCACCCGGCTTGAGCGCAAATCGCATGTTGCTCAAGCCAGCCGTTGGGTTTTCGAAGAACTGGGTTCCAAAGCGAGAGAAGCAAAAATCATGTACCGGCTCGAACGGATGGGTCTGAACATCCGCTTCGAGAAAGCTGAGATTGGTCACCCCTGCCTCCTTCGCATCGGCGCGGCCGACGTTGAGGAAGGCATTGCAGCAATCGAGGCCGAGGACGGATCCGGCCGGTCCGACGCGCCGCGCAAGTTCAATTGCGGTGTCGCCCCAGCCACATCCCACATCCAGGACCCTGCCGCCGGCTCTGATCGGCAGCGACGGGAATACTTTAGCGCTATGCAGGTGAAGGCCGCCGGCGAGGATGTGCCGCCACGCATTGAATTTCGGAGCCAGTATTGCGTTCCAGAAATCGATATACGGAGTGACGGTTGCGTTAGCCTGCGCGATGCTCATGATCGAGATGTCCGTCTGCTCGGTTGCCATCCGGAACCCCGTCGTGGCGTCCCGCTTTTCCGTTCTTCCGCAACCGGTTCCGCGTCCGCCTGACCGTCTGGACAGCGTCTCAAGGAAACGTGGAGGAATCGGTTGCTTGGCAGTTCATTCATGAGCCCCGTATAAGCGCGGGGATCGCCACGGTGAATGATCGCCCAGCCGGATCAGTTGACCGATCGTCCAAATCTGAGATTAGCCTAATGATCGATCCGCTATCGGAAGTGCTTCGATCGGTTCGCCTGACTGGCGGGATTTTTCTGGATGCGCGTTTCACCGCGCCGTGGAGCGTGCATACCCAGATCGTCGCTGAGGACTGCGGGACTTTCGCAGTCAAACCGTCGCTGTTGATCGCGTACCACTTCGTCATCGCGGGAAAATTATTGCTCAGCGTCGATGGTGAACCCACCATTGAAGTGCGGGCCGGGGAAATCGTACTGCTGCCGCGAAACGATGTTCATACGCTGGCCAGCGACGCGGGTCTGGTACCGACAAGCGCGCGTCATCTCATTCAACCCTCAGTGGATGGAGGGCTGGCAAAAATTCTGCACGGCGGAGGCGGTGAGCCGGCGCAAATCGTGTGCGGGTTTCTCGGCAGCGAGGAAACCTATAATCCGTTGATCGCGGCCCTGCCAAGAGTGCTGAAGCTCAACATTCGCGAGGGCGTCGCACGCGACTGGATCGAGGCTTCAGTGCGATATGCAGCCGGCGAACTGACGGCCGGCAGGTTCGCCTCGTCAAACCTGATGTCTCGGCTTTCCGAACTGCTGTTCGTAGAGGCGATGCGCCAGTATTCCGTGACATACACCGATCAAGATGGGGGATGGCTGAAGGGGATTGCCGATCCGCAAATCGGACGCGCGCTCGCCTCCATTCATCATAACGTCGGGCTGCCGTGGTCCGCGGAGTCCCTCGCGAGAGAAGTCTCGATGTCGCGGAGCGCCTTCGTCGACCGCTTCACAACCCTGATCGGGGTGCCACCAATCCGGTATCTGACCATCTGGCGGCTTCAGGCAGCCAAGGTGAGCCTACGAGAAACACGCAAGCCCATCGACCAAATCGCAGAGGAAGTGGGTTACGGATCCGGAGAAGCATTCAGCCGGGCGTTTAGGCGTGAATTCGGCCTGGCGCCTGCGCGATGGCGGCAACGCTGACAAGCCAATTGATTGCGCACGCGTCAAGTTTCAGAACGAGCCTCCATAGGGGACGATCAGGAAATGATGCGTCGCCGTCGCGGCGAGAGCCGTGGCGGGTCAAAACCGCCATGGACGGTCGGAATCGCACCTCTTGTCTACCTCGCACAGCGGAGCATGTGACCAGCTGATAGGCACGCCCAGTGCCCTCGGCGTGGACCTGGAGTAGGGGACGCGTCACGCACGCCGATTTCGGTGCGCACAAACACGCGTAATATCGGCGATGGGTCGAGATCGGCGAAGGCACGCACATGGTTCTGCTGGAGAAGAACCGGTTGCAGGCGTTCGACGCGATCAATCAGTTTCTCTCGGAACAGTATGAGCATGACTAGCGCGATCTCCGCGGATCCCGCCGCGAGAACACAGATGCTTCGCCTGAGCGCGCCTCGCGCTTCCGGTTCCCGAATCGTCCGATCCTTGAGGACGATCGCATGCGCCGTCTACTGTTCCGGAACCGTTTGACCGATGGTCCCCCCTTCTGGGCGCATGCTGGGCAGACAAACATGACCTGCATGGAGTGAAACTATCAAAGTTTAATGCGCTCTGTCGTTCTCATCGATCAGATTGGGGACGGGTTCTGAGTTGTTAGGCGACCAATGCAGGCAGGATTTGCGTTCTCCAAGCTCGCGGACCGGTTGGCGAGCCTCACTCCCGTAACGGCCGACGATCTCCACCTGCTCGCGGACATGGCAAGCACAATCGCGCATCTCAGTTCGCGCCAGGCCGTTTTGCGGCATGGCGATGATGCCACTCAGTGCTGTCTGCTCCTTCAGGGATATCTGTCTTGGCAGGATGCAGAGAGTGCAGACGGGCAGATCACTTCAATCCATGTCCCCGGAGACATCGCCGATCTGCACACGCTTTATCGTCCTCGCGTTGACGGCAATTTGATCGCGCTCGGGCCTGCCATCGTCGCTCTCGTGTCCCACCGCTTCTTCCACGATTTGTCCGCGCGTTCGCCCGCGATGTCTCGCGCATTGCTGCTGATGCTGCTCACCAGCCACGCCATTCAGCGCAACTGGACAGTGAACCTGGGTAGCCGTGATGCATTGACGCGCGTGGCGCATCTGCTGTGCGAGATCACCACCCGCCTGCAAAGCGTCGGCCTGGCGAGAGATCTCAGGCTGCCGTCGCCCTTTACCCAATCGGACCTTGCGGCAGCATGCAGCATCTCCCCGGTCCACGCCAACCGCACGATTCAGGAGCTGCGACGATGCAACCTCCTGCAATGGCAGGGTAAGACGGTAACGATTACGGACTGGCCGGGACTCGTGCGGCTCGCAAGATTCGATCCGACTTACCTGGGCATTCAGTCCAGCCGCGACGATGCGTCGTCATTGCGGCTCCGGCCACTTACGGCGGACCTTGCGCTCGCTTGAGCCCCTTTCGGACGACACGTTGGAAACTTGCGGAGCGTGCAATCAGGGCCTCCCGCGCCTCTCCAAGGACGTCATCCCAATTGCCTGATGTCCTCTGATGAAACAGCCGCAGGCTCGGATACCAAAGGGAATGGGACTCGGATGACGGCCAGCGCCAGTCGCAATCCGCATGCAACAAGACCCACGCGTCACAGCCGAGCGCTCCCGCAAGATGGGCCACCATGGTATCAACGCAAACGAGGAGATCGAGCCGCTGGAGGAGACGACCGAGAACCGTAATGTCAGGCGTGCTGACGTCCTTCGCGTCGATCTCGGCCAGTTCGGGCGCTCGGGCCCCGCGTTGCAGCGAGCAGAGCGTCACTCCGGGAACGGCAAGTTGCCCTAGCAGGGACGGCGGGATGGTCCTTCGCTTGTCCCAGTTGCCGACTTCCCAAACCAGGCCGACGGCAAGAGCTCCAACTTCAAGACCTCGGACTTGCTCGACCGCCGGCGGCAGCGATACGTAAGATGCACGCATCTCGACGTGCTCCCGCCTCGCCCTTATGGCATGCGGCACCTCCATGATCTCGATATCGACCTCGAAGTCGATCTCAGGTGCACCATCATGGAGCGCAAAAGCCCGATCGACGCCTGCCGCTCGCTCGACCAGCGGCAGAAGCTCGCCCTGGCACCAGACCGTGACGCGGCGCGCGACGTCACGAAGCGGCCGCATGAAGCGCAGGAACTGGATGGTGTCGCCGAGCCCGTGGTAACAGCGGACCAGTACATCCTTGCCCCTCAGCTCCTCGCCGCGCCAGATGCGCTGGAGGTGACGAGGCCCGGTATGCTTGGGTGGATACGCAAACGTTGCCAGATCGCGATCGTTGATCGCCCAGGCGCGCTCGAATTCGCCTGCCCGCATCGCCTCCGTCCAACCGCCCGACACCCGCGGTGATCCGATCAACGCCGAACGAATTTGTGAAAGCGGCTCGGCTTTCCGTCCTTGGTGCGGTCCTGGTGGAGGAACGCAATGCCGGTCTCGTCGAACTTGGCGAAGAATTCGTCCCAGCTGATCCGGTCGAGCCCTTCGTCGGGCGGATCGAAATCGATGCGCAGGATGCCGGCGTGTCCGTCCTCCTCGGTAGCCTTGACCGTCGCGGGCTTTCCGCCGCGTTCCTCCGCCCATTTCCGGATCACGTCATGGCTGGTGGTCTGCTGGGCTTCGCTGGTTTGTGATTTGGATGACATGTGACACCTCGATTCCTGACAAGGAGCGAGCGACGGATCGGCCCTCGCGTCAGACTGTTTCGCCGTGAACGCCGGACGCGAGGATTTGTTCTTTCGTAGGCCGGACTCTCTCAAAGCATCATCTTCTTCATCTTCATCATGGAAGCGTTTCGTTCCCGCCAAACTGCCCGGGATTCTATCCCAGGTTAAGCGCGTGAAATTTTTTCGGCCGAAATCCGACGTGAGGCGGACATAGTGCCGTGAGTTCAGGAACGAACATACGTTCCTCACGTTCGCCGACGTACTTACGTCAACACTGCAAGTCTTCAACACTGCATGCCTCAACGCTGCACGTCTTCCGGAGGGCCTCGATCCATGCATTCTCGTCTTCAGGACAGGCGGCGCGTGCGCGTCGGCATCGTCGGTGTCGGCAATTGTGCGAGCTCCTTCGTTCAGGGGCTCTCCTATTACCGGGACGCCAAATCGAACGAGCCGGTGCCTGGGCTGATGAACGCCGATCTCGGCGGCTACCACATCAGCGACATTCAGGTCGCGTCGGCTTTTGACGTCCATGCCGGCAAGGTCGGACGCGACGTGGCCGAGGCGATCTTCGCAGCGCCGAACAATACGCACCGCTTCTCCGACGTCGCAGCCACCGGCGTCATGGTCCAACGCGGCCCGGTCATGGACGGCGTCGGCCATTATCTCAAGGACGACGTCCCGATCGCGGATGTCCCGGAAGCCGACGTCTCCGAAGTGCTCGCGACCTCGCGCACGGACGTGCTTGTGTCCTATCTTCCCGTCGGTTCGCAGCGCGCGAGCGAATTTTACGCCGCGCGCGCGATCGAGGCCGGCTGCGGCTACGTCAATTGCATCCCGGTCTTTATTGCCTCGAATCCCGACTGGCGGCGGCGATTCGAGGATGCAGGCCTGCCGATCGTCGGCGACGACATCAAGAGCCAGGTCGGCGCCACCATTCTGCACCGTGTGCTCGCCAATCTCTTCCGCGAACGCGGCGTGCGGCTGGACAGAACCTACCAGCTCAATGTCGGCGGCAACACCGATTTCAAGAACATGCTCGAGCGCGAGCGGCTGACATCAAAGAAGATCTCCAAAACCCAGGCCGTGACCAGCCAGTTCGACGTGCCCATGGATGCCGATAATATCCATGTCGGCCCGAGCGACCATGTGCCGTGGCTGACCGACCGCAAGCTGGCCTTTATCCGCCTGGAGGGCACGACGTTCGGCGGTGTTCCCTTGAGCGCGGAAGTCAAGCTCGAGGTCTGGGACTCTCCAAACTCGGCGGGCGTCGTGATCGACGCGGTCCGCTGCGCCAAACTTGCCATGGACCGCGGGCAAGCCGGCGCGCTGACGGGCCCCTCGAGCTATTTCATGAAGTCGCCGCCTCAGCAGTTCACGGACGAGGAAGCCGGACGGCGAACGCGCGCCTTCATCGACGACAAGGCGTACACCTGATGGCGAAGATCATTCATCTGATCCGCCACGGGCATCATGCCCTGCTCGGCCGCACGCTCTGTGGCCGGATGAAAGGCGTAGAGCTCGATGATCTCGGCTGCGAGGAAATCGCGCGATGCGCCGATACCTTCACGCCGCCGCCGAGCATGGTTCAGTCGAGCCCGCAGCGGCGCTGCATGCAGTCGGCCTGCATCCTGGCCGCACGCTTCGGCTTGCCGGTGGAGATCGTGCCGGCACTCGACGAGCTCGACTACGGCGAATGGACCGGGCTGTCGTTCGAGGCACTCGCCCGAGACCCCCGATGGTCGCGCTGGAACGAACAACGCGGAACGAGCCGCCCGCCGTGCGGCGAAAGCATGCGGTCGCTCCAGAAGCGCGTCGTCGCCCATCTGGAGCAGCTGCGCAATGATCATGGTAGCGGCACCGTCGTCGTCGCCGTCAGCCATGCCGAGCCGATCCGCGCGGCGCTGCTGCATTATTCCCGGAAAGAGCTCGACGACTTTCTCTCGATCGAGATCGACCCCGGCAGCGTCAGCACCCTCAGCGTGGACAATCGCGGACTCAAGATCACCGGGATCAATCAGCGGGTGCCAGCGTGAAGATCGTGATTTTCGGCCTGACAATTTCCTCATCCTGGGGCAACGGTCACGCCACCTTGTGGCGAGGGCTTTGCAAGCATCTCGCGCGAGCGGGCCACAACGTCGTCTTTTTCGAGCGCGACGTTCCCTATTACGCCGGCGCGCGGGATTTGCACGAAGTGCCCGGCGGCCAATTGCGCCTGTTCTCGAACTGGGACGATGTACTTCCTTTGGCGCGCAGCGACATTCGTGATGCCGATGTCGCGATCGTGACCTCCTATTGTCCCGACGCGATCGCCGCGACGGAACTTGCCCTGTCCGAGGGCCACGCGGTGCCCGTGTTCTACGACCTCGACACGCCGGTCACGCTGGCGAAGCTCATGGCCGGCGAGGCCGTTCCCTATATCGGGCCGCGGGGCCTGCGGGATTTCGCCCTGGTCCTGAGCTTCACCGGCGGTCCACGCATCTGCAACGAATTTCGCGACAGGCTCGGCGCCGGCAATGTCCGCCCGCTCTACGGCCATGTCGATACGGACACCCATCGACCGGTGTGGTCGCAGCCGCATTACCGTGCGGATCTGTCCTATCTCGGCACATATTCACAGGATCGCCAGCGCGCGCTCGAGGCTCTGTTCGTCGAACCCGCACGCAACAGGCAGGATCGGCGTTTCCTGATCGGGGGTGCACAGTACCCGGAAGATTTTCCCTGGTCGCCAAACATCTACTTCGTGCAGCACTTGCCGCCGTCTGAGCACGCGTCGTTCTTTGCGTCGTCCCGGCTAACGCTCAACGTCACGCGCCGCGCCATGGCGGAGATGGGCTGGTGTCCCTCCGGTCGCCTGTTCGAAGCCGCTGCCTGCAAGGCCCCGCTCCTCAGCGACGACTGGCCGGGACTCGATGAATTCTTTGTACCCGGCCAGGAAATCCTGATCGCACATGATGCGAAGGACACGCTTGCTGCGTTGACGATGGCCGACGCCGACCTTCAGCACATCGCCGGGCGCGCATATGAGCGGACCATGGATCAGCACACATCCGACAAGCGCGCTGCCGAACTGATTTCGCTGCTCGAGCAGACGGCATCCCTCGGCGCGCGCCGACAGCAACCCGAGGAGGCCTGATCATGTGGGGCATCGTTCCGGCCGCGGGCCGCGGCAGCCGCATCCAGCCGCTCGCCTTCTCCAAGGAATTGCTTCCGGTCGGAAGCCAACGGGACGACGGTATCGATCGTCCATGCGCCGTCTCCGAATATCTGCTGGAGCGGCTGATCCTTGGGGGTGCCGACAAGATCTGCTTCGTGATTTCCCCCGGCAAATCGGACATCCTCGAATATTTCGGCGATCATTACGGCAGCGCTCAACTCGCCTATGTCGTGCAGCCCGATGCGTCGGGGCTCTGCGATGCCGTGTTCAGGGCGGGCACGGTGGTTGGCCACAACGAAGACATCCTGGTCGGACTTCCGGATACCGTCTGGTTCCCAAAGGCCGCCCTGCAGGCGTTGCCGGCCGCTGACCTGTCGTTTCTGCTGTTTCCGGTTGAACACCCCGAGTTCTTCGATGCCGTCGTGCTCGACGGGGATCGCGTCACGGAGATCCAGGTCAAGCAGCCGGATGCGGCGTCGAAATGGATATGGGGCGCCTTCAAGATGTCCGGCAACGGATTTCGCGAGCTACAGTCGCTGTGGACGAAGCGCGAGCGCCGGGATGAATATTTCGGGACGCTCGTCAACGCCTACATCGCGGCCGGCGGCCAGGGTCTCGGCGTCAAGGCCGGCGAATCCTATGTCGACGTCGGCACCATCGACGGCTACCGGACGGCAATGGCGTTGCTCGCCGAAAGCTCCGTCGGGAACGGACGCTCTCGACTGCTGGCCGGCGGTTCGCCGGAGGCGGCCCGCCCGGCCCACGCAATGAACAATGGAGTGACCGCATGAGCAGAGGCGCCCTCTCCCGCGAGGAAATCCGCCAGCGCGTCGATGCGCTCGGGCCATGGTTTCACAATCTGGACCTGAATGGCGTGCCGACTGCGCCTTCACACTTTCTCGGTGACTATCCCAACGTGAAATGGCGCCGCTTCTCCGGGATCATCCCGGACCGCCTCGAAGGCAAGACCGTGCTCGATATCGGCTGCAATGCCGGGTTCTACGCCATGGAGATGAAGCGGCGCGGCGCCGAGCGCGTCCTCGGCCTGGACACTGACGACGAATATCTCGCACAAGCCCGCTTCGCGGCCGAGGTGAACGGGCTCAGGATCGAATTCCGCAAGATGTCAGCCTACGACGTCGGACAGCTGCGCGAAAAGTTCGATCTCGTGATCTTCATGGGCGTGCTCTACCACCTGCGGCACCCTCTGCTGGCACTCGATCTGATCCACGAGCACGTGGCCGGCGATCTCCTGCTGTTCCAGTCGATGCAGCGCGGCGACAGCCGCGTGGATTGCGTCGACAAGAACTACGACTTCTGGACCACCGATCAGTTCGATTCCCCGGGCTATCCAAAGCTGCACTTCATCGAGAACAAATATGCCGACGACCCCACGAATTGGTGGGTGCCGAACCGCGCCTGCGCCGAAGCCATGCTGCGCAGCGCCGGCTTTGCGATCGCGGCGCATCCGGAAGACGAAGTCTATCTATGCAAGCGGGTAGCAAGGCCGCAGGCGGAAGGTCCGGTCTATCCGTCGCGGGAGACCGGCCGATGATCGAAGCCGCCAAGATCTGGAACGAGCCCAACAACAAGTCGCACTGGGACATCCTGATCGATCCGGATTGGACCATGTTCGCGAGCCTGGCGCTCGCTGCGGGAAAGGCGATCCGCAGCGCGCATCCCACACTCCCGCGCGTGCTTGGCGGTATATCGCCGATCGATCCGTCCTTCATCCGCAACATGCAGGCGCGCGGCGTGCTCGATCATGTCGATGCCGTGGCCGTGCACGGCTTTCCGCTGGACTGGAACCTGTGGCAGATCGCGGAATGGCCGGCCAAGATCGACGAGATCAAGGCCGTCACTTCCCTGCCGGTGTGGGTAAGCGAGGTGGGAGTCTCGTCCTTCGGTGCCGAGGAGGTGCAGGCCTGGGGACTGACGCGGACCGCCGAGCTGTTGACTGGCCGGGCGCCGCGGATTCACTGGTACAGCCTCTACGATCTTCCTTCCAGTTGGGAGGCGACGACGCGGCACAAGGAAGCTGAAGGTTCCTCCTACTATCGGCATTTCCACATGGGGCTGCTGCGCGAGGACGGCACGCCGAAAGCTGCCGCGGGCCTGTTCAGCCAATATGCACCTGCGATGGGCCTGTGCCAGTGGTTTCACTTCGAGGACCACCGCCTCGATGACGCCGTGCGCTGGATGCGCCGGCTCGGCGTGCAGCATCTCAGGACTGGCCTGTCCTGGGCCGACAGCTTCCGTCCCAATGCGCTCGCCTGGTTCGATCGGCAGATGGACGCGCTGGCCGAGTTTCAGGTCACGGTGACCTTCTGCTTCACCCCGGAACATCGGGGTATCGAGCCTCATCACACCAGCCCGCCGCTCGACGTCAACGAGTTCGCGGATTTCTGCGCAAAGATGGTCGAACGCTATTGCGCGAAAACCGGACTCGCGCCGTCCGCAGTGTCTTCGCGCCCGGCCATCTCGGAGCCGACATGCGTGCCCTGATCCTGGTGATGGACTCCGTCGGGATCGGCGCCGCGCCCGATGCCATCAATTACGGCGACGAGGGTGCCGATACCGTCGGCCACATTGCTGCCATGTGCATGGCCGGCACTGCCGACGGACCCAGCCGGGAGGGGCCGCTTCGGCTTCCTAATCTGGTTGCGCTCGGACTTGGCGAGGCTTGCCGTCTCGCCACCGGGCGCGTGCCGCCGGGGCTGGATGGCCGTCCTGAGCACGCGCGATTTGGCTGTGCGAGCGAGATCTCCAAAGGCAAGGACACACCATCCGGTCATTGGGAGATCGCCGGCGTTCCGGTGCCGTTCGACTGGGGCTATTTTCCAAGAACCAAGCCGTGCTTCCCGCGCGACCTGATGGAGCGCCTGTGCGAACAGGCGCGATTGCCCGGCATCCTCGGGAATTGTCACGCCTCCGGCACAGAGATCATCGCCGAATTCGGCGAGCATCACATCAGAACGGGCGAACCGATCTGCTATACATCGGCCGACAGCGTGTTTCAGGTCGCAGCGCACGAGGAGACGTTCGGACTCGAACGCCTCTATGAGGTCTGCCGCATTGGCCGCGGACTGGTCGATCCCCTCAACATCGGGCGCGTCATCGCACGTCCCTTCATCGGTACGTCGGCAGGTGGCTTCAGGCGGACATCGCACAGGAAGGACTTTTCCGTCCCGCCGCCGGAGCGGACGATCCTCGATCTTGCCGAAAGCGCAGGCCGTGACATCGTCACGATCGGAAAGATCGACGACATCTTCGCTCATCGCGGGACCGGGAGGAACCTGCGCGGCGATGGCAACCAGGCGCTGTTCGATGCCACGCTCAATGGGCTGGCCTCTCTCGCAGAGGGCGGGATGTTGTTTGCCAACTTCATCGATTTCGACACTCTGTACGGCCATCGGCGCGACGTCGCGGGCTATGCAGCGGCGCTCGAAACATTCGATGCGCGCGTTCCGGATCTGCTGAACCGCCTGCGCGACGATGATTTCCTGATCATCACGGCCGATCATGGTTGCGACCCGACCTGGAGCGGTACCGACCACACGCGGGAACAAGTGCCGATTTTGGCATGGAGCCCGCGCTCAACTTCTTCGATCGGCAAGCGCGCCGGATTTGCGGACATCGGCGCAGCGGTCGCTAGGCATCTTGAACTGCGGGCGCCGGGTCACGGCGTGCATTTCTAGCCCGCTGCACCCGGCAGATTCACCTGGGTTATTGATCCAGGTTAGAGAAATATTCGTTTGTAGGTTTCGCAGGAACGAACATTCCTTGCATCGCTTCTACTCCCAAATGTGACTGGCGCGCCGGTCGCCCGACCAGAACAGCAGCGCGCTTTCATTCTCATCACGGATTGATCCCGCAGGATCGATCTCACGGCGGCACGGAGCGGTGAATGACGCGAGTATTGATCACTGGAGGTGCGGGATTCATCGGATCGCATGCGGCCGACGCGCTGCTAGCGGCCGGCTATGAAGTCCGCCTGCTCGACAATCTCTCGCCGCAGGTCCACGGAGGCAACCGCCAGCGTCCCGCCTATCTTGCCAAAGACGCGGAGCTCGTCGTCGGTGACGTCACCGACGCTCTCGCGGTCGATCATGCGTTGCGCGGCACCGACATGGTCCTGCATCTCGCATCAGCAGTCGGCGTCGGCCAGAGCATGTACGACATCGAACCTTATGTCAGGACCAACGAGCTCGGCACCGCCGTGCTGTTGCAGACATTGTCCAAGCGCCCGGTCGCGCGGCTCGTGGTGGCCTCATCCATGAGTATCTACGGCGAGGGCCTCTACCGGAGCGCCGATCAGAGCGTGGTCGCCTGCGAGGAGCGGGCGCTCGAGCAGCTTCGCCGCGGCGATTGGGAGCTGCGCGATGCAACCGGCAACCCGCTCGATCCTGTTCCGACCCCGGAGGCAAAGCAGCCTTCGCTGAGCTCAATCTATGCGCTCAATAAATATGCGCAGGAGCGCATGTGCCTGATCACAGGCAAGGCTTATGGCATCCCGACGGTGGCGCTACGCTTCTTCAATGCGTTCGGGCCGCGTCAGGCGCTGTCCAATCCGTATACCGGCGTGTTGGCCATCTTTGCCGCCCGGCTGCTCAACGGCCGCCCTCCCCTCGTCTTCGAGGACGGCCGGCAGCGCCGCGACTTCGTCCATGTCCATGACGTCGCCCGCGCCTGCCGGATGGCGCTGGAGGCGGAGCACGCGCAGGACGTCTTCAACGTCGGCTCTGGCCAGAGTCGCACCATTCTATCGGTCGCGGAGGATCTAGCCGAAGTCATGGGGCGCCGCGACATTGCGCCCGAGCTGACGCGGAAGTATCGCGCCGGGGATATCCGGCACTGCTTCGCCGACATGGGAAAATCCCGCGACGTGCTCGGCTTCGAGCCTCGCGTCGCATTCAGGGATGGGCTCGAAGAGCTGGCGGAATATCTCGCCGACCAGATCGCCGACGATCAGGCGGAGCGGGCCACCAAGGAGCTGCAGCAACGAGGATTGGTCGCGTGATGAGTGAACGAGACAACAGACCCGTCCTGATCACCGGCGGCTGCGGGTTTATCGGGTGCAACCTTGCCGACCGCCTCGCGGAGCGCGGCGAGCCGGTGCTGATCCTGGATAACCTCGCCCGCGCCGGCGTGCGGGAGAATGCGCAGTGGCTGAAGTCCCGGCATGGCGACCGGGTCACAATTACCGTGGCCGACATTCGCGAGCCGATCCCGGTGATCGACGCCGTACGCGAAGCCCGCGCCGTGCTGCACCTGGCCGCCCAGGTCGCCGTCACCGACAGCGTGAGCGATCCGGCCGCCGATTTCGAGATCAACGCGCGGGGCACATTGAACGTGCTCGAAGCCGTGCGCCTCCACAACAACGCCGCGCCGGTGGTGTTCGCCTCGACTAACAAGGTCTACGGACGCCTGATCGACGATGGCGAGATCGCGCTCACCGGCCGCCGCTACACGCCGACAAGCGGCCTGCTCGCCGCCGGCATCTCGGAAAATGCGCCGCTCGACTTCTACAGTCCCTATGGATGCTCCAAGGGAACGGCGGATCAATACGTCCACGACTATGCGCGGGTCTACGGCCTGCAGACCGTGGTGATGCGCATGAGCTGCATCTATGGGCCCCGTCAATTCGGCACCGAGGATCAGGGCTGGATCGCGCATTTCCTGCTGAGCACCATCCGCAGCAAAGAGCTGACGATCTATGGCGACGGCCATCAGGTCCGCGATGCGCTTCACGTCTCCGACGCGGTCTCGGCCTGGCTCGCCGTGCTCGATGGCATCGCGCTCGCCCGTGGACGCGTCTTCAATCTCGGCGGCGGTCCGGCCAACGCGATCAGTCTGCTGGAATTGATCGACCGCATCACCGATCTGACCGGCCGCAAGGTGGCCTATCGCTTCGCCGATTGGAGGCCCGGGGATCAGCCCTGGTACGTGACCGACACGCGCGCGCTCTCCAGCGCGCTCGGGTGGGCGCCTCAGGTTTCGTTCGCAGACGGCCTCCGATCCCTTCACACCTGGCTGGACGGCCGGTTCGGATCGTCACAAGGCAACCGCGAGGCGCTGGCATGACGCGTGTTGCCCTCATCAACCCGAATTGGGATTTTGGCGGCAGCATCTATTTCGGCTGCCGATCCCCTCACCTTCCGCTCGAACTCGGGATCTCCGAGCATTATTTGAAGGCGGCCGGGCACAAGACGCTGCTGCTCGACGCCCACATGTTTGACCTTTCTCTCGCCGATATCGAAGCCGAGCTGCGCGCGTTCGGCCCCGACCAGATCGTCATCACGACGGCACCGACCTATCTGTTCTGGCGCTGTGCCCCTCCCGAGCTCCGCGTCCCGCAGGAGCTTGCGAGGGCGGTGCGCGACTTGGCTCCGATCCTCGTCGCGGTGGGCCCCCATGGCTCGACCGTGCCAAAAGCGGCGCTTCGAAAGCTCGGCACCGACATCGTCGTGATGGGCGAGTGCGAGGCCTCCTTATTGCGTCTCGCCAATGGCGAACGGGACTTTCCGGGCCTGTGCTTTGCCGATGGCGCCTCGCTCCGCGTCAATGGCGGCCCGCAGGCGGTCGCATTCAAGGATCAGCCGCCGCTTGACTGGCCGGAGGAGATGATCCGGCGGCACCACCATCACCACCACCGTTTCGAAGCCGGGCCGCAGGCGCCGGGCGCTGAGGTCGAGGCGTCCAGGGGATGTCCGTACAACTGCACGTTCTGCGCCAAGGAGAACTTCCGCAACGCCTACCGCAAGCGGCCTGCCACCATCGTTCTCGAAGAGGTCGAAGGCCTGCGCCGTCAAGGCATCGAATATGTCTATTTCATCGACGAGATATTTCTTCCGAACGAGGAACTGCTGGAAGGGCTGGCCACACGCGGGCTGAAGTTCGGGGTGCAGACCCGCATCGACCTCTGGAAGCCGGACATGCTGGCTCTGCTCGGCCGCGCCGGCTGCGTCTCGATTGAAGCCGGCATCGAGAGCCTCACGGTCGAGGGCCGCGCCGCGCTCGCCAAGAACTGCAAGATGACGACCGACCAGCTCGCCGAACGGCTGGTCGAAGCGCGCCGTCACGTCCCCTTCGTGCAGGCCAATTTGATCGAAGTGCCCGAGGACGAGGATCCCATCGTGCAGCGCTGGCGCCGCACCATGCAGGATGCCGGCATCTGGGCCAACGATCCGGTCCCGCTCTATCCTTATCCCGGCTCGCCGGATTATCGGAAGCTGTGGGGCGAGCCCGACGATTTCGCCTGGGAACGCGCACACCGGCACTATCTCGCGATGTTCGACCAGTTCAGCGATGTGCAGAACGATCGCCCGGTCCCGCTCGAGGCTCTCGAACTGCAGGTGGCATCATGAGCCGCAGCTCGCAGCTCAGGATCCTTATGACGACCGATACCGTCGGAGGCGTCTGGACCTATTCGTCATCTCTGGCTTCGTCCCTTGCAGCGAAGGGGGCCGACGTCACCCTGGTGACGATGGGTCCGCGCGCGCGGGCCGGCCAGCTTGAGATGCTCGGTGGCTCGCGGGTCCGCCTGATCGAAACGGACCTTGCACTCGAATGGCAGGATCCGGAAGGACAAGATCTGTCCCAGGCCAGGCGCGTCCTTACGAAGCTCGAAGCCAAAATCCGGCCTGACGTCGTTCACCTCAACAGCTTTCGCGAAGCGAACTTCGCCTGGCGCGCTCCAGTGGTGGTCGTCGCGCATTCCTGCGTCAACTCCTGGGGGCTCGCGTGCCGCGATACGAGCTGGCTCGGCGAACCGAAATGGCGCGGCTACACCGAACGGGTGACGGCCGCATTCGACACGGCACAGGCCTGGGTTTGTCCCAGCCAGTCCTTCCACGATGACATTGCGGAAATCTATCGGCCTCGCTCGCGCGGCATCGTGATCTGGAATGGAATTGAGCCTCAGGGCCTCGCGGGACGGAAGCAAGACATGATCTTTGCAGCGGGCCGGCTCTGGGACCGCGCCAAGAACATCGAGGTCCTGGCGGCCGCGGCGCCTGGACTGGACTGGCCCGTTCAGGTCGCCGGGCCGGCGGATGAGTGCCCTTCGGCTTCCGTCACCTGGCTCGGGCAGTTGTCTCACGAAGCCATGCGCGCGCACTTGCAGCACGCTGCCATCTTCGCCAGCCCCGCGCTCTATGAGCCGTTCGGCCTCTCCGTTCTGGAAGCCGCGGCCGCGGGATGTGCCCTCGTCCTGTCCGACATTCCGACCTTTAAGGAATTATGGAGTGGGGCCGCGCTGTTCGTCGATCCCACCGCCAGCAAGGCGCTGCATCGAGCGCTCGCAGGTCTGTGCACCGACGATCGCGAGCGGGTGCGGCTGCAACGTGCCGCCCTCGAGCATTCCCTGACCTACTCGCTGACCCGAACCACGAGCGCCTATCTCAGCCTGTACGAGGAGCTGCTTGCCGTCCATCACGCGCCCGCCCCCATGGAGGTCCGTGCATGAAATGCGTTCTGTTCTACCACGCGTTCACCTCCTGCTGGAACAACGGCAATGCCCATTTCCTGCGCGGTTATGCCCGCGAACTTCACGCGCTCGGTCATGAGGTCGTCGTGTTCGAGCCGATCGACGGCTGGAGCCGGTTGAATGCGATCCGCGAGGGTGGCAATCAGACCATGGAGGATATTCCAACGCTGTTTCCCGGCATCGGCATCCGCCGCTACGATGCCTCCCTTGATCTCGATGAGGCGCTGCACGGCGCCGATCTCGTCGTCGTCCACGAATGGAATTCACCTGATCTGATCGCAGACATCGGATCGAGACGGGCTCACGGCGCTCCGTTTACGCTGCTGTTCCACGACACCCATCATCGCGCCGTCAGCGCACCGGACGAACTTGCGCAGTTCGACCTCGACGGATTCGACGGTGTGCTCGCCTTTGGCGAGGTGCTTCGCCAAATCTATCTGAAGCTCGGCTGGGCCGACCGGGCCTTTACTTGGCACGAGGCGGCCGATGTCGCCCTGTATCATCCGCTGCCGCATATCGAGCGCACCGACGATGTCGTCTGGATCGGCAATTGGGGCGACGGCGAACGCAGTGCCGAGCTCAACGAATTTCTGGTCGAACCCGTGGCCGAGCTGAAGCTGCGCGCGGGGGTCTATGGCGTCCGCTATTCGGACCCAGCCCTCGCCACCATTCAAGCCGCAGGTATTCGGTATGGCGGCTGGCTGCCCGCGCACTGGGCTCCCATTGCTTTCGCTGGCGCACGTGCGACTGTCCACGTCCCCCGCGGCCCCTATGTCCGCTTGCTTCCGGGCATTCCGACCATTCGCGTCTTCGAGGCGATGGCGTGCGGCATTCCACTGGTCTCGGCCCCCTGGTCAGACGCGGAAGGACTGTTCCCGGAAGGTGCCTATCTCAGCGCTTCCGACGGCGCAGAGATGAAGCGGGCGCTTCGTGCGCTGCTCGACGACCGGGACTTATGGTCCGCCACGGTGGAGACCGGATTCCGGACGATCAAGGAGCGTCACACCTGCCGTCACCGGGCGGAGCAGCTTGTCGGCATTGTGCAGGACCTCAGGGCCTCAGGCCACTCCACACAGCCCCTGCGATACATCGGAGCCTCCGCATGAAGATCTGCTTCTTCGGATCCAGCCTTGTCTCATCCTACTGGAACGGTGCCGCCACCTATTACCGCGGCATGCTGAAGGAGATTGCGGCCCTCGGCCACGACGTCACATTCTACGAGCCGGATGCCTTCGAGCGCCAGGCCCATCGCGACATCGACGATCCCGACTGGGCGAAGGTGGTGGTCTACGCCGCAACGCCCGACGGCTGGCGAAGCGCGCTTGAGGACGCCGCCCGCTCGGCCGACATGCTGGTCAAGGCCAGCGGCGTCGGCGTCTTCGATCTTGAGCTGGAGAACGCGGTCGCCGACGTCCCGTCGAATGCAATGCGCATCTACTGGGACGTCGATGCCCCCGCGACGCTGGAGTCGGTGGCGGACAATCCAGACCATCATCTGCGCCATGCGATCCGGTCCTACGACATGGTTTTGACCTATGGCGGCGGCGATGCCGTCGTATCCGCCTATCGCGGCATCGGCGCGCGAGACTGCGCGCCGATCTACAATGCGCTCGACCCCGCCACGCACTTTCCGGCGCCGCCCAATGCGCGCTTCACGTGCGATCTGAGCCTGCTGGCAAACCGCCTGCCCGATCGCGAGCAGCGCGTCGAGCGGTTCTTCATCGATGTCGCACGCCAATTGCCCGACAAAACGTTCGTGCTCGGTGGATCGGGGTGGGACTCCAAAGACACGCCAGCCAATCTGCACAAGGTCGGGCATGTCGGGACCGGCGACCACAACGCGTTTTTCGGCTCCGGTCTCGCTACGCTGAACGTCAATCGCGACAGCATGGCGCGCTACGGCTTCTCGCCGCCAACGCGCGTGTTCGAAGCCATCGGTGCCGGCGCCTGCCTGATCACCGACCAGTGGGACGGCATCGATCATTTTCTCGAGCCAGATCGCGAGGTGCTGGTGGCCGCGAGCGGGGCGGAGGTCGCAGAGCATCTTGCCGGACTGCGCCCCGACCGTGCTCAGGCGATCGCGGCGCGCGCTCGTGCGCGCATTCTGAGCCATCACACCTACCGGCAGCGCGCGCGCCAGTTCAACGATCTCTTTGCCGCAAGCAGTTCGCGAATCGAGGCAGCAGAATGAAGCTCACCATCGTCGTCGTCGGTCTTTCGGTTACTTCGTCCTGGGGCAATGGCCATGCCACGACCTACCGCGCCCTGATCGAAGCCCTGGCACGACGAGGTCACCACGTCACGTTTCTGGAACGCGACGTCCCCTGGTATCGCGAGCATCGTGATCTTGCCAAGCCTTCCGGTTGGACCGTCGAGCTTTATCAATCCTTGAAGGACATCCCGCAGCGCTTCGGCAAGATGATCCGGGATGCCGACCTGGTGGTCATCGGCTCCTACGTGCCCGACGGCATCGCGATCTCCGAATGGATCACGACCCATGCCCGGGGGATTACCGCCTTCTACGACATCGACACGCCGGTCACGCTTGCGAAGCTCGAGCAGGGCCTGGACTACCTCTCCGCGGCGATGATCCCGCGCTTCGACCTTTATCTGTCCTTTGCCGGCGGCCCGGTGCCCGGCATGATTGAGGAGAACTATGGCAGTCCGTTGGCTCGGGTGCTGTATTGCAGTGCCGACACCGAGATCTACGCGCCGCAACGCGCGGAGAAGAAATGGGCACTGGGCTATCTCGGAACCTACAGCGAGGACCGGCAACCGGTTCTGGAGGAGTTGCTGCTCGCCCCTGCTCGCACTCTGTCACGCGAGCAATTCGTCGTCGCCGGCGCGCAATATCCCGGTGAGGTGGCCTGGCCCGCCAATGTCGCCCGGATCGAGCACCTCACGCCCAGACATCATCCGGGATTTTACGCAGAACAACGCTTTACGCTAAACGCCACCCGCGCCGACATGCGTGCGCTCGGCTTCTCGCCCAGCGTTCGGCTGTTCGAAGCGGCCGCGTGCGGCACGCCCGTCATCTCGGACCGGTGGCCTGGAATCGAGACCGTCTTCGAGCCTTCGCGGGAAATCCTGCTCGCATCGAGCCCACGCGACGTCGTGGAGATCCTGCGCGACATGCCCGAGGAGCAAAGGCGCACGATCGCGGAAAACGCAAGGCGCCGCGTTCTGGCCGACCACACCTCCGACCATCGCGCCCGGCAAGTGGAGACCTACTACGCCGAGGCGTCGGTACGTCGCCGCCGGAAAGCACCGCAACTTCCCGCCTCGCGTCCCATGCAGGTCGCGCAAATCTGAAAGGCAGCACCATGACAGTTCAGACCCGCATCAACGCGTCCCGCCGCTCTCCCACCGTTCTGGTGGCCGGAGGCGCCGGCTTCATCGGATCCCACCTCTGCGACGCGCTTTTGCAGCGCGGCCACACCGTGATCTGCCTCGACAACCTCTTCACGGGGACGACCGACAACATTCGGCCGCTGCTCAATCATCCGAACTTTCGCTTCATCGAACATGACGTACGCGATCCCGTCGAGATCGAGGGCGACATCGACCGGATCTACAGCCTCGCCTGCCCGGCGTCACCCCGTCATTATCAGAAAGATCCGGTCGGCACGATGAAGACCTGCGTGCTCGGCACTATCAACATGCTGGAGCTCGCGCAGCGGAAAGGCGCACGGGTGCTGCAGGCATCGACCAGCGAGATCTACGGTGATCCCGAAGTGCATCCGCAGCCGGAATCCTATCTCGGCAACGTCAATCCGATCGGACCCCGGGCCTGCTACGACGAGGGCAAGCGGGCAGCGGAAACGCTGATGTTTGATTACCATCGCATGTACGGGGTCGAAATCAAGGTCGCGCGCATCTTCAACACCTACGGACCCCGGATGCTGGAGAACGACGGACGCGTGGTCTCCAACTTCATCGTGCAGGCGCTTCGCGGAGAGCCGATCACGATCTATGGAGGTGGTACGCAGACCAGGAGCTTCTGCTTCGTCGACGATCTCGTGCGTGGCCTCCAGTTGCTCATGGAGAGCCCATCGTCAGTCACCGGACCGTGCAACCTGGGTAATCCGCACGAGGTTACGATCGAGGCGATCGCGCGCGACGTGCTGGCGTATACGGAATCAGCCTCCCCGCTCCGGTTCGAGGAGCTGCCGAAAGACGATCCGAAGCGCCGCAAGCCCGTCATTGACACGGCCGTGAAGGCGTTGGGGTGGCGCCCGCGCGTGGCGCTCAAGGATGGTCTTCGCGCGACGATTGCTTATTTCGCCATGCGCATGGCCGGCGAAGCGCCGGCACTGGTCCCGGCCATTGCATCGCGGAGGAGCGGACGTACCGGGGCACGCGGCCAGCTCACGATCGCAGATCGGCAGTAACAGCCCACGAACCCGCGCGAGCCCTCAAGCGCGTGAAGCAGCCGCGCCACGGGCCGGCTTGCAGAGGTTCTCGAGATGGTACTGGTATTCGGATATCGCGCGATTGGCCATCCGGATTCGGTTTGCCTGCCCTTCCTCGACCATCATGGTGATGCGTTGAGCCAGAAACACGCACGCCTCGAACTCATCGTGGATCACCCCGCTGCGGGCCAGAAAGTCCCATGCGATCTCATAGGCCTGTTCGGCAGCAGGATTGCGGTAGTCGCTGAAGATGATGTGCGCCATTGCAGCAAAACGCGGATGAGAGGGTTTCGGTCCTGCGAGCCCATATCAGGACGCAGGCGACTCAGCGGCCGAAGCCGCTGGTCTCGCCCTTGCGGGTGTGATGTTCGATCAGGCCGCCTGGCGCTGATGCGCCAGATATTCCATCGTCACCTTCTCGACGTTTGAGTCGATCCAAGCGGCCATGCGCTGCTCCTCCTTCAGCGATGTCTCGAGCGGCTCCTTGGCCTCCGCGAAACCAGCGGCGCCGCAGAGGGCGAGCAGAGACTTGTAGGCAGCGATCTCGAAATTCTCGAAGGCATTGTTGGCGAAAGTGTTCTTGAGAATCTCGTCGCCGGCCACCGAGTGTGCCATGGCTTGCATGTTCGCCATCATGGATTGCGTCGTATCCTTGAGGCTGGAGGTACTCTCGCCGCAAGCTTCTAGGCATCTCTCCAGCCGCTTCAGTTGCTCGTTGGTCTCCTGAAGGTGAGCGGCGACCTTGGCCTTGACCTCGGGATATTCGTCCAGTCGTTCCGACTGGCGCTCCATCAGCTCTCTTGCTTGCACTTCCATCGCATGCGCATTGCGTAATCCAACGACGAATGTATCGCGGGCTGCGTTCGTCATTTCATGTTCTCCATTTCACGGGGCCCTGCCGCCGCCAACCGCAGTTTCGGTGGATCGTTCCTAGGGTGATCCACGACGCCAACGCCGGGTTCCGGCCGTCGGACCCGAAGCTAACCTGCGATAACAGAACGCAAATCCTCCTCCCGCCGCAGGAACGCCGTATGCAAATCACTGTTTCCCGGAGCGGGTGGTCGCATCGCCAAACGGCCGCAGCGCTCAGGGACACGAATGACAAACAATTTTCCGCACGTCGGCAGCTCAGGCCCTTCGCTTGACCGGCCTGGATCTGGCCGGCCGGGCGAGGGACGGCCGGACAACACTTGCGATCCGTTCTTCATGACGATCCGCGACGATCTTGCGGACAAGGGCTTCTTCACGGCGACGGCGGAGGAGCTGATCACCTGGGCGCGGACCGGCTCGCTGATGTGGATGACGTTCGGGCTCGCCTGCTGCGCGGTCGAGATGATGCAGATGTCGATGCCGCGTTACGACGCCGAACGCTTCGGATTCGCGCCACGCGCATCACCGCGCCAGTCGGACGTGATCATCGTCGCGGGCACGCTCACCAACAAGATGGCGCCGGCGTTTCGCAAGATCTACGACCAGATGCCCGAGCCGCGCTACGTGATCTCAATGGGGTCCTGTGCCAACGGCGGAGGCTATTATCACTATTCCTACTCGGTCGTGCGCGGCTGTGATCGCGTCGTGCCGGTCGACATCTACGTGCCCGGCTGCCGCCGACCGCAGAGGCGCTGCTATACGGCGTGATGCTGCTTCAGAAGAAGATCCGGCGCATGGGTACGATTGAGCGCTAGAGAATTGATTACATCGGACTCGAATGAACATGACGCAGATCTCGCTTCCCTCTTCCGCCGACGCGGAGCACCCGCAATCCGACCTCGACCGCAACGACAGCACGCGGCAGATCGTCGCTGACGTCGCCTATCGTCAGCTTGCGATCGTCAACGTCATCTTCGTCGGTTTCGAGAACGCCGGCGACGGCAATTGGGTGCTGGTGGACGCCGGCATTCCTGGATCGGCTGGCGCCATCCGCTCCGCCGCGAAAGCGAGATTCGGAGGGAACGGCCGGCCCGCCTGCATCATCATGACGCATGGGCACTTCGATCACGTCGGCGTGCTCGAAACGCTGGCGAATGAATGGGAGGTTCCGGTTTATGCCCATGCGGCCGAGCATCCCTATCTTGACGGAAGTCAATCCTATCCGTCGGCCGATCCCACCGTCGGTGGCGGGCTGCTCGCCCGGCTTTCTCCGCTCTTCCCGACAAGGCCGGTGAACGTCGGATCGCGCCTCTATGATCTTCCCTTTGATCATAGCGTACCCTTCATGCCGGAATGGCGGTGGATCCATACGCCCGGCCATACCCCAGGGCATATCTCGCTCTGGCGCGAACGCGATCGCGTGCTGATCGCCGGCGACGCCTTCATCACGACGCGGCAGGAATCCGTTTACGCCGCGGTGACGCAAACACCGGAGATGCACGGGCCGCCGATGTATTTCACGCCCGATTGGGAAAGCGCGAAGACATCGGTGCGCGCACTTGCCGCGCTCGCTCCAGAGATCGTCGTCACCGGGCACGGCGCGGCCATGCAGGGGCCGCAGATGCGCGCGGCTCTCGATGCTCTCGCCGAACGGTTCGACGAAGTTGCCGTGCCTTCGCAATATCGACGCGGAGTCGTCGAGGACAGAGCTTGATCGCGCTGCACGGCTAGGAACGGTGGATGCTTCACATGATTGGTCCGACATCGAAACCTCAAGGAGAAGACAGATGCGTAAGACGATCCTGACGATCTTTACGGCAGCAATGCTTGCAGGCGCTTCAGTCGGCGCAGCGTTCGCGCAAGGTGCAGGCGGTGGCGCTGGTGGTGGCGCAGGCGGCGCCGGCGGTGGTGCGGGTGGCGCCGGAGGTGGCGCGGGCGGCGGCGCGGGCGCCGGGGCCGGCGGCGCGGGCGGCGGTGCTGGAGCTGGCGCTGGCGGTGCAGGAGCCGGCTCGGGCGGAGCCGGCGGCTCCGGTGGCGGCGGCATCACCCATGTCGAGCGGGGCGGACAAGGTGCTTCCAGTCCTCCCGGCATGCGCAACGAGACGACCCCACCGTCCAACGGCACCATGCCGCGGCGCTAACGGTTCGCGGTTCGCAATTTTCTAACGCGCGCTCCCTGCTGTTGCGCGCCTGAGAGCGGCCTCGGCGAGATCCTCTCCTCGCCGGGGCCGCATCGCGTTCACGTCTAAATTTAAAGGCTTCCAAAATAGTCGCTAGAAACTCAATAGGAACGCAACCCGGCAGCACTCATTGCGCAATAGCGTCAACACAAAAAGGAGCTGCGCATGTACTACTTCGACAAGCGACTGCAATATCCGGTCAGGGTCGAGAAGCCCGATCCGATCTTCGCCCGCCAGCTGCAGCAAGCCATCGGCGGCGTCGAAGGCGAGATCCGCGTCTGCCTTCAGTATTTCTTCCAGGCCTGGGGTGCGCGGGGGCCGGCCAAATATCGCGACATCCTGCTTAATACCGCGACCGAAGAGATCAGCCACATCGAGATGCTCGCGACCGCGGTAGCGCTGAACCTGGAGAATGCGCCGGCAACGATGCAGGAGACCAGCCTGCAGGCCAATCCAGTCGTCGGCGCGGTGATGAACGGCGGCGAGCGGCCGCGGCACGTGATCGAGGGCATGCTGCACCGGCACCTGCTCTCGACCGGCATGGCTGCCTTCCCTGCCAATTGCGACGGCGTTCCCTTCGATTGTTCGCATGTCTATGCCAGCGGCAATCTGGCCGCCGACATGTATTGCAACGTGGCGGCTGAATCCACGGGCCGGACCCTCGCCGTGCGTCTCTTCAACTCCACGAGCGATCCCGGCATGCAGGACATGCTGAGCTACCTGATTGCGCGCGACACCATGCATCAACAGCAATGGCTCGCGGTGATCGAGGAGATGGGCGCGGACGCCGCCCTGCCTATTCCGAACAGCTTCGACCGCAGCAAGGAGGCGACCGAATTCAGCTACATGTTCATGGGCACCGAACGCAACGCCGCGCCGTTGCAGCCGGGGCGCTACTGCGAAGGTCCTTCGCTCGACGGGCAGGGGTCGTTCAGCTTCCGCGCCGGGTTCGAGCCTTTGGGCGAGGAGCCTGTGCTCGGACCGGCGCGGCCGGATAGCGGCGCACAAGTCGAGCAGATGAACGAACCGCCGGTGACGAACGCGCTGACCTGATTGTCGTGCAACGGCCGGGGTCGTCCGATGAAAGGGACGGCCCTGGCCGACGTCTAGCGACGCCGAGCTATCAAAACGCCCAACAGAAACGCCGCAAAGATTGCCTGCAGCGGCGCTGCTCTGGTCATCGTCCTGAGCTGGTCGGCCAATTGCGCCGAAGGCGCTTGAGAAGGCGTATCGCCTGCTGTTCGTGTATCACCGTGCGGCGCGTGCGAGTCGCTCTGCGCGGTGAACTGATCGTCCACGAGGCCGGACGCTTCGGTCATCGCGGAGGTTTCCTTGATATCCATGCTGATCCTCCAGTGCGGCTTTCCAGTCAGCGATCGACCTCGCCGAAGACGATGTCCAACGACCCCAGGATCGCCGAGACGTCCGCGAGCAAATGCCCCCTGCAGAGAAAGTCCATCGCTTGCAGGTGGGCGAACCCCGGCGACCTGATCTTGCACTTGTAGGGACGGTTGGTCCCGTCCGCGATGAGGAACACACCGAACTCTCCCTTCGGAGCCTCGACGGCGACATAGACCTCGCCGGCGGGAACGTGGAAGCCCTCCGTGTAGAGCTTGAAGTGGTGAATCAGCGCCTCCATGGAACGCTTCATCTCACCACGTCGCGGCGGCGCGACCTTGTTGTCCTGCACGAGCACCGGGCCCTGGCCGTCCGCAGACTTCAGCTTCTCGATGCATTGCTTCATGATGCGCACGGATTGCCGCATCTCCTCCATTCGGATGAGATAGCGGTCGTAGCAGTCTCCGTTCCTGCCGACGGGGATGTCGAAGTCCATCTCGGCATAGCAGTCGTAGGGCTGTGCCTTTCGCAAGTCCCAGGCCGCGCCCGACCCCCGTACCAGCACGCCGGAGAAGCCCCAGGCCCAGGCCTGATCGAGCGTCACGCGACCTATATCCACGTTCCGGGCCTTGAATATGCGGTTGAGCGAGAGCAACCGGTCCAGATCGTCGACGACGCGCAGGAACGGATCGCACCAGGCTTCGATATCGTCGATCAGTTTGGGGGGAAGGTCCTGATGCACACCGCCGGGACGATAATAGTTGGCATGCATCCGACTGCCGGACGCACGCTCGTAGAAAACCATGAGCTTCTCGCGCTCTTCGAAGCCCCAAAGGGGTGGCGTCAAGGCGCCGACATCCATCGCTTGCGTCGTGACGTTCAGAAGATGAGACAGGATGCGACTGATCTCATGAAAGAGCACCCTGATCAGCTGCCCTCGCCGCGGAACTTCAAGCCCGATCAGCTTCTCTATCGCCAGGCAAAATGCGTGCTCCTGCGTCAAAGGAGCGACATAGTCGAGCCGGTCGAAATAGGGGATCGCCTGAAGATAGGTCTTGGCCTCGATCAATTTTTCGGTGCCCCGATGCAGAAGACCAATGTGCGGATCGACCCGTGCGACGACTTCGCCGTCAAGTTCGAGCACGAGCCTGAGCACGCCATGAGCGGCGGGATGCTGTGGACCGAAATTGATGGTGAAATTTCTAAGGCTGGGAGATTGGTCAGGCATACGGCTTCCGATCGAGGACATCCGTCACCTTAATCGCGATCGGCATCGAACGGCTTCACACAGGTTAACGATTCGCGTCGAACCCGAGAAAAGGAGCGGTCAACGTTGCACTTTGGAACGCCGCTTCACGAGGGACGTTCAATGTTGAAATTGGAGATATTCATGAAACATCGATTGCTCCTGGCTGCCGCGTCTCTCGCGCTTGTGATGGGCTTCGGCTCCTCGACGGCCGCCGTCGCACAAGACCGCTACTGCCTTCAGGGCCGCGTTTGGGGCTATCCGGGCAACTGCCAGTTCGCCAGTTACGCTCAGTGCATGGCGACTGCATCGGGAACGAACGCCTATTGCGGCGTCAATCCTCGCTATGCCTATGCCCGGCGATATAGGGGATATCGGTGACCAGTCCTGCTTGCGGACTGGCAATCGAGCCCCGTTCTGACCGATCCCGCCGTTGAGCCGAGCGCCCCATGGCAGCAGAGCAAATGGTCACGGCCATCGTGTTCGCCGGTGGTCTTGGTCTGGGCGCGCATCGTGGCGGCGCAGTTGAGGCACTCACTTCTTTCGGTCAATACGTTGGCGGATGTCCAGCAAGAACCGGGTAACACCTTCATCTGGACTGACGCCGTCAGGCGGCGCGATGGTGGTGATGCCCCAGTTCGCCAATACCGCCTCCTGCACCGGATTGCGCTGCGTGACGAAAACGAAGGACCTCGGTCGGTCCTGGCGGTGCCCGGATTCGTCCCAACTCTGCCAAATTCGGTGCAGCAGCAGCCGAATGTTGGGATCAGACATGCTGTATCCGATGAAAAGAAGCGTGCTGCCCAAGGCATCGGCGCGAAACCGGATATCGAGTGGCGAGTCGAACGCGAGCCGGTTGAGGAAGTCGGTTTCGGTCAGGACGAGCGAGGCATCGTCGTCGAAGTCACCATGGAATTTGATGATGTGCGTCACGCCGGAACGGGCGCCTGCAATGTCCTTTGCGTTGCTGATCTTGGCGTAGGGCTTTTCCAGGACGTCAAAGGCTGTCTCGAGGTTGCGGTCGTAGTTCGTGGTGTAAATGGTCGGAAAATCGAGCTCCACGATCAGCTTGTGGAGCCGTGAGGCCGCGATCCTGTCCGGGTCGACGCGCCAGTTGCGGTCGAGCCAGCTGCGAAGCGGGCCAATTCCGCCGCGCTTCAGCCGGTAGTACTCCGCCAGCATCTGATAGCCGCCGTGCATTCCATCGATCACGTTGCGCTCAAGTCCAAGGTCATCCAGCAGATGGTCGATCAGAGATTGCCAGGACGGCAGGCCGACAGCCATCGAGACGCCGGCACCGACGAACAGGATGGCGCAGCGCCGCTTGATCGCAGCGGCCAGGACCTCATGAGGCGGTCGCTCCTCGAATGCAAGTCCGGTCGGTTGCTGGTTCATCTACCTTGAATAGCTGGACGAGACGCGGGTTCCTGGGCCGTCGCCCAGCGGTAAGGAGGCGGTCTTCTCCGTCTGCGCCGCAAACCGGGCGATCAGGCGCCGAAGCTGCGCCTTGTGTACCAGACGGTTCGCCTTCTTCGGCGACACCCAGATTGCTTCGCGCTCTCCCTTTTCCGGCCACCAGCGCTCCTGCCCGTGGACCCTCATGGGAAAGACGGCGACGTTCACGGTCTGCTTGCGATCACCCTTCCGTTTGCGATGCTTGAAGGACCCGAGCGCGCGCTTTGCGGTGACGCCAACAAGACCAGCCTCCTCGTATGCCTCGAGCGCAGCCGCACGATGCGGCTCGGTCTTGCGCATCGGCGACCCCTTCGGGACACTCCACCTGCCCTTACGCCTGGTCGTGATCAGCATCACTCGCAATTCGGAATTGTTCAGCGTGAACGGCAAAGCGGCGAATTGTTTCTTGCCCATCAGGCGCCTCCGGTTTGGTCGATAAGCCTACGCCGCAGCCATCGTTCCTTTCTGCGGGGAGCGTCCATCTACGATCAGAACTTCCGTTCGACCATCTTGAGGCGCAATCCGGAAATCGCTTCGCCCGGATTCAAGCCCTTGGGACACGCCTTCGCGCAGTTGAGAATGGTGTGACAGCGATAGATCCTGAAGGGGTCTTCAAGCTTGTCGAGGCGCTCGCCTGTCGCTTCGTCGCGGCTGTCATTGACCCACCGCGCCGCCTGGATCAAAGCCGCTGGGCCCAGGAAACGCTCGGAATTCCACCAGTAGCTTGGACAAGACGTCGAGCAGCAGGCGCAGAGGATGCATTCGTACAGCCCGTCGAGCTTCGCCCGATCCTCATGGCTCTGCCGCCATTCCTTCTGCGGCGTGGGCGACACGGTTTGCAGCCAAGGCTCGATCAATGCGAGCTGGGCGTAGAAATTCGTCAGGTCGGGAACGAGGTCCTTGACCACGGGCTGATGCGGCAAGGGCAGCACGCGCAACGGCTCGCCGTTCGGGACCTCCTCACTCATGGATTTGGTGCAGGCGAGCGTGTTCTGGCCGGCAATATTCATCGAGCAGGAGCCGCACACGCCTTCGCGGCAGGACCGCCTGAACGTCAGTGTGGAGTCGATGTTGTTCTTGATCCAGATCAGACCATCCAGCACCATGGGCCCGCAATCGCTGATATCGACGAAGTAGGTGTCGAGCCGGGGATTGCGACCGTCGTCGGGATTCCAGCGATAGACCTGGAATTCGCGCAACGATTTGCTGTCCGGCTTGGGCCAGATCCTTCCCTTTTCGACGCGGGAGTGTTTCGGAAGCCTGAACTCGACCATGTTACCTCCGGGCGGACATGAGGCGTTGATAACTGCGCATCAATTGGGATTGAAGCAACGTAGTTGCAGGAGATCATCCAGCGACACACCAAACAGCACGATGCGAAAGGCCGGTGCTGTCGCGAGCATCAGCAGCAATATAAAAAGGGCATAGACCAGAGCTGGCGGGGTCTCTCTAGCGAGCCTGTAGACTGCTTTCCGCATGTACCCTCGCTTGCGTGGCGGCGCGTGTCATGGCTGCGCCGATCACCAACATGGCCGCACCCCATAGCAGGAATCCGATATCCCAGAAGATGCGCTGTGCGTCGGGCACGGTCTCATTCACCCGATGCAACTTGAAGATCTCATGGTCCACCACGCCTTCAACCAGATTGAAGATGCCCCAACCGAGCAAGACCGCTCCGAGACACCGGCCGCCCGACAGGTGAATGTCGGACCTGCGCGCCCGTTGCCACAGCACATACAGGCCGAGCAGCACAAGCAGATAGGTCGCACTGTGGAAGATGCCGTCCCAGGTCGTATTGAGCTTGACGTTGTCGATGGAGTTGAGCGGGTACCAGCCGCTTAACATATGATGCCATTGCAGCAGCTGATGAAACACAATGCCGTCAAAAAACCCGCCCAGGCCAAGCCCGAGAAGGACACCCGCGGAAATCGGGAAGCTGGATGAATTGCTGTCTTGCATGAATCTGCTCGTGCGTCGGTCGGCATCTGGATGATGGACAAACCCTCCTCCAGGTTGCCGTTCCTATGATCATGACACACTCCCCCTGCCAATAACCTGCGTTAACCTGCCTGCTCATCTCATGCCACCGAAGGCGCTCGGTGGAGCATCGCTCGGCTGCTTATGTGACGATAGGAACGTTCGAAACGGTAGCAGTGTCTTGTGAATCCAACATTGGAGATTCATCATGCTGAGAAGATCGTTTTTACTTGCGTTGGGCGGCCTCGGACTATCGACCTACGCTGCGCAATCCAAGCCAGTCCCACAGCGGGATTTTCGAACGGCCGACCTCATGGGTGGCGCGTTTGCGATGCAGACGAGTCAGCTCGCCCTGACGCGCACCGGCAATCCCGACATCGTCAACTTCGCCAATGCAGAGATCACCGAACAGGTCCAGGTCGCGAGCGCGCTCGGAGCAGCGCCGGGATCGGCACCGCTGCGGCCGGATCATGCCGCCCTGCTTCAGCGCCTTCAGGCCACACCGTCGGGTCCCTTCGACCGGATGTACGTGCAGGGGCAGATCCGCGGACACCGTGAATTGCTCGCGCTCAACAATTCGTATTTGCGATCCGGTGTTAACCCCAGCGAACAGCAGGTCGCACAGATGTCGCTGCCCATCATCCAGCGTCACCTTGCGATCGTGAGCAGTCTCAGGGAAGTCGACTAGAGGTTCACCCCAGCGACAAGGAGGTACAAATGGCAAGAAAGGTCGAGACGGACCGCCGTGAAGCACGGCAAAGGAAAAAGGGGAAACGGCGCGCAACGTCTCAAGCGCAAGCGGAAGTGGCAGCCGTAGCATTGGCGGTGGCCGCGCGTGACGGCCGCCGTCAAAGTTGCCGATGATCAAACTGTGAGGACCGAGATGGCGTATGCCCTGTTCAAGGATGACGAAAAACTGAGCCGGACATTTTCGACCAAAGAGGAAACGCTGAAGAGAGCCGAAGACGCTGATCTGGTCGAAAGCAGCGAGGGCGAGGGCAAGCCCAGGCTCGAGGACGACCTGAAGATCAAGCCCTGCTCGCCCGACCCCGAACCTCGAAGCGAGGATGACCTCGATTGGACGCCGGGAAGCCCGGCGTCCTGATCACCACTCTAGCAGCCTTTGCAGATGCTCTTGATCTTTCGATCGACGTGCGAATCCTGAGAGTTCTCGGAGCGTATTTCGGCATCGCCCGGCATCGACGGACCGGGTGTCGCAGTTCCGTCGATCCGTCCGCTGCTGGTGCCTCCTGCGGGATTGCCGGCCCGCCCGACGGTGGTCGATCCTTGCGGGCCGCTACCCGTTGATTGTGCCGTTCCAGCGGTGTTCGTGCCGGTAGCCGTCGTGCCGCGCGAAGCCGCGGCCGCGTCGGCTGGATTGACCAGGTTGGGCGATACATCCCCCGCCTGGTTTGTCGCTCCCGTCGACCCAAGACCTGTCGACCCACGACTTGCAGACCCAAGACCTGCAGACCCAGGACCTGTCGACCCAGGACCTGCAGACCCAGGACCTGCAGACCCAAGGCTCGAAGCACCGCCGGCTGACCCGGGGCTTGTCGCACCGCCGGGGCCGCCGCTCGTGCTGCTCGCGCTTGCTCCGCCCGATCCTCCCGAACCGCCACCGCCCCCACCCCCGCCACTCTGCGCCGAGGCGGCCCCTATCGACGCGCTCGCCAGGAAGGCGATCAGCATCAAGCCCGAACTTGTCCTATGCATTGCTCAGCTCCTCTCACGATCATTATGCGTGTGATGTTGATCGCGCTCACCACCGCCTCCCGAGACGTGTGATTTGCGATCGTTGGTGGGCGTTCCGGGCGCAGGGCGCTCGTGCTCGCGACCTCCCTTTTCCGGGTGCTTGCGGTCCTGCCGCGATGAGCCCGGACCACCGAAGCGTTCAGTGTCAGAGTTCTTGTGTGGCATTCATCGGTCCTGCTGGTAGCCTTGGTTTGTCGTGTTCTGCTTGATGTTGCCGTGACGGCCCTGGGCGTCGAAGTTCTCGCGGCCGGGCACCTTTTCGTCCGTCTCGATCTTTGGATCAGATCCGGGTCCCTTGTCGCTGCGCTGCTCTGGCGGAACGGGGGGCATTTTGGACATTGCATGCTCCTTGTTTCGGTCTCGCGACCTCATGTGCTGGCAATGAGATGCGGCGGCGGTCGTTCCTGATCGATGCTGATGCATGCCCGCAGGAACGAACGATTCCTGCGCGGGTTGACTCCGCAGTTCATACCGAAGGCTTTTTGTTCATGGTCAAGTATCTATCGCGTGAAACGGAGAAGGACGGCACCCGGAAGCTGATGATGGCAGGATCGGGAGTGGCCGCGGTCCTGTTTGTAGGTTTCATCGTCTGGTTCGCCGTGCCCCAGATGTTCGGGGCAACAGACTATCTGGGCCGCCCCTCCACAGGCGCCGACAAAGGTGCCCCTGCCACAACGGTCGGCACGGGAGTTCCCACGCAACGCGAAGCAGTCAGCAAAGCGGCCAAGGAAAACCCGGCTGGCAATGAAGACACGACCGGCGCCCGTGCGCGGGATGTGAAGCAGAGCGCCCAGCCGGCTGGCCTCAACGATCAGCAACGCGAGCAGCTCCGCGCCACCATCTCATCGGCGCATGGCCCGACGATGGATCGCCCGAATTTCGAAATGATGATCGGTACGTCTGTGCCGCGCCAGACCGAGGTTGCCGATTTGCCGCCCGAAGTCACCCAAGTGCTGAACGGGTTCTGGGGCGATCAATATCTGATCGCCGGAAACGATCTCGTCATTGTCGATCAGCATTCGCGCCGCGTCGCGGCAATTATCGCTGGCGTACGCTGATCGCGTGCCGCCGCATCGACAGACCATAAAGAGGACAACTTATGCCGAGAGCGAAAGCACCTGAAAACGACCCCAGAGAAACCCCGGTCGACGATCCGCGACAGCAGACTGATTTGCCAACCCACCGGCAGACGGACCAGCCTTGGCAGGGGAATCCCGAGAAGGAGCAGATCGACCCAAAGCGTCCCCCGATTGATCTGGAGCGGTGGCAAAAGTCGAATACTCACTAGCTGGCACGCACGCACGTCGTTCACGCGTCGAGCTCATGGATGGTGGGGCGCAGGTCGCCGCCCTCATCCATTTCGAGCGTTGCCAGCGTGATCGGCAGCTTGAAGCGCCTTGGACCGGCGCTTCCGGGATTCAGGAAAAGCACTCCGTCGATCGTGTTGACCTGCACCCGATGCGAATGTCCTGATATCACCACGTTCACACTGGTTGCCGCGGGGTCGATGGCGAGCGCCTTGAGATCGTGAAGGAGGTAGAAACAACGAGCGCCGAGGTGCACTGTTTCGGTTTCGGGATAGCGCTTCGCCCAACTGGCGACGTCGACGTTTCCCCTGATGGCGGTGACCGGTGCTATCAGGCAAAGCCTCTCCAGAACCTCCGGCGCGCCGATATCACCGGCGTGGAGGATATGCGACACCCCCGCAAGACGGCGTTCGGCCTCCGGCCTGAGAAGGCCGTGCGTATCCGAGATCACGCCGATCCTCAACGTCATGTCAGGCCAGGGCTTCAGTGCAGGACATCAAGGGGCACCTTCCCGATCTCCTCACCCTCCTGGTTCGTGACCAGGATGGAAAAATGACGATTTCTGAGTTCGGGACGCTCCGCAAGAAGTCTCCTGGCGATCTCCTCGGCAACATCCAGGGCCATGATGTCGTCGGGCAATTCAGCACCTCCCTCGTCTGCAACGGTCTTCGAATCGACCAGATCGAAATGATAGCGCGGCACGTGAACCCTCGAATTCGTCGCAGGAACGCGCGATCTCGAGCCTTCGTTCCGGCGCTCGCAGGTCAACTCCCGGCACGTCCGCAGGAACCCTCAGGGTCGTCGCGGCATTGCTGCGTTTTTGGAGCCGACACATGCTCGGAGAGTTGCGCGTGCTTGCCCAGCCGGGTGCGATCATCGCCAGTCTTGCCATCCTGTTGCTGATGGCCGCGGGCGATGCGGCGATCGTGATCGCCGTGAAGGGCTGGCCGTTTTAGCCCGATGATCGATGTCGGACATGTCCTTCGTCGGCCAACCGTTCCGGTTGCGCATAGGAACCTTTGTAGGCCTGACCGGTTCCGCCTGTGAAGCGGAGTGCGACAAAACGTCAATGCAGGTCCGGGTGCAAAGGGTTCTGGTGTTGTGCATGACCTGGCCGCTTGCCGCGTGCGCGGGCCAGCAGTCGGCGCTCGACCCTCAAGGGCTACAGTCTGAGCAGATTCGTCACACGCTGTTTCTCTTCCTCATTGTCGCGGCGATCGTCTGGACTGCCGTCGTCATCGTTCTGGGTGTGGGGCTGTTGCGCCGAAAGCGCGCAGCCGATCAGCCGCTGGACCTCCACCAGCCCTTCGAACGACGCTCCGGGCGCGTCATCCTCGCGCTTGGGATTGCGACCACCGTCGTCGTGCTCGGCCTCTCCTTGGTCAGCTATGCCGGTCAGCGCACCGTCTTTGCCAAGGACGAGAAAACCCACACGCTCAAGATCATCGGTCACCAATGGTGGTGGGAGGTCCGCTATGAGGCCGATAGTCCGCACCAGAGTTTCGTGACCGCCAACGAGATCCGGATCCCGACCGGGCAACCGGTTAAAGTCGAGCTGGAATCCGCCGACGTGATCCACAGCTTCTGGGTGCCCAGCCTGACCGGCAAGATGGACTTGATCCCCGGGCAGAAGAATGAGCTGCAATTTACGGCGAAGAACGCGGGCATCTATCGCGGTCAATGCGCCGAGTTCTGCGGGATCCAGCACGCCCACATGGCGTTCGCCGTGATCGCGATGTCCCCCGACGAGTTCGGCCGCTGGCGCGACCATGAAAACCAGAGCGCGAGTAACCCCGCGGATCAGCTCGGCAAGCAGGGCGAGGCTCTGTTCCGGGCGCGCGGATGCGCCTTGTGCCACAACATCAGCGGCACGCTGGCCGGCGGCCAGCTCGGCCCGGATCTCACGCATATCGGCAGCCGCACGACGATCGCTGCGGGAACGCTGCCGAATACTCCCGCGACGCTCGGCGCCTGGATCGCCGATCCCCAGCACATCAAGCCCGGCAATCTCATGCCGAAGATGCCGCTGCAATCGGACGAGCTGATCGCGATCATTCATTATCTGGAGCAGCTCAAGTGAGCATGGCCGCTGAACCAAATGAATTGCGGGACGACGTCCTGAACGGTCTGCAGCTTTCGACGCAGCTCGAGCGGGTGTGGCGCACGCCGTCTGGACTTGTCGGTGCGCTCATGTCGGTCGACCACAAGGTCGTTGGACGTCGCTACATCTTGACCGCATTCGCCTTTCTGCTCCTCGGCGGCATCCTTGCGGTCCTGATGCGCATTCAGCTGGCCGGGCCGGAGAAGACGTTTCTCTCGGCCGACAAGTACAATCAAGTCTTCACGATGCACGGCTCGACGATGATGTTCCTGTTCGCCGTGCCTGTCATGGAGGCGTTCGCCGTCTATCTGGTGCCGTTGATGGTCGGCACGCGGAACATCGCCTTTCCGCGCCTGAATGCCTTCAGCTATTGGATGTTTCTGTTCGGCGGCTGCTTCCTGTGGACCTCCTTCCTGTTCAACGTCGGCCCCGACGTCGGCTGGTTTTCCTACGTTCCCCTCTCCAGCCTGCAGTTCACACCGACCAAGCGCGCCGATGTCTGGGCGCAGATGATCACCTTTACCGAGGTTGCGGCGCTCGCGGTCGCCGTCGAGATCGTCGTGACCGTGTTCAAGCTCCGCGCGCCAGGGATGACGCTCGACCGCATTCCCCTGTTCGTCTGGGCCATGCTGGTGACGGCCTTCCTTGTGATGTTCGCAATGCCCTCGATCATGGTCGCATCGACGTCACTGATCCTGGATCGCCTCGTCAATACCCGCTTCTATGATTCCTCATCGGGCGGCCATCCCTTGCTCTGGCAGCATCTGTTCTGGTTCTTCGGCCATCCCGAGGTCTACATCATCTTCATCCCGGGCACGGGAATGGTTTCGGCGATCCTCGCGACGTTCGCGCGGCGGCCGGTGATCGGCTATCCCGTGGTGATCCTCTCCTTGATCGCGACCGGCTTCCTGTCGTTCGGCCTCTGGGTCCACCACATGTTCGTCACGGGCTTGCCCCAACTCGGTGCGGCCCTGTTCACGGCCTCCAGCATGCTGATCGCGGTGCCGAGCGGGCTGCAGATTTTCTGCTGGCTGGCAACGCTCTGGGACGGACGTCCGGTGTACCGGACGCCGCTGTTGTTCGTGATCGGCTTCATCGTGATCTTCGTGCTCGGCGGGTTGTCCGGCGTGATGGTCGCCTCGGTCCCGATCGATACCCAGGTGCACGACACCTATTTCGTCGTCGCCCACTTCCATTATGTTCTGATCGGCGGCGCCGTCTTCCCGCTGGTCGGCGCGGTCTACTACTGGTTTCCCAAGATCGCCGGCCGCATGCTGAGCGAAAGACTAGGGCGCTGGAATTTCTGGCTGGCCTTCATCGGCTTCAACGTCGCCTTCTTCCCGATGCACATTCTCGGGCTGATCGGAATGCCGCGCCGGGTCTATACCTACACCGCCGACATGGACTGGGCGCATCTGAACCTCGTGTCCAGCGGCGGTGCTCTCGTTTTCGCGTTTAGCTTCGCGCTGCTTCTGGCCAATGTGGTCTACAGCCTGCGCAAGGGCGCGCTTGCGGGCGACAACCCCTGGGATGCCTCGACGCTGGAATGGGCGACCTCGTCGCCGCCTCCGCCGCAGAATTTCGACCGCATTCCGGTCGTCAAGCACCGCGATCCGCTGTGGGCCGACAGCGAGAGCCTGCCAGTAGTCGCGGGTCTGAGCGCCGAGCGGCGCGAGGTCCTGCTGACCTCGCTTGCGGAAGCCGAGCCCCAGATCCGCGAGGCTTCGCCCGAGCCGAGTATCTGGCCGCTGCTTGCGGCGATCGCAACGACGATCTTCTTCATCGGATCGATCTTCACGCCCTGGGCGGTGCTCTGGGGCACGCCGCCGATGGCCGTGACTTTGATCGGCTGGTTCTGGCCAACCGGCAGCAAGGAGGACGAGGAGTGAGACAGACTATCGTCCGCGACGTCTCGGACCTGCCGACTTACGGCTACGGCCCGCGTAGTGGCCCGTGGTGGGGCGCCATGGGTTTCATGGCGCTCGAAGGCATGGGCTTTGCCATTGCCATCGGCGCCTACCTTTATCTCTACGCAGTCAACCCGACCTGGCCGATCGGAGCATCCCCGCCGGATCTCTGGCCGGGGACGGTCGAGACGGTGATTTATCTATTGAGCATCATTCCCAACGAGTTCACGAACCGCGCCGCACACCGACAGGGTCTCGCGAAGGCGCGGATCGGCCTGATCGTGATGGCCTTGATCGGCATCGCGCTCCTGGTGCTGCGCGGCTTCGAGTTCGCGCATCTCAACACCCGCTGGGACAATTCAGCCTATGGCTCGATCGTATGGCTCATTCTGGGGCTGCACACGACCCACCTTGCCACGGATGTCGGCGACACGGTCGTGCTGGCGGTGTTGATGTTCACGCGCCATGCGAAACCGCGCCGGTTCAGCGACGTGACCGACAACGTGTTCTACTGGAACTTCGTCGTGCTCGCCTGGCTGCCGCTCTATGTCTTGCTCGATTGGGTACCACGCCTATGACCGCAGCCGAGGGACGTTCCAGACTGCTTTACTGGGCCGGCGTTGCGCTCGGGCCCATCGCGTGGGGGATCAATTTGCAGGGCATCTACGTGCTCGCGCACTTCGCCTGCGAACAGACCAGGATCAGCGGCGCGATCATGAGTGCGGCTCTGGCTGTCGTCGCCCTCGCGGGCACTGTCATTTCCGCCCGCGCGGTTCGACGCGGGGCGGGGGCTGAATGGACGGATGCGCAAGGCGGCGGGCCACGAACGTTCATGGCCTGGCTCGGCGTCGGCTCCGGCGTGCTGTTTGCGCTGGTGATCGCGAACCAGTTCGCCGCCTCGCTCATGATCAGCCCATGCCTGCGCTGAGCCTTGCAGCACTGCTGCTCGCGCTGTTCACGGCGCCGGCCGATGCGCATGGACTATCGGAGGTCGATCCCGGCTCGCTGTGGAGCTACGATCCCTGGCTGATGGCCCCGCTCTATGCCGTCGGTATCGCCTTCTATGTCGGAACGCAGCGGCTCTGGCATCATGCGGGCGGCGGCCGCGGCGTCAGCTTCCGCCAGGTGGCCGCATTCTGGACCGGATGGCTGGTCGCCGCGCTTGCCGTGACCTCGCCGCTGCACTGGCTCGGCGAGCGTCTGTTCACCGCGCACATGGTCGAGCATGAACTCCTGATGGTGGTCGCAGCACCGCTGATGGCGTTCGCCCGGATCAATGGCCCCCTGCTGTGGAGCCTGCCGGCCCGGCTCCGCCCGGCGGCGGGTCGAATGCTCAATTGGCCGATACTGGCGTGGCCGTGGCGGTTTGTGAGCCACCCCATGAGCGCGACCATCCTGCACGGCGCAGCGCTCTGGGTCTGGCACGCACCGCCGTTATATGCATGGGCGCTCGAGAATACGGCGATCCATCGTCTCCAGCACATCAGCTTCTTTGCGACCGCGCTGTTGTTCTGGTGGGTGCTGCTGCATGGCCGCGGTCAGGGCCGTAGCACACGAATTCGCGACGGCATCGCTGTCGCGTGCCTGTTCATCACGATTTTGCATTCGGGTGTGCTCGGGGCTCTGCTGACGGTGTCGCCGCGGCTGTGGATCCCCGGTCAAGGCGCCCTCGCCGGTGAATTCGGCCTCTCGGCACTCGAGGACCAGCAACTCGCCGGCATCCTGATGTGGGTGCCCATGGGCCTACTCTATACCGGCGCGGCGTTGTTCTTTGCTCACCGGTGGCTGACTGCGAACGGCGGCCATTCCCACCTGCCGCTCCCTTCAACATCCGGGCTGAGCGATGCGGCATAGGAACCGCAACTTCTGTTCGAACGTTCGCCTGCCGACTGCGACACTCCACGGAGGCCACATGGAAAAACGATCCGTCATGGCGCTAACGGCTATCTTCACCGCAGCATTCTTGGTGCCTGCAGTCTTGAACGCGCAGGACCAACCCCAGCCGGGGATGTCGTGCCCGGTCAACCATGACAAGCTCGCCGATATCCTCAAGAAGAGCGTCAAGTCGGGCGGCGGCCCCAGCAACGGAGGTCTGGACAACAACGAATGGGCTGCCGTCGTCAATCGGCAGGGCGTCGTCTGCGCAATTGCCTACAGCGGCGGCAAGGTCGACGACCAGTGGCTGGGCAGCCGTGCCATCGCGGCCGAGAAGGCCAACACAGCGAATGCGTTCAGCCTGAAGGACAAGGCGATGGCGACCGCCAATCTCTATGCAGGTGCGCAGCCGGGCGGGTTCCTGTTCGGCGCGGCACTCGGCAACCCACCATCCCAGGAGGCCTTGTACGCCGGATCTCCGGACAACTTCGGCACGGCTCAGGATCCGATGGTGGGCAAGCCGATCGGCGGCACGATCGTGTTCGGAGGCGGGCTCGCGCTCTATGACGGCAACGGCGTCACGGGCGCGCTGGGCGTCAGCGGCGACAGCTCCTGCGCGGATCACAACGTGGCCTGGCGCGTGCGTCACCAGCTCGGGCTTGACCGGGTGCCGGCCGGAGTCAGCCCCAACATGAAGGACGCGATCATCTACGACATCGGCCCCGACGGCAAAAGCCCGTCGGGATTTGGCCATCCCAAGTGTAACGGCAAGGAAGATCAGATCTCAGTCGACCTCGGCGCCGGCGTATCCGGCAACGTCGTGAGATAGCGCTGCGTCAATCGCCGCTTTTTGGAACCAAGGGAAGGCGGAACGTTTGTACGTCCGCAAGCCGGCCTGCAATGCGGCACGGCCGCATCCCTGCCGTGGAGATCTTTACATATGTTAGTGCGTGGTCTCACGCGTCTGCTCAACCGGATTCCGGCCATCCTTTGCGCCTGCTGCGCGATGCTGTCATCCGCGTCAGCACAAAGCGATCTCGCCAGCCGCATGAAAGATCCCGGCCAGTGGCCGATGGCGGCGCGCGACTACGCCAACACCCGCTACAGCGAGCTCGACCAGATCAACGCGTCCAATGCTTCGCGCCTCCAGCTCGCCTGGACCTTCTCGGTGGGCGCCGACCGGGGCCAGGAAGCGGCGCCGCTCGTGGTGGACGGCACCATGTATGTGGTCGGTCCCTATGCCGGCCCCTATCCCAACCGCGTGTTCGCGCTAGATGCCACGACTGGCGAGTTGAAATGGTCCTATGCGCCGAAGCCGGAGCCCGCAGCCGCGGGCGTTGCCTGCTGCGACGTCGTCAATCGCGGGCTGGCCTTCGACAACGGCAAGGTCTTCCTCAACACGCTCGATAACCACACCGTCGCCATCGACGCCAAGACCGGCAAAGAGCTCTGGCACACGAAGCTCGGCGAGATCAACAAGGGCGAAACGATCACGATGGCTCCCATCGTGGTGAAAGGCAAGATTCTCGTCGGCAACAGCGGCGGCGAACTGGGCGTGCGCGGCTGGGTGACCGCGCTCGACGAGAACACCGGCGCCATCGCTTGGCGCGCCTATTCAACAGGTCCCGACAAGGACGTGCTGATCGGCGACGATTTCAAGCCATTCTACGACAATCTCAAAGGCCAGGATCTCGGCGTGAAGACCTGGCCCGCCGACCGCTGGCAGGTTGGCGGCGGCACGGTCTGGGGCTGGATCTCCTACGATCCCGATCTGAACCTGGTCTACTACGGCACGGCCAATCCGAGTCCCTGGAACGCGAACCAGCGCAGCGGCGACAATCTCTGGAGCACCACAATCTTTGCCCGCGATCCCGACACCGGTCGCGCCAAATGGGCCTACCAGATCAACCCGCACGATCTGTTCGACCACGACGAGATCAACGAGAACGTGCTTGTCGACCTCGAACTGAATGGACGGCCGCGCAAGGTGCTGATCCACCCCGGCCGCAACGGCTATATGTACGTCATGGACCGCGCCACTGGCGAGGTGATCTCGGCGGACGCTTATGACTTCGTCAACAGCTACAAGGGCGTCGATCTGAAGACCGGCAAGATCATCCCCAACGAGGAGAAGACGCCGCTTGTCGGCAAGACCGTCGAGAACATCTGCCCGAGCGCGCCGGGCGCCAAGGATTGGCAACCGACGGCGTGGTCACCGCGCACAAAACTTCTCTACGTGCCCCATCAGCATCTCTGCATGAGCTTCAAGGCCTCTCAGGTCGGCTACATCGCCGGGACGCCCTATGTCGGCGCAGACGTCGATATGTATGCCGGCCCCGGCGGCTATCGCGGCGAGTTCATGGCGTGGGATCCAATCGCGCGCAGGAAGGTCTGGGAGATCCACGAGAAGCTGCCGGTCTGGAGCGGCGCGCTGGTCACAGCAGGTGATGTCGCATTCTACGGCACCATGGATCGGCTTTTCAAAGTCGTGGATGCCAAGGATGGACATGTGCTGTGGCAATTCCGCGCCGGATCCGGGTTCATCGGCCAACCGATCTCCTATCGCGGCTCCGACGGACAGCAATACGTCGCGATCCTGTCGGGCGTCGGCGGCTGGCCGGGTGTGGTGGCCAATGCCGAGGTCGATCCGCGGGGGCGCAACGGTGCGCTGGGGTTCACCGGCGCGACGCAGGATCTGCCGTTCTACACCGCCGGCGGGAGCGAACTGCTGGTCTTCAAGCTCGGCGGCGCAAACGGTGAGGATACCAGCCATGCGCCTTCGAAATAGTTGTCCTGGCATCACCCTTGGTTTTCTGGTCGGGCTCGCAACCACGGCGGCGGCAGCGTCGGATCGCGAGCTTCGCGTCTGTGCCGATCCCAACAATCTGCCGTTCTCGAACAAAGCCGAAGCAGGATTCGAGAACAGGCTCGCGACGATGGTGGCCGAGCATTTCGGCCAGCAGGTCACCTACACCTGGTGGGCGCAGCGCCGCGGCTTCATCCGCAACACACTGAAAGCCGGCAGATGCGACGTCGTGATGGGCGTACCGTCCGGCTATGATCTCGTCGAGACGACCAAGCCCTATTATCGCTCGAGCTATGTGTTCGTCACGCGGCAGGACCGGCACCTCGACCTTTCGTCCCTACTCGACCCGCGCTTGCATCACCTCGTGATCGGCGTGCATCTGATCGGCGACGACGGCAACAATCCACCGCCTGCGCAGGCGCTCGGCGACCAAGGCATCGTCGATAACGTCCGCGGCTACTCCATCTACGGCGATTATCGCCAGGCCGATCCGCCGGCACGCCTGATCGAAGCCGTCGAAAGCGGCAGCCTCGATGTCGCCGCAGCTTGGGGCCCCCTCGGCGGATATTTCGCCCAGCACTCTCCCGTCCCGCTGACGGTCACGCCGATCCGGGATTACGAACGCTTTGCACCTCAGCAGTTCCAGTTCGCCATCGCGATGGGCGTGCGCAAAGGCGACGACGCCTTGCGCGACCGGCTGAACGAGTTCATCGACGAGCATTGGTCCGAGATCACCTCGCTGCTGCGCAGTTACGGCGTTCCGCTGGTGGACCAACCCGTCACGGTATCGGGAGGACATGAGTGATGTCTGCTCCAGCAATGCGCGCGAGCGCCCTGTGGTTGCTGCTGGCGGTCTTGCCGAATGGTGCGGGGCTGGCCCAGCAGACCTTGCCGCAGTCGCAGGAGGCGCAGATGCCGACGCTGTCTCCGCGCCCGAATTTCGGTGGCAGCGTCGGCAATGGCAGCCCCGGCGTCTTCATGCAGGTCCCGGTCAGTCACCTCCATCCCGGCGCGCAGCCGGACCCGCCCCAAATCAAGAATCCCGTGCAAGGTGATCCCAACGCGCAGCAGCGCGGGATGACCTACTATGTCAACTTCAACTGCGTCGGCTGCCACGCGCCGAATGGCGGCGGCGGCATGGGGCCGGCGCTGAGCAACAACATCTTTACTTACGGAGCGCAGCCCGAGAACATCTTTCTCTCGATCTACCAGGGGCGGCCGAACGGAATGCCGGCTTGGGGCGGCGTGCTGCCCGACAGCGTGATCTGGGACCTCGTCACCTATATCGGCAGGATCAGCAACGAGCCCAGCCACCAATGGGGCCGCACCTTTTCGGCGAATCTGCCGTCGCCCGAGGTCGAGCAAGTCCCGAGCGAGCAGGTCTCCACGACCGATCCCTGGTCAGCCACCAAGTCCTTCAACTTCGGCCAGAAGCCCTGATCGGCCGAGCGGAGCAGCGATGGTAAATCCGATCGCGAAATTGCTAGTCACTGCACTCCTGGCTACCGCTACCGCCGCCTGCGAGGCTGCGGGCCCGGACAATTTCATCGGCGACGCGCGTCGTGGCGCCGACCTCGTCAAGCAGTACCAGTGCGGCGGCTGTCACGATATTCCCGGCATTGCCGGCGCCGAAGGCAATGTCGGCCCACCCTTGCATCGGATCGGTACGCGGACCTACATCGCTGGCTACATCCACAATTCGCCGGACAACATGGCTGACTGGATCGAGGATCCACAGCGGGCGTTGCCGGGCAATGCGATGCCGAGAATGGGTATCCCGCAGAAGGACGCGCGGGACATCGCGGCGTTTCTCTATACGCTCAAGTGACCATCATGACTCCGACACATCGTTCAACGAATTGGTTCCGTGACGCGCCATTGCTGGCCGTCACCGTCGTGGTTGTCGCCATCATGGGACTGGGCCTCCTGGCTGGCGGTGCCTGGCTCGCAGCCCTCGGTGGCTCCGTCTACTACCTGATCGCGGGGATCATGCTTCTGCTCACGAGCTGGCTGCTCGCGCGCCGTCGCGCCGAGGCGCTCTGGATTTATGCCACGCTGCTGGCCGGAACGATGGCTTGGGCGATCTGGGAGGCCGGCCTCGATTTCTGGTCGCTGGCGCCGCGCGGCGACGTGCTCGTTCCGCTTGGCCTATGGCTGATGCTGCCCTTCATTGCCTCTCGCCTCGCGCCTCGCTTGCGCGCGGCGCGATGGGCGCTCGGCCTTGTGTTGGTCGCCGCAGCCATCGTCGTCGGCATGTCCCTGACGAGCGATCGCCGCGATCTAGCCGGCACGATACCTGAGGGCGAAACAACGGGGGCCATTGCGTCTCCCGAACCGGACCAACCCGCTGCCGGCCAGAACTGGACGGCCTACGGCGGCAGCGGCTTTGGTACGCGCTTCTCGTCGCTGAGCCAGATCACCAAGGACAACGTCAAGGACCTCAAGCTCGCTTGGGAATTCCGCACCGGTGACCACAAGGGCCCTGATGACCCCGACGAGATCACCAACCAGGCAACGCCGCTCAAGGTGGGGGATCTCCTCTACACCTGCTCGCCGCACCAGATCGTGTTCGCGCTCGAAACTGCGACCGGACAACTGCGCTGGAAATTCGATCCGCAAGTCCAGCACAACAAGGCGTTCCAGCACATGACCTGCCGCGGCGTGTCCTATCACGCGACCAGGCCCGGCGCCGTGACTGCCGACGGCGCGCCGGCCCCGAACGATTGTGCGGGACGCATTTTCGTACCAACCAACGACGGGCGGATGTTCGCGCTCGATGCCCAGAGCGGTGTGCCTTGCCAGAGTTTTGGCAACCAGGGACAGATCGACCTCAAGCAAGGCAGCGAGATCCAGACACTCGGCTTCTACGAGGGCACCTCGCCGCCCGTCGTCACGGACAAGGTTCTGATCGTCGGCGGAGCGGTGATCGACAACTATTCCGATCGCGTCCCGTCGGGCGTGATCCGCGGCTTCGATATCTATTCGGGACGGTTGCTCTGGGCGTTCGATGCCGGCAATTCCGATCCGAACGAAATGCCTTCGGCCTCGCATCATTTTACAGCCGGCTCACCCAATTCGTGGAGCATTTCGGCGGTCGACGAGAAGCTCGGACTCATCTACGTGCCGCTCGGCTCGAGTTCTCCGGATATCTGGGGCGGCGGCCGTTCGCCCGAAAACGAGCGCTACGATTCGGCATTGATTGCGCTCGATGTCTTGACCGGAAAACTGCGTTGGTCGTTCCAGAACGTGCACCACGATCTCTGGGACATGGATATGCCGTCGCAGCCCAGTCTGGTCGATTTGCGCTCTAACGGCGGCGTGACGCCGGCGATCTACATCCCGGCAAAGACTGGCGACATCTTCGTGCTCGACCGGCGCGACGGGCGTCAGTTGGTGCCCGCACCGGAGAAGCCGGTGCCTCAGGGCGCCGCGAATGGAGACCGGCTGTCGCCAACCCAGCCATTTTCGGAATTGAGCTTCCGCCCCTCCGGCAAACTTACGGACGCCCAGATGTGGGGCAGCACGATGTTCGACCAGCTCGCTTGCCGGATCAAGTTCAAGCGCCTGCGCTATGAGGGACCGTTCACGCCGCCGTCTGAACAAGGCACGCTGGTGTTTCCCGGAGACTTCGGCATGTTCGAATGGGGCGGCATTGCCGTCGATCCGCAGCGCCAGATCGCGATCGCGAATCCCCAATCGATTCCCTTCATCTCTCGCCTGGTGCCGCGCGGAAAGGACAATCCGGCCGCGCCGAATGCGGCGCATCCACCAGGAACCGAGCTGGGCGTGCAGCCGATGTACGGCGCCCCCTACGGCGTTGATCTCGGCATTTTCCTCTCACCGCTCGGCATTCCCTGTCTTGCTCCGCCGTGGGGCAACATCGCAGCGATCGATCTTAGGACGCACAAGGTGGTCTGGCAGCATCGGATCGGCACGATACGCGATCAGGCCCCGCTGCCGCTGCCATTCAAGCTCGGCGTTCCCATGCTGGGCGGTCCGATCGTCACCGCGGGCGGCGTCATCTTCATCACGGGAACGATGGATGACTACATCCGCGCGTTTGACGTTCGCGATGGCAGACAGCTTTGGCAGGACCGCCTTCCTGCCGGCGGCCAGTCGACGCCGATGACCTATGAGGCTGGCGGCAAGCAATATGTCGTGACGGTCGACGGCGGCCACGGGTCATTCGGAACTAAACTCGGCGATTACGTGCGAGCCTACGCGCTGCCGTGATCTGCCTCGGCAGGACTTTCTTGTACTTGCCCACGCCTTGTCCCGATCTGCCGGCGCGACGCGCAACTGCTGACGCCAGGAGAGCTACGCCCGCAGCTATTCCCAGCGCCGCGAGCCCCTGACTGATCACCCCGGCAGGCGGAAGTTGCTTGCGTGACAGCCAACCGCCATCGATCGACGTGCCCTGCGGACCAGCTTCGATCATGGTGCCCTCGCTGCTCTTCGCCGGGCGCGCGCGCGACAGCAGATAGCGGAAGGCAGCTCCCACGATGTTCTCGGTAATCTGCGGAGCCATCGCGTAGGCAAATTGGCCTGCACGAGCCGGCCAGCCCACGGCGACTTCGTCTCGGGGCGCGCGGACGAGGCTCACGAACGTCTCGGCAACGTCCTCCGCCTGATACAGCAGCGGACCGGGATCAAGCGTCCGGCCGGACATGTTGGCGCCGTGGACGAAGCCCGGCGTGTCGACCATGGCCGGGAAGACGCCGCAGACATGGATGTTGCGGCGAGCACTGAGCTCTTGACGCAGGCTAGCGGTGAAGCCCCGAAGGCCGAATTTGCTCGCGGTATAGGCCGCAGCAAAAGGCGTCGGCGCCCAGCCGCCGAGCGAGATGTTGTTGATCAGGATGCCGCGGTTCTGGCGGAGGAAGATCGGAAGCACCGCGAAAGCGCCATGCATCGTGCCGAGGAGATTGACCTCGATCGTTCGGCGATGAAGCGCGATATCCGCGTCCTGATAGGCCCCGAAAACGCCGGTGCCGGCGTTGTTGATCCAGACGTCGATGCCACCGAACGCGTCTTCGGCCTCTCGGGCCAGCCGCTGCACCGCCTCGGCATCGGTGACATCGGTCGGGATCGCCAATGCGCGGCCTCCGAGCGCCTCGCATTCTGCGGCGAGGCTCGTCAGGACTTCAGCACGGCGTGCCGCCAAGACCACGCTTGCGCCCTTGCCCGCGAAGGCCAGCGCCGCAGCACGCCCGATTCCGCTCGAGGCACCGGTGATGACGACGCGCGTGCCGGTCATTTGCCGCGGCTCAGATCCGGAGCGGGCCGCCGGAAGCAGCCAGTACAGGGATCGCCGGAGGCGCTCAGTTCCCTCCGCTTCAAACCAGTCGCCATGCGCGAAGATCACCCGCTCCGGAGACAGCCGTATAAGCCGCTCGGCTGCGGACCGCACGGAACCGCCGCCGAGGCGCAGCAGAAGCCGTAGATAGACCGGCGCCATTCCGTTTGGCTTGGAAATGCCCAGGAGGTTTGCCGCCGCCTCATTTGGCGCACTGAGATCGTTGGGATCGAGATTTTGCACGAGATCCGTCAGGATCAGTGTCCGGCTGCGCTTGTCGAACAGCTCGATCTCGGAAAACATCGGAGCGTTCACCGAGACGGCTTCGAGGTCGGCCCTCCATTCCTCGGGCGTCGCCCCTCCAAGCTCGCGGTCGATGCGGATACGTGCCGCTCGAACTTGCCTGCGTGCCGCAAGGCCGCGCGCCGCGAAAGTCGTCGCCGGCGGCAGCTCTCTCTGCCAGTCGGACAGGAACATCCAGTGCGCGATATTCGGCGCGAGCAAGTACCTTATCATCCCAAGCCGCTCCAGCTCACCGCGGAGAGCCGGCGAATATCTTACCGGCGAATGCAGCACGAGATCGCCGTTCGAGAGCCGAATGACGGTCATACGCACCGGAAGTTTTAGACCGGCGGCGCTGATCGGGGCGTCGTCCACGACCCAGATATCGTCCGTCACGCGCGACAGACGGGCGGTCGACAAGGTGGCGTCGGAACTTTGCATGAGCATCTTCCATCACGGGGCGTTAGCTCAAGCTTTGGGAGTGACGCTCGTTCCTTGCTAGGACGCCCGAGCCTGCTGGCCAGCGTTGCGTCGGCGACGGCGCGCTGCAAGTCGGCCTCGCCCCCTCTCCGCCGGAAAGTGCCGCGTGATCGCCGGTACGCACTCCGGCTCTGAGGGAGGTTGTTCGCAGGCAATCGGCGCATGGTCCGGACGAGCTTCCATCAGATCAAGCACGGCGCGGCCCTTGGCCGTGATGCGCCACCCGCCATTTGTCCGGTCGATCAGCCTTTGCGAAAAGATGTCCAGCCCCGGCACCCGCCCGGCGAGCCGCCGGGTGCGCTCGGTCCAGTCGCGACCGCTGGTCGCCAGAATGGCCATATCCCGCTTGAGATCCTCCAGGGCAGCGAACCCATCCGGGTAGCTCACCAGGATCTTGAGGACCGTCACGTGGAAATTCACCCCCGCCCCCACATGGCCATCGTCACATCGTCGGGACTTCTGAGAGAGCATTGCGGGCCGCTTGTTTGAGGCGATCCGCAGAGACGTCGCCCCTGCTTGCAGTCTCCAGAAGCTTCGAGGCCACGTGGGTCCGGGCGCCGATCTCACAGCGTGGAACACCTTCGCACACCTCGTCGAGAACGGTGCGCAACAACGCCTTTGTCGCCGTATCGATCATGGAAAGCCCCAGCGGAAAGGTTCACGGTAGGGCAATCGCTCCGGTCTGTGATTCAACATTGTTAATGATCTGAAAATTTCGCTGGCGTCCATTGCCGGCCGCGCTCACCCAGCCCGAGGGCGGGCGCAATCGCCTTGGGCGCCACGACGTCAAACACCGGCATCTTGGAGGTAGGGGTCTGAGGAGTCCGGCATCACGTCGCGACACCACCGCGAGCCTGGAGAAGCTCGAATATCTATGTCGGAATGACAAGTTTCGAGGTGATTGCGGAGTATACAAGCGCCGTCGCCGGAGAGATAACCGGCCAACGCAGCGACGCAATGTCCGAGCCCGGCAATCCTTTGGTCTTCATCCTTTTTAAGAAGCCAAGGCCGGAGGACGTTCAGCTCTATCCCGAGTAGTTGCCAGACGCCCTCAAGGTTTGTGGCGCTGGAATCGCGCAATGAGGAGCGTGGCCGCCGGAATTTCTGCATCGCCTGCACATTCCTCTATTCCGAAAGTTCGATTGCAATGGGTTGGTGATCGGAGGCATCGGTCGCTTCGTTGACCTGGATGCTGCGAACGTAGCCGGTCAAATCTTCCGTCACGAAAATGAAGTCGCGGCAGTCGGGCCCGTCGGCCCACTGCGCGCGGTCGTAGATTCCGCAAGTCGGCGCACGCGCTCGGTCGCGGCCATCGGCGATCCATGCATCCCGATAGGCCAGACCGGGCCGGCCGGATCGAGCAATCAATGCGTGCTGGGGGTCGGCAACGTCAAAATTGAAATCGCCACACAGCAGGCTCGACGCAGCGACGGTCTGACTTCCATACGGCTCGTCGTGCCGGGAGCTGGCCTGCTTCGGGCTCATCGACGCCTCCTCCTGCAAATCCAGCAGACGGGCGATCTGTGCCTCGCGCTGGCCGGCCGAATGGAATTCGAGATGCGTGTTGACAATGCGGACCGCGCCAAACGAGGCCTGAACCGCCACCTCCAGGGCGTGACGGCGCATGCTGCGCACCGTGGCTGCGTCCGGCCATGGCAGCAGGTGGTTGGCGATCTGCAGCACCGGCAACCGCGACAGCGTCATGTTGCCGAAGCGATGGAGGTTGCCATCACGATCGACAGTTTCGATAGCAGGTCGGAATATTGCGGAGTAGCCGGGCAAGAGGGCTGCCAGCTGTTCGCTCTGATCCGCTCCATCACCAAATCTCGAGAAGTTCGCGCTCACCTCCTGGAAGCAGAACACGTCCGCGTCGAGCGTCTGCCGGGCGACGGCAATGATCCTCGCCAGATCGGTCACGCCGTTGCAGCCTTGGCCGCACTGTATGTTCCAGGTGAGAAGTCTCATTACCGGATGCCTGCACGCATGAACGACTGGACGAACTGACGCTGGAACAGCAGAAACGCGATCAGCAGCGGCGCCATCGTCATCACGGTTGCCGCCGTGATCACTGACCAATCCACACCGGTCTCAGGCGCGCCGAACACGGCAAGCCCCACCGTGAGCGGCCGCGCTTCCACCGAATTCGTGACGATCAACGGCCACAGGAAATTGTTCCAGTGATAGCTGACGGAGACGAGGCCAAAAGCGACGTAGGTCGGGCGAGCCAGCGGGACATAGACCCGCCACAGGATTCCGAGCGGACCCGCTCCCTCGACCCGGGCGGCTTCCACCAACTCCTGGGGCACACCCTTGAAAGTCTGCCGCAGCAGGAAGATGCCGAAGGCGCTCGCGAGATAGGGCAGCGCGATCGCAGGGATCGTATCGAGCAATCCCAGCTTGGCGATCGCGCGGTAGTTCTCGACGATCAGGATGTCGGGCATGATCATCAGCTGGAGCAGAACGAGGGCGAAAGCGATGCCGCTGCCCCTGAACTTGAAGCGCGCAAAGGCATAGGCGGCCAGCGTCGACAGGATGAGCTGGCCGACCAGGATCAGGGTCACCAGTACGACCGTGTTGAGATAGTACCGGGCGAACGGCGCCTGGTTCCAGGCCCGGGCAAAATTCTCCAGCGTCCAGGGCGCGGACAGGCTGAACGACGTGGCGTAAGCGGCCGGATGCAGCGCGCTCCAGAAGGCATAGGCCAATGGGGCGAGCCAGATCAAAGCCAGGAGCCATGCTGCGACGGCTTCAATGGGGCGTGTCCGGCCTTTCATTGATAGTGGATCCTGCGATCGAGATAACCGAACTTGATCAGCGCAACCGAGCTCAGCAGCATCAGAAGCACAACCGTCAGTGTTGCCGCGTAAGAGGAATCCTGGAAGGTGAAGGCAACCTCATAAATGTAGTAGAGCAGCAGCGTGCTGGCGTTGTTCGGACCGCCCTTGGTCATGATGACCAGATGGTCCACCAGCTTGAAGGAGTTGATGACTGCGTTGATCGCCACGAACAGCGTGGTCGGCATCAGCAGCGGGAACGTGATCCGGCGAAACGTGTACCACCGGCTCGCGCCTTCGATGGACGCGGCCTCTTCGAGATCTGGCGAGAGCTGCTGCAACGCCGCCAGGTAGAAGATCATGAAGAAGCCGGCCTCCTTCCAGATCACCATCACGACCAGACAGCTCATCACCGTCGAGGGATCGCCCAGCCAGTTCCAGCCGCCGAGACCGAAAAGGCCGCGCAACTGATCGAGCAGCCCATAGCCCGGCGTGTAGAAGAACAGCCAGATGTTGGCGACGGCGATCATCGGCAGCACGGTTGGCGTGAAGTAGGCCAGTCGCAGAAAGCCGCGGCCGCGCATGTTGCGATTGACCCAGATCGCCATCACCAGAGCCAGGGCGATCGAGGTAGGGATCGTGCCGAGCGCGAACCAGAAATTATTGACCAGCGCCTTCCAGAAGATCGGATCGGCTGCCATGGACCGATAACTGTCAAGCCCGACGAAGGCCTCGGTGCCGTTCCGGCGTGTGACGAATAGCGAATGCCGGATCGTCGCCAGAATCGGAAAGTGCGTGAATGCGATCAGCAGGACGGCCGCCGGCAACAGCAGCAGCCAGGCGTTCACGGTGTTCCACCACGCCTGCGATCGGGCGCGGCGCGGGGCGATTGGCGATGAGGCGACCTCGTCGGACATCTGTGAGCCGGCGGGATGGCGGCGGCGCGCCATCCCGCCTCGTCCCTATTTGTAAGCGCGCAAGACGCGGTCGGACTGCTGCTGCGCGGCAGCCAACGCCTCCTGCGGCTTCTGCGCGCCCGTGATCGCGGCCTGCACGGCATCGCCGACAAACTTGTAGATGCGGCCGTTCTCATGGACGGAGAGCTCCGGCACCGCATGCTCCAGCTGATCGCGCGCAACTGTGGCCTGCGGGAAGCCCTTTGCGTAGGCCTCCATCGTCGGCGTCTTGTAGGCGGCCGGCGACACCGCCACGTAGCCGGTCTTCATGCTCCATTCCGCCGCGCGTTCCGGAGCCGTCATCCATTGAATGAACTTGACGGCCGCCTTCTGCTGGTCGGGAGACGCACTCTTGAAGATGTAGAAATTGCCGCCGCCGGTCGGTGATCCGCGCCGCTCCCCGGCCGGCAGCATGGCCACACCGAACTGGAATTTCGCGGCGTCCTTGACCGCCGTCAGATTGCCGGTGGTGTGCCACATCATCGCCGTCTTGCCTTCGAGGAAATCGTTGCGCAGCGTCGCCCAATCGATGCTGCCGGCGGGGGCGACGTTGTGCTTGCGCGACAGGTCGACCCAGTACTCGAGGGCGGCGACCGTCTTCGGAGCGGTCAGATAGACCTCGTTGCCGGGCTCGTTCATCATCTTCTGGCCGTTCTCGATCGCCAGCGCCTGCAGCATCCAGTAGGCATAACCAGTCGAGGGAATTTCGATGCCCCAGCGTGTCGTGTTGCCGCCATCCTTCTTGACCAGCTTCTTCGACATCTCGACCATTTCGTCCCATGACGCCGGCGCCTTCTCGGGATCGAGGCCCGCCTCCTTGAAGGCGTCCTTGTTCCAGTACAGCACGATGGTCGAACGCTGGAACGGCACGCTCCAGGTCTTGCCGTCGATCTGCCCGTTCGCCATGAACGCCGGATAGAACTCCTTGAACCAGGCCTTGTCGCCGACGAGGCCGTCAAACGGCACGATCGCGTTCTCATCCATCAGCGTGAACACGTCGGTCGACAGCAACACCGACAGTTGCGGCGGCTGCCCGCCCTTCATGGCGGTCATCGCCTTGGTCATCGTATCGGTGTAGTTGCCGGCATAGACCGCCGTCACCTTGATGTCCGGATTGTCCTTCTCGAAGCGCGAGACCATGTCGTCGATGATCTTGGTGACGGGACCGCCGACCGCGACCGGATAGTACATGGTCAGATCCACGGCGGCGGCCGGGCGGGCAGCCATCGAGAGCACAGCGAGTGCCGCTGCTATCAACATCGTTCGTCGCGCAAACATGTGACAATCTCCTTCGTTACCACGTTTGAAACAGCCGCTGCTATCGACCGGTTATCGCCCGCTGGCCCTCTGTGACGATGGTCTCCAAGCGAGCTTCCGAATTCGAATCGAACCGATGCTCGAGCCCGGGTTCCCACGCGATCCGGACATCCTCGCCTGGCCGAACCTTGCTGAAACCTTCGAGCCGCACTGAGATCGGCTGACCATCGACCTAGCACAGAACGATGCTGTCGGCCCCAAGATGCTCGATCGCCTTGACGCGCGCAAAATGATCCCCGCCAGACACGATGCGGATATGCTCCGGCCGGATGCCGATGAGATGATCACCATGGCGCAAAAGATTCATCGGCGGCGTGCCGATGAACCGCGCCGTGAACGCCGTCGCGGGCCGGTTATATAACTCCTCCGGTGTGCCATTCTGCTCGATACGACCATCGCGCATCAGCACGACGCGATCCGCCATCGTCATGGCTTCGGTCTGATCGTGGGTCACGTAGACCATCGTCATTCCGAGCCGCTGTTGCAGAGCGCGGATCTCCGTCCGCATCTCATGCCGCAGCTTGGCGTCCAGATTTGAAAGCGGCTCGTCCATGAGGCAGACCCGCGCTTCCGCAATGATGGCTCGCCCCAGTGCAACCCGCTGGCGCTGGCCGCCGGACAGCTGCGACGGCTTGCGTTCAAGCAGCTGCGCAAGGCCAACGATCTCGGCCACACGCCGGAGCCGTTCGTCTCGTTCGGCGCGCGACACGCGACGCACACGCAGGCCGAAGACGATGTTCTCGGCTACACTCAAATGCGGAAACAGCGCGTACGACTGGAAGACCATGGAGATCTTCCGTTGCGCCGGAGTCAGATGGGTCACGTCGACGCCGCCGATGGCGATCGTGCCGGCGTCAGCATTCTCAAGGCCGGCGATCAGCCGCAGCGTGGTCGACTTGCCGCAGCCGGACGGTCCCAGCAGCACCAGCAGCGAGCCCTCGTCCGCCGTCAGACTGACGTCATCGACGGCGCGCATCGCGCCCCAGAACTTGGAGACATGACTCAGCGTAATCGCTGACATGGCCCGTTCGCTCTCAGCTGCAGGGCTCTGCGCCGCGCGCAGACATAGCTCGGCATGCTCGCAGCATCCTGCTCGCACGGAGCAGCCCAAAGCTGGTCGCCATGAGCAGACAGATCCATGCCGTCCCTCCCGATGGCCACGCAACGTTCACCGGCGCGGCAAGTCATTTTGTTCATATGAACATATTGGAGCGCCATATGAAACAGAAAATTGCGCCTTAGACGTTCGAATGATAGTTTGCTTCGAACGGACAGCCCCATGCTCAAGACAGTCTCGTCACGTCAGGCCTACATACTGGAGATCGTGCGCGACGAAGGCTTCGCCTCGATCGAGCAGCTTGCAACGCGCTTTGACGTCACGCAGCAGACCATTCGCCGCGTCGTGAATGCGCTCTGCGATCAAGGGCTGCTCCGGCGAATGCACGGCGGCGTCAGCCTGCCCGTTCAAAACCAGAATCTCGCTTATGGAAGCAGACAGGGATTGAATGCCGACGCCAAACGGCGCATCGCACACGCGACTGCGAGCTTCATTCCCGACGGGGCGTCGCTTATGATCGGGTTGGGTACAACACCTGAATATGTCGCGCAGGCGCTATCCCGCCGTCAGGATCTGCGCGTGATCACCAACAATCTGAATGTGGCCGCAGCGTTCGCACAAAATCCCGACGTGGAAATCACGATCGCGGGCGGCACGCTCCGTTCGCTCGACCGGGACATCGTGGGCGAAGCGGCGGCCCGCTTTTTCTCGGGCTATCGAGCCGATTACGGGATATTCGGCGTCGGAGGCGTCGATCAGGACGGTGCGCTGCTCGACTTTCACATCGACGAAGTCCTGGCGCGGCAATCCATCGTTGCCAATTCGCGCACCGCCGTCCTGGTCGCCGACACGACAAAATTCGGCCGCAACGCCACGGTGCGCGGCGGACATCTCGCCGATTGTAACCACCTATTCACCGACGGGCCGCTGCCACCGGCCTTTACACCGGTCGGCGCCAAATTTGCCGAGCGCATTCACGCATCCGATGCCGCGCGTGCCGGAGCCACGTAGCCTGCGCGAAATTAACCCGCGCCAGCAGTCGCCAAGGCCGCGGCCCCTACGCCCCCTCAATTATATCGGACGCCGTTTCGGCTGATTTGTAAGCACAATTCTCCACGTGTGACGGACAAATCCCGACGATATACCCACTGCGATTTTTCGGTCTTGAATTCACGGAAAATTCGAGCCGCTCGCAACGCTGGTGGCTCCGGTACCTATCGGGGTCAATCGACTGTCGGCACTGTGTGGGGGCGAAGATTGCCGTGCGCGCACTGGTGCGGTGTAAATTCAAATACCGTCAGAGATCGGAAGGCGCTCGGCCGCTCGCTCGGTCCGCACAGACAAAGGCGTGCTTGCCGAGAAGATCAATATTCTCTTGATGCCGCTGCTGTCGACCTCGCCGTCTATCGGGGTAGCCAGCCGGATCTATTTTCCGCGGAACACCGCCGGGCGACGCTCCACGAAAGACTGGATGCCTTCTTTCATGTCTTCGCTGCTGAAAACGCGGTCCTTGATTTTCAGGATATAGTCGATCGCCGCTCTTTCGCCGGCCTCAATGTACTTCAGCGCGGCCTCTTTGGTTACCTGAATGCCGATCGGAGCGTTCTTGGCGATCAGACCAGCAATTTCCATCGCGCGGGGAATCTGCTGACCAGGAGCGACGACTTCCTGAACAAACCCGATTTTATACGCCCGCGCCGCGCTGAACTCGTCGCACAAGAACAGATGATACATCGCATCCCCCCATCCTGCCCGCGCCACGTACCGGAAATGGGCGCCACCGAGCGGTGCGATCCCGCGCTTGGATTCCATTTGGCAGAACCGGGCGTCGTCGGCGGCCACAACGATGTCGCCGGCCAACATCATTTCGATGCCAATCGTGAAACAGATCCCCTGCACGGCCGTCACGATCGGCTTACGACACCGGCTTTTCAGCGCGAACGCATCGATGTTGCCGGGCTTGATCTCGGTATTTTCGGCCTTGGGTCCGAAGAACTTCGGCATATCAAGGCCTGCCGTGAAGTCCGGGCCGTCGGCGCAGAGCACACCGACCCAATAGTCGTCGGTGCGGTCGAGAAGCGTCATCGCATCCGACATCTGCGCCATCATCTGCGGGCTGAAAGAATTCTTCTTCGCCACGTTGTCGATGACGATCTTGAACACATGCCCATGCACCTCGGTACGGATCTGACCGACTTGCGTCGTCTCGGTCATTTGCTGGTCTCCGAATGCTCCTAGGCAACTGCGCGACGTTGCGCAGAATTAACCTGTCAATTTTGCTCAGCTCAGCGCCGCAAACGCAGTCCGTTCAAAAGCCATCAGTTCTTCTGTCCGTCCGTCGCGTATCTTCAGCAGCCACTGCGGATCCTGAAGCAGCGCCCGCCCCACCGCGACGAGATCGAACTCCTCGCGATCGAGGCGGCGGATCAACTCGTCGAGGTCAGTCACCGCCTCCCGTGCGCCCCGGCTGCACGGCCGATGTACTTGGCTGCGCTCCAACGCTGCTCACCTACCATTTTTCGACCCAAGGCCGCAGCACGACTTCGAACGCCCAGGTCGACCGATGCTGACGATGCAGTTGCAAATAGGCTTTTGCGATATGATCGGGGTCGGCCATATTGTCGTCGACAGTTGTCCCCGCCAGCCGATGCGCGCGAGTGCCGTCTTCCTGGGTCCAGCCGATCGCGGCGTCGATCGGCACATTCGCTATGTGGACGCCCTGCGGCATCAATTCTCTTGCCATGCTCTGCGCGAGTCCGGACTTGGCATGACATGCCATTGCAAATGCGCCACTTGATGGGAAGCCTTTGAGCGCCGCGCTGGCGTTCGTGAAGATGATTGTTCCTCTGGCGCCGTTGGCGTCGGGTTCGTTCCCAAGCATGAGCCGGGCTGCCTGTTGACCGACCAGAAACGCGCTGAACGCCGAGTTGCGAAGTGTTTCGAACGCCATGCCCGGGTCGGCTTCGATGATGCTTTTGCGGAAAATGCCGGGAACCCGGCCATCGATGTTATGCACGACAAGTCGTGGCGTGCCGACGTCCTGAACGACGTTGCCGAACAGCTGTGTCACCGCCGCCGGATCAGTTGCATCGCAGGCATATCGAAGCACACGATGCGTCTTCTCCAAGGCTTCGAGGACCGGCTTTTCGGGATTCCTGGCTGCGACGCAGACACGCATGCCGTTCTCCGCGAACAGCCGGGCGCAACTCGAGCTGATGCCCGGACCGCCCCCCACGATCACCGCAACCTCGTGCACGGAACTTTTGATATCAATCATCTTGACCTTTCCAGTCCTGCGTTGTCGCGCTCTCCATGAAGAGATGACACGGAAACCGCCGTGACCCTGCTTCCCGCTAGCCGGGCGTCACCAGTTTTCGCCGAATGGCCGCAGCTCTGTGAGGAACGACCAAGCCGATCGATTCTGCCCATAGAGATGATAGAGTTCGTCCGCGATGGCAGCAGGCTTGATAAAGAATTCATCTGGCTTGTCGCTCATCCGCGCGCGCATTCTGGGCGTATCAATCACGGCGTCGATGAGAACATAGGCGACGTGCACGCCCAGAGGTCCCACGTCACGTGCGATCGACTCGGCCAAAATGCGCTGCGCCGCCTTTGTCGGCGCGAAGCCGGCGAAGTTGGCCTTGCCCCGGATCGAAGACGTGTTTCCGGTCACCAGGATTGCGCCCTTGCCTCGGTCGATCATGTCAGGAGCCACTTCGCGCGCCAGGTATAACAAGCCCATCACGTTGACCTCGAAATTGCCCTTCAGCATCTTCGGATCGATCTCCCGAAAGCTCCCCCAGCCTCCGCCGACCGCGTTGTGGACGAGAACTTCAGCCGCGCCAAAACGCCGCTTTACATCCGCAACGACGGTCCGCACCTGATTTTCGTCTGAAACGTCGCAGGTCGCCGCGTGGACATCAGGAAGCTCTTGCGCCAGGCGATTGATGAGCTCGGCTGAGCGAGCCAGCGCTATGATACGGAACCCGCCGGCAGAGAAGCGCTTGACGATGGCAGCTCCGGTGCCCGGCCCGACCCCGGTCACGATCGCGACTGGTTTCTCACTCATTTGAACTTTCTCCACGTTATTGTCCGGCCGCTTTCAAATGAATTCGCTCGGACTGCGACTGATAGGCGGCTGCCTCCTGCGCGGACACCAAGGCCAAACGAACCGCAACATTCTTGTGGTAGGGCGTGCCGGCAATGGGATCGCGGTTGCCGCTCTCTGTGAGCAGATTGATACGTGGCCCATTGATCAGTCGCTCTCCGTCCGACGCGGGGTATGCCTGCCCATAGCCGTGCGGCAGCGCCAGCTGGCCGTTTCGCATGGCGTCATCGAGCTTGCAGCGGACGACGAGCCGGCCAATCACGGATTCCACCGCGACCCAGTCACCATCCTCCGCGCCCAGATTTCTCAGATCGCTCGAATTGATCAGCATGGCGCCATCCGGATCCTCGCGACGCCATGCGGGGTCACGGAAGATCTGGTTGGCGTTGAACATGCGGCGGCCGCCGGCTGCCAACATGAACGGAAACTCCTTTGGCGCGCCCGCGGCACGTGGATCGAGCCGCGCGAGCCATTCGAACATCTGCGGGACCACCAGTCGAACCCTGCGGTCCGAATGGCTGATCAATGACCAGACCTCGTCATAGTCGTGCTCGGTAATCGCCGTCCCCTGCCGCGCAGTCACGATCGTGTCGAACAGGAGATCGCCAAGTTGATGGTCCGCCACGTCGTCCGATGCACCAATTGCCCGTCGCACCGCTTGCGGCGACCGCTTCGCGCAAGCCAGTGCCGCGCTCCACATAGGCGCCGCGACCGCGGTACCATCCGGAAGCGTCTGCCCCAGCGTATGGTAGAGCACGAGGGCTGGCACTGCCCCTGGGTTTTCCGCGATGAAAGCACGAAGGGCCGCGGCGAATTCCGGTCGCGAGCGCCGTGCTATTTCGCGCAGCGGCGCCAGCACATTGTCACCTGGTAGAAGCCCCAAGGCGATCGCAAGCCGCGTGTAGATCTCGGGCTCCGGCAGGGTCCCGGCGAGCGGCGCCAAGACACCCGCACGAACGTGGAAATAGTTCGTCGGAAACTCGAAATTGAACAAGGTGAATTCTGTTTTCTCAAACTGCGAAGACGCCGGCAGAACGTAATGTGCGAGCCGTGCGGTTTCGGTCATCGCAACGTCGACCACGACGCATAGGTCGAGCGAGCGCAGCGCGCGTTCTACAGCTTCGGTGTTTGCCGCCGTGTTGGCTGGATTGGAGCTGTCGACCCAAGCGCAGCGCAACCGGTCGGGATGGTCGTTGAGCACCGCCTCGGGAAAGATGTTGGGCGGCAACAAGCCCCCGATAATTGCATCGCCAGTCGGTGCGAAGGTCTGGTTCGGCGAATTGCCCCACAGCGGTTGGAGCCAGCTATGCAGTTGGTTGGTGCCTTTCCGGCCGAAATTTCCGGAAAGCATGATCAGGAGCTTCTCGAGATAGGAGTTGAGCGTCGAGTTGATGCCCTGCTGGATGCCAAGCTCGACCCGCACCACCATGGCCTTCGCGGCTGCGATCATCGCGGCGCACCGCTCCAGGTCCGTGATCGAGATATCGGCGGCTGCAGCCCATTGTTCAATGGGGATATCCAGTAGCGCCTGCCTCACTTCCGAGAAGCCGACGGTGTGCTCCTGAATGAATGCGTCGTCGATCCGATCGGAGCGGACAAGCGTGGCCAGCAGCGCGCCAAGAAGGAACGTGTCGGCACCCGGACGCACTGCGAGATGTAGATCCGCCATTTCGGCGGTTTCGGTGCGCCGGGGATCAATGACGATCAGCTTGCGGGTCGGATCCTTGCGGATTTGGTTGAGATGATCGCGCGCATTGGGGAAGCCGTGCGCGATCCAGGGATTTGCCCCGATGACCAGCAAGAGATCGCAATGATGGACATCCTCGGCTGTGTGACACGTCTGGCTGCCGAACATGTGGCCATTGACCCAGAAGTCGCCGGTCTTCTCCTGCGAAAGAGCGTTGAACACGCTGCGCGAACCCAGCGCGCGCAATAATCCGCTGGCATAGGCGCCGCCGGCGTGGTTGCCCTGCCCGCCACCGCCGTAAAGGGCAATAGTCTTTCCGCCATGCTTGTCCACGATCTCGCGCAGCCGCGCCGCGATTTCCGCGATCGCCACGTCCCACTCGATTTCGTCAAAGCCTCCGTCCGCGCGCCGACGTAGCGGCTTGGTCAGCCGATCCTTGTGATGGGCATAATAGGGAATCCGGGTCGCCTTGTTGCAGAGATAGCCCTGTGATTTCGGGCTCGAACGGTCGCCTCGCACTTTCTCGAGGCGCTCGTTGTTCACAAACACCTCGATCCCGCAATTGATGTAACACAGGTTGCAGGCTGTTTTGAGCCACTTGCCGGCCGTCATGGTGACCTCCCTGGTATTGTTATTTGTCAGCGCATCGTCCTTGTCGCCCGACGCCGAGGCTTTTGAGTCCGGCCACTGGCAGTCATGCGTCCCGCAGCGAGAATTCCGTCGGAAAGCTTCCCAGCACCAACAGCGCGCGACAGCACGATTGATCCAACCAAGGTTGCGATAGCGCCGGTCGCGATTTGGCGGGCCTGTCGAGGTGGCTGATCGGGAAGCAGCTCGACAAAGACGTCGATCATCTTCTCCAGCTTGTCGGCGAACGCCTGCTGCTCGCTGGAGCCCGATCGAGCGATATCGACAGCCAGGGTTGGAAGGGCGCAACCATGTTTGGGATTGTCTCGATGCCGCGGACTCAGATAGTCGGCAATCAAGGTCTCGAAGCGTTCGCCGTTGGCCGTGTCGTCAGTCAGCTTTTTCCAGCGCTCGGTCGTTTGGTCCATTGCAAAGGCGATCGCCTCGCCAACAAGCGCCTCCCGCGACTCGAAATGATTGTAGAAGCCGCCATGCGTCAGACCCGCAAGTTTCATCAAATCGATGACGCTGAGCCCTTTGGCGCCCTTCTGGCGTAAACCGTAAGAGGCATTTTCAACGATCCGACGGTGCGTCCGACGCCTGTGGTTTTCTCCGTAACGCATCACCACCCCGTGCAAGCTCCCTGGAGGACCGGCCGTACAATCGTACTCGTCCCTCGGAACAATTCTCGAACCGCGCTTTCTTGACGGCTGCGGCAAGATTTCATTGCAATGCTTGCCATCTTATATGACTATCATCATATAACAACAGATATCAGCAGGAGAGTTCGCGATGGCCGCCGTTTCCGATCCCATCGTCATTGTTTCCGCCGCTCGCACGCCCCTTGGCCGGTTCATGGGCGAGTTGTCGCCGCTGAGCGCCCACAAGCTCGGCGCTCACATTATCGGTGCGGCACTGGAGCGGGCGAAGCTGGCGCCTGAAAAGATCGACGAGGTGTTCATGGGCAATGTGTTGCCGGCGGGACAGGGGCAGGCACCGGCCCGCCAGGCTGCGCGCGGCGCCAAACTGCCCGACGCGACCGGCGCCACGACCGTTAACAAGGTCTGCGGCTCCGGCATGAAGGCGACTATGCTTGGCCACGATATCATCAAGGCGGGGTCAGCGAAGATCGTGCTGTCCGGCGGAATGGAAAGCATGAGCAATGCACCCTATCTGCTGACGAAAGCGAGGAGTGGATATCGCGCCGGGCACGACCGGATCATTGATCACATGATGATGGACGGGTTGGAAGACGCATATGAAACCGGGCGTTCGATGGGCGATTTCGGCGAGGCCACAGCGGAGGCTTATCAATTCACTCGCAAGGACCAGGACGCCTACGCGATCGAGACGCTGACCCGCGCGCGCAACGCGGTCGAAGGGGGCGCGTTCAGGGCCGAGATCGCGCCGATCACGCTCACAGAAAAGGCCGGATAACGGATCATCGCGAACGACGAGCATCCGCTGAAAGTGGATCCAGCCAAGATTCCCGGATTGAAGGCAGCGTTCCGCGCCAACGGCACTATTACGCCGGCCGCCTCCTCCGCCAATGCCGACGGCGCCGCGGCTCTCATCCTTGCAAAACGCTCTCTCGCCGATCGCGATGGCCTACCCGTGCTGGCAGAGATCAAAGGTCATGCTACCCATAGCCAAGAGCCGCAATGGTTCACCACGGCGCCGATCCCGGCGATCCGCAAGCTGCTCGACAAGGTCGGCTGGAGTGTCGGCGATGTCGACCTGTTCGAGATCAACGAGGCCTTTGCCGTGGTCGCGATGGCGGCACAGAAAGACCTCGGCATTCCCAGGGAGAAGCTGAACGTCAACGGCGGCGCCTGCGCGCTCGGTCATCCCATCGGCGCTACCGGTGCGCGGCTGATCGTCACATTGTTGCATGCCCTCGAGGCCCAAAATCTCAAGCGGGGCGTGGCTGCGCTCTGCATTGGAGGCGGTGAAGCGACCGCAATCGCCATCGAGCGAGTGATACACCGCTAGCACGTCAATCTGCAACCGGACCGTTTTGGTTTCCGGGCGCACCGGCCATGCCGATTGCTGAATCCTGCGCGCCGGGCGCGGCAGATGCGCCCGGTTGAAGCGGTCGAATTGGACGAGGCGAGGATCTCAGCCGCGCGCCTTCAGATGCAGCATCGGGTGATGCTCGTAGTGGCCGGCGCCATTCTTCACGATGGGGTCTTCCGAGGTGATCACCTCGATGTCGAGATCATCCGCGATCTGGTAGAGCGACACGCCATAACCGCCACGCGGGTCCATGACGGGACCGTGCGCGACGATCTGCCCCTTTGCGAGCAGATCATCCAGGAACGCACCGTGCTGCTTCATCAACTATTTCTCATCGGCGTTCATGGTCACCAGGAAATCCGCCCGGGGCGGAAGGTACTTGCAGAGGTAGTACTTCATCGGTCGCTCCTCGGTGAACACGGCTTTCTACCTTGCATGTCGGCCTGGCTGGCGCCCCTCGATTTGAGAAATCAATCGGCGGCGCCCATCTGCTGCTGAATGCGATCGGCGAGTATTGATCCTTGCACTGAAGGTTCTCTCACAAGGTCTTGTCAAGCAACGGCTCGCGTGGCCGCATTGTCGACAGTACCGTCAAGGAAGCCGGTCAGCCGCTGCCGGATGATCTGTTCGGCTTCCGTCATGATGCGATCAATAAGCTCCTTCACCGTCGGGATATCGTGGATCAGTCCGACCACCATGCCGCAGCTCCAGGCGCCGGCGTCCATCTCGCCGTCAACCATCACCCTGGGGTAGACGCCCGCCACCTGCTCGTGGATGTCCTCGATCTTGAGGCTCGCCCCCTTCTCCCGCTCCACTTCGAGCAATTGATCGACGCCCTTGTTCTTCAGCACGCGCTCGGTGTTGCGCAGCGCACGCATCACCAGCACGGTGTCGAGTTCGGTGGCTTTGACCAGAGCCTGCTTGACGTTGGCATGGACGGGCGCTTCCTTGGTGGCGACGAAGCGGGTGCCCATGTTCATGCCAGCGGCGCCCATCGACAGCGCGGCAACAAGGCTGCGTGCGTCCGCCATGCCACCCGAGGCCACGAACGGAATCTTCAGTTCATCCGCCGCGCGCGGCAGCAGGATCATGTTCGGGATATCGTCCTCGCCGGGATGACCGCCGCATTCGAAGCCGTCGACGCTGACGGCGTCGCAACCGATCTTCTCGGCTTTCAGCGAATGCCGCACCGAGGTGCATTTGTGGATCACCTTAATGCCAGCCGCCTTCAGCGCGGGCATGTACGCTTCCGGGCTGCGGCCGGCGGTCTCCACGGCCTTGACGCCGCCCTCCTTGATGGCGGCGATATATTCGGGATACGGCGGCGCAGTGAAGCTCGGCAGGAAGGTCAGGTTTACACCGAACGGCTTGTCGGTCATGTCACGGCAGCGTGCGATTTCCTTCGCCAGCAGCTCCGGCGTCCGCTGTGTGAGGCCGGTGATGATGCCGAGACCGCCGGCGTTCGATACCGCGGCGGCAAGCTCGGCAAAGCCGACATAATGCATGCCGCCTTGGATGATCGGATGCTGGATACCGAACAGTTCGGTGATTGCTGTCTTCACGTGCGCTTCTCCGCTTTCCGATCAGTTGACAATTTCGAACAGGCCGGCTGCGCCCATGCCGCCGCCGATGCACATGGTCACCACGCCGTATTTCGCCTTGCGCCGGCGCCCCTCGATCAGGATGTGACCGACAAGCCGGCTGCCCGTCATGCCGTAGGGATGGCCGATCGCGATCGAACCGCCATTGACGTTCAGTTTGTCCGGATCGATGCCGAGCTTGTCGCGGCAGTAGATCACCTGGACCGCATAGGCTTCGTTCAGCTCCCAGAGATCAATGTCGTCGATCTTCAGGCCGTGCCGCTTGAGAAGGCGCGGGATCGCCGCGACCGGACCGATGCCCATTTCGTCCGGCTCGACACCGGCGGCGACGAAGCCACGGAAGATGCCGAGCGGCTTCAGGCCCTTCTTCGCAGCGATCTTGTCGCTCATGACCACGCACGCCGATGCGCCATCGGAGAGCTGGCTGGCGTTGCCGGCCGTGATGGTCTTGCCTTCGAACACCGGCTTGATCTTCGCCAGTCCTTCCGCCGTGGTCTCGGGGCGCGGACCTTCATCCTTCGACAGCGTCACCTGCTGATAGGTGACCTCCTTGGTGTCCTTGTTGACGACGGCCATCCTGGTCGTGATCGGGACGATCTCGTCATTGAAGCGGCCCGCCTGCACCGCCGCACCGATGCGGCGCTGACATTCGAGGCTGTATTCGTCCTGCCGGTCGCGGCCAATCTTGTAACGCTCGGCGACGATTTCTGCGGTGTCGAGCATCGACATGTACATCTCCGGCTTCATCGCCATCAGCTCGTCGTCGACCGCATGGAATCTGTTCATGTGCTCGTTTTGCACCAGGCTGATCGATTCGATGCCGCCTCCGATTGCGACCTCGACGCCATCAAGCATGATCGAGCGTGCCGCGACCGCGATCGCCTGCAGGCCGGAGGCACACTGCCGATCGATCGTGGTGCCGGCAACGGTGACTGGCAGGCCGGCCCGGATCGCCCCCTTGCGTGCGACGTTCATCACCATGGTGCCCTGCTGCATCGCGCAACCGATCACCACATCTTCGACCTCGCCCGGATCAATGCCCGCGCGCCTCACCGCTTCGGCCATCACATGGCCGGCCATGGTCGGACCTTCGGTGTTGTTCAGCGCACCGCGAAAGGCCTTGCCGACGCCGGTGCGTGCGGTGGAAACGATAACTGCCTCTGTCGTCATGCTTGCCTCTTTTGCTATGCAGCCGCGTCGAGCTGCACGTAACGCAGCAGGTGGTGAGCGGGATCGCCAAACTGGATGTTGATGGAGGAGATTCGCTTGAAGTAATGGCCGACGTTCAATTCGTCGGTCATGCCCATGCCGCCGTGCAGCTGAACCGCCTGGTCGGCGATGAACTTGCCGGCATAGCCGACCTTCGACTTGGCGCCGGAGGCGAGGCGCGAGATACCGCTCTCGCCGGCACCGAGGCTAAGATTGAGATGCTGCATCAGGGAAAGCGCCTCCTGATGGGCAATGAACATGTCGACCATCCGGTGTTGCAGCACCTGGAAGCTGCCAATGGTGACGCCGAACTGCTTTCTCGCCTTGGCGTACTCCAGCGTCGCTGAGTTCAACTCGGCCATGGCGCCGACCGCCTCGGCACAGAGCGCGCCAATGGCCCGGTCCCGGCAGGCTTCCAGCAGGGCGACGCCCTCCCCCTCGCTGCCGAGCAACTCGCCGCGAACATCCCGTAAGGTGATTTCCGCGGCGCGGCGGCCGTCGATGGTCTTGAAGCTGCGCAGATCCAGATTGGCCGTCCTGGCATCGACGACGAACAGGCTGACGCCGGAGCGATCGTCGTGCTTGCCCTTGGTGCGGGCGGAGACGATGAAATAGTCCGCCCATGGCGCGGCGACGACGGCGGTCTTCTCACCAGTGAGCATGTAATCGCTGCCGTTGAGCCGCGCCGTGGTCGCGACATTGGCGAGGTCGAAGCGCGAGGCTTTTTCGGTCCAGGCCAGCGCCCAGATCTTCTGTCCGGCGATGATATCGGGAATCAAAGCCTGCTTCTGCTCATCGGTGCCCGCATGTTCGATCAAGCCGCCGGCTAGCACGACCGTTTCGACGTACGGCTCCACGACGAGGTGACGGCCGAACTCCTGGGCAACGATCATGGTGGAGAGCGGGCCGCCACCAAGGCCGCCGCTCTCCTCGGAGAACGGCGCGGCGAGCAGGCCGAGCTCCGCAAAGGCATCCCACTGCCTGCGGCTCCAGCCGTCGTCGCTGGCGACGGCCTTGCGGCGCGCCTCAAAACTGTACTGGTCGCGCAGCATGCGCTGCACGCTGGAGCGCAGCAGTTCCTGCTCTTCCGTGAACTGGATGTCCATCCGATCCTCTTGTTGCGCTGTTGCTAGAGACCGAGCACCGCTTTGGCGATGATGTTGCGCTGGATTTCGTTCGATCCGCCGTAGATGCTGAGCTTGCGCGCGTTCAGGTACTTTTCCGTCGCGGTGTGGCCGTAATCGGGACCCGGCATGAACTGGTTTGCGCTTAAAGATCGCTCGCGAAGCGCCAGCCCGTAATTTCCGATGGCGCGATGCGTCAGCTCGGTAATGCCCTGAAATATCTCGGTGCCGCGGATCTTGAAGAGCGAAGCCGCAGGACCCGGATCGATGCCGCGCGCCATCTGCGCAACGACCCGCAGCTCGGTGGCCTCGAGCGCAAGCACGTCGAGCTCGATCCGCCCGATTTCCTTGCAAAATTCGAGATGCGCCGGATCATCCGCGGGGATCTCCGCCTTCACGATCTTCTTCAACCGGTCGAGATAGCGCGTCGACCGGCCAATTCCGGCCATGCTGGTGCGCTCATTGCCCAGCAGGAATTTTGCGTAGGTCCAGCCCTTGTTCTCCTCGCCGATCAGGTTCTCGACGGGGACGTGGACGTCCTCGAGAAAGACGTCATTGACCTCGTGCGATCCGTCGATTGTGATAATCGGACGCACGGTGACGCCGGGCGACTTCATGTCGATCAGGAGGAACGAGATTCCGGCCTGAGGCTTTGCGCCCGGATCGGTACGCACCAAGCAGAAGATCCAGTCGGCATGCTGCGCCAACGTCGTCCAGGTCTTGTGGCCGTTGACGATGTAGTGGTCGCCGTCGCGCACGGCCTTAGTCCGGACGGTGGCGAGGTCCGAGCCCGAGCCCGGCTCTGAATAGCCCTGGCACCACCAATCTTCACCCGAAAGAATCCGCGGCAAGAATTTCTGTTTTTGCGCGTCGTTGCCGAAGGTGTAGATGACCGGACCCACCATGGTCACGCTGAACGCCAGCGGCGGCAGCGTCCCGGCCCGGCTGGTTTCCTGCTCGAAGATGAAACGCCGGGTGATCGACCAGCCGGGTCCGCCATATTCTTTGGGCCAGAGCGGCGCGATCCAGCCCTTCTTGTAGAGAATGCAGTGCCAGAGCAACGATTGCTCTTTGGTCAGGTCGGTCTCCGGATTGGGGACCCGCATTTCCTTCGGATAGTTTTCGGAAATGAAAGCGCGCACCTCATCACGGAAGGACGCGTCTTCGGGGGACAGTGCGAGTTCCATCCTGAGCGTCCTACCACTTCTCACCGAAGGGGCGGATTTCCAGCTCGAAGGTCCAAGCGCTCTTCGGCTGCTGGTAGAGCTGCCAGTAGGACGTCGCGACCGAGGCCGGCGGCATCAGCAGATCCGGATCGTCGAGCGCACCGGGCCCGAGCGCTTCCAGGCGCCGCTGACGGACCCACTCGGTGTCGACGCCGGAATCGATAATCAGGTGGGCGACGTGGATATTCTTCGGGCCCAGCTCACGTGCCATCGCCTGCGCCACAGCGCGCAGTCCGAATTTGGCGCTGGCAAAGGCAGCATAGCCGCTGCCGCCGCGCAACGAAGCGGTCGCACCCGTGAAGAAGATGTTGCCCTGGCCGCGCGGCAGCATCAGCCGGGCCGCCTCGCGCCCCGCAAGGAAGCCGGAGTAGCAGGCCATCTCCCAGACCTTGCGGAAAACGCGCTCGGTCGTTTCGAGGATCGGGAAGTTGACGTTGGCGCCAATGTTGAAGATGCAGACTTCCAGGGGCGCGTGCTTGTCGGCGTCGTTCAGGAAGGAGATGATCTCCTCCTCCTTGCGCGCGTCGAGCGAACGTGCGTGAATCTCGCCGCCGGCGGCCTCGATCTCCTTGACCAGCGGCGCCAGCTTGTCGCCGTTGCGGCGGCCGGCGAAGACAGTAAAGCCCTCGGAAGCAAACTTCTTGGCAATCTCGCCGCCGATGAAATCGCCCGCGCCGATCACGGCGACGGTTGCATTTCTCTTTTTCAAGGAACTTCTCCCGGTTAAGTTAGGCGCGCTGTATGCGAAGCCGTTCTATCGGTTCTGGAACGTGGACCACGTTTTTGAGCCAGACCAGAACGATGGGGATTTCGCCGTCGCGCTGATCGAGGCTACCATGGCCGCGGCGCAGTCCTCGAGCGGCCCGATCTGGTCCAGCGCTTTGGCAAAATGGCGACCTGTCGATTGGTCGATGCGGCCAGCAAACCGAAAAGCAATTTGATCGAGACCGAGTGCTTGCGACAGCTTCGCCACGACTAACCGCCTCCCGACTGAAGAACATCGGCGCCTTTTTGAGCATTGCGCCTCGTGGTGAAACATGCGTTCTTTTTTAGAACTCGTCAATCGCTATTTTGTTGTCACAGTCGGATCAAGAAATGGCACGTTCGCTGTCCTATGCAGAGACTATCGAGAACCCCGTTTACAACGCGGCTTCCAGGCGATACCGATAGCGTATCAAATAAGAACTTATAGGAGAAGCGAGCATGGGAGAGAGTCGCGGAGTCGCGATGCTGGTCGGCGCAGGCGATGCCATCGGCGCTGCCGTTGCGCGGCGGTTTGCCAGCGGCGGCTACACCGTTTGCATCTGCAGGCGCGATGCAGCCAAGTCTCAGGCGCTTGTCGATGAACTCAGGGGGAAAGGCCACAGCATTCACGCCTTCAGCGTCGATGCCCGCCAGGAAGCGGAAGTGCAGAAGCTGTTCGCGGACGTCGAACGCGATATCGGCCCGATCGAGATCTGCCTGTTCAATGCCGGTTCGAACGTCAACAAGCCCCTGCTGGAGACTACCGAAAAGCTATTCTTCAAGGCCTGGGAGTTGGCCTGCTACGCCGGCTTCCTGGTGGGGCGCGAAGCTGCGCGCGTCATGCTGTCCCGCGGACGCGGCACCATCTTTTTCACCGGTGCGACCGCAAGCATCCGCGGCAGCAAGGGGTTTGCTGCGTTTGCATCGGCCAAATTCGGTCTCCGCGCGCTGGCCCAGGCCATGGCGCGCGAGCTCGGGCCTGAGAATATTCACGTCGTCCATCTCATCATCGACGCCGGTGTCGATAGCGAAGCCATCCATCAGCGCATGAAGGCGGCCAGGGGGATCGAGGCCAGCGAGATCCCGCCTGACAGCCTGACCAAGACCTCCTCAATTGCGGAAGCGTATTGGTTTGCCCATCAGCAAAGCCGCGATGGCTGGACCCATGAACTCGATCTTCGTCCCGCTGCAGAGAAATGGTGACATGAGCGACAATCCAGACCTCATTTTGTGGGGCGTCGGGACAAGCCGCACCGTTAGGCCGCACTGGGCGATGCACGAGCTCGCTCTGGCTTATACGATCAAACCGATCGGCCCACGGACCGGCGAGACCAAGACCGCCGAATATACCAAGCTCAATGCGCGCCAGAAGATTCCGCTGCTGCAGGACGGCGACTTCCGCATTGGCGAGAGCGCCGCGATCGTCGCTTACCTGTCGCGCATGTACTCTACGCCCGAGCGTGCATTGATCCCTGAATCCACCCGCGACTATGCAGCGTGGCTGGAATGGTGCTTTTTCATCGTCACCGAGCTCGACTCGACCAGCCTGTACGTGATGCGCCGTCACAGCGCCGATGCGCTCGGCCCGATCTACGGCGTCGCGCCGGAGGTCGTAGCTCAAGCCGCCCAATACTTTCGAGCGCAGCTGCGCCATGTCGAGGTCGCGCTGGCCGACGGCCGACATTTTATCATGGGCGAGCGATTCAGCAGCGCCGATATCCTGCTGACGACGTGCCTGGACTGGGCGGTCGCCTACGGTGTCGGCATTTGCGACAATGCGCGGCCCTATCTCGACCGTATGCGAAGCCGGGAGGCTTACCAGCGCGCGGCTGCGGCGAATGCTCCGCGCGCGCCAATTACACCGACGCCTGCCAAGGCCTGAGAACCGTTCGCCGGTCGCGCGAAGCGCTTCGGTCTACATGGCCACGCGCAACGTGCGTGCAGCAACCATATCGTCGATCGCGCCATCATCGTAGCCAAGTTCGCGCAGCACCTCGCGCGAATGCTCCCCGACGCGGGGGGCTGGTCCGCCGATGGCAGCCTGGTTGATCTCGAAGCGGGCCGCGGGCTTAGGCTGGCGCACAAGGCCGACCTTCGGCTGATCGAATTCCGCGATGATCCCGCGCGCCACCACCTGCTCATTGTGGATGATCTCGCCGCGCCGCAGGATCGGCGCGCAAGGGACATCCGCGGCATCCAGACGCTCCAGCCATTCGGCGGTCGTGTGCTGGCCGATATACTCTGCCATCTTGTTGATACGCGCCGTGGCGTTGACCGAACGCGCCGACGGGGTCGCGAACCTTGGATCGTTGGCAAGTTCGGGATCGCCGGACGCCCGGCAGAAGCCCTGCCATTCGGAATCGGAGATGGTGCCGGCTGTGATATAGCCGTCGCTGGTCTTGAACACGAGATCGGGCCGGTCATTCGGATCGGCAGCCGCGGCCTCGGCTCCGACCACCGTGTACTGCATCATGCCTTCCGGCCAGAGGTAGGAAATCATCGCGTCCAGCATTGCGACCTGGATATGATCCCCCTGCCCGGTCTTCTCACGCGCGTAGAGCGCGGCCGCCACCGCCTGCGCGGTGAACACGGCGGTGGTCTTGTCGCACACGATGGTGCGGATCATCTGCGGGCGATTGGTGACCGGCTGCGACTGGATATCGGCAAAGCCCGACAGGCCCTGAATGATTGGATCGTAGACGCGCTTCTTCACATAGGGTCCGGTCTCGCCGACGCCGCTGATCGAGACGTAGATCAGGCGCGGATGACGCCGGCGCAGCTCTTCGACGCCGAGGCCGAGGCGCTCCATGGTGCCGGGCCGGAAGTTCTGCACCAGGACATCGGCCTGCGCGACCAGTTTGGCCAGCACCTCACGCCCGGCCGCGCTCTTGACGTCGATCGAGAGCGAACGCTTGCCGCGGTTTGACGAAATGAACAGCGCGGAGAACTCGCCCTCCTTGTCGATGGTGGCCCGGCTGCGACGGGTGATATCGCCGCCGATCGGCTCGATCTTGAGCACGTCGGCACCCTGATCCGCCAGAAACATCGTCGCAAACGGGCCCGACACCACACCGGTCAGATCGAGGACACGAACGCCGTCAAGCGGACCAGCCATTGCACTCTCCCTGGATTTTTTTCTGCCAACCGGCTGAAGGTAAACTCTTGCTTGGTGTCAGCCCTTCGCCTCAACACGCACGGACCGCAAGTTGATAACTAGCCGGTCTTGGAAACGGGCTGCCGGGTCTGTTCGACGATCGATTCCTCGACGTCCCGGAGTTGATCCTTGCCAAAAAACATCTCCTTGCCGACGAAGAATGTCGGCGAGCCGAAGGCACCGCGGGCGACGGCGTCATTGGTCAAGTCGATCAGCCTCTTCTTGACGTCATCCTGCTGCGCGCGCGCAATCAGCCTGTCGATGTCGATCCCCGAGGAGGCAAATGCGGCCCGGAACACTTCGGGATCATCCATCTTCTTGGGCTCCTCCCACATGTGATGGTAGGCGGCGCGGAAATAGGGTTCGAACACGCCTTCGAACTGGGCCGCGACGGCGCCGCGCATCAACATCAAAGTGTTGACTGGAAAGAAGGAGTTCTGGCGAAACTGTGTGATGTTGTGGCGCCGGATGAACCGCTGGGTCTCGAGCGCCTGGTATTCCGGCTTGTTCTTGATCCCGCGAAGCGAATCGAACGGAGACATGTTGCCGGTCGCCTTGTAGATCCCGCCGAGCAGGACCGGGACGTACTCGAATTTTACGCCGGTCCGCCGCTCGATCCCGGGGATGGCAACCTCCGCCAAATACGCGTTCGGGCTGCCGAAATCGAACTGGAATTCAACCTTGAGGGTCATGACCGCTTTCTCCCGCAGAGCGTATTGGATGGTCAGGGACCGGCGATCCAATCGCATGGCTTGCTTGTTCTCACTTCTATAGTTCTAAAATCGAACTGTCAAATTTGGCGGGAGTTGTGCTGGTTTGACTGGTTCATCGGGTATTGTTTGGAATTCAGTACCTATCTAGAATGCTAGGGAGATGCGGCGGCCCTGGCGGCGAATCGAGCGGGTCTCGCCGGGATGACTGGAGAATACGGATGAAGTGGAAAGAACTGGAGGAAGAGCCGTGTTCGATGGCCCGAACCATCGGCGTGATCGGCGACCGCTGGACGCTTCTGATCCTGCGCGAATGCTTTCTGCGCACACGGCGCTTCGAAGGATTCCAGTCGGCGCTTGGAATTACCCGCCATCTCCTCGCCGAACGGCTGAAGAAGCTGGTTCGGCTGGGCATTCTGCGCCGCATTCCCTACCAGGAAGCGCCCAAGCGACACGAATATATCCTGACCCAGAAGGGCCTCGATCTCTATCCGATCATGATGGCGCTCGTGCATTGGGGCGATACTCACATGCTCGACGAGCGCGGCCGGCCGCTGTTGCACCAGCACCGCAAGTGCGGCAAGGACTTCGACCCGGTCATGGTGTGCTCTGAATGCGGCGAGCCGCTCCTGGCCAGGGAGGTTCATACCCATCCAGGGCCAGGCGCCCAAGGCCCGCGGACGATGGAGGCACCTGGCAAGACGAAGGCAAAGGCCCGCCGCAGCGCGGCTTGAGCCGGCCACCGGCGTCCGGCATTGAACGCATCCTCAGACTCGAATCACGGTTGCGTCAGGTTCGTTGCAGTGAAGACGGTCCGTTTGTTCAGCCCGGTGCTTGAGCACAGCACGTTGATTGACATAGGCCTTGTCGGTGATTTCTCCCGCGGCCAATGAGGGCGGATCCTTCAGCAGGGTGAACGAGCAGATTTTTTCGCTGCTTCCGACAGCCTCATTATATTCCTGCAACCGATGTTTCAGGAATTCGATTACCTTGGAGTCGCAAGTCAAATCCCCAGCCGGCGCGTTCGAAATCCGAGCCGCCTCGGTCGGATTCAGCCAGCACAGCAGCGCGCAGGCTTCACGGTTTTCTCCCGCAACGACGATGTCCAGCAGTACGCCGCGCGTGGCGGCCAGAATGGCGGCACGCATCGCTCCGATCGCAACCCAGGTGCCGTTCGCGAGCTTGAAGTTCTCGGAAATTCTGCCCGTGAAACGCAGACCGAGCTCCGGCTTCTCGGGATCGATAAACGACACGGTGTCGCCGATGCGATAGAACCCCTCCTCGTCGAAGGCCTTCTCGGTGAGATCGGCCCTGCCGAGGTAACCGGGGGTAACGTTGGGGCCTTTCACCCTGGCCTCGTACGTGTCGGAAACAGGGATCAGTTTCAGCTGCACACCCGGCGCCGGAAGACCAATCTCGCCCGGCCGATCCGTTGCCCAATGCGTCGTGCTGATTGTCGGCGCCGTTTCAGTCGTCCCATAGCCCGACATCACCGGAATCCGCCGGCCTGTGATCGATGAGGTCAGCCGATAGAGTTTTTCGAGCGTTCCTTGCGAAATGGCAGCCCCGGCGTAGCTCAATCGATCCAGCCGCTTGAAGATGCTCGCGCCGAGGGCGGCATCGTTCTCGATGGCATCACACAACAGGTTATAGCCGGCGGGCACATTGAACATCGCCGTCGGAGAGATCTCCTTGAGGTTCGCCACCGACTTGTGAAAGAGCTGAGGCAGCGGGCGGCCGTCATCGATGTAGAGCGTCCCGCCGTTCTTGAGAATGCCGTGAAGAATGACGTTGCTGCCCATCGTATGGTGCCACGGCAGCCACTCGACCTGGACCGGCGCCTCCGGAGGCGACACCAGCAGGCTTCCCATTTGCAGGGAGCTCGCCATCATGCGGTGCGTGTTCAGCACACCCTTTGGCAATCCGGTCGAACCGGACGTGAAGAGAATCTTCGCAACGGCGTCGCTGGAGATTGCACCCGACGCACGCGTGAATCCTTCGCAGCCCGTTCGATCCGTCAGTACGCGGAACGGGATCGTATCCGGCGCGCCATCGACGCTGATCCAGGTAGAGTCTGCCAGTTCGGGAACGGAACGGGCGGCGGAAAAGTCGCGTCCACTCTGAACGAAAACGAAGTTCGGACGCAGCACCTGCGCGATGTCCTTGAGGCGCGCAAGGCCGCCGGGCATCAGCGTGTAGTTCGGCGATATCGGCGCCAGAATGACGCCTATCGACATCGCAGCAAAGGAGATCACCGCGTTCTCGATGGAGTTGCCCGAAAGCACGGCCAGCCTGTCAGCCGGCTTTGCGCCCATGTCGATCAGACTCTGGCCGACCGCCTGCACCTGCGACCATGCTTCGCCATAGGTGATCTCGTCCCATCCCCCTTTGGCATTGCGCTGTGCGAGGAATATTCGCTGCGGAGCCGCGGCTGCCCAGCGCGGCAGAAAATCGGTGACGCGCCAGTCGCATGGCCCCAATTCGAGCGGCGACCTCAATATGAGCGTGCCGTCGATCCGGCGCTCGACGGAGAGCTCCCTTGGCGCAAACGTCAATGGCTTCGTCGACATCGAAAACGATCTCCTGAATTACCGCGGATGGATAGAACGGGCTGCGCCAGAGTCACTCGGACCTGGCGTCCAGGACTTCTCCGAAGGCTTGCCACGTTGTGCCGGTCCAGCGCTGCAGCCGCATCTGCGTCCAGATCATGTTCTCGGTCTCGCTGGTGTTGACCTTGATCCCCGGCAGCACGGTCGGAACGACGACGTCTTTCAGGTTCTTCGCCTGCGCCAGAATATTCTTCCGCGACAGATCATCACCGCATTGCTTGAGGATTTGCTCGAGCAGGACGCCTTGCTGATAACCGGTCAGATAGCTGCCGTTGGTGATATCGGCCCCCTGCAGATACTTGTCGAAAAATGCCCGGTAAGCCCGCATGCCCGGATCGTCCTTCCATGTCTCGTCCAGGACATCCTTGTTGGTCGTGCCGACCATCACGCCGACCGATTTGTCGAGCCCGGCCGGTGCAAGCGTGCCTCCGACCGATCCGGACGGGAAATTGATGATCACGGTCGCTTTCCAGCCGATCACTGAAGCCTGCCGGATGGCCTGTGCCGCGAACTTCGGCGTCCCGGCGATCACCAGGGCCTCGGCTCCCGAGCTCTTCAGATTGGTAATCTGCGAATCAATGGTCGGTTCGGTGACCTCGTAGGACGCACTGACGACCTTGCGATCGAAGTCCTTGCCGAGAAACGCCTTGAAGGCAGCGACGTAATCTTTGCCGAGATCGTCGTTCTGATAGAGGATGGCATACTTGGCGTTCGGCAGCGTCTTCGTCAGGTATTTGGCGTAGATTCTTCCCTCCGTGTCGTAGCTGACAAGGCCCGTGGTGATCAGGGGGTAATTGGCGACGTCCGTGAACTTGGATGAGCCACTGACGATCGCGACACTCGGTACCCCCTTGGCCCTCAGGTATTTTGCAGTGGCCGAGATGCCGGGCGTGCCGAGCTGGCCGAACATGAACGACACTTCGTCGCTCTCAACGAGCTTGCGGACGTGCTCCACCGCCTTGGGAGGACTATATCCGTCGTCATAGGCGATGTAGTTGATCTTGCGTCCGTTGACGCCGCCACGGTCGTTCAAGGCCTGGATGTAGGCCATGAGCCCCTTGCCCACGAGACCGATCGATGATGCCGGTCCGCTGAAGGGGAAAACTCCGCCGATCTTGATCTCGGTGGCAGTGATTCCCGGCTCGTCGGCGCCGAATGCGGGGCCGCTCAGGAATAGAGCCAGAGCCGCGACAATCTTCCATCTCACCAGCATTGCGTCCTCCCAAACTTGCACCCCTTTTCGGGTGTGCGGCTTTGTTTTGTTGCGCCTGTGGCGGCTCGTCGCGCCCTTTGCGAAGAGGCATCGCGCAGAACGGGTCCAGCCGTAAATCCGGCACGTCGCGGCCGTTGCGTTCGGCCATCTCGTGCGCAGCCTACAGTTCTTTTTTTGAACTCGTCAAGCGATTAGATGCTCACGTGCCGTGACTTGGACGACGGGCCCCGCTCTCGTACTTGGAAATAGTTTGGTCTAAATCCCGCTTACAAGGGCGCGTTTTCGGCTGTTCCAGGACAGGATCGCTGGCGCATTTCCATGCTGATGTACACATTCTTTTTTTGAACTATAAGGCCGGCGCGAGGCCACGCAGTGCCTGGCCTATCTAACCAGACACCCACGGCGCAGCAGGGATAGATCTCGCCGAGCCCTACTCGGCGGCGATTGCTGTTCGCAATTCTGCATCCTTCGCCGAACGCTCGTAGAGCTCGTCCGGGGCCGGCTTGATGCGAAACCAGGCGACATAAAGCGCAGGAAGGAACAGCAGGATCAGGACCGTGCCGACTGCCGTGCCGCCAATCAGCGTGTAGGCCATCGATCCCCAGAACACGGAATGCGTCAGAGGAATGAAGGCCAGCACGGCGGCAAGTGCGGTCAGGATCACCGGCCTGGTGCGTTGCACGGTGGCTTCGATGACGGCGTGATAGTCATCGAGGCCGGCAGCACGATTCTCCTTGATCTGTTCGGTCAGGATCAGGGTGTTACGCATCAGGATGCCTGCCAGTCCGATCAGGCCAAGAATGGCGTTGAACCCGAACGCAGGATGATGAAGAACAGGGTAACGGCCCGTTCGCGAATGGCGATCGCGGAAGGATTAAGGTTCATCTGCTAACTTACAATTGGCTGGGCGGCAGCTTCCTTGAGGCCAGCTGCCGCTTGCGCGGCAAGCCCGCGCGCGGCTTCCTGTGAATCTTGAAATTCCTCGAGTGCATGGACTCTGCCCCACCGCAGGGTGAACACGTGGAGACCGCGGTTGACGTACGAGCCGTCGCCGTCGAGCAGCGTTGCGGTGCCGTCCCACTCGACAAACACGGTGGTGTTCCAGGGCCAGCCCTTCACCCAGACGTTGTTGACCTTGATTTGGAGCGTGGGCAGGACGCGTCCGAGCCGCTCGAACCAGCGGCGCAGGGCCGCTTTGTCGTGGCGCTCCCCGCCCAACGCGTGATTGCCGGAAACACGGTGATGGATGTGCGGCGCGACCGCCTTCACCGCTTCATCCCAGCGATGGTTGTTGACATGGTCGAAGGTCTTTCGGATCTCCTGCTCGACGATGTAGCTGTACATGTGCTTCTCCAGCGGCTGGCGCGGAACGATTGAGACTCTTCAGTTGCTCCGGCTTTCAGCGGCGGTCCTGACACGAGCGCCCTCCTGCAGGAGGTGAGCGCCGAGCGAAACAATCGCATCACCAGAATTCAAGCCGGAGATCACGGCGGTTTCGTCGGTCACCCGAACAAGCTTGATCGGCCGAAAGCGTACGGTTGAGGTGGCGCTGTCGAGGATCCAAACTCCGGTCTTGCGGCCATCATCGAGCACTGCTCCGAGCGCCACCTGAACTTGCGGCTCGCTCGTCTGGCTCGGCAGCCGAATGGTCACCGTCGCGCCAAGTGGTGCGGCCGCGGCTTCACCGTCCAGGACAGATCGGGCTTCATAGGTTCGGGTCTGGGCATCGGCGGCGTCGGACAATTGCCGCAAACGCGCCGTATAGCGCCACTCTTCGGCTGCTCCGTACACGCTGGCCTCGGCCACGGAGCCGATTGCCGGCCGGATTGTTTCAGGGAGCGCGACCACCGCCTCGCGAGGACCGGCCTTGGCAATCCGAACAACCGTCTGGCCGGCCGAGACGACCTGCCCGGGCTCGCCAAGCGTTTCGACCACCGTTCCGTCCGCGTCCGCGACCAGGATCGAGTACGTCGCCTCGTTCTCGGCAACCCGTGCATCGGCTTCAGCCGCGGCCTTGGCTTGCTCGTAGCGCTGTCGGGAAGCCCAGCCGTTGCTCACCAACTTGGCGTATCGCTGTTCGTCCGCTTCGGTCTGCACGACGGACGCGCGCGCGGCAGCAACGGCGTTGCGCTTCGCCGTGACCGCGAGACGAAGGTCGGTTTCGTCGATCCGCATCAGCGGCTGACCGGCTTTGACCTGCTCACCGGTATTCACAAGCCGCTCCACGATATTGCCGGGAACGCGAAAACCGAGGCTGCTCTGCACCCGCGCCCCGATGATGCCGGTGAAGCCACGCTCCGATCCGGTCACCCGCGCCGCAGCCGCGATCCTGACGATCGGGGCTCCTTGCCTCGGATCGCTCACGGCCGAGGCTGCCGGCGGGCGAAGCGCACCGAATGCGGCCACCGCGCATCCCGCGATCAGGACGCTGCCCAGCACGATCATCGGTCGCTTTTTCATAACATCGCCTCATGCCAGATAGATTGCGTTCGAGCTCTATATCGGATAATAGATGTCGAACGCAATCTAAATGGGGAGACCAATGATGCGAGTGAGTCGCATTCAGGCTGAGGAAAACCGGCAAAACGTCATCAATGTCGCAAGCCGCCTGTTTCGGTCGCGGGGATTTGACGGCATCGGCCTCAAGGACCTGATGGAAGCTGCCGGGCTGACCCAAGGCGCATTCTACAAGCAGTTTGAGTCAAAGGAGGACCTGGCCGCACAGGCGTCGGCGCGCGCGCTGGAGAGCGCCACGCTTCGATGGTCGACCGCCATCGCCGCGAACCCTGAGGATCCCCTTGGGGCGGTGATGGGGTTCTATCTCAGGACGGGCCATCGCGACGAAAAGATGGACGGTTGCCCGATCGTGGCGCTCGGCTCGGATGTGGCCAGACAGAGCAGCGAGGTGAAAGCGTCGTTCGAAGGCGGGATCAAAGCGCATATCGAAATCCTCAGCCGCCTGATTGCCGAAACGAGCGACGAGGAATCCAGGAGCAAAGCCATGGCCATTCTTTCGACGATGGTCGGGGCGTTGACACTCTCACGCGTCGTCAACGATCCCGATCTCGCTCAGGCCTTTCTGGAAACGGCGTCGCGACAGATTCGCGACACTGTCGCCGCTTGAGGATCGGTGCTTGATAACTCACAGGGAGAACGCAAATGCGCAAAGCAGGGATACACAATTTTCCGGCAATCGATCGTGTCGTTTACGGCAAAGCTGCGTCTGACGCCTTGAACGATGAAGCGGTGCGGCTGGATGCCAAGCGCGTCTTCCTGATCGTCAGCCGCACCTTGAACACCAAGACCGACGAGATCGAGAAGATCCGGCGCGCGCTCGGCGAAAGACATGTCGCGACATTCGATGGAATTGCAGAGCACACCACGCGCAAGCAAGCTGCCGACGTTGCCCGTCAAGCCAAAGACGCCGGAGCCGACCTGGTCGCCGCCGTCGGCGGCGGCTCGGCGATCGACCTCGCCAAGATCGTCATCATGGCGATGGAACATGACATCACCGACGAAGCGGGCTTCGATCCCTTCCCGATGGGCCTTGGGGTCACCGTCTCTCCGTTCCGATCGCCAAAGGTCCGACAGATCGCGGTGCCATCCACGCTGAATGGCGGCGAATACAATGCAGCCGCGCTCGTCACCGATGAACGCAACAGGCTGAAGCAGATTTTCTTTCATCCCCGGATGATGCCGGTGGCTATCATTCTCGACCCCGCGCTCACCGTTCATACGCCTTCCAAGCTCTGGATGGGGTCGGGAACGCGCTCGATGGACCACGGCATCGAAGCCTTGTGCTCACCCGCTGGCACGCCGCTCGCCGACGAGGTCGTCCTGGCCGGCATTCGCACCCTGCGTGAGGGAATGCTGCGAACCTTGCAGCAACCTGATGATCTGGAGGCGCGCCGACTGTCTCAATACGGCGCGTGGCTCGCCGCTTTCGGCCTCCAGGCGCGGGTGCCGATGGGAGCCAGCCACGGCATCGGCCATGTGCTTGGCGGTACCTTCGGTGTTCCGCACTACTATTGCACACCAGTCATCATGCCGAGCCTGCTTCGTTACAACAAGCCGTTCACCGAGGATGCGCAACAGCGCCTGGCGACGGCCCTTGGCGAGCCGGGCATGGAAGCCGCCGCCGCCTTCGCGCAATTCACCAAGAAACTTGGATTGCCTGGCCGTCTTGCCGACGTCGGGATCGGCGAAGACAAGTTCGATCAGATCAGCAAGATTGCGATCAATCATCGCTTCGTCCAAGCCAATCCGCGGCCATTCAAGAGCGAAGCCGAGATCGTCGATCTGTTGCGAATGGCCGCCTAGCCGAATTCGCACAGGAAAATCCAGCCGCGACCATCAGCTCCGTTTGCCGAACTGTGGTCCGTAGGAAAGCGACTCGAACCCGACCCGAACAATCTCGTTTTCGTTCTGCAGCAAGCGATATCCTGCGGCGACGGGCAGAACGGATCGTCCGTTTTGCCCGCTCCAGTATCCTATACTACGATGAGCACGTCATCGATCTGTCCATTGGATCCGCGTGCCGAGTCGAATGGGTGACGGTATGGAAACAAGGGAAAGCCAACGGCAAGCTGGCCGCGTCCGCCCACACAAAGAACCTCGCACAAAGCGCACTTTGTTCTGGGCGTTGAAATGAAAAGAACCCGCATCAGCAGGATCTTGAATGGTGGGCGCACCAGGGCTCGAACCTGGGACCCGCTGATTAAGAGTCAGCTGCTCTACCAACTGAGCTATGCGCCCGAAAGGCGGTCAATGCCTTGCGAGGCCGGTCGTTTAGCAAAGCGATCCGGGTCTGGCAAGCGATGGTACGTAAGTTTTCCAAGGGTATGCCCACATCCCCCAAAAAAGCGAAAAGCCGCTGGATTCCAGCGGCTTCGCCAAGGTTGATCGCGGCAACCCTTGCAGCTCAGAGCCGGCCCTCGCGGTCCCGGTCCGGGCCGCCGTCGCGGTCGAAACGGTCACGGTGGAAGTGGTCCATACCGCGCTCCATCATGCGGTCCATGCCACGCTCCATGAAGTGGCGGCGCGGGCCGTCTTCGCCGCCGCCGAACGGGCCGCGGTGGCGGGTCAGCACGGCGAGGCGCCGCTTCTGGCCCTCGTCCAGGGTCTTGTAGAGCGGATCGGCGGCATCGGCGATCTTCTTCAGGACCGCCGACGTCGCCCCCATGTCCTCGGCGCGCTGACGCAGGCGGGCGACCGGATCCTCCGGCCTGTCGGCATCCTTGTTGGCGTCCTTATTCGCGTCCTTGCCGGCATCGCCGGGACCGGCATTCATCCGCGCATTGGCGCGGTCGATGCGCAGCTTGGCGAAGTCACGTACGGCAGCCTCGACCGGCGGCCACAGCTTTTCCTGGTCGGCGTTGAGCTTCAGCCCGGCATGGACGGCGGCGATCCGCGCGTCGACCATGGCGGCGCGGTCTTCCGGGTTCATGCGGATGTGGCGCATGTGCTCGTGCATCCACGGGCGATGATAGTGGGCATAGACCGCGCCCGAGCCGGCGATGCTGAGCACGGCGATGGCGGCGATGGTGAACTTCCTCATGCGAACTCTCCTCTGGAAGGATGTCGTGAGGATGGGCGCAGCGCGGCTTACGCGCAACTTACAACTTGGACAGGGAGCGGGTTCTTTCGAAGATGTAACGCTCCTGAACCTTTATTCAGTCGCAATCGGAAATCATTCGCAACAAAAAGGGGCTTCCGCGCCCGGCACGGAAGCCCCCATTCATCATCCGTTCAAATCAGTTCGTCGTGCTCTTCGCTTCCTTCTGGAATTCGTCGATCAACGGTTGCCCGATACGGCTTGCCGCGTCCTTGTAGACCGGCTCCATGGCCTTGCGCATCGCCTCATCCTGCTCCGGAGTGAGCTTGATGATCTCGCTCTTGCCGCTCTTCCTGATCTCGGCGAGCGCGTCCTCATTTTCTTTCTGCGACTGCGTATTGTTGAAGTCGGTCGCTTCCTTCATCGCTTTGGTCAGCTGGTCGCGAATGTCGGCCGGCAGATCGTCCCAGAACTTCTTGTTCACGATCACGACGTAGCCGATATAGCCGTGGTTGGTCTCGGTGATGTACTTCTGCACCTCATGCATCTTCTGGGTATAGATGTTCGACCATGTGTTCTCTTGCCCGTCGACCACGCCGGTCTGCAGCGCCTGGTAGACTTCCGAGAACGCCATCACCTGCGGCAGCGAGCTGAGCGACTTGAATTGCGCCTGGAGCACGCGCGAGGACTGGATGCGGAACTTGACGCCCTGATAGTCGGCCGGTGTCACCAGCTTCTTGTTGGCGCTCATCTCCTTGAAGCCGTTGTCCCAATAGGCAAGGCCGGTGATACCCTTCGGTTCGAGCAGCTTGAGCAGCCTGGCGCCGAGCGGACCTTCCGTCACCTTCCGCAGCGTCTTCAGATCGGGGAGGATGTAGGGCAGATCAAACACCTCGAACTCGCGGATGCCGAGCGGGCCGAACTTGGAGTTGGACGGCGCCAGCATCTGCACGCTGCCGAGCTGGAGCGCCTCAAGCTCTTCCTTGTCCTTGTAGAGCGTCGAGTTCGGATAGATCTCGACCTTGACCTTGCCGCCGGTGTACTTCTCGGCGAGCTCCTTGAATTTCTCCGACGCCTTGCCCTTCGGCGTGTCGGTGGCCACAACGTGGCTGAACTTGATGATGATGGGCGCTTGGGCCGATGCCGGCCCGGTCAAGCCAAGAGCCAAAACCGCGATGGACGCAGCGATCGCGAAGGTGCGCATAATCTCTCCCTGTTGTTATTTGGGCCACCCGGCGCACGGGTGGCCTATGCCGTTAGCATCAATACAGGTCGACATCACAAGCTGCTATTGGCCGTTAGCAGGGCAGCCATTCATGGTGAACGCCGCAATCACCGCCTCTCCGCTTCCGGAAGAGGCGGTGGTAGCAACCTCAGCTCGCGGCGGCGGTCGTCACGGTGTCGCGCTGGCGCTTCATGACGATTTTGTTGAGCGCGCCGAGATAGGCCTTTGCCGAGGCCACCAGCGTATCCGGATCCGCCGCGCGCGCGGTCATCGCACGTCCCTCATGCGACAGCCGCACCGAGACTTCGGCCTGCGCATCGGTGCCCTGAGTCACTGCGTGGACCTGGTACAGCTCGAGCTTGGCTTCGTGCGGCACCAGGCGCTTGATGCAGTTGAAAACCGCGTCGACCGGACCGTTGCCCTCGGCCTCCTCGATCTTGATCTGGCCGTCGACATCGAGCTTCATGGTCGCGCGCTGCGGGCCATGGGTGCCGGCGATCACGGTCAGCGAGGTCAGCTTGATGCGGTCGTGCGAAGCCGCCATCTCCTCGTCGACCAGCGCCTCGATGTCCTCGTCGTAGATGTCCTTCTTGCGGTCGGCCAGCGCCTTCATCCGCGTGAACGCATCTTCCAGCTGGTTCGGGCCGAGCTTGTAGCCCATCTCCTCCAGCTTGTGCACGAAGGCATGGCGTCCGGAATGCTTGCCCAGCACCAGCGAGGACTGCTTCAGGCCGACCATCTCGGGCCGCATGATCTCGTAGGTGGAAGCGTCCTTCAGCACGCCGTCCTGATGGATGCCGCTCTCATGCGCGAACGCGTTGCGGCCGACGATGGCCTTGTTGTACTGCACCGGGAACGAGGTCGCCGCCGACACCACCTTCGAGGCGCGGGTCAGCTGCGTGGTGTCGATCTTGTTCCAGTAGGGGAATTTGTCGTTGCGCACGTTGATCGCCATCACGATCTCTTCCAGCGCGGCGTTGCCCGCGCGCTCGCCGATGCCGTTGATGGTGCACTCGACCTGGCGCGCGCCGCCGACGACGCCGGCCAGCGAATTCGCCACCGCCATGCCGAGATCGTTATGGCAGTGCACGGAGAACACCGCCTTGTCCGAGTTCGGCACGCGCTCGATCAGCGTCTTCATGAAGTGGGTGTATTCGTCGGGCGTGGTGTAACCGACGGTATCAGGAATGTTCACCGTGGTGGCGCCGGCCTTGATGACGGCTTCGACGATGCGGCACAGATAGTCCATCTCGCTGCGGGTGCCGTCTTCGGCCGACCATTCGACGTCGTCGATCTGGTTGCGGGCGCGCGCGACCATGGCAACCGAGGTCTCGAGCACCTGTTCCGGGGTCTTGTTCAGCTTCACCCGCATATGCAGCGGCGACGTCGCGATCACGGTGTGGACGCGGCCGCGCTTGGCAAATTTCACCGCTTCGGCACAGCGGTCGATGTCGGCCGGATGGGCGCGCGACAGACCGGCGATGACGGCGTTCTTGGAGCGGCGAGCGATCTCGCTGACCGCCTGGAAGTCGCCTTCCGAGGTGATGGGGAAGCCGGCCTCGATGACGTCGACGCCCATATCGTCCAGCATCTCGGCGACCTCGAGCTTCTCCTCGAAGGTCATGGTGGCGCCGGGGCACTGCTCGCCGTCGCGCAGGGTGGTGTCGAAAATGATGACGCGGTCCTTATCGGACTTGTTCACGGGGGCCATTTGAATTTCCTTTTGAGCTTTTGCGCCGTCAGTCTTCTAGGCGCTTGAGGTGTCCGGTGATCTCGACCAACCCCTGAGCGCCCAGGCGCATGGCGCCCAGCCGGCCCTCAGGGGCAAGTAAGAAGAAGCCCGCCAATCAGGAGGGTGGGCAGCAGCGCGGCCGGGATCGTGGCGGCGGCCAGAGCCACCTCCCCCGAAATCCCATCGATTTGGCCGCGAATCAACATTGCCAGACCCTTTGAGCCCTCAATCCTCGGTCAAAACCGTTGACGGTTGGTTGCCGGGAGGCTCGATCTACCGTTTCTAGACGAGAAATGGCAGCAACCGCAACGCCAAAAGATGGACAGAAGGGCTGACATGATCGCAGCGCCGGATGGGTGGAAGGACCCGGTGCCGGGTGTGTGACCGACCGAGCGTCGGCAAGACCGTCGAGTTACGCCGTGCGGCGAGCGCGAGCCCTGCTCTCCCAGCGGTTCAGCATCTGACCGAGCTCGCCGGTGGCAACCGGCGCAGCCTTGCCGGCGATCGCGATCTCGTTGGTATTGGCCGGTGCGTTGGCACTCAGCCAATCCGGCTCGCTGTACTCACGCCAGCGGCGCGCTTCGGCCCGCCTTTTGCGGGACACGTAGTCGCGGGTGAAATAGCCGGCCGCAAATGCAATCCCGAGCAGCAAAACCAGTACGACGACAGCGACCACAGTAAACTCCGACTTACGCCCCCAATGACGTTCTGCCAGCCTCGCGCAGGAGGTCAAGGCTTGACATGCTCCACAGCTTGGCAATGTCCCGAACGCAGTTTCGGTAAACTCCGTCGCGCCGGACGAATTTGTCGTTTCCGTGTTCGATGTTGCAGCGCTTTTGCCGCCCCGATATCTCGCTGAGGATGCGTACCTCCCCCTCGCAACCGTCATCGGACCGGACTAACCTCGCCCTGCTCGGCCGGATCAACCGGCTAGCCGAACATGACCGGGAGGACGCGATGATACGCCAAAAGCAGCGTGACCATGATGCTGCGCTTTCACGACGAACCCTCGTTCAGGGGCTTGCGCTCGGCGCCGCCACTTTTGCTGGCGCCGGCTCCGCGCTGGCCCAGACCGGACCTGCCGCGCCGCCGACGACGATTACCACCCCACCACGCGATTTCGGTCCCAACGGCGCGCCGACCACTTATTTCTGGGACCCCGACGTCATCGCGGTCGATCCGTCCTTTAACGATCTCGCGCAGCCCAACACGGCGATCAAGCGTCTCTATACGGGCGTGCTGTGGGCTGAAGGCCCGGCGTGGAGTGCACAGGGCCGCTATCTGCTATGGAGCGACATTCCCAACAACAGGCAGATGCGCTGGAGCGAAGACGACGGTCGCGTCAGCGTGTTCCGCTCGCCGTCCAACAATTCCAACGGCAACTCGTTCGATTTCCAGGGCCGTCAACTCTCCTGCGAACATTTGACCCGGCGGGTGACGCGTTATGAACATGACGGCACCGCGACCGTGCTTTGCGACAATTACAACGGCAAGAAGCTGAACTCGCCGAACGACGTCGTCGCGCATCCTGACGGCAGCTACTGGTTCACCGATCCGCCCTATGGCGGCCAGCTCTACGAAGGTGAGCCCGACGCCGCGGGCGGTCCGAGCAATTCCAGCGGCAAGCTCAATCCACGGATTGGACAGCCGGCCGGCTTCGCACCGGGCAGGCGCGAGCTGCCGACCAATTGCTATCGCATCGATCCTAGCGGCCGTGTCGACCTCGTCGTCACCGAGGAGCAGGTGCCAGATCCAAACGGGTTGTGCTTCTCGCCGGACTTCAAGAAGCTCTACGTCGTCTCAACCGGCAAGGGACCCGGCGACACCGGGCCCGGCGGCAAGGGCGAGATTTTCGTGTTCGACGTCGGCGGCGACAACAAGCTCACCAACCAGAAGCGGTTCAGCGAGTGCGTGATCGACGGTGTGAAGTGCGGGCCGGACGGTGTGCGCTGCGACGTCAACGGCAATGTCTGGGCCTCCAGCAATGCGGGCCGCGCCGTCGGCTATAGCGGCGTGACGACGTGGTCGCCGGACGGCAAGCTCCTCGGCCGCATCCGGCTGCCCGAAGTGTGCGGCAACATCTGCTTCGGCGGCCCCAAGCGCAACCGCCTGTTCATGGCCGCGAGCCAGTCGCTCTATGCGGTGTACACGGCCACGCAAGGCGCAGGCCCGGGCTAAGCCCGCGCGAGAGACCACAAGCACGGGCGTCGGCATGGACCGCCGGCGCCCTCGGTTCCCTGATCGCAATCAAGCTACGCCCCGGGCAAATCTCCGCCATCAATCCAACGAAGATTGTATCGCGCGGCAGGGCCGCAGCGCGGTGCGAAGGCATGATGCCCTTCGTTCCCGCGCCCGACTTGAACGGGGAGTTGCGCGATGCGCCGTATGCCAAACGACACCATCATCGTCAGCGTTGGGTCCCAGCAATTCGTGACCGAGTTCGGGGACCCGGGCCTGCCGAACGACGGCCGCGGCGGCAGCGACAAGATGATCGCGACCGTCGACGGGGGCAACGCGGTCCTGATATTCGTTGGCGACGACCAGACCCTGCAAGAATATTCTCACGGCGGAAACGACCATCTCGCTGCGACCGTCACCGGCTTCGGCGATTACGTGTTCGTCGACGGCGATGCGCAGGCGATGTCCGGCCACGCCCGTGGCGGCAACGATGTGCTTCATGTCGATGCATCGACATCGATCTACGCGACCCTCGGTGTTTTTGGCGATGCCGAAACCGCCATGTCGGCCGACACGAGCGGCGGCAATGACGTCGTCATTGCATCGATGGGAAACAGATCGTCCGGCGCGTTCAGCGGAGACTCCGGCAGTTCCATGAGCGATCATGCACATGGCGGCAACGATATCCTCAGCGTGACCCAGGTCGGCAGTTACGGCGGCGCTTCGATATCGGGCGACGCCCTCGTGTCCATGAGCGGCGATGCGCGCGGCGGCAACGATATCCTCAGCTACACCGTCGGCGCCACCGCCCGATCGGGAGGCGCGTCTCTGGTTGGAGACGCCGGCTACATGAGCGACGATAGCCGCGGCGGCAACGATATCCTGATCGCGGCTGTCAACGGCAACCCGGACTCCACGTCCATCGTGCTCGTCGGAGATGCCTCGAACATGTCAGGCAACGCGCATGGCGGAGATGATATTCTTCTCGGCAGCAGCCGCGACGATTTGCTGTATGGCGACGCACAGTCCTACGCCCCGTTCACGGCCGGCTCGATCACGGGCGGCAAGGACATGCTGAACGGCGGTGGCGGAAATGACCAACTCTGGGGCGGACCGAACGACGACAGATTCGTCTTCGACAAGGGCTCGGGCCTGGATGTGATCAACGATTTCGACCAGGGCAACAAGGCTGTCGGCAGCACGGCGCGAGAGCATGATTTGATCAATTTGCACGATTACGGCTTCGCAGACTGGGCGGCGCTGAAAAGCCTGATCAGCGATGACAGCACAGGAAACGCGGTGATCCATCTGACGGCGACCGATACGATTACGCTGGAGGGGGTCCATACCGCGGATCTCCATGCAAAGGATTTCATTGTATGAGAGAGCATTCGTGCGCGTTGTGATCTGCGGCGGCGGCGTCATCGGCGCCTGCACCGCCTGGTTTCTCCGCCGGAACGGCATCGATGTCATCGTCGTGGAGCGGACGGACGTCGCGGCCGCAGCGTCAGGTAAGGCGGGCGGCTTCCTCGCGCGCGACTGGTGCGAGGGCTCGCCGCTCGACGCGCTGGCGCGACGGAGCTTTGCGATCCATGCGCAGCTGCCGGACGAGATCGCAGGCGATTGGGGTTATCGCCCGATGAGTGCTTATAGCGGCTCCGTTGCCGCCGACGGCCATCCACGCCGGGATACACCGTCCGCGCTTGGCTGGCTCAGCAACGGCGTCATCATCACGCAGCGCATCGGCACGACGGAGACCACCGCGATCGTTCACCCCAAAAAATTCACCTCGGCCGTGATGAACGCGGCGCTCGCGCAAGGCGCCGAGCTTCGCATCGGCCAGGTGACCGGTATCATGCGCGATGCGGACGGCACGACCGCGACGGGCGTCGAGGTCGACGGCCGCATCGTCGAGGCGGACGCCGTCGTAATCGCGATGGGACCATGGTCGCTGCTCGCCGCGCAATGGATGAGCCTGCCCGCCGTCTACGGCCAGCGCAGCCCAAGCATCGTGTACGACGCCGGCACGGATGCGCCGGCCGATGCGCTGTTTCTGGAGTCTGAAGAGAATGGCAGTGCCGTGTCGATCGAGGTCTTTCCTCGCGCCGACGGCAGCACGCATATCACCGCTCTCTCCGACATCGCGCCGCTTCCGCTCGATCCGGCCGCCGTGACGCCCGACCACGACGCGATCGCGCGCCTGCAAACCATGTCCGAGCGGCTGTCGCCGCAGTTCCGCTCCGAGAGGATCATCGCGCGGCAGGCTTGCTTCCGGCCGGTGACACAGGACGGCCTGCCGCTGATCGGCAAGGTGCCGCGAAGTGAAGGTCTTTATGTTGCGACGGGGCACAATGTGTGGGGCATCCTGAATGCGCCCGCTACAGGCGAGGCCATGGCGCAACTGATCGCGGAGGGTGCGACGCGCAGCGTCGACATCTCGCCATTTGATCCGGCCCGGCTCGCGCCGCTCGAACCATCGCTGCTGCGAGCGCGCTGAGCCGACGCGACGGCATCGCATTCATCGATCGCGTTGCTGTGCGCCCGCGATAGCTGCGCATGCCTACCAACGAAATCTGCATGCCTACGCGTGAAACGGGTCCGACAGCTTTCCTGCCCGCTATTTGCGCAGCGCTAGACTTTAGTCCGTGCCTCACGATCCGGGACGCGGTTTCACTTGCCGAGAATGTCTCCGCCGGTATAGTCGCGGCATAATGGCTCATAAGAGGCCTGTTAAGGGAGAGAACAAGATGAAGAAACCGCTCTCTGTTGCGTTGCGAATAGCACTCGGTACCGCCGCGGCCGCTGTGTTGATGACGTCAGGCGCGGCACTTGCAGCCGATCCGATCAAGATCGGTGTGATCGCGGAAGCGCAGGCGATTGCCGGCGCCTCCATCCCTCAGGCGGCACAGCTCGCCGCCGACGAGATCAACGCCAATGGCGGCGTCGACGGCCGCAAGATCGAGATCGTCTCTTACGACAATCACTCGTCCTCGGCAGATTCGGTGCGCGCATTTCAGCGCGCGGTAAACGAGGACAAGGTCAATGCGGTCATCGCCAGCTACATCAGCGAAGTCGTGCTGGCGCTGGAGCCCTGGGCCTCGCGGCTGAAGACGCCGTTCGTCACGCCCGGTGCCGCGTCCAACGAGATCAGCAAGAGCGTGCATGCCGACTACGAGAAGAACAAGTACACCTTCCACGGCTATCTGACCTCCGCCGCGCTGGCGCTTTCTGTCTGCGACGGCGCCAAGGACCTGCTGGTCGACAAGATGCACATGAAGACCGCCGTCATCATGAGCGAGGACGCCGCCTGGACCAAGCCGCTCGACATCGGCTACGAGGAATGCCTGCCCAAGATCGGGCTGAAGGTGCTCGACCACATCCGCTTCTCGCCTGATACCACCGACTTCACACCGATCTTCAACAAGATCGAGGGCTCCAAGCCCGACGTGATCATCACCGGCATCTCGCACGTCGGCGTGCAACCGACGGTGCAGTGGAAGAACCAGCAGGTGCCGATCCCGATGTTCGGCATCGCCTCGCAGGCCACCAACGAGACTTTTGGCAAGGACACCAATCAGGCGGCGGAAGGCGTGCTCTATCAGGGCGTCTCCGGGCCCGGCGTCGCGGTGACGCCGAAATCGGTGCCGTTCGCGGAAGCCTTCAAGAAGAAGTTCGGCAACTATCCGTCCTATGCCGGCTACACCGCCTATGACGAGGTCTACTACATCGCCGACGCCGTGAAGCGCGCGGGCTCGACCGACGCCGACAAGCTGGTCGCCGCGCTTGAGACGACGGACTGGGAAGGCACGATCGGCCGCGTCCAGTTCTACGGCAAGGACGATCCGTTCACGCACTCGATCAAATACGGCAAGGGCCTGATCACCGGGCTGATGCTGCAATGGCAGGCCGGCAAGCAGAGCGCGGTCTGGCCCAAGGAAGTCGCCAAGGTCGACATCAAGTTCCCGAGCTTCATCAAGCTCTCGAACTAGCAGGACACGCTCCCGGGACCAGCTCCCGGGAGCTTCCACATGCGGCCCCGCAGCACGTTGCTCCAGCAACATCGTCTCTCATAAATCAGATTGCCAACCCTAGATGCGTGCTTTCCAGATTCTGATCGATGGCTTTGCCATCAGCGCTCTCTATGCTCTCGGTGCCACCGGCTTCACGCTGATCTTCGGCGTGTCCGGCGTCCTCAACCTCTCCCACGGGGCCATCATGGTGGCTGCAGCGGTGGCGGCCTGGGCCGCCGCCAGCATCCTGAATGTCGGCACCTATGCCGGCGCGCTGATCGGGGTCGGTGTCGCCCTCCTGACATCCTTTGCGACCTATTTCGCGGTAGTGAAGCCGATCCAGGACTCCCGGCGCATCCCGAATGAAGAGAAGGAGATCTTCGTCCTCACCGGCACGCTGCTGTGGGGGATCATGATCCAGGAGGTGATCGCTTATTTCTTCACCAACAACGCCAAGACCGTGCTTCCGATCGTCGAGGGCGTGGTCGAGATCCTCGGCGTACGCACGCCCAGGAACGAGATCTTTACCGCGATCGTGTGCTGCTTCGTCATCGCGCTGTTGTGGCTCCTGGTGAACCGCACCCGCACCGGCAAGGCGGTGCTGGCCGCCTCGATGAACCCACGTGGCGTCACCCTGCTCGGCCTCGAGCTCACCAACATCTACGTCGTGGTGTGGGCGATCTACGGCATTCTCGCCGGCATCGCCGGCGTCCTGCTCGGAATGTTCCTCGGCGTCAGCTCCTACAGCGTCGGACCGCTGACCGCGAGCGCGTTCTCGATCGTCGTGCTCGGCGGCCTCGGCAGCGTCTCCGGCTCGCTGATCGCCGCCTTCGTGGTCGGCTATCTCGAAACGCTCACGGCCTATCTGGTCTCGCCGGCCTACCGCACCATTCCTGCGCTGCTGCTGCTCGTGTTCGTGATGTACATCCGGCCCCAGGGCCTTCTGGGGAGGCGCTGAGATGGCCAGCTTCTTTACGACCCGCCTGTTCTTCATCTCGCTCGCGCTGGTCGTCATCGCGGCGACGCTGCCGCTCTACGTCTCCGGCTACGTGCTCGGGCTTCTCACCGTCGCCTTCTATTTCGGCGTGTTCGCAATGGCCTGGGACCTGCTGTTCGGCTTCGCCGGCGAGGTCAATTTCGGGCCGACCTTCCTGATCGGCGTGGGCGCCTACACCGCCGGCATCCTCAATGCCCAATTCGGCTGGTCGGTTTACGCTTGCATCGTGCTCGGCGCGCTCGCCTCCGTCATCGCCGGCCTCGTGCTGGCGCTGCCGGCGCTCCGGGTGCGCGGACCGTATTTCGGCCTGACCACGCTGGTCGCGGTGCTGATGCTGCAGAATTTCATCGTGGTGTTTGCCGACCTCACCGGCGGCGAGATCGGCCTGACCATCCCCGACGTCATCACCATCAACGCCGGCGCCAATTACTGGATCGCGCTCGGCTTCATGACGATCTCGGCGGCTATTCTTTATGGCCTGTCGCAGTCGCCGATCGGGCTGGTGCTGCAAGCCAGCGGCCAGGATCCGGTGCAGGCCGGCGCGCTTGGCTTCAACATCGTCAAGCACAAGCTCGCCGCCTTCATCGTCAGCGCGTTCTTCTCGGGGTTATCAGGCGCGCTGCTGGTGTTCTATTTCGGCACCGCCTCGGTCGGCACCGTCGTCGACGTCGCGGTCGGCGTCAACGTGATCGTCTCAGCCGTGCTCGGCGGCCGGCGCACCGTGCTTGGCGCGGCGCTGGGCGCAATCTTCCTGATCGTCGCCGGCGAGTTCCTGCGCCCGACCGGCGAGCTAGCGACCTTCATCGTTTCGGCCGTCGCGCTGCTCGTCGTGCTGTTCTTCCCCGGCGGCTTCCTCGGAGCGGCCCTCTCGCGTGAGGCGCGCTCGTGATGGATATGCGAACTTCAAACAGGGCCGTGCTCGAAGTCCGTGGCCTGACCAAGCGCTTCGGCGGATTGACGGCGGTGAAGAACCTCGGCTTCGAGGTCAATAGCGGCGAGATCTTTGGCCTGATCGGGCCGAACGGCTCGGGCAAGTCGACCGCGATGAAGAGCGTGATGGGCATCGAGCGCCCGACCGCCGGCGAAGTGATCTTCGAGGGCGAGGACGTCGCCGGCCTTCCCGCGCACAAGATCGCGCGCAAAGGCTTTGGCATGGTGTTCCAGCATTCGCGGCCGCTGAACCGGCAGACCGTGCTGGAGAACATCATGGTCGCGCTGCTGCCGGACAGCCTGTTCATGCTGTTTCCCGACAAGGCGCTGGTCGAGCGCGCCAAATGGATTGCCGACCGCGTCGGCCTCGGCAACGTGATGAACCGCCGCCCGCCGACGCTGCCCTTCGCCGACCTGCGCCGGCTCGAGCTGGCCAAGGCGATCGCGCGCGACCCCAAAGTCGTGCTGGTGGACGAGCCCTTTGCCGGGCTGACGCGGGCGGAGGTCGAAATCTTCTCCGACCTGATCCGCAGTTTTCGCGACGAGGGCCGCGCGGTGATGCTGGTCGACCACAACGTCAAGAGCGTCGCGGCGCTGGTCGACCGCGTGCTCGCGATGTATCTCGGCGAGGAGATCGTCACCGGCAAAGCCGAGGACGTCATGAAGAACGAGACGGTGCGGCGGGTCTATCTCGGCGGCGCCATCGAGACCCATGCGCGGCCCGAGACCAGCTTCAAGGACAAGGTGCCGCTGCTCCAGGTCGAGAACGTCAGCGTGTTCTACGGCAAGGCGCAGGCGCTGGAGAACGTCTCGATCCACGTCCACGAGGGCGAGTTCGTCTCCATTGTCGGCCTCAACGGCGCCGGCAAGACCACACTGTTCAACACCATCTCCGGCTTCCTGCCTTATACCGGCGAGATCGTACGCAACGGCGAGAATCTGCGCGGCACGAGCCCAGCGAAAATCGCCCGCAGCGGCCTCGTGCAGTGCCCGGAATCGCGCGAGCTGTTCGGCGAGATGAGCGTGCGCGAAAACCTCGATCTCGGCGGGCAACACCTCGCCGACGACAAGCGCGCGGCACAGCTTGCCTGGCTGTTCGAGCTATTCCCGATCCTGAAAGAGCGCCAGGGCCAGATGGCGCAAACGCTCTCCGGTGGCGAGCAGCAGATGCTTGCGATCGGCCGCGCGCTGATGATGCAGCCGCAGATCCTGATCCTGGACGAGCCGACGCTGGGCCTCGCCCCCGTCATTCTCGAACTCCTGTCCAAGGCCCTAACGAGGCTGCGGCAGACGACGTCGATCACGGTGCTGCTCGGCGAGCAGAACGTGACCTTCGCGCTTCCGCATGCCGACCGCGTCTATGTGCTCGAACATGCAAGGATCGTCTGGGAGGGCGATCCTGGCCGCTTCGCCGCGGAGGCTGGCGCCGATTTTCTCTAGTTCGCGCATATCAACAACAAACAAGCAAAAGGGAAACGACCATGCGACCATCGACGAATTTGAGCGGCAGCTTTCTCCTCGCCTCCGCGCTGGCGCTGTGCCTCGCTGCTCCCGCCTACGCGCAGTCGAACGAGCCCATCAAGATCGGCGTCATCGCCGAAGTGCAGTCGATCGCGGGTGCCGCGACGCCTGGCGGCGCGCAGATCGCCGCCGACGAAATCAACGCCAAGGGCGGCATTCTCGGCCGCAAGATCGAGATCGTGACCTACGACAACAAAAGCTCCTCGGCGGACTCGGTGCGTGCGTTCCAGCGCGCGGTGAGCGAGGACAAGGTCTCCGCCGTGATCGCAAGCTATATCAGCGAGGTCGTCCTCGCGCTCGAACCCTGGGCGGCGCGGCTGAAGATGCCGCTGATCACCCCCGGCGCCGCCTCGAACGAGATCACCAAGGCGATCCATAACGACTACGAGAAGAACAAGTACACCTTCCACGGCTATCTGACTTCGGCCGCGCAAGCGCAGCTCGTCTGCGACGCCGCCAAGGATCTCCTGGTCGACAAGCTCAAGTTCAAGACGGTCGCGATCATGAGCGAGGACGCCGCCTGGACCAAGCCGCTCGACGTCGGCTACGAGGCCTGTCTTCCGAAAGCAGGCCTCAAGGTGGTCGAGCACGTGCGGTTCTCGCCTGACACCACCGACTTCACGCCGATCTTCAACAATATCGAGGGCAAGAAGCCGGACGTGATCGTCACCGGCATCTCGCATGTCGGCGTGCAGCCGACGGTGCAGTGGAAGAACCAGCAGGTACCAATCCCGATGTTCGGCATCAGCGCGCAGGCGCTGAGCCCGACCTTCTGGAAGGACACCAATGGCGCCGCCGACGGCGTCCCGTCGCTGGCGGTCGCAACGCCCGACGTTGCCGTGACCTCCAAGACGAAACCGTTCGCGGCCGCGTTCAAGGCCAAGTTCGGCTCGCCGCCGGCCTATACCGGCTACACCGCGTATGACGAGGTCTACTTCATCACGGAGGCGATCACGCGCGCGGGCTCGACCGATCCCGACAAGATGGTCGCCGAACTCGAAAAGACCGACTACGAGGGCACGATCGGCCGCATCCAATTCTACGGCAAGGACGACGAGTTCACCCACGGCATCAAGTCGGGTCCGACGACCGTATCCGGTCTGGTCTTCCAGTGGCAGGACTCCAAGCAGGTCGTGGTCTGGCCCGAGAAGATCGCGGAAGGCAAGCTGAAGTTTCCGAGCTTCGTGAAGCTGTCGCAGTAATACGCCGGACTGGGCACCAGGCTCGGTCCCGAGCGCCCCATCGCCTTTGCAAGGCCCGTCGCTCCAGCCGCGACGGGCCTTTGTTTTGTGCAGAACGCCACCGGTACGCTGTCATCGGTGGACCCATCCTGCGATCCTGCCGTTAACCTCCCATGCGTGGGCCGGAGCAGCCAAATGGACGACCGACCAAGACGACCCGATGGCCTGATGCAGGACGACGGCTTCGTTCGCGTGCGCGGCGCGCGTGAGCACAATCTCAGGAACGTCGACGTCAGTATTCCGCGCAACGCCCTCGTCGTGTTCACGGGCGTGTCGGGCTCCGGAAAATCCTCGCTCGCCTTCGGGACGATCTACGCCGAGGCGCAGCGGCGATATCTGGAATCGGTGTCGCCTTACGCGCGCCGTCTCTTCCACCAGATGCAGATCCCTGAGGTCGACGACATCGAAGGCCTGCCGCCCGCCGTCGCGCTCCAGCAGCAGCGCGGCGCGCCGACGACGAGGTCGTCCGTCGGCAGCGTGACCACCATCTCGAACCTGCTCAGGATGCTCTATTCCCGTGCCGGCGATTACCCGCGCGGACAGCCAATGCTCTATGCGGAATCGTTCTCGCCGAACACGCCGGAAGGCGCCTGCCCGACCTGCCACGGCATCGGCCGGATGCTCGACGTCACCGAAAAATCCATGGTGCCCGACGACACCCTCACCATTCGCGAGCGCGCCGTCGCGGCCTGGCCGAGTGCCTGGCAGGGACAGAACCTCCGGGACATCCTGACGACGCTAGGCTACGACGTTGACAAGCCCTGGCGTGAGCTGCCCAGGAAGGACCGCGACTGGATCCTGTTCACTGAGGAGCAGCCGACCGTTCCGGTCTATGCCGGTTACACTGCGGCAGAAGTCAAACGAGCCCTCCGCCGCAAGGAGGAGCCGAGCTATCAAGGCACGTTCACCGGCGCCAAGCGCTACGTGATGCAGACCTATGCCAAGTCCGAGAGTGCGATGATGAAGCGCCGCGTCGCGCAATTCATGATCACCCAGGACTGCCCGACCTGCCACGGCACGCGATTGAAGCCCGAGGCGCTCAAGGTCAAGTTCGCCGGTCTTGATATCGCCGAGATGTCTCATCTGCCGCTCAAGAAGCTGCAGGAGGTGATGAAGCCATTCGCGAAGGCTTCGACGGATGGAGCATCGGAGAAGACCATCGTCGCCAGGCGCATCTGCGAGGATCTGTCGGCGCGACTGGCGGTCCTGCTCGATCTCGGGCTTGGCTATCTCGCTTGCGAGCGCAGTACGCCGACGCTGTCGCCGGGCGAGTTGCAGCGGCTGCGGCTTGCGACACAGGTCCGCTCCAACCTGTTCGGCGTCGTCTACGTGCTCGACGAACCGTCGGCAGGTCTGCATCCCGCCGACACCGAGGCGCTGCTGCGGGCGCTGGACAGGCTGAAGCATGCGGGCAATTCGATCTTCGTGGTCGAACACGAGATCGAGGTAATCAGGCATGCCGACTGGCTGGTCGACGTCGGGCCGGACGCCGGCGAAGGCGGCGGGAAAATCCTCTATAGCGGGCCCCCCGCAGGGCTCGGGCAGGTCGCACAATCGCGAACCGCCCATTATCTCGCGCATCCACGAAAGCCACTGCCGACGGTCCGCCGCGAGTCGAAGGGCCACCTGAAGATCCGGGGGGTGACCCGCAACAATCTGCGCGGCCTCGACGTCGATATCCCGCTCGGGATTCTCGCCAGCGTGACCGGCGTGTCGGGCTCGGGCAAATCGAGCCTGATCAGTCAATTCCTCGTCGATGCCGTGGCGGAGCATCTCGGCCATACACGGGCCGCGGACGCGGACGACGACTGCCTGGCAGCACCCACGGTCGAGACATTGGGCGGCAAGATTGTCGCCGGCCTCGACCAGATCGATCGCCTCGTGGTGGTGGATCAGAGGCCGATCGGCCGCACGCCACGATCGAACCTTGCGACCTATACCGGCCTGTTTGACCACGTCCGGCGGCTGTTCGCCGCGACACCGCAGGCAAAATCCCGCCGCTACGATGCCGGGCGCTTCTCTTTCAATGTCGCGAAAGGCCGATGCAGCACCTGCGAAGGCGAGGGATTTGTCTGCGTCGAGCTTCTGTTCCTGCCTAGTGTCTATGCGCCCTGCCCGACCTGCAAGGGCGCGCGCTACAACGACAAGACGCTGGAGGTGAAGGTCCGCGGAAAATCCATCGCGGATGTGCTGATGATGCGCGTCGACGAGGCCTTCGAATTCTTCCGCGAAGATCCAACTCTCAACCGGTCGCTATCGGTCGTCCGCGAGGTCGGGCTCGGCTATATTCGTCTCGGTCAGTCCGCGACCGAACTGTCGGGTGGCGAAGCCCAGCGCATCAAGCTCGCGACCGAGCTCATGCGGCCGCAACGCGGTCACACGCTCTATGTCCTGGACGAGCCGACCACCGGTCTGCATCCCAAGGATGTCGAGCGGCTGATCGCCCAACTCGAGCGCATCGTGGACGCCGGCAACAGCGTGGTCGTGGTCGAACATGACATGGATGTCGTCTCTCACAGCGACTGGATCATCGATCTCGGTCCCGGCGCCGGCGATGAAGGCGGCCGCATTGTTGCGTCAGGGACACCGCGCGAGGTGGCCAAGGCCGGCGGGAAGACCGCCGGCTATCTCGCCCGTCGCTTGAAACAATAGCGCGGGTCTCGTCGCCGCCCCTTTCGCAATTGCGTTCTGCGCCGCGGAGGCGGGACCCCGACTTTCGCCATGTTGACTTTCCACCGCCCCCCTCCCCATACTTCGAAAAAGAATAACAAGACCAAATCATAAGACGATTTTGAGGGAGGATAGGATGCCGACTTCACGCAGGCAGCTGCTGAAGAGCTCGGCGGCTGCCGCCGCCGCACTCAGCCTCGATTGGACACGGGCCCAGGCGCAAGCCGAAAATTTACGCATCGGCCTGATCTACGACCTCACCGGTCCGTTCGCCGCTGGCGGCTCGGTCGCCTCCTCGGTCGGCGCGCAGATCGCCATCGACCTCGTCAACGAAAAGGGCGGCATCGGCGGCAAGACCAAGATCGTGCCGGTCGCGGCGGATTCGCAGAGCAAGGCGGACGTGGCGATCAACGAAGCCGAGCGGCTGATCAGCCAGGAAAAGATCGACATCATCAACGGGGTCTATTCCAGCGCGCATGCGGTGCCGATGGCCGCGAAGGTCGAGCAGCAGAAGAAGATCCTCTGGATCACGACAGCGGTCTCGACCGCCGTGTTCAAGGACAAGAACCTGCAATACGTGTTTCGCGCGCAGATCCATTCCGACCAGTACGGCCAGGCCTTCGCGGGCTTCGTCGCCGAGCACGCGCAAGGCAAGCTCGGCATGGACCCGAAGGACGTCAAGGTTGCGCTGATCCACGAGGACGGGCCTTACGGCGTCGGCGTCGCGGCGGCCGACGAGGCCTATGCCAAGCAGGCGGGCATCCAGGTGGTGATGCGCGAAGGCTATTCGGCGTCCGCGCCCGATCTCTCGGTGCTTGTGACCAAGCTCAAGCGCGCCAAGGTCGATGTGATCTCGCACGCCGGCTACAACCCCGACATCACCCTGTTCCTGCGTCAAGCCCGCGAGAGCGGCCTGCGCTTCAAGATGCTGTTCGGCGCGGGCGCCGGCTACAGCCAGCTCGACAAGCTGCGCGCGACCTTCGGCCCCGACATCGACAATTTCTGCAACATCGATCCGGTGCCGGCGCAACTGCTCGATTCCGCCAAGCTTGCGCCTGGAATCGGCGATCTGACCAAGACCATGGTCACGCGCTACCAGGCCAAGACCGGCGCGACCGACGTGCCGCCGCACTGCTCGATGGGTTTCAACCAGACCTGGATTCTGCTCAACAGCGTGCTGCCGGTCGCCAAGGAAAGGTACGGCAGCTTCGAGCCCGAGGCCATTCGCAAGGCCGCGCTCGACGTCGACATTCCCGCCGGCGGCACCATCCAGGGCTATGGCGTGAAATTCTTCCCGCCGGGCACGCCGCTCTCCGGCCAGAACGAGCGCTCGACCCCGGTCGTGATGCAGAATGCCGGCGAGCACATCTCGGTTGTGTGGCCGACGAACATCAGGACGCAAGACCCGGTGTTTCCGCTACCGAAGGGATCGACCTATGGGACGTGAGGCTACGCGCCGCGACGACGGTGCACCCTCTCCCCTTGCGGGAGAGGGTGGCTCGCCGCGAAGCGGTGAGACGGGTGAGTAGGTCGCACCTCCCCAATTAGGCAATCATTTTACTGTTTGATTGAGGTGACTGTGCCTGTACAGCCAGTCGATGCTCTGAACGTCCCGGTGCCTCGATTGCCCGAAGTAAAGCTGGTACCGGTGACGGTGACCCCATCGTAGATGCCGACCGAGTGGCCGACCCCGTTGGCGTTGATCGTTCCGGTGGCACCCCCGCCACTGACGCTTCCGCCGGAGACGACGACTGTCGACGTGGTGGTGGTACCGCAGCCCACTGCAGTAACGAGCCACACGCCGTCGAACTTGCTAACACCGCTACCACCACCACCGCTTTTCCGGGCGGCTTCGGGCTTGCTGCGTCGTGCGGGCTTCTCAGGCTCCACCGTGCGCGGTGCCTGCCGCAAGCCGGAAAGGGACTTCTCATCATTCGAGATACTCCCGCCTGCACTGCCAGATTGAGCCAACGCAGCGCTCGCCATGCAGGCCCAGATCAGGAGCGAGACGAGTGTATTTCCAAGCGTAGTTTGAGCTGAACTTTCCACAATGATTTAATCCATATCCAAACAGACCGTGCCAATAACGCGACAAAGATTTGCCAGTCATGTCCCCTCGTCAAGCGCTACGATGGGCTGGTGGGGTCCTTGGCACAACGGGGGCGGCTTCAGCCGCGACATCGGCGGCGGCTATCAGGCCCCGCAATCAGTGTCGGACAATGAATTTCGGGGCAAAAGCTTGGTTTTACTGCATCGCCCACTGGTGGCTGAACCGGGACAGGACGGCATCGTCGTCGCAAGCCCGGAGCAAGCCATGCGAAACCCGAAGCCCTTCACAGTCCTTCAGCCGATCCCCGGCCAGAGCCCGAAGCCGCTGTTCACAGTCTGCGCCTATTCGCTCGATGAGGCTCGCGCCCTTGTCGCGGCAAGGTCGCTGGCGAGACCAGGCGACGCACAGCGCTTCTCATTGACGACACTCGGGAGGCGTTGAATACGGACGCACCAGGTTCAGCTAGATCGGCGTTGTCACGCCCTACAACACCACCCGCCGTCCCTCCTCCGCCGCCCAGTATCCCGCATAGTTCACCTTGATCGTCTCATACGCCAGCGCGAGGTCCGACAGCGGCTGCCGTCCCGTCGCGGCGCATTCCATGAAGTCCTGGATCTCCTGGAGATAGCCGCGCGTCCACTCCTCTTCGAGGCAGACATATTGCCAGCCCGTTTTGCGGTCGACCTTCTCGGTGATGTAGACGGAGGCGAGCTTCTCCTCGGAGGTCTGGTAGCTCATCAAATGATTGTTCGGCGTGATGTTGGCGAACAGCGAGCCGCCTGACGTGTAGGTCTCGATCAGATTACGGACGCCGCCCATGATCATGTCGCCGGAGAACACGGTGGCCTTGGTGCCGTCCGAAAACGTCGCGGTCAGCGTACCCCAATCCTCAACGTCAACAGGATTTGCCTTGATGTAGGTACGCTCCTCCGGCTTCAGGACAGCCGTGACGTTGCCGACATCGCCGCTGACGCTGGCGACGCGGATGGTCTCGCCGCGCGCCTTGGCCTCGACCTGCTTGAGATACAGCACGGCGGAGAGCGGATGGCAGCCCATCCGGATCAGCGAGCCGCCGCCGGTCATCGCCCATTGCGCGGCGTGGGCCGCGTGCGAGCCGGAATGGCTCTCCTCGCCCTTCATGAACAGGATTTTGTCTTTCGTCGCCTTGATGATCTCCGCGGTCTTGGTCACCGCGGGCGCGTAGATCCAGTCCTCGGCATACATGAAGAGCTTTCCGGTGCGCTCGATCGCGGCGCGCGTGGCGTCCATCTCCTCCAGCACGCGCTCATACATCAGCGCCTTCGGCACATGCTTGCCGATCGGCTGCCGATCGCCGTCGCGGCCGAAATAGCCGGCGAACGGCTTTTCGCAGATCACGTGCTTGCCGGCCTGCATGGCGGCGACGATCATTTCGGCATGCAGATTGGGCGGCGTGCAGATGTCGATGACGTCAAGCTCGCGGTCCGCAATCAGCTCGGCAAAGCCACGATAGACCCGCGGGATCTGGTGGCGCCCGGCGAATTCGACGACATGGTCGCCGCGCGCAGCGACCGCCGCGACCTCGACATCCACGCCGTAGACGCGCCGGAACGCATACATATGCAGCTCCGACACGAAGCCGCAGCCGACGAGTCCCACCCTGATCCTGGCCATAGCGCCCCCTGACCCATGCTTTGGGCGGCACTATAGCGCGCCGGCGGACCTATTCCACCGAGACCCGCACCACGCCGGCGCTCATCATGCCCAGCGCCTTGGCGGCCGGCACCGAGAGATCGACGATCCGGCCGCGGATGAAGGGGCCGCGATCGTTGACCCGGCATTGAATCGAGCGGCTCCCGTACGACACCCTCAGCACGCTTCCGAAGGGGCGCGTCCGGTGCGCGCAGGTCAGCTCGCCTTTTCCGGCTTTTCCGTATCCGTAATAGGAGGCAAGCCCGCTTTCGGCCTGGGCAAAGGAAACTGCAGAAAGCGAAAAAGTGGCAAGGCAAGAAAATAGCGTGGTCTGCGCTCGCACGGCACCGCTCCCGGTTGGCCCTGCCCCGCGCAGCAACGTTTGTTGGTTCCCGTGGGTTCCTCAGGCGCCGCCGGGTCGCGCCCGGCGGTGCCATCACACATTGTTACTGTTTGTGAAACACGAGCGTCCGAACCTCGATACTTTCGCGCGGTGCCGCATCGGCCGGCGTAGTGGGATCGACGAACGCGGTGTGGGGCCCGAAGCGGGTGCGGCCGTCCGTCGCGGAATCGTAGCACTTGAGCAGCAGCGCTTCGTCCGCCGTCATCTCCGGGAAATAGAACCAGCGATGGTTCGGATTGTATTTCACCGAATAAGTCTCGCCGCGGCGGTTGGGATAGATCAGGTCGGACGCGACGAGATCGTCGGGCGCCACCGTCGTGCCGTCAGCCATCGCGAGCGGTGAGTCGCGCAATGGACCACGGATCGGCCGCCACAGATTGATCACCTGGACGCGGCCTTTCAGCAGCTCCTCGGCCTCATCGGGCAGATGCTCGCGCACGCGGTTGGCGCCCGAGACGCCGGTCTGGTCGACGTGGACGCGTGTTGCCGGCTGACGCGGGCCACCGTCGCGAATATCCGCGGCGCCCTCGACCCGCCTGCGCACGGTATGGTCGAAGATAACGACGCGGTCGGCTTTCAGCGTTGCCCGCAGGAAGGCCTCGACGGCGGGATAGTAGACCGCCCTCACCTCGTCGTCGTTGCTGAAGTCCTTGACCTGGGTTGGATGCCGCACCAGCGCAAAACCTTCGCGGTCGAGCGAGAAATTCTGCGCGATCAGTCGCGCATCGAAGATCGGGACCTGATGCGGCTCCGGCAACGACGTGCTCTTGGGCTCGCCAGGCGGCGGATCGAAGGCATAGGTACGCGGCTTGCCGGAAGCCGGCGCGAGATAGTTGAGTTCGGCGGTGACGAAGGGAAGCGATTCGATTTTTGTTTCTTGCAGGCCCATGGCCGGTCTCCCGATGTGATCGTCGTTATGATTTTTGCCGGGATGGAGCGCGGCGCAAGGGAGGTCGTGCAAATAGCAACGCGGGTGTTGTCATGAGCGCGGAATGCAGAAGGATCGTTTCGAGGAAAGACCAACGCTCGCCGCACTCCTTCTCCCTTGCGGGAGAAGGTGGCGCGAAGCGCCGGATGAGGGGTTCTATCGGCTCACTTCAATGTGAGAGACTACTCGCGGAGAGAACCCCTCACCCGTCTCGCCGCTACGCGGCGAGCCACCCTCTCCCGCAAGGGGAGAGGGGTAAGCGTCGCGTCCGGGACACCCGGGTGCCCTACAGCCCTGCCTTCGCAATCGCATCCGAGAACGAGCGATCTACGACCTCGGCCGCATCAAGCTTCTGCTTGATAAGGCCCCAGCGAAAATAGAGATCGATCGTGCTCTGCTCGTCCGCGACCACGCCGTCATCGATCGGCGCGATCCGGATTTTTGCGCGCGACAGCCAGTTCTGCGGCACGGCGGTCGGGATGTTCATCAGCCTGCCCCAGGTTGCCGCATAGCTGTCGATATCGTTCAGCGACCACGCCCGCGCCGCGGTGAGGCGTCGGATGAAGTCGGTCAGCTCCGCGCGCTTGTCGCGGATCGCATCGGGCCGCGCCACCTGAAAGCTCAGCCCCGGCGTCAGACCCTCCGAGGTGATGACACGGCGCGACTTGAACAACACCTCCTCCTGGCTGACATAAGGCTCCCAGGTCGACCACGCGTCGACGGAGCCTTGCGTGTAGGCGATCTTGGCATCGGACGGCGCCAGGAACGCAATCTGCACGTCAGCCGCAGCCCAACCGTTCTTCTCGAGCGCGGCAAGGATCAACTGGTGCCCGATCGAGCCACGGCCAGTCGCGATCTTCTTGCCGCGCAAATCCGCAAAGCTCTTGATCGGCGAATTCTCGGGCACGAGGATGGCAAGCCCCTCGCGCGTCTGCCGGATCGCGGCGATCGCCTTCACCGGCGCGCCTGAGGCGGCGGCGAAGGTGAAGGGTGCGTCGCCAACGAGCCCGGTCTCGATCGCGCCGGCGCTGAGCGCTTCGAGCAGCGGCGCAGCCGCGGGAAATTCCTTCCACTCGATCTTGTACGGCACGTCCTTGAGCACGCCCGCCGCTTCCATCACGGCCTGCGAATTGCCCTTCTGGTCGCCGACGCGCAAGGTGGTTTGCGCCGCTGCCAGGTCGAACGAGCCGAACAGCAGCGCGCCGGCCAGCATGAGGCGGATCATTCCGCCGCCTCGCCGCGAACGGCCTGCCGCTTGGCGATCACCTCGCGCGTCAGCGGGATCAGCTCGCGGCCGTATTCGATGGCGTCGATCAGGGGGTCGAAGCCGCGGATCAGGAAATGGCTGACGCCGAGGTCGTAATAGTCGCCGAAGACCTCGGCGACCTGCTCGGGCGTGCCGACCAGCGCGGTGGTGTTGCTGTTGGCGCCGGTGAGCTTTGCGATCTCGGTCCACAGCCGCTTGTCGATGCGGCTGCCCTGGTCGGCGAGCGAGAGCAGGCGCCGCGCGCCGGCGGTGGCATGGCCGTCAGCGGGCTTGCGATAGCCGGTCTTGTCCTGGAGCGCGGTGGCGCGCGCAAGAATCTCTTCCGCCTTGTCCCAGGCCTGCTTCTCGGTCGGGGCGATGATCGGCCGCACCGAGAGGCTGAATCGCGGCGTCGGACGGCCCTGCCTGACGGCCGCATTGTGAACGCGCGCGGTGACGTCGCGCACCTGCGCGTAGGATTCGCCCCACAGCGCAAAGGTGTCGGCATGCTTGCCCGCGACGTCGATCGCAGCGTCGGAGCCACCGCCGACGAAGGTGTAGATGCCGGCCTTCTGCAGCGGCTTCACCTGCGAAAAACCATTCTCGACATTGTAGTACTTGCCGCTGTAGTTGAACGGCTTCTCGCTGGTCCATTCCAGCTTCACCACGTCGAGAAACTCGCTGGTGCGGGCGTAACGCTCGTCCTTGTCGTCGAGCGTGTTGCCGTCCTGTCTGAGCTCGGCTGCATTGCCGCCCGTGATGACGTGCAGCGAGACGCGGCCTCCATAGAGCTGGTCAAGCGTCGCCAGCTGCCGCGCGAGCAGCGTCGGCGCGGTAAAGCCCGGCCGCTGCGCGATCATCACTTTTAACGACTTGGTGATGGTCAGCACATGCTGGGCGACCTGGAGCGCATCCGGCGTGGTCGAATGGAACGCCAGCAGCGCGCGGTCGAAACCCGCGAGCTCATGCGCCTTCGCCACGGTCTCGATATAAACCGGATCGAGCACCGGACCCTGACGCACGATGGCCTCGGACGCATTACTGTTGGCGATAAAGCCGATGAACTCGATCGACATGATGTTCTCCCTGAATGTTTGGCGGCAGGCTAGAGGCCCAATGCGGCACGGCCGAGGCCGGTGCGCGTGGAATCGTCCTGCGGCGTGTGCACGCGACCGCACAGGACGTCGCGATAGTGCCGCTCCAGCGGATTGGCGCGGGACAGGCCGTGATTGCCGGTCAGCGACAAGGCCTCCTCGACCGCGGCGACGGCGTTGTTGGTCACGGTCAGCTTGATGACGTTGGACTCGGCCGCCGAAAGCGCGACACCGTCGTCGAAATCACCGGCGAAGGATGCGATCAGCCGTGCATTGACGGCGAGCCGCGCCTCGATCGCGCCAAGAATCTCCTGCGCGCGCGGCAAGGTCGCAAGCGGCGCTCCCAGGCTGGCCGGCACGCGCTGCTTCAGGAACCCGACCAGCCAGTCGCGTGCAGCCCGCGCAACGCCGTCATAGATCGCGGCGACAAAGATCGTGTGGACGGTCGCCTGCGCGACATCAGGGGCGCGCCAGTCGGCCGGCTTGCGCACGTCGATCTCGGCATCGAGAGGAATCACGACGTCGTCGAAGATGACGTCGTGGCTGCCGCTGGCCCGCAGGCCGTGGTGATCCCAGGTCTCGACGATACGCGTGCCCGGCAGGCCCGCTGGCACCAGGAACTGTCCGACACGCGGCTCGGCTTCGTCCGTGCGCGCCCAGACCAGATACCATTTCAGGATCGGCGATCCCGTCGAATAGATCTTGTGCCCCGAGAGCCGCCAGCCGGTCTCGGTCCGGCGTGCAATGGTCGCGGGCAGGCCGCCGCGCGCAGGCGAACCCAGTTCGGGCTCGACGCGGAGTGCGTTGACGAGCGCAAGGTCTTCGACACTCTCGCGCGCGAGCTTGCGCGACAGCCGCGCCGGCCAGGTCGGGCTCCGTGCCATCACGAGATGGTTGATGTAGTGCATCGACAGCACCAGCGCGGTCGACGCATCGGCCTTGCCGATGATGCCGAGGACGCGTGCGGCGTATCGTGCGCCCGCCCCGGCGCCGCCATGGGCGGCAGGCACCGTCAGCGACAGCAGGCCTGCCTCGGACAGCTCGCGAAAATTCTCGAACGGGAAGCTTCCGGTGCGATCGTACTCGGCCGCACGGGCAGCGAAGGCCTCGGCCAGCGCTTCGGCACGTGCGATGTAGTCGGGCTCGTGATGCGCCGCGCGCCCCTTGGCGATCGGAGTTACCATGTGGCGTCCAATCCGAGCAGGCCAAGAATCTGGCGGCGCAAATCGGCCAGATATGGATCACCGCGATGGCGCGGATAGGGCCGGTCGACACGGATATCGGCCTTCACGCGCGCCGGGCGGTCGCTGAACACGATGACGCGGTTGGCGAGCACCAGCGCCTCCTCGGCGTCATGCGTCACCAGCAGCGTGGTAAAGCCCTTGCGCTGCCACAGCGAGACCAGCTCGGCTTGCATGGTGATGCGGGTCAACGAATCGAGCTTGCCCAGCGGCTCGTCGAGGATGAGGATTTTCGGATCGTTGACCAGCGCGCGGGCCAGTGCGACGCGTTGCGCCATGCCGCCCGAGAGCTGGTGCGGATAGGCATTGCGGAAGGACGATAGCCCCACGAGATCGAGGGCGGCATCGACGCGGTGACGCTGGCTCTTCAAGATGCCCTGCGCCTCCAGCCCGAGCGCGACATTGTCCCAGACTGTGCGCCAGGGAAACAAGGTCGGATCCTGGAACACGACAACGCGCGACGGGTGCGGTCTCGTGATGCGCGCCTCGTCCTCGCGCAGCGTTCCGGACCGGGGCTTGTCGAGGCCTGCGACGAGGCGCAGCAGCGTGGACTTGCCGCAGCCGGAGGGACCGAGCAGCGCAACGAACTCGCCCGGCTCGACGGAGATGCTGACGTCGCTGAGCACCGGCAGCTCGGCGCCGTCGATGTCGAAGGCGTGGCTGACCTGCTCGATGTCGAGCGCGGCGCCCGCGGCCGAGTGAGCGTCGATTTCAGCCAGTGCAGTTGCGGCTACCATTTCACGGTCCCCTTCTGCCAGACCAGCAGGCGATCGCGGATCGCAAACAGCAGCGTGATCGCGCCGGAGCAGAGCAATGACATCACGATCAGCGCCGCATACATATTGGCGTAGGCGGCCCAGCCCTGCGCCCATTGCAGGTACCAGCCGAGGCCGGCCTTGACACCGATCATCTCGGCGACGACGAGCACGGCAAAGGACGAGCCGAGCCCCATGAACAGGCCGACGAAAACGTGCGGCAAGGCCGCGGGGATTGCGACCTTCAACACCAGGAAGGACGGCTTTGCCCCCAGCGTCCGCGCGACGTCATAGTAGGCGTTGCTCACGCTCGCGACACCCGACCAGGTCAACACGGTGACCGGGAACCCCGTTGCCAGCGCGATCAGAAAGGTCGACGCGCTCCAGCTTGACGGGAACGTGAAGAAGGCGATCGGCAGCCACGCGGTCGCCGGCAGCGGGCCGATGAAGCGCAGCACCGGGTGCACCCAATAGCCGACCGCGCGCGACCAGCCGATCGAGACGCCGGTCAGGAAGCCGACCGTCGCGCCGATCAGATAACCGCCGAGCTGGAGCTTGACCGAGGCGAACACGCTGTCGAGCAGTTTCGGCAGATCGTCGGTGTAGACCTCGATGATCGACTGCGGCGGCGGGAAGAACGGCAATGGCAGCCAGGCGAATTTCGCCGTCGCGACTTCCCACAGGGTCAGGACGACGCCGAGCACGACGAGCCACGGCGCGCGCTGGCGCAAGGCCCGGCCCGTCGAACCGAGGTAATCGGCGCCGACCGTCCCGAACAGCGCGATCGCTGCGATGACAAGTGCGGCAATGCCGAGCGAATGGGTCCGCGACCAGTCGCCGACGTCCTCCCACCACAGGCAGGACAGCCCGAAGGCAATCCACGCCACGCTGGCGAGAATGCCGACACCGGAGTCCCGGACCCAGCTCGTCAGCCACGGTGCGCGCGAGAGGCGCGGCGCGCCGGAGGCAAGGCCGTCAGACAGCGAATACGTCGACATAGATGCGCTCCGCAAATCTGGCCGTATCCGTGCTCTGCTTGAACACCTGCACGCTCTTGAGATCGTCGGCATAGGCCTTGAGCTCGCGCTTCAGGACTTCGCCGACGGGGTGATGGTGATGGGTGTGGTAGCGCACCATACCCTCGATATCCGTGAGCGACGCCGTCTTCGGCGCGTAAGGCTGGAACGATTTCGCCGTCACCGACGGATTTTGCGCAGTGAACATCGCGGCATCGAGCAGCGCCTGCGTCAGGGCGCGCGCGACCAGCGGCTCCTCGCGTACCAGGCTGCCGCGCAGGCCGAGGATGCAGCAGCTCTTGTCGCGATATTCGCCATCGAGATTGGAGGCGACCTCCTTGTACTGGCTGTCCTTGAGCCAGAGATAACCCAGCGGGTCGGACGACAGGAATGCCTGCACCTCGCCCTTCTCGACGGCGACGTTGAGAAGGTTGCCGGGATATGCGCGCCAGTCGACATCCTTGTTCGGATCGATACCGAGCTTGGCGAGCTGAATGGAGAAGAAATTCTTGTCTGGGCCGCCAAGATCGCCGACCGCGACGATCTTGCCCTTGAGATCGGCGAGCTTGCCCACGCTGGAATCGGCACGGGTCAGGACCCGCATGCAGCCGCCATGGGTGCCGGCGGCGATCTTGACGTCAAAGCCCTGCTCCAGCGGCTTCAGCCAGCGCAACGCCATGCCGAGCCCGGCATCGCTCTTGCCGGTCGCGATGGCCTCGAGCAGCTGGTCGGTCGAACCGGAATAGTTGATGAACTCGACGTCGAGATTGTGCTTCTGGAAGAAACCGTGCTCGATGGCGACCGGCACCGGGGCGAGACAGACCGCGCCGGCGTTCCAGGACAGCTTGAGCTTGCGCGGCGCGCCGGTGAGCGCTGGCACATCCGACGCCGTCCGGCACAGCGGAAACTCCGAGAGATCGACGCCGGGCGCGATGGCCCGCGGCGCAAAGGCCTGTGCCGCACCGAAGGCACCGAGCGGCGCGGCGAAGGCCGCAGCTAACCCCGCCTGGAGCAAATGGCGCCGGTCGGGCCTCGCTTCACCATGCTTGTCGTCGTCGTTCATCCGTCTCCACTCCTGCGCTGGCACGGCTCCGCCATCGGCACAACGGCTTGCGTTGCGCCTGTTCCGTGCGGAGCTGCGTCGAGAGAAAATCTTTTCGCCGGCGCCTGCTCGGTGCCTTGATGCGATGCGCAAATCATGCGGCGCGTTCGCCGTATCGTCAATGAAATGGAATTTCGAATGTGGCGCGAAGCGAAGTCATTCTCTCCATCTGTGCGTGCGAGGACGATGAAAGGATTTCCGCCGCTGCATCGGTTGGCGGAGGCCGCCGCAACTCCTTCTACTGCATCATTTGCGCGCAGCATCAGCGGCGCATACCGCTCGTTCTCGAAATCAGCGCTTCGTTGAAACGTCCTTGCTGATCGCGCGCGCAATACGGTTAGCCATTTCATTGACCGCGCATCGCGCGATCATAGACTTGATCGTCTCGCTGCATCGTTCGCTCACGCGTCGTGGGCAAAGCAACAAGACAGGCCACATGAGCATCAACTCCCTCGATCATTCCATCACGCGCCGGCTTACGGCATCGCTGCTTGCCGCCGCCATCACCCTGTCGACGGCCGCCGCCTCGTTCGCGGCCGACGCAATCGTGCTGCGCGTCGGCGACCAGAAGGGCGGCAACCGTTCGCTGCTCGAGATCTCGGGCTACGCCAGGGATCTGCCCTACAAGATCGAGTGGTCGGAATTCCCCGCGGCAGCGCCGATCCTGGAGGCGCTCAACGCCGGCGCGCTCGACGTCGGCTACACCGGCGACCTTTCGTTCCTGTCGGTCTACGCGGCCGGTGCGCCGATCAAGGCGATCGGCGGCACCAAGTCGGATGCGAAGACGCAAGCCATTCTCGTACGTCAGGATTCGCCGATCAAATCGGCCGCCGACCTCAAGGGAAAACGCCTCGCCGGCACGCGCGGCGGCTGGGGCCAATTCCTGATCGACGCCACGCTGGAGAAGGCCGACATCAAGCTGGAGGACGCGACGTTCGCGCCGCTCGGCCCGGTCGACGCCAAGATCGCGCTGGTCGCGGGCTCGATCGACGCCTGGGCGGTGTGGGAGCCCTACGTCTCTTTCGCGACGCTCAAGGACAAAGCCCGCGTGATCGCCGATGGTGAGGGCCTGACGCCGACCATCACCTTCATCGTCGCCTCCGACAGCGCCATCGCCACCAAGCGTGCGGCGGTGCAGGACCTCGTGCAGCGGCTGAACAAGGCGCGGCTGTGGTCACTGGATCATCTCGGCGAATATGCCAAGAGCACGGCCGAGTTGACCAAGTTACCGGAGGACGTGCTGCTCTCGGCCTATGCCGCGCAGCGCACCAGCCCGATTCCGATCGATGAGAACGTCGTGAAGGAGGTGCAGGAAGCCTCCGACCGCTCGACGCGCTACGGCATCCTGCCGAAGAAGCTCGACGTGAGCAAAGCCGTCGACCGCAGCTTCACCGCTGCGGCCGCGGGATCGAACTAGAGCAGAGTCGGCGGGATGCGCGCGCTTCGTCTCAAGGCGGGCCCGCTGCATCTCGCCGCGATCGTGCTCGCGCATTTGGCCTGCATGGGCCTGATCGTGTGGCTATCGCTTTAGACGCCAGCCAGGGCCGCCGTTCGCCGGCCCGGCCTTAAGGAAAAGATCAGGACAACATAAGGAGCCCATAAGGACTTACGAGACGCCGCTGGCCTAGCATCGACCGTGTGATCGCGTCGGTAACAGGATGCCTCATCCCGCGGCTTGTCAGGCAATCACAACTCGCTCTCGGGTTGCCGATCCCGACTGGACGGGCTTACAGTGATCCGCCCTGCGGCCGTCGACGCTTGCAATGGGAAGGCGACCTTCGGGCTGGAGATCAGCGCCATGTCAGCCGATCAGTATCTTCGTTACGACCCGTCCGTCGAACACATCCGGCCGGAGGAAGCGGCGGCCGTCGAGGCGATCGTTGCTTCGATTTCGCGAACGAGCGATCGCACTTTTCACAAAGACAAGCACGGGACCCGACAGCAGCACGCCAAGGGCGCCGGCTATCTCCGGGGCGAGTTGATCGTCTACGACGATTTGCCGGATCATCTGCGTCAGGGCCTGTTCAGGCAGGCTGGCCACTTCCCGATCATCGTCCGCCTCTCCACCGCATTCAACAGGAGCGATCGCGTACGCTCGCCACGGGGATTTGCCATCAAGGTCCTGGGCGTGACTGGGGCTAAGGCGCTCGGCGACGACGATACGACGAACCAGGATCTCCTGCTCGTCAATCACCCCAGCTATTTTGCAGATGCGATGGCCTATATGCGCGCACAGCAAAAGGTCGAGCACACCCTGTTCCTGCCTGATCTGGCGTACGGACCCATAGGCTTTTTGGCGCGCGTCCTGGTCGCCGCATCGGACAGAACAGGCATTCCGATCCCGATCGTCTTGAAAGCGCTCGGTGATGCCGGCAGCAATATCCTCGGAGAAACCTTTCATACGGAGGGAGCATTGCGGTTTGGCGATTATATCGCAAGGCTTCGCCTGGTACCGATCTCGGCGTCGGTTCGCCAACTCACCGGCCAACCCTGCCACGATGCCGATGATGCCGTGCTGAACAGCGTCGTTGCGTTCTTCAAGGACAATGCGGCCGAGTACGAACTGTTTGCCCAGCTCTGCACCGACCTGGAGCGAACACCGATCGAAGATGCCTCGATCGACTGGCCCGAAGACGTCGCGCCGCCGCAAGCACTCGGCAAGATCACGCTTCCGCGCCAGACCGCCGACAGCCCCACGCGTCGCGTCTATTCCGACGAGGTGCTTTCGTTCGACCCATGGCGATGTCTCGCCGCGCATCAGCCGCTCGGCTCGATCATGCGGTTGCGCAGGGATGCCTACCGTGCCTCCCGCACGCGGCGGCAGCAGCAAAATCAATTCAAGGTCAAGCAACGGCCCGGCGAACCACGGGAGATCGCGGACCTGCCGGATTAAACTGGTCACCGTCCCTCATGATTGGACCCGTTGTCCCGGCCTGCGTCGAAAAATGACGCCGATCGCAGCGGATCGCCGGGATCAAGCGTCTCTGCCAGCGATGCGATCACCTGGCTGGAGCGGTCCCGCCACTTGGCAGCCCTTTGCGCTTGTCCGAGGCTCTCATAGAGCACCGCGGTCGTGCGACAAACCCGCCAGCTGGCATGCGGCAGCCTGGCATGGCGGAGGATCGAAATGGCCGTCGACAAATGCTCGCCGGCGACTTGCGTATCCTGCTTCAGGATCGCAATTCTCGCCATGGCCTCGTAGCACAGCGCGAGAAACGGCCGGTCGGGTGCCGCGCTCGTCACCTCTTGAAACTGGCTGGCCCATGTTTGCGCGCGGTCCAGATCGCCGGTCGCTATCCAATAGTCGCAGCAGGTAAGCAGATAATGCGGAATGACCAGCGACTCCATCGGCACCCGGTCGACCTCCATCCGCCGCTCCATCGCATCGAGATGCTGCCGCGCCCGAGGCAGGTCGCCCATCCGGACATAAGCTCGCGCCAGCAGGTTCCTGCCGACGAAGAAGGTGAACGGATTGGCCTCGATCATCGGGCCGAGCGCATCCTCCGCGCGCCGTGACGCGCTGCCATATTCCTCCGCCTCGGAATACAGCCATCCGATCGTGAGATGACACAGCGCGACGGCCTGCGGATTTGCATTCCGCTCCGAGATAGCCAACGCGGAGACGACGTTTCGTTGCGCCCGTCCCCATTCACCGAGATAAATCTGGGCAAAGGCCTCGACCGATTCATAGAGCACGAACAGATAGACGTCACCGACCAGGCGGGCGAGCTCCTTTCCCCTGGTCGTCGCATCGCAGCAGGCCGGATAATTCGCGCGCAGGAACTCCAGCACCATCTCCATCGAGCAGCGTCGCAGCCGCATGCTCAGATCCTGCTCCCCGGTGATCAGTGCTGACGCACGCTCGGCGAGCTCCGCATTCTCGCGATCCCAGCCGCGGAGCATCAGCTTCAAATTGGCAACGTTGCCCTGGACCAGAGCGCTGAACGCCGCGTCGTCGATCGCCCGGCTCTTGACAAGCGCCTGTTCCGCAACAGGCAGGCTCTGGCGGCGATCGACGTAGAGACAAAATCTGCTTAGATCGACCAGCGCGTTCACCTCTTCGCGCACGTGCCCGTTCTCCGCCGCGTGCGCGACGACTGCGCTGAGATCCTGCAGCGAATTCAGGAAATCTCCACTGGCCCGCCAGGCCCAGGCGCGCTGAAGCAGCAACTTCAGACGTGTCGTCACCCGAAACTCCGGCGGCAGATGCGGCACTAGGTCCAAAGCGCGGGACAGGTAATTGGCGGCCTCGCGCGTGCTGAACCTTCGCGCCGAGCCCTCGGCCGCCGCGCCCAGATAATGCATAGCTTTCGGGAAATCGCGGCCCAGTTCGAAATGGCGCGCGACAACGGCGGCGAGCTCCACAGCCTGCGGCCCGTATCCCTGCTCGATCCCCGCCCCAAGCAGCGCATGGGTTTTCGTGCGGCGCGCCGGCGCGAGCCGCTGGTAGAGGATCTCCTGGTAAAGCGCGTGCTGGAACGCATAGCGACCGGAGACGCCTCCGTTCGGCCACTCGGTCATGCCGGCAACGACGATGACGCGATCAGTCCGCGCCAGGTCCTCGCACATCTGCTCGACATCCAGCACGGGACGGTCCAGCGCACCGGCGATATGGAGCGCGGAAAACTCCGCTCCCGCCGCACTGGCGACCTCGAGCAGGCAGCGCTCGTCCGCGGTGAGGTGATCGATCTGCTGCTTGATCATTCCTTCCAGATCGCGCGGCATGCTGTCCTGCGAGGCCGCGTCTTCACTGACCAGCCGCCAGCCCAATTCGTGCTCGACCAGCGCGCCTTGGGCCACGAGATGATCGAGCAGAGACGACACGAACAGAGGATGCCCGCCGGTCCGCGCGAAGATGCGCTCGACCAGCTCTTTGGCAAAATCGGCCGAGCTGAAGCGCAGGGAAAGATAGCGTTCGACGTCGGTCCCGGTCAGTCGGTCGAGCGCGAGCTCGGTGGCGTGGCCGTGAATGCGCAAGTCCTGGTGAACGGCACGGATAGGATGTCCGCCGACGGCGACTTCCATCGGCCGATACGTGGCGAGCACGAGGATAGAAGCCCTCCGATCCCGGCGCGCAAGCCGGGAGAGCACATCCACGGTGGCAAAGTCGCTCCAATGCAGATCTTCCAGGATGATCACCCATGGTCGCGTGACGGCGAGATGTTCCATGAGATCGGCAAATTCGCGCAGCATGCGCTCCCGGGTTGCGCCGAAGACCTCGTGCTGGAATGCGGCCCGGTCTGCTTCGCCGAGGAAACCGGGCATTTGCGCGAGCCAGGTCGGGGCGTGCTCGCGGATCGAAGTCAGCAGCGATGCTCCATCGGTTCGACGGCAGCACTCGTTCAGCGCGCCGATCAGCGGAAGAAAGGCCTCATGGGTGCCGAACAATTCGTTGCAGCTACAATGCAGCGCGCCCAGTCCCTGCTGGTTCATCCTCTCGAGCGTCATTTGCAAGAGGGTGGTCTTGCCGATCCCGGCCTCGCCGGTGATGAAGACGACCTGACGCTGTCCGGTACGGGCGAGTTGCAACGCCTTGTCCAGCGTATCGAGTGCCCCAGTGCGCCCGACCCTCCAGTGCCGGCGTCGATCGACGGCCTGCTCCGTGGCGGACGCCGCCTCCTGTTCGCGCGCTCGCTCGATCGCAGGCAATTCGACGGTCGCGACCGCCGCAATGAAGCGATAGCCGCGCCGCGTGACTGTCTCGATGTAATTGGGGGACTGCCTGTCGTCGCCGAGCACCGAGCGTAGCGCGTTCACGGCAACGGCGAGGCTCGACTCGCTGACGTGCAGATCGGACCAGACCGCGTCGAGCAACTCTTCCTTGGTGACGAGCTCACCGGGCCGACCGACAAGATGGCAAAGAACCTCGAACGGCTTCGGCGCCAGCGCGATCCGCTCCCCGCCTCGCCACAATAGCGCGTTGGCACGGTCGAGGCGGAATTCACCAAAGGCAAGCGCGTCTGTACGCACGGCTCCGACCCCCGGATGCTCCCCCACCTTAAGGGAAAGCTCAGCCAAATGTAAGGACACGATAAAGACCTGCGCCCTGCGCCGGCACTAGCATTGGCCTGTCCATTTCAGAGACGCCGGCAAGGCGTCGGACGGCCTTTTCATCACGCTGTCATTTCAGTCGACAGGCAGTCGATGCCTGAATTTTGGCAAGGAGTTGGCCATGAGCATTTTAAGACATTTGGCGATCCCGCCTCTCGCTTTTGCCATTCGCCATTACGACCTCAGGGTCATATTGGGCATCACCGTCCTCAGCCGCGTCTTCCTCCTCGCAATCTACCTTGCGTGCGGCGGCCCGGGCCTGTCCGAGTTCGATCTCGCCAACACCATCGCGCTGCCATGAGCTCGGGACCGCTGGAATGGTGCATCGAGATCGCGATCATCGTCGCGATCTGCATCGGGATTGTCGCGGGCGGGCATGGCCGGCTCGTCGTGCCGCATCACCGGGTTCAACGCGCGCAAGCCGATCGGGCCGCTTGCCTGCAGCGGCCCACAAACCTCTTCGGCATCGTGGCGCTGCGGCGAGGCGGTCCGCCCGTTTGATCGATCACCAATATCCGCGGTGATAGGCCCGGTACGGCCGGTAGTAGCCGTAGCGCGGACCGTAATATGGACGATAGGCGCGATAGCCGTAATAGCGGGGACGCGCGTAGTAGCCGCCATAACCGTAACCCGGTCCATAGCCACCATAATAGGCAGGAGCATAGCCGTAAGCCGGCCCCGGGTATCCGTAGCCGCCATAATAAGGCCCGCCGCCATAGTAGCCGTAGCCGTAAGGCGAGCTGCTGGCGATGGCGCTACCGATGATCGCACCGGCTGCGAGGCCGCCAATGCCCCATCCAAAACCTCGGCCGCGCCAATACACCTGCGTGACATCATCGCCGGCCGCGGCCTTCATGGTCGCGACATTCGTGGGCATCGGGCCCGCAGCGGCCGGCTCGATTTGGCCGGCCATGACCGCGCCGGCCAGCGAACAGGCAATTGCCGTTTTCCAGATCCTCATCGTCTTACTCCCTGTCTGACGTTTCGCTTGGACATGGACGCAGCCCATGATCGGGCATCCTGGCGCAAGGTCAAAGCCAGAAATTCGGCCTCGAGTTTGCGTGCACCGCACAAGACGCATGCCTCCATTCTGATCAACCGGTACCCGACGGGCTCGACAACCTCGCCGCGTGTGACACCGGCAGGACGGTGCCTGGGGCCCGATCACCGCGGCAAAGCATTAAGCTTCCGGCGCATTCGCAACCAACAACCACCTTCCCGATTGACTATTCGTGCCGTTACTATCGGTTCCAATGTGCGCGGCCGGGAGGCTTCTCGCGAGCGCCAGAGTTGTGGGAGAATGACATGAGTGCCGCGAGACCCGAGCCGCTTGCCCGTCAGGCCCTGGCGTTCGTCCTGGCCGGCGGACGCGGCAGCCGGCTGCTGGAGCTGACCGACCGGCGCGCCAAGCCCGCGGTCTATTTCGGCGGAAAATCCCGTATCATCGATTTCGCGCTGTCGAACGCGGTGAACTCGGGCATCCGTCGCATCGCGGTCGCCACCCAGTACAAGGCGCACAGCCTGATCCGGCACCTTCAGATGGGCTGGAACTTCTTCCGTCCCGAGCGCAACGAGAGCTTCGACATCCTCCCGGCGAGCCAGCGCGTCTCCGAAAACATGTGGTATGTCGGCACGGCCGATGCAGTCTACCAGAACATCGACATCATCGAATCCCACGCCTGCCGCTTCATCGTGGTTCTCGCCGGCGACCATATCTATAAAATGGATTACGAGGTGATGCTGCGCCAGCATGTCGAGAGCGGCGCCGACGTCACCGTCGGCTGCCTGGAGATGCCGCGGCAGGAATCTTCCGGCTTCGGCATCATGCATATCGACGAGAACGGCTGGATCAAAGAGTTCCTGGAGAAGCCGAAAGATCCGCCGCCGATGCCGGGCAAGCCGGACGTCTCGCTCGCCAGCATGGGCATCTACGTGTTCGACGCGAAATTCCTGTTCGAGGAGCTCAAGCGCGACGCCGAGGATCCGAATTCCAACCACGATTTCGGCAAGGACATCATCCCCTACCTCGTCAAGAACGGCCGCGCCATGGCGCACCAGTACTCGACCTCCTGCGTCCGCTCCGGCAGCGACCCGCGCGCCTATTGGCGCGATGTCGGCACGGTCGACGCCTATTGGGCCGCCAATATCGACCTCACCGACGTGGTCCCCGAGCTCGATTTGTTCGACAGCGCCTGGCCGATCTGGTCCTATTCGGAAATCACGCCGCCGGCAAAATTCGTCCACGACGAGGAGAGCCGGCGCGGCCAGGCCGTGAGCTCGCTGGTCTCGGGCGGTTGCATCATTTCCGGCGCCTCGCTGCGGCGCTCGCTGCTGTTCACCGGCGTGCGCGTCAACTCCTATGCTCAGGTCGAGAACGCCGTGATCATGCCGTACGTGAACATCGGCCGCGGCGCGCGTTTGAAGAACGTCGTGATCGATCGCGGCGTCGAGATCCCGGAAGGGCTCGTCGTCGGCGAGGATCCCGAGTTGGACGCAAGACGCTTCCGCACCACCGAGCAGGGCATTTCGCTCATCACCCAGCCGATGCTCGACAGGCTCAATACATGACGCCTGTTCGCGTCCTCGCGGTCGCCTCTGAAGTCTATCCCATCGTCAAGACCGGCGGCCTCGCCGATGTCGCGGGCGCGCTGCCGATCGCGCTCAAGGCGCATGGCGTCGAGATGCGCACCTTGATGCCGGGTTATCCCGACGTGATGCGGGTGCTGGGGGGAGCCGACGAAATCCGGCACTGGCCGGATTATTTCGGCGGACCCGGTCGTCTGCTCGCCGCCTCGCATGACGGCCTCGATCTGTTCGTGCTCGACGTGCCGCATCTCTACGCACGGCCTGGCAACCCCTACGTGACGGCCGAAGGTGTCGACTGGGCGGACAATGGCATGCGGTTCGCCGCGCTCTCGCGCATCGCGGCCGACATCGGCCACGGCCTCGTTCCCGCCTTCGTGCCCGACGTGGTGCATGCCCATGACTGGCAGGCCGGGCTCGCGCCGGCCTATCTGCACTACGATAACCGGCCGCGGCCCGCCACCGTGATGACCATCCACAACATGGCCTATCAGGGCAAGTTCGCGCCCGAGCTGATCGGTTCGATCGGCCTGCCGTGGCGCGCTTACGGCGTCAACGACCTCGAATATTTCGGCGGCATCAGTTTTTTGAAGGCCGGCCTGCAATTCGCCGATCGCATCACCACGGTCTCGCCGACCTATGCGCAGGAGATCCAGAGCGACGAGGGCGGCATGGGGTTCGGCGGCTTGCTGCGCGCCCGCGCGCACGTGCTGAGCGGAATCCTCAACGGCATCGATGTCTCCGTTTGGAATCCGCAAGAAGATCCGCACATCGCCTACCGCTTCGGCGCGGAGGACCTCACGTTCCGGGCCGCGAACAAGGCGGTGCTGCAGCAACAGTTCAATCTGGATTCCTCGGACGAAGCGCCATTGCTCGGCGTCATCAGCCGCCTGTCCTGGCAGAAGGGGCTCGATCTCCTGCTCGAAGCCATTCCGACGATTTTGCGCGAAGGCATGCAGCTCGCGCTGCTCGGCAGCGGGGACCGCGATCTGCAGGATCGCTATCAGGCCGTTGCGCGCGCGAACCCCGGCCGCATCGGCGTCGTGATCGGCTATGACGAGATCATGGCGCATCTGATCCAGGCCGGCGCGGACGCGCTCATCGTACCATCACGGTTCGAGCCGTGCGGCCTGACCCAGCTCTGCGCGCTGCGCTACGGCGCCGTGCCCATCGTCTCGCGGGTCGGCGGCCTCGAGGATACCATCGTCGATATCGGCGAGGCCGATAAATCGGGTCACGATGCCACCGGCTTCAAGTTCGCACCCGTCACCGCGGATGCCCTCGCCGGCACGCTGCGCAAGGCCAACATCGCCTTTCACGACAAGCTGACCTGGCGCCGCCTGCAACTGAGCGGCCTTGCGACCGACGTGTCCTGGCGCGACCGCGCCGGCGACTATGCCGCGCTCTATCGCAGCCTCATCACCGCGCGCGCCTGAGGCCCGACATCGTCGAATCAATGCTATAGAGCCGCCATGGACCCGTTCTTGATCAAGCTGATCGGCTTTGCCGCCGCGACCTGCACCACCGTGGCCTACGCGCCGCAAGCCATCAAAGTGTGGAAGACCCGCTCCACCGGTGATATTTCGCTCGGCATGTTCCTGGTCATGGTGCTGGGCCTGGCGCTCTGGCTCGTCTACGGCCTGCTGTCGGGCGATGCGCCCCTCGTCGCCGCAAACGCCATCACCATCGTGCTCGCCGGCGGCATCCTGTTCATGAAGCTGAAATACGGGTGAGCCACTCTTCTTCACCTCTCCTCGCTTGCGAGAAGAGGAGAAGATCACCCCCCGAACACATACGAAGCCATCGCGACATTCGCGACCTCGTCGACGAATACGCGCTGGCCCGCGTCGCTGCCGGCGGCGCCGGCGGCCACCATCAGCGGCAGCAGATGATCTTCGCGCGGATGGGCCAGGCGCGCGCTCGGTGCGTTCTCCCAGTCAACCAGCATCGCGTTGCGGCGCGCTGCGTCCTTGTGGCTAATCGCCTCGTTCAGATACGCCTCGAAATCATACGAGACCGGCTTCGACTCCGCGCGGCCGAACCCGCGCATGTTGTGATAGGTGAGCCCGCTGCCGACGATCAGAATGCCTTCGTCCCGCAGCGAGGCAATCGCCTGCCCGACCTTGATGTGCTCGGCCGGATCGTAACTCGATCTCAGCGACAGCAGCACGATGGGCATGTCGGCGTGCGGATACATCAGCCCGAGCGGCACGAAGGTGCCGTGATCGAAGCCCTGGTTGGGATCCTCCCGGCAATCGACGCCCGCGCGAATGAGCAGCGCCTTCACCTCCGCGGCGAGCTCGGGCCGCCCCGGCGCCGGATATTTGAGGTGATAGGTGTGCTCGGGGAAACCGTGATAATCGTACACCATCGGCGGATGCGCCGAGGTCGACACGGTGAAGGCGTCAGCCTCCCAATGTCCTGTGATGACGAGCACGGCCTTGGGCTTCCCCGGCAAGAGCTGCGGCAGCCGGCCGAACGCCTCGGCGGTCTTCGCATATTGCACCCGCCTGTCTTCCATGAACGGCCAGGGACCGCCACCATGTGACAGGAAGAAAGTCGGAAGTCGCACCATGGGCGAAGGCTCGTTTCATTGCCAACATGCGCGTGCGAGCTGCCCGCGCGATCGGCCGCGAGCATAGGCAAACCCGTATGGTTAGCAAGACGTTAACGATTTTCCGCCCAGAATCCGGCGTAGCCGAAGGGGTCGGCCAGCAGCCAGGGACGTGAAATGAAGAAGTTTGCGTTGGGGGACGTCGTCAACAGTGACAAGGGCCGCCGCGGCGTCGTTCGCGCCGCCTACAAGTCGAAGGAAGGCCAGCAGTTCTACGCCGTCGAGAAAGACGGCGCGATGGATTATCTGGAGGAAGACCGGCTGAGCCCGGCGCCGCGTGTCGAGCTCGCGGCTTAAGTCCAACTCAACATGCCCTAACGCCCGAACCGGTCCAGGCGCTCCGACCAGGAGTCGTCTCCGCTCGCGATGCGATCGTTCGTGATCAGCAGCAGGCGATCGCTGCCTGCGGCCGCATCCCAACGCGGCAGGTCCGCACCGTTGGGATCGCCGCTCTTGGCAAAATTGATCCAGTAGGCGCGCATGCGGTGTGCGACCTCGCGATCGCCTCGTGACAGGATACCTGCACCGGGCATGCCTTCCACGCCGAAGATGAACTGCAATTCCCGCCCGTGACCGCCCTCGGGGTTTGCGCGCCGTGCCTCCGGCACATAGGCGAAGCGATAGCGAAAGGTCGGCGCACCGCTGGCGGCATGCAGGCGCGCCAGCAGTCTCACCGGCTCGGAGAAGACCTTGTCGGTGTAGAACCTTGCCGCGCGGCTGGAAGGTTTGGCGAGGTCGGGATAGAGCCTGCGCAGCTCATCGCTGGTGGCGCCTGACGACGCCAGCTCTTCCCGAATATCCAGCTCGCCGTCGAAACCGGTCTCGTCGTCGTTCGAGCCGATGATCAGGGGAATGCGGCTCTCATGTCTGGCCGCGAAGCCCGCGGCGACCTCCTCGCTCACCAGACGTCCATCGATCGTCGGTCCGAAGCTGCGCGGCGATTTTTCCAGCAGATGCTTTTCGACGGCAAGCAGGCGTCGCGGGTCGGCGGTGCGCAAATCGGCCTGTCGCCCCAGCGCCGCCATGAATTGCCGCCCCACAATCTCGGCCTCTTGTGCCGAACGCAGGCGCGCACGGCCGGGAATCGATTGCAGAATGGCTTTCTGAAAGAGATCACGCGATTGCTCAGACAGCATCAGCAGCGCGATCGAGGTCGCGCCTGCGCCACTGCCGAACAAGGTGACGTTGGTGGGATCGCCGCCGAAGGCCGCGATGTTATCATGCACCCAATGCAGCGCCGCGATCTGGTCCATCAGGCCGTATTTGCCGGAACCGTCTTCCGACAGCGCGGGATCGGTGAGCCAGCCGAGCACGCCGAGGCGAAAATTCACGGTCACCACGATGAGACCGGCTTGCGCGAGCCTGGCACCATCGAACAGCGGATCATTCGCAGTGCCGCTGACGAAAGCGCCGTCGTGGATGAACATCATCACCGGCAGCGGGCCATCGACCCCGAACGGACGGAACACGTTCAGCGTGAGGCAATCCTCGCTCGATCCCGGCAGCAACGGCTGAAGACACGGCGCGCCATACGCATAGGCGGTGCGCATCTCCGAACTCTCTGGTGCAGCCTGCGGCGGACGCCAGCGCAGCGGCCCGATCGGCGCGGCCGCATAGGCCAGCCCCTTGAACGAGGCTACCTCGCCTTCGACGGCGCCGAGCATCTGTCCTTCGCGCGTCAGCGCAAACGGAAACTGGCCAACCGGCTGGGCCGCGGCCGAGCCGGCGCAACAGAGGACGAGAGACGTCGCAAAAAGCGCGAACACGGACCGCATCTTCGGAGCATCTCGATGCGCGGAAGGATTTGAGCAGGTTATGTCCGTGGCCCGCTGCGAGGCAAGCGCCGCGGCCGCGCCTAGCTCCGCTTGGCGGCAAGCTCCGCCAGTGCGTGGCGTGCGATGATGCCGAGCTCACCGAGTGTGGTGTGACCGGACCGCGCCGCCTCGATCAGCCGCTCGGCGATGAACCTGCGGCTGTCGTGATCGCCGCCGTGCGGGAGTTGGCGGCACGTCTCCTCCAGGACAACGTCCATGTTCGCTTTGGTCCGCTCACTCAACTCTGTCATGACGCCCGTCGGCACGCGTGGCAAAACAAGAGCATACACAGGTGGATCGACCCTGATTAGCCCGGGAAATCACGGCCATTGTGCATCGCGATGCGTGTGCTGCCGCAACATTCACGCGGCCATGATGACGCCGCAAATGGCTACCGAAGATTGCACATGCCGTGATGACAAGCCGAACCTGCAGCGATAGCCTGCCGGCAAAACAAAACACACGGGAGGAAATGCCATGCCTGATGCAATGGTTGCTGCGCGTGCCTCTGACGCGGGGCGCGGAACCAGCCAGCAGGTCGATGTTGCCGTGGTCGGTGCCGGATTTGCCGGCCTCTATCTTCTCCATCGGCTGCGCAAAGCCGGCCTCACGGCGGTCGGCCTCGAAGAAGCCGGCGACGTCGGCGGCACCTGGTACTGGAACCGATATCCCGGTGCGCGCTGCGATATCCAGACCATCGATTACAGCTACACCTTCGATCCGGACCTCGAGACCGCCTGGACCTGGTCGGAGAAATACGCGACCCAGCCCGAGATCCTGCGCTATCTGGGCTTCGTCGCCGACCGTTACGATCTCAGGCGTGACATTCGCTTCAAGACCAAGGTCACGGAAGCGAAATGGGACGAGGCCACCGGACGCTGGCAGCTCACCACCGACAATGGCGCGCCGGTCTCCTGCCGCCATTACATCATGGCCACCGGCTGCCTCTCGGCGCCGAAGCCGCCGGAGATCGACGGCGTCAAGGACTTCAAGGGCGAGGTTTATTTCACCGGACGCTGGCCGCATGACGGCGTCAATCTCGCCGGAAAACGCGTCGCGGTGATCGGCACGGGATCGTCGGCCATTCAGTCGATCCCGCTGATCGCACAACAGGCCGCACATCTGACCGTGTTCCAGCGTACGCCGAACTTCGCGCTGCCGGCGCATAACGGCCCAGCGCCTTCCGATCGCATGAACCTGCTGCAAGGCGATCGCGCGGCCTATCGCGAGCAGGCGCGCCAGTCGATGGCCGGCGTACCCTATCCGCAGCAGACGGTCGTGAGCTGGCAATTAAGCGATGTCGAGCGTCGTGAGCGGTTCGAACGCGCGTGGGCGGCCGGCGACCTCGTCCACATCCTGACCCAGCTCTGGGCCGACCAGGCGGTGGACATCGACGGCAACAAGATCGTCCAGGACCTGATCCGCGAGAAGATCCGCGCTGCCGTCAAAGACCCCGAGACCGCCGCAGCGCTGATGCCGGACGATCATCCGTTCGGCGCCAAGCGGCCCTGCCTCGATACCAACTATTACGCGACCTACAACCGGCCGAACGTCACGCTGGTCAATCTGCGTCAGGAGCCGATCAAGGCGATCACCGCAAGCGGCATCACGACGGCAAGGCGCAGCGTTGATGTCGACGTGATCGTGTTCGCGACCGGCTTCGACGCCATGACCGGCGCGATCCGCGCCGTGCATCCGATCACCGGACGTGGCGGCAAGTCGCTCACCGATGTCTGGGCGCAGGGGCCGCAGACCTATCTCGGGCTCACCGTCGAAGGCTTTCCGAACTTCTTCATGATCACCGGGCCCGGCAGCCCGTCGGTGCTGTCGAACATGGCGGTGTCGATCGAGCAGCATGTCGACTGGGTCGTCGATCGTCTCGCGGCATTGCGCGACGCCGGCTTCACCACGATCGAGCCGACGGAGTCGGCGCAGGCCGGTTGGAACAGGCACATGGCGGACTGCTCGATGGTGACGCTGCACCGGCTCGCCAACACCTGGTACACGGGCGCCAACGTTCCCGGCAAGGTGCAGGGCCTGATGCCCTATACCGGCGGCGTCGGTCCCTATCGCAGCATCTGCGACGAGGTCGTCAGCCGCGGTATGCTCGGCTTCAAGCTGACCGGTCCCAACGTTGCCGCGCAATGCAATGACGGCGAGGTGGTGCGCCTCCAGCCCGATGTGCGGCTGGTGCTCAACCTGCTGGCGTCGCTCCACCTGCCGCCGATCGAGTCGATGGGCGCGCAAGGCGCCTGCGCCTTCGTCAATGAGTTCAACAAGGGCCGTCCCGCTGGACGGCCGATCGGCGAGATCGCCGACGGCACGCTGCCCGGCGCCGACGGTCCCTTGCCTTATCGGGTCTACAAGCCGGCAACATCAGGGCCGCATCCGGTCGTGGTCTATTTCCACGGCGGCGGCTGGGTGCTCGGCGACGAGCAGTCGGACGAGCCGTTCTGCCGCGACATGGTGCGGCGGACCGGCATGATGCTCGTCAGCGTCGGCTATCGTCATGCGCCCGAGCATCGTTTCCCGACTGCGGCCGAAGACGGCTATGCGGCGACGCGCTGGATCGCCGAGCACGCCGCCGAGCTCGGCGGCAGGCCGGGCCCGGTGCTGGTCGCGGGCTGGAGTGCCGGCGGCAACATCGCCGCCGTCACCTGCCAGCTTGCACGCGATCGCGGCGGGCCGGAGATCGCGGGCCAGCTCCTGATCTGCCCGGTCACCGACTGCACTTTCGACCGCCCCTCCTACAACGACAATGCGACCGGCTATTTCCTGACCCGTTCGCTGATGTACTGGTTCTGGGACCTCTATTGCTCGCCGGCCGACCGCACCGATCCGCGCGCCTCGCCGCTCCGCGGCAAGGTCGCAGGCCTGCCGCCGGCCTTCGTCGTCACCTGCGAATTCGATCCGCTGCGTGACGAAGGCATCGCCTATGCCGAGGCAATGGCGGCCGCCGGTGTCCCGGTCGAGCAACTCAAGGCGAGCGGTCATTTCCACTCGTCCTTCACGATGGTGGACGTGATCATCACCGGCGCGCCGGGCCGGGTGCAGATGGCCGAGGCCTTGCGGCGCTTCGCAGGGTTGCCACCGGAGGTCAGCCGCGGCGACGATCGCAGTCAGGTTCATACCAGCCCGGGGCATAAGATCGCGGCGGCCGCGAGCTGAAAGGAATATCGGCCGGGAACAATTTCTCGGTCATCGCGTTTGGTGCTGTGGCATTGAGATGCAGTAATGGGTGTAGGCCCCCGGTACGCACGATCGTGTGCCGGGGTTCTTTTTGCGTGAGGCGGAACGATGGGGGACGTGGCTGGGGATTCAAAGGTCGATTTTGGTGTCCTTGCGGTGCTGCATAAATGGCCATCGCTTGCGAACCAGCGACGGACGGACAGATCGTCCTACCAGGTGGTCGAGGGCACGCTCGACGAATGCATCTCGGCGTTCATGGCGAAGCCGGCGGCGACCAGGCATCTCTATGAGATCCGCACCATCGCGCAGCCGCCGCTGGTCACGGACATCCTCTCGCCTGAGCACATCACCGAGCTGGCGCGGCTGCGCGAATTTCTCTGATCCTCGCAGAAGCACCGGCTGAGCGCGGGAACCTTCTACCGGTTTTTCCCGTTGATGGTGATCGGAAGCGAAGGCGTGAGTGCCTCAGATGCTTGAAGCCGGCGTGCCAGCCCCTGTCGTGCCCTATGGCGCAGACCAGACCCTGTTCGTGGTGATCGATCGCCTCGACAAGGCGACCGAAATCCGTGTCGAGCGAAGCGATCTCGACGCCACGATTGGCGAGCTCGTCGCCGGCTGCTTCAACGACCCCGTCAAGGTCATCTCGTTCAACACGCTCGAGCACTGGATGAAGGACATCTCGACCGACGTCGCCGGTGAGATCCGGGCGCGCTGCGACATTGATGGCATGACGCTGCCCGACTATCTCAGCGACTTCGTCGAGAGCCACAGCTGAGCGCACGTGGGGTGATGAAAATCAGGCGCGCCGGTACTTGCCGGCGATGACCTCGATCTCGCGGCGGCGTTCGTCCGCGAAGGTCAGAAGCTTTTCGATCGTCAATGTATCCGTGATCCGTTTGGCCAGCCGCTCGGCGCGTGCGGCCTGATCTTCGAGATACTGGATCGTGGTCAAACGCCGCCTCCCAAGAGCTTCAATCTGGAGTCCCGAATGATTGGGTATCCATGGTGGCTGGAGGCGGCTAACAGCCGGTTAAGCACAGCGTTTCGGATCGATGTCACTGCAAATTATTGCACCACGTCGAGCCTGACATTGGTGACGCCCTTGTCGACCATGCCGAGCGCCTCCGCCGCGGAGGGCGAGATGTCAACCACGCGTCCGCGAACATACGGCCCGCGATCGTTGATCCTGACGGTCACGAAGCGACCGGATGAAACGTCAGTGACGCGCAGCTTTGTGCCGAACGGCAGGCTGGGATGGGCCGCGGTCAATTCGTTCTTGTCGAACCGCTCGCCGCTCGCCGTCTCCGTGTCCGAATAGAAGCTGGCGACGCCATGCGAGACGCTTTGCTTTGCGTCGCCGTCGGGGACGCGGGCCCGGCTGGTCGGACGTGGATGCAGCGCCGCCACCCTGTGCGGTCGTTCGACAGCGGCTTGGCGGTGGGTGCCGAGATCGGCCTTCTGGCGGCCGACGGGCGATTGCGCACACGCCGCAAGCGACGCCGCGCCGATGATGGCGAGCAGTATCCGGCACAGGGTTGCCGGCGAAATCCGGGCAGTTTCGGCACGTGCAAATCGAGACATGATGCGCCCTCCGAACGACCCCGAGTTTCGGTGGGCAATGAGGGCAGAACCTTGTCGGAACGAAAGCGCGCCTGCGGCCGCAGCCGTTTCAGGTTTAGCTGTGGCGATTCCACCACACTGGCTTGTCCTGAATCGAGACAGACTCCTGGGATAAGCCCGATACGACGCGCCAGATCGGGCGCGTCTCCGGAGGAACCTCGCCAGGCTCGACGTCGCCCTTCAAGAGCCGTGCGAGTTCGCGCCGATAGAGCCGCCGCCAGCCGGTCCTCAGGCTGGCGAGAAAGTCGAGCTCCCGTTGTGTCAGCGTGCACATCATGAACCCGATCCGGTTGCGAGAGCCCGTCGTCAGCCGACGAGGCCTCCCATCGGCTTGACGTCGGCGCTGCCGGGGAAGACGGCTTCTGCGAGCACCTTCTCCTCGACACGCAGATGATCCCTCAGCAGGCCCTTCAACACTGCGCGCAAATCCGTGGTCGGCTTGAGATCGCGATCCTCGAAGAGTTGCGCCGGCTTCAGACCCGGCCAGTCCGCGATGACGCGGCCACCGGTAAGCCCGCCACCGATCAGGAAGGCGACCGTGCCCGTGCCGTGGTCGGTGCCCTGCGTCCCGTTGATGCGCGCGGTTCGCCCGAACTCGGTGACAACCGCGACGACGGTCTCGCGCCACGCCTCGCCCATGTTGCTCTCGATCGCGGCAAAGGCGCCGTCGAGCGCGCCCAGCAGATTGTAGAGCTGGCCCGAGGCCGCGCCTTCGGCGATGTGCGTGTCCCAGCCGACAAAGCCCATCGCGCCGACGCGCGGACCGTCGAGCTTTGCGAGATAGCGCGCGGCGGTACCGGCGGCTTCGGCGAAATAGGCGCGGACGCGTGCGATGCCGGGCGGCGCCAAGGTTGGATCGTCGGACATCGGATCGCCCGCGCCCGATGCGCCGCCGAGCGACGCGAGCCTCATGCGGGCCTGGAGCACGGTCGCAAGCTTCGGATCGGTGTGCTGGTAGAGATCGAGCAGGCGGCTCTGCGTGTCCTCGCTCGCCGGCAACAATCTCTGCGGCACCCATGTCATCACAGGCGCCGAACCGCGCACCACCAGCGGCGTCACAGAGCCAATGCCGAGCGCGCGGCTGCCGCGCGGGTCGACACGCCCGCCGGATTCCAGCGCGAGCAGCGCGCGGTTGAGCCATCCCGAGCTTGTCATGCCTGGCTTGACGAGCCCGCTCTCCAGCACGTCCTGGCCGTCGAAATGCGAACGCTCGCGATAGGGCGTCGCGGTGGCATGGACGATCGCAGCCTTGCCGCTTTTGTAGAGCCGATGCAGGTTCGGCATCGCCGGATTGAGCGCGAAGAAGGCATCGAGCGGCAGCGCGGGCGGCTTGCCGTCCAGCGCCAGCGCGCGATCGCCGCGCAGGGAGATCCAGTCGGGATCGCCCACCGGCGCAACCGCGCCAAGGCCGTCGAGCGCGCCGCGCAGCACGATGACCAGCAGGCGCGGATCGCGCCCTTCGGCGCGCGCGATCCGCGGCATCTGGCTCCACGCGAATAGCGCGCCGGATCCGACCAGAAGCTCGCGCCGCGTGGGCAAATGATTGACGACGCCCATGCTCACCTCCTCTGAAAATCCGCCGACATGAACAAGAGCGCCAACGCTTGCTGCCGGCTCTCGGCACGGCCGACCGCCTGCTTCACCTCGGGTGATATCTCGGAGGCGAAGACGTCCTCGATGATCACTTGCGGATCGGCCGTGGTCGCGATGCGTTCGGCGAAATTGTTGGCGATGTCGAGCCGCCGGCCAATGCCGTCGATCCAGCTTGCCTCGTCCTCCGGATAACCCTTGGGCGCCGATGGCCGCCACAGCCCTTCACCGAGCAGCTCCTGGCCGCCGGTGAAGCGGACGGGATCGACGGTCGTGATGCCGGTCGCGCGCACCATGCCGACGCCCCACTCGCTCGGACGCTTGAGTTTCGACGGCGGCCCGCGCCACGCCTCGTCCGACGACACCATCGCGATCGCGACCTGCTTGAGATCGCCCTCGGCGTCGCGAAAAATCTTCGCCATCTGCTCGATCAGCACAGGCGGCGGCTCGTCGGCCACGAAATGTCGTGCGAGTTTGGTCGCGACATGGGTCGCGGTCGCCGGATGCGCGGCGAGATCGCGCAGCACCGCGCGGCCCTGCTCAACGTCCTCCTGCTCGTAGCGCTTGCCGAGCACGGTCTGTCCGCCGGGCTCGTGCAGCCGCGGATTGAAGGTGAATTCGCCGCCGTGCTCGGGATTGTCGCCGGGCGGCACCAGCGTCCATCCCGTCAACACATTGGCGAAGCTGATGACGTCGTCTTGCGTGTAGCCGGCGCGCACGCCGAGCGTATGCAGCTCCATGATCTCGCGCGCGATGTTCTCGTTGAGGCCGCGGCTGCGGTTGATGCCGGCGATCGAGTTCGCACCCATCGAGCCGAGATTGTCGAGATAGAACAGCATCGCCGGATGGCCCTCGACGGCCAACAGGAGATCGACGAAGCGGCCGAGCGTATTGGCGCGAACGGCTTCGCGCTCATAGGCGCCGGACATGCTCTGGATCTTGTTGGCTGAGATGCAGAAATGGTTCGACCAGAACCACACCAGCCGCTCGGCAAAGCCGATGTCGGCGGCAAGCGCAGCTTCCGTACGCAGCTTGGCTTCCTGCAAATAGATCGGACGTCCGGGATCCGGAACGGCCTCGGCCGCCTGCTTGGCCGCCATCTCGGCGGCATCCTTGTCCGCTCCTTGGCCTTGCGTCTGGTCTTCCGACATGGTCGGCGTCGCCGCCACCTGCTGCTTTTTAGCTTGCTGCTGGGCCTGCTTGGCGCGCGCGGCGCGCCGCGCATTGGCATCGGCCACGGTGCGATAGGCCTTTGCGCTGGAGGGAAGGCTCGCGGCGGCGTTCAGGACGAGCGGGCGGTCGAGCTCGGCTATCAGCGCGCCGCGCGGGTCGGTTCCGAGAGCCGCAATCGATCCCGGACGCGGCCCCATCCCGAAGCGATGAAGTGCCAGCACGGCCTCGGCCTTTGCAGAACTGCTCATGGCGAATGCCCAATTCTTGCGAGCCTGCCGACGGTGTCGGCGGGAAGTTACGAAGCGTAATGCTACGTAATGTAGCATTCACGACAAAGACCGGCAAGCGGAGATTGAGAGAGCGCCGTCAACAACTCGGGAGCCGCCGGTCCTGCAGATCAGCGGCGGCGATCCTTCTAGAAATTGGGCCCGAGCGCGATCTTCGTGATCGTGCCGTTTCTGACGCCGATGCGCCATTCCGCCGAACCGTTGGCGAACTGGGCGACATAGATGTCGCTGTCGAGCGCGGTGACGCCGCGGAAGGAGACCGCACGCAGCGCACCGAGCCGCGTCAGAATCGCCTGATCGAACGGAAGCTGCGCGCGTGTGATATCGGCGACCTCGGACGTCATGCGCTCGTAGTCCGGCTGCCCCCTGCCGACGCCCTCGATGTAGCGGCGCAGCATCTCCTCGCCATTGGCGATCGGAACGGCGCGCCGCGCTGCGCGAACCGGACGCGCGCCGAGGTTTGAGGCCTCGACATTGTGGAAGCGCGTTTGCCGACCCGGCACCAGGATCTCCATACACCGTCCCGACTTGTCGGCAATCACCCACGGATTGTTCACGGTGGTGGTGGAGGCCCAGGTCATGTTGGGCCTGACGACGCTCTGCGTCCTCCGATTGCCGTCGGCATCGAGATTGAAGACCTGGATGTCGTCGCCCATCTCGTTATAGACCATGATCCTGATCGGCGAGGTGCCGGCGCGACCGCGCACGTTCGCCTCCTCAGAGCAAGGCACGATGCCACCGAGCTCGTCGTTGCCGTCGGCTCTGAAGATGACATCGCCGGCCTTGCCGTCGGGCTCGAGCAGCAGGCGGAATTCGGCCGTACCGTTCTCGAACTTCGCGCCGTAGATGTCGTAGCCGCCGGGTCCGACGCCGCGGAAGAAGATCGATTCCAGCCCGCCGAGCGCAACGAACGTCGCGTGCATTTCATTGAGCTGGCGGTGGAGCTTGGCGGCGAGCGGCGCGCTCATGCGGTCGTAGTTCGGCGTGCCGGCGCGCAGATCCTCGATCCCGCGCACAATCATCTCCTTGCCGCCGACGGCCGGGACCTGCTCCCTGAAGCGATCGGGGACTTCGGCAAGGCGGCGCGCGAAATCCGCTTCGACCGTCTGAGCCACCGCCGCATCGACGCGGGCCGCAAGACGGGCGCCGAAAACCGCACCTTGTAGCAACACGCGCGAGACCCTCGACTGCTTGTCGCGCAGGAAGATGACGAGATGGTCGCCGCGGAAGGAGAAGGCATCAGTGCCCTCGGCAAGGATTTGCGTCGTGCCCTGCCCGGTTTCCTGCAACCAGAGACGGTCGCCATCGCGGCGCACGGTGAGCACGCGGTTCGGCGCAATCCTGTACCAGCCGACATACTGATCGAGCGAGGCAGGTTCAGTCGTCGGCGCCGGCATCTCGGCGACACGCACCGCGCGCACGTCGCGGCCGTTGATCCGCAGCATCAGTTCGGAGGAGCGACGTTCCGCATCGAGCGGGAACGTGATCTCGCTCGACGAAGCCATGTAGGACGCGGTGCCGTCGCTGTCGACCGTCAGGCGCAGCCGGCGCTGCCCGGTGAGCTGGCCGGAGAGATCGTCACCTTCGCGGAAGATGGCGAACACCGACGCCGGACCCATGGCGTAGAAATTGACGAAGGGGCGGTAATGCTGGGCCGGCACCTCGCCGCTATCCGCGGCGAGCGGCGCAGGCTCCGGGGTACGATAGGCGATCATGCCGGCGGACACGATCACGGCCGGGACGATCGCGGCCGCGATCCACGCCCGCTTGCGCCAGCCGACCGCGACCGGCATCGCGGCGGTCGCGATGATGCGCTCGACGCGGGCGCGCACGGTCGAGGCCCGCGCCATCGCGAGCTCGAGCGGCCGCGGGTTTACCGTGCTTGCGAAATCAAGCAGGATTTCCGCATAGGACAGCCGGTCGTCGATCACCTCGATGGCCTCGGCGTCGCTGATGATCTCGGCAAGTTCGGCAAGACGCGCGAGCTGCCACCAGGCGAACGGGCTGAACCAGAACACCGCGCGATTGAGAGAGGCGAGCAGGAGGATATAGAAATCGCGGTTGGCGACATGCGCGCCCTCATGCGCGAGCACCGCGAGCCGCTTCTTGGCGTCCCAGCCGGCAAATTGCGGCGGCACCAGAATGGTCGAGCCAAACGTGACGGGACCGCCGACGTCGCGACTGACGCGCACATCGGCGTCGACCAGGTGCGGACCATTGATCGGCCTTGCCGCGCGCGCGAGGCGCCAGGTCAGATAGAGGCCGATGGCCAGCCGCAGCAGCAACAGGCTGGCGACGGCGACATGGACGATTGTGGCGACAAGCCACCAATTGATCGAGACGCCGCTCTGCGCCGGGGAAGCAATCGCCGCGCCGGGCGCGATCGGCTGCATGGGCTGCGGCATCTCGAACATCGAGATGTCAGCCGGCAGGACATCATCCGGCACCGATACCGGCAATGGCAGCCGGGTGATCGTGACCGTCGGCCAATGCATCACCACGGGCATCGCCAGCGATGCCAGCAGCACGACGACCCACGCTGTCATGTGAGCGTGCGGATTGCGCACGCGAAACAGGTTGAGGCCGAACCAGACGACGCCTCCCAGCACAAGGGAGCGCAGCGCCGCCTCCGCCAGAGTTGCGATCATTCTTTCTTCACTCCCCTCGCCTTCTTCGCCTTGGCGACCTGGTCGGCCAGTGTGCGCAACTGCTGCTGGTCGAGCATTGCATTGTCGACCATGCCGACGAGGACCTCCTCCATCGAGCCGTTGCAGAACCAGTCGACGATGCGCTGCACCGCCTTGGCCGCAACCCGCGCGCGCGCTTCGGCTGCGTGGTAGACATAGGTGCGTCCGTCCACCGTGTGCCGAGCATAGCCCTTTTCTTCCAGCCGGCGCAGCACCGTGCGCACGGTGGATTCCTTCAGCCGACGCGACAGCTTTTCGCGCACAATTTCGGCCGTCACAGGACCATGGGCCCAAACCAGTTGCATGACCTCGTGCTCGAGGTCGCCCAGGTCGGGCAAACGATCGTCCATGGCGGCTTACCTTGGTTTTCGAATTTTCTTGTAGCGCTACAGAGCGTCGCATATACCGCCGCGCCGCGCAACGGGGTTTCTACCTGAAATGGTATCGGATGCTGACCGAACGGGGCTTGCTTTAGGCGGTCGTCATGCCCGGGCTTGTCCCGGGCATGACGATGCGGAGGCTTCAGTACTTCGGCTCGTACATCTGGGACTGAACCAATCCCTTCACGTCGTTGGGCGCGGGTCCGTCCGCGAGTCCGCGCTGATAGGCGACATCGGCGACGGCGGCAGCGATGCGGACCGAGACCTCGCGGATGCGCGGCAGCGCCGGGTAGAGGCTGCCTTGCGCAAGATCGTCCTTGCCGACGCAATCGGCCAGCGTATGGGCGGCCGCCATGAACATCTCGTCCGTCACCAGCCGCGAGCGGCTGGCGATGACGCCGAGGCCGACGCCCGGGAAGATGTAGGAGTTGTTGCCCTGGCGCGGCACGAAGGTGCGGCCGTTCAGCTTCACAGGATCATACGGGCTGCCGCAGGCAAACAGCGCGCGGCCCCCGGTGTAGCGGTAGGCGTCCTCCGCCGAACATTCGGCCTTCGAGGTCGGGTTGGAGAGCGCGAACACGATCGGCTGTTCGTTGAGCTCGGCCATCGCCTTGAGCACCTCGGGCGTGAAGGCGCCGCCGACCGCGGCAACGCCGATGATCGCCGTCGGCTTCAGCGTCCTGATCGCGGTGAGGAAGTCGGCGATCGGCGCCTGGTCGGCATGGGCATAACGGAGCTTGTGACCGGACAGGCCTTCACGGCCGCCAACGACCAGGCCGCGGGAATCCACCAGCCAGTTGCGGCGGAGCGCTTCGGCCTCGGAGGCGCCCTCCGCCATCATGGCGGACGTCACGAGATCGGCGATGCCGGTCGCGGCCTCGCCCGCGCCGAGGAACAGGATGCGCTGATCCTTCAGCTTGCCGCCGTTGACGCGCAAGGCCGAGAACAGGCCGGCGAGCGCAACCGCGGCTGTGCCCTGGATGTCGTCGTTGAAGACGCAGGCCTCATCGCGGTATTTGTGCAGCAGCTTGAACGCCGAGTGGTTGGCGAAATCCTCGAACTGGATCAGCACTCCCGGAAAGGTCTTGCGCGCGGCGACCATGAACTCGTCGACGAAGCTGTCATAGGCCTCGCCCGTGAGCCGCCGCTCGCGCAGGCCGAGATAATATGGGTCTTTCAGGAGCTCTTCGTTGTTGGTGCCGACGTCGAGCACGATCGGCAGACACGTTTCGGGATGCACGCCGGCGCAGGCCGAATAGAGCGAGAGTTTACCGACCGGAATGCCCATGCCGTTGGCGCCGAGATCGCCGAGGCCGAGGATGCGCTCGCCATCGGTGACGACGATCAGCTTGGCCGGATAGGGCCAGTTCTTCAGGATCTCGGCGATCTGGCCGCGATCGCGCGAGGAGATGAACATGCCGCGTGGCCGCTGGAAAATCAGGCCGTATTTCTGGCAGGCGAGCCCGACCGTCGGCGTGTAGATGATCGGCTGGATCTCGTCGATATTGTCGACGACGACGCGGAAGAACAGCGCCTCGTTGCGGTCATGCAACGCATTCAGCGCAACATATTTTTCGAGATCGGTCGGCAGCGTGCGCAGGTTGACGAGCACGCGCTCGACCTGGGTCTCCATCGTCAGCACGCACGGCGGCAGCAGTCCGCGCAGGCCGAGCGCATCGCGCTCCTGCGCGGTGAAGGCGGTGCCCTTGTTGAGCAGGGGATCGCGCAGCAGCGCCATGCCGTGCACGGAATCGGACGATGTCGAATGGGCGCTGACCCGAGCAGGTCTATTCACGAATTCCCCCAGGGAGTTTCTTATTGAAGGGCAGGCATTGTCGGCCAGCGCTCACCTGAGATCAAGGACGCAGAAAACCGCGGCAGGGATTGTGATCCCGCACCGCAGCGAGGTTTTGGTGACAGACCGGTCGTCGTGCGCACGAAAAAGGTTAACGCCGCGAGGCTCTCTCATGGTGAGGAGCGCGGAACGCGCGTCTCCGGACGATGCTTTGCATCGCCGGGCAAATCATGCAGGCCCTGCTCTCCGCGGCGCATCCTTCGAGACGCCCGCTCCGCGGGCTCCTCAGGATGAGTCAGTGGTATGGGCGACAGCGTTACTCAGCCTTGATGTCGGCGGCCTTCACGATCGGCCACCATTTCTCGGTTTCGGCCTTCTGGAAGACTCCAAGCGCTGCGGGTGTTTGCTGATCGGGCGGAGGAATCTCCTGTCCCAATTCGCTAAACCGCTGCTTGACGGAAGCGTCGGCAAGCACGGTGACGATGGTCGCGTTGAGCTTCGTGACGATCTCCTTCGGCGTATTTCTCGGCGCCCAGATGCCGTGCCAGTAGGAGATGTAGAGACCGGGCAGCCCCGCCTCGTCGACCGTCGGGATATCGGGCGCGGAGGCGAGCCGCGTCGGCGACGTCACCGCGAACGCCTTGATCGCACCGTTCTTGTAATGCGGCAGCGAGTTCGAGGCCTGATCGAACATGATGTCGATCTGCCCGGCCACGAGGTCGATCATGGCGGGCCCCGCGCCGCGATAGGGCACGAACTGAAAGTCGGTGCCGGTTCTCTCCTTGAAGAAGACACCGGCGACGTGGGCACCTGTGCCCGCACCGGCCGTGCCGGCAGTCACCTTGCCGGGGTTGGCCTTCAGCCACGCGATCATCTCTTTCAGAGTGTTGGCCTCGAGCGACTTCCGGCCGACGATGAGCTGCGTGCCCATCGCGATCGTCGCGACCGGCTCGAAATCGGCGATCACGTCATAGGGTAGCTTGAAGATCGCGCCGTTGAGCACATGCGTGCCCCAATGGCCGATCGTGATCGTGGTGCCATCAGGCGTTGCGCGCGCGACGCGGGCGCCGGCGATGCTGCCGGAGGCGCCCGCCACGTTTTCAACGACGATTGTCGTGTGCAATTCGGCGGCGATGCGTTCGGACAGGATGCGCGCCAGCGTATCGGTCGGACCGCCCGCCGCGAACGGCACCACGAGGGTGATCGGCCGCGACGGAAACGGCTGCGCGCTCGCAGGAGCGGTCCACGCCGCACTTCCGATCAAGGCGCACACGACCATCACGTGGCCACGCAGTCCAGCCCACCGCCCCTGCATTCCATCCACCCTTTTTTGCCGCCCGCATGTCGTCAGCGGGCTGGGGCGAAGTGAACGCTGCCGGTTCGACCAAGGCAAGCGGTAAGTTTACCGCGCCACTATCCTGCGGCTCGACGCGGCGTCAGATGAGCGGCGTTGTCAGCCGGCGGCGCGATGTGCATCAGGATGGTCTGGGTGGCCGATGCGACCTCGATGCCGTTGTGCTGGAAGCGCTGCTTCATGCGACGGTTGAATTCGCGCTGCACCGGCCAGCGGCCGGCCTCGGTGCAGCGGATCTGGCCGACGATCGACACCATGGCGCCGTCGACCTTGTCGATGCCCCAGAGCTCGAGATCGCCGCGGATCAGGCTGCGGAATTCGACCTCGCGGCGCATCTCGTCGACGATATCTTTGAGGATCTGGCCGGCGCGGTCGGTGTCTTCCTTGTAGGCGACGTTGACGCTGACGGACGCATTGCCGGCGCCACGGCTGGCATTGGTGATGGTGGTGACCGCGCTGAACGGCACGATGTGAACGGCACCGTCGCCGGCCCGCAGCCTGATCGTGCGGATCGAGACGTTCTCGACCACGCCCGATAGCCCGGACACGCTGACGCTGTCGCCGACCTGGACGGTGTTCTCCAGCAGCAGGAACAGCCCGGTGATGAGATCCTGCACCAGCTTCTGCGAGCCGAAGCCGATGGCGATGCCGACGATGCCGGCGCCCGCCAGCAGCGGCGCGACGTTGACGCCGATCTCGCTGAGCGCCGTGAGGCCGACGACGGTCGCGATCACGCACAGCAAGGCCGTGCGCAGCATCGGCCGAAAGGTCCGCAGCCGCGCGGCGCGGGCATAGTGCCCATCGCGCGACAGCGTATTGATCTGGCGGTCCAGCAGCGCGTTGCTGGCTTCCCAAATCGCAGCTGCGATGAACACGGCAAGTCCGATCGTCACCACCGCCGAGATCAGCCGGCTGCCGATCTGGCCGCCATAGAACCAGACGATGGCGTCGACGCCCCAGACTTCGAGCACGGCCACCAGGCCGATGAAGGCGATCACGCCAGATACGATCTTGCGCAGCAGCGGCAGGTAGCGGTTGGCGCGGATCTCGAGGCCCGGAAACCGCTGGAGGATTTCCGGCTTGATGCGGAAGCCGCGGTCGATCAGGCCCAGCGTCAGCATGATGGCAACGCGCGTGATCAGCGCCACCGCGATGGTGCCGACGAAATATTGCAGCAGCAACGAATAGCCATTGCGGATGTTCAGCGCCCACACCGCCCACAGCGCGAGGTCGAGCGCGATGGCGAGATAGTGCCAGCCGCCCGCGATGCGGTTGCGCAGTCGCGCCGCGAGCCCCTGCCGGTCGGCCGGCGCGCGGATGGCTTCGGCGACCTGGCGGCGGCATTGCAGGATGATGACGACGATGAAGAGATGCACGACCAGCATCACCATGCGCAAGAGCGCGGCATAGCCGGCGCGATGCAGGCCGAGCAGCAGCGCCACGTTGGCAAAGGCGATGCCGGAGACGCCGACACCGACGATGCGGCGCGCCCAGATCTCGATATAGGCGGCGGTTTCGGCCTTGACCGGAAACAAGCCGAACGGTCCCGCCAGCACACGGACCACACAGATGAGCCCGCGCGAGAACGCATAGGCGTTGACGACGGCGAGGATCACGAGGCGGACGGTGGTGGGCTCGCCGATCTCGGTGCCGAGCAGCGCCGTGGCGACTCCGACAAAGACCAACACGGGTAGCAGCTCGAGCAGGAAGCGTCCCAGCACGAGCGGCAGCCGCAGCATGATTTGCCAGGCCCGCGCCAGGCTGTGGCGGCGCATGTGCAGTTCGGGCGCCGGGGTGACATCGGCGACGGATGACGGCGGATCGGCAATGGGCAACACCTGCACCGGCAGGCACGCCGTTTGCGGCATGCGCCCTTCCAGGAACGCGACGGGGCGGCGGATCAGACGGAAGATCACCCATTCGGCGCAGAAGGCGCAGCCGAACACCAGCGCGAGCTTCCAACCAATCTCGATCAGGAGATTGTAGGCCGCGGGATCGTTCGCGGTCCGCACGATCCAGTAGTAGAACGCCGGGAAGTGCATGAACGTCCTGGCCATATCGGCGACGTCTCGCGAAATTTCGCCGATCTCCTCGGACACGGTGAGCATGAGCTGCGCACCAAGGCCGTCGGCCGCGAGCGGGATCGGCGATTTTGGCTCGGGCGCGGGCTGCTGTGGACCTGACGCATTCGCGATCACGCGCAGCGTGTCGATGATCTGCGCGCGCTTCTTGTCGTCCTGCAGCGTCTCCAGCGCGCGCCTGGCCTCGTCGGGCGACAACGCGGCAGCGCTAGTGGCCGCCGGTGCGGGCGGCGCGGCGCGGGTGCTGGAGAGAGATGAGATCGCGATCAAGAGCGCGGCGAGAAGCGCGGAGGCAAGCTTATGCGACACGAGGGATTCCCTGGGAAAAATAAATGCGACGGCGACGTCGGGACCGTCACCGCCGAAGCACATGCATCATGTCGGATCGACGCTATTCGCCCGGGCGCTGTGTCGGAAGTTGGCCAATGAGGCGACATTCTCTTGGCATTTGCCGCGGTGCAGGAAACGGGAACCGCGGTCTCAAGCTGGGACGTGCGCCACTGGAATGAGGACGCACAAAACCTCTACCGTCACTCCGGGAGTCGGACCGGAATGACGGCGATGAGGAGGAGAGAAGCAGGATGTCAAAAGCGCGACGGCCGCGTCACGGCCATCCGACATAATTCGGTGTGATGCAATCGATGTGCTGCAGAATACAGCGCCGGGCAGGTAGGGGCTATGCCACACTGATGCAGCCCTCTAAACCTTGGCCCGGCGTGCCGTTCGCGGTTTTCTGCCGCTATGCGATAGTCCGAACGAGCTCCATCGCACTTACCGCGGCTGGATCTGCGGAGGTGGTGTCATAGACCTCCCCTTGCTCTTGATGTGGACGTTGCGCGTCGCTTGTTTGCGACCATTACGATGGTCCTCCCGTGACACAGGACTGTCAAGCAAGATCAACGGCCGCGGTATCACATTTGAGGACGCGTTCCATCTCACTGCGACGGATTCGCTGCAGCGAAATACGGGAAGTAGATGAATTACGAGACTGCCCTTCCTGCAAACGTGAACCGCTTCTGCTACGGGTGGGGCGCCGGTCCCGAGGAATTTGGGATGATGACATCATGCCCCTGTTTTGCCCGACGGGTCAAACGATTTCGTTAAATCCGCAAGCGCTCGCGCAGACCTTCAAGTCATTGATTTCATTATCCCCGTCTACTGTGCATGGGGTTGTTTTCGCGTTTTTTGTTTCTTGTCCGCCTTCTCCTCTTTCTCCAGCGCCTTGCGCACCTCGTCGAACTCGCCCAGCGAGGCCTTGTCGGCGCGGGGGAAGCGCAGATCAAGCTTTTCGAGCGCCGCGACGATGGCCGACCCGATCACGACGCGCGCGAACCATTTGTGGTCGGCCGGCACGACATACCACGGCGCATGAGGCGTTGCCGTGTGCCGGACGATGTCCTGATAGACCGCCTGGTAGCGCGGCCACAGCGCGCGTTCCTTGATGTCGTCCATGGAGAACTTCCACTGCTTGGACGGATCCTCCAGCCGATCGAGGAAGCGCTCGCGCTGCTCGTCCTTGGACAGGTTGAGGAAGAATTTCAGCACCACGGTGCCGTTACGCGAGAGATAGCGCTCCCACGCAGAGATGTCCTCGAATCGCTCTTTCCAGATGTTCTTGGTGAGGAGCTTCTGCGGCAGCTTCTCCTTGGCGAGGATCTCCGGGTGCACGCGCGTCACCAGGCATTCCTCGTAGTGGGAGCGGTTGAAGATGCCGATATGGCCGCGCTCCGGCAGCGCGATCGCGTGGCGCCAGAGGAAATCGTGATCGAGCTCCTTGCTGCTCGGCGCCTTGAAGGCACTGACTGCGCAGCCCTGCGGATTGATGCCCTCGAAGATCGCCTTGATCGCAGAATCCTTGCCGCCGGCGTCCATCGCCTGGAACACGATCAGCACCGACCAGCGGTCCTGGGCGTAGAGCTTCTCCTGAAACGCGATCAGCCGCTTCATGTTGGCATCGAGAATCTCCTGGGCCTTCTCCTTGTCGAGGTCGCCCTTCTCGTTGGTCTTGTGATCCTTGAGATGAAACTTGCCCGAACCATCGTAGCGGAATGGCGTGATGTAGCGGTCAAGTTCCTGGGCGAGCGATTTGGACGACTTCTTGCTCATGAGCGCGGGACACCTTGCGTTGCGGCTTCAATCGATCGAGCAAGCTACCAAGGATGCCCTTCGGAAGGAATATGATGAAAAGCACGAGCAGCACGCCGTAGACGAGATTGTCCCAGCCGACCGCCTTGGTACCGAAGCCGATGCGCAGGGTCTCGGCCAGCATAATCGTGATGACGGCGCCGAAGGTCGGGCCGAGCGAGACGAACAGGCCGCCGACGATGGCCGCGAACACCATCTGGAGCGACACCGCGATGCCGCTGACGGTGTCGGGCGTGATGAACATCTGGTACTGGCAGTAGATCGCGCCGGCGAGCGCCGTCATCAACGCGCTGAGCAGCGTGATCTTCAGCTTCTCCGCGGTGACGTCGACGCCGGCGGCAGCCGCGGCGTCCTCGTCCTCCGAGATCGCCTCCAGCGCATAGCGGGCCATGCTGCGGTCGACCCAGTGCCAGACCACGATGCCGAACAGCCAGACCCCGAGCGCGATCAGGTACCAGGTGATCTTGTCGTCGAATTGCAGCGACCAGAGCTTGTTGCCTGCGGCCCGGTTCGGCGTGTAGCCGAGCGAGCCGCCGGTGTAGTCGCGCGTCGCCGTGATGACCTGGAGCACGATGCCGGAGAGCGCGAGCGTCACCAGCACGAAATAGTGCCCGGTGATGCGGAAGCGGAAACAGGGATAGCCGACGATCAGCGCCAGCGCGCCGGCCGCGACCATGCCGATGGGGATACCGATCCAGGGCGACCATCCCAGGTGATTCCAGAGTAGCGCGGTGACATAGGCGCCTATTCCCATGAACCCGCCATGGCCGAGCGAGACGAGGCCGAACCGCCCCATCATCGACCAGGACGTATAGGCGAACGACCAGATCAGGATCAGCACCAGGATGTGCAGATGATAGGGATCGCGATAGACGAAAGGCAGCGCGACCAGCGCCGCCAATCCCACCGCCCAGGCAGCAAGCCGTCCCCGCCCCATCATCGGCGCCTCGCGAGCAGGCCCGCGGGCCGGATGAACATCATGACGATGAAGAAGGCGAAGGCGAGCACATAGCCCCATTCGAGATCGGAGAACAGGCCGCCGAGCGAGATGATCTCGGCGAACACGAAGGCGGCGATGAAGCCGCCGATGAAATTGCCGAGGCCCCCGAGCACGCAGATCAGGAACGTGATCGGTCCGAACGACAGGCCGACGAAGGGATGCACGTCATATTGCAGCACAAGGAGGCAGGCGGCGAGCCCGGCCAGCCCCCCGCCGATCGCGGAGGTGATGAGATAGATCCGCTTGGTATCGACGCCCATCAGCGCCATGATCTGCCGGTCCTGCGAGATCGCGCGGATCGCGGTGCCGGTGAAGGTCCGCGTCATGAACAGATAGACCGCGACCATGCCGACCAGCGCGGCCAGGAAGGACAGAAGTCGTGCGTAGCTGAAATTCATGTCGCCGAAGGCGAGCACCGGCAGGCGAATACCGAGGTTGCGGAAGTCGATGCCGAAGGCGACGGTGGCAAAGCTCTGCAGCACGAACAGCACCCCGCCGGTCGCCAGCAACTGGTTGATCGGCGGCGCAGTGAGGAGCGGCGCGATCACGAGGTAATGCAGCGCCGCGCCGAGCACCGCGACCAGCAGGATGGTGAGCGGCGCGGCGAGGAAGTAACTGATGCCGTAATACTGCACCAGGAAGTACATGGCGTACATGCCGATCATCACCAGCTCGGCATAGCAGATCCAGGTCACGTCGATGACGCCGAAGATCAAATTGAGCCCGAGCGCGAGCAACGCCAGCACGCCGCCGAGCAGGATGCCGTTGATCACGGCCTCCAGCAGGTAGATGTCGAAAATGTCCAGAAATGCTTGCATGCCCGCATGAACCTCACACCCCGAGATAAGCTTCCTTGACCGTGTCGCTCGCCAGCATCTCGGCCGAGGTGCCTGAGGACCTGATCGTGCCCGCCTCGATCAGATAGGCGCGATCGACCACCTTCAGCACCTGCTGCACATTCTGCTCGACGATCAGCACGGTCAGCCCGCTGGCGCGGATCCGCTTCACCAGCTCGAACACCTGTTGCACCACGACCGGCGCGAGCCCCGCCGACGGCTCGTCGAGCAGCAGCAGCTTTGGATTCGACATCAGCGCGCGGCCGATCGCGCACATCTGCTGCTCGCCGCCGGACATGGTGCCGGCCATCTGGTGGCGGCGCTCCTTCAGGCGCGGAAACAGCTCGAACACCACGTCCAGCCGCTCGGCATAGTGGCCGCGCGCCTCCTGCATGAAGGCACCCATCTTGAGATTGTCGTCGACCGAGAGCTGCGGAAACAGCCGCCGGTTCTCCGGCACATGCGCGATCCCGAGGCTGACAATCTTGTGCGGCGGCGTGGCCACGACGTCGACGGCTTCCATTCTGATCGAGCCACGCGAGGGACGGATCAGCCCGGAGATGACGCGCATCAGCGTGGTCTTGCCGGCCCCATTCGGCCCGATGACGCCGACGGCCTCCCCCGCCTTCACGTCGAGATCGACGCCGAACAGTGCCTGGAAGGTGCCATAGCCGGCATTGACGCCGCGGAGCTCAAGCATCACTGCACCCCCGCGCGGCGGCGCGCTGCGGCGGCCGCGGCCTGCGTGGTCTCGGCATCGGTGCCGAGATAGACCTCGATGACACGGGGATCGCCGGCAACGGCACTTGGCAATCCTTCCGAGATCTTCTCGCCGTGATCGAGCACCATGACGCGATCGACGACGCGCATCAGCACGCCCATGATGTGCTCGACCCAGATGATGGTGATGCCGAGTTCGTCGCGGATGTTGCGCAGCATGTTGGCCGCCTGCCCCATCTCGGCCTCGTCGAGGCCGCCGAGGCTCTCGTCGGCCAGCAGGAGTTTTGGCGCGGTGGCGAGCGCTTTCGCCAGCTCGAGCTTCTTCAGGCCGGCTGCGCCGAGGCCATCGACGCTGGCATGGCGATCGGTCGGCAGGCCGACCATCGCCAGCGATCTTTCGGCCGCCTCCTCGGCCCTGGCACGGCTGTGGCGGCCCTGGCCGTAAAATCCGGCGAGCGCGACGTTCTCGAAGATCGTCAGGCGACGGAATGGCCGCGGGATCTGGAAGGTGCGGCCGATGCCGCTGTTGATGATCCGGTGCGGCGGAAGGCCTGCGATCTCGGAGCCGTCGAACAGGATCGAACCGGACGTCGGCGCCAGCGTGCCCGAGAGCATATTGAAGATCGTGCTCTTGCCCGAGCCGTTGGGGCCGATCAGGCCGAGGATCTCGCCCTGGCCGACCTTGAACGACACATTGTTGACGGCGGTGAAGCCGCCAAACCGCTTCACCAGCCCGCTGACTTCCAGCACCGTCCCGCTCTCCTCTCTGCGCGCATTTGCGCTACTGGTTGCTGTAGGTGGTGCCCTTCGGCAACGGCAGCACGGCCTCGCGCTGCGCCTGGCTCTTGGGCCACACCACCGAGGACTTGTCGTCGATGTACTGGATCACGACCGGAAACGAGCGCTCGTTCTGCCCGGCCATCGGCGTGCCCTCGCCGTAAAACTTGACGCCGAAGCCGAGCATGGTGCCGCCCTCGGGAATATCAGTGTCGAGCGCAGCTTTGCGCAGCGCATCTGGATCGACGCCACCGTACTTCTTGATCGCACGCGGCAGCACGTCATTCATGAACACATAAGTGTTGGACGCACCGATGCCGACATGCGCCGAGCGGATGGCGACGCCGGGCCGGATCTTGTCGAATTCCTCGCCGACCATCTTGATCACAGGCGGGAGCTTGGGATCCATGGTCTTCTGGTTGGCAAGCCAGATCGAGATCGGGTCGGTGTTGAAGATGTAGGTGGCATCGGCCCCCATGCCTTCCTTCAGTTTTTCATAGACCCCGTAACCCGCACCATGCCCCATCAGCGCGCCGAATTTCAGCCCCTGCTCGCGCGCCTGACGCAGCAACAGCGTGATATCGGGGTTGTAGCCGGTGTGGAAAATGACGTCGGGCTTGGCGCGCTTCAACTTGGTCACCAGCGCGGAGAGGTCAGGCGCGGTGGCCGAATAGCCTTCCTTCATCACGACGTTGAAGCCCGCCTTTTTCGCGCCGGCCTCGTTGCCCCTGGACACGTCGACGCCATAGGCGCCGTCCTCGTGAATGATCGCGACGCGCAGATCCTTCGGCTCCTTGTCGAACTTCGCCTTGGCGTTCTGCGCGATGAAATCCATCGTCATCATGCCGAACTGGTCGCCGCTCGCTTGCGGGCGGAAGACGTATTTGTAACCCTTCTCGTTGAACACGGCCGACGAGATGCAGGTCGTCATCCACATGAACTTCTTGAGCTGCTCGACACGGGCCGCGACCGGCACGCATTGCGCCGAGGAGAAGAAGCCGAGCACCATGTCGACCTTTTCCTGCTCGAGCAGGCGAACGGATTCGTTGATCGCGATGTCGGGCTTGCTCTGCGCATCGGCATAGACCGCTTCGATCTTGTAACCCTCGACGCCGGTCCTGGCGAAATGGTCGAGGACGATCTTTGCTCCAATATAGCCGAGTTCAGAGCCGCCGCCGGCGAGAGGCCCTGTCAAATCGAAAACGACGCCGATCTTGATCTTCTTATCTTTGCCTTGATCCTGGGCCTGGGCGGACAGCGCCAAGCCCGTCGCTGATATCGCGACCAACAGCCCACGTACCAAACGGGCAGCCATGCGCACGCGCATCAAAACCTCCCTGGCCGATTGTGCATTGCATTCTTTTTGCTTTTGTATTTTTGCCCATCACATGGGCTGGGCGCAGCGATGTCAAGCCTCGCGCGTCAGCGCAACGCGAACTGCTGCTCGACGAAGGCCGTGACAAATCGCGGCATGGACGGCGTGAGATCGCTCATTCCGCGCACGAGATGGATAGCCGACAGCTCCGGCTCGGCCTCGCGCGCCAGATTGGCTTCGATCCGCGCACGCGCCACATCACCCGGCATGTCCAGGTTGATAATTTGCAACATGGCAATCGTGGGGCCGGTGACGACGCAGTGCCAGTCCGGTTCGACCCGATAGTCGGCCGCGGTGAGGCCGGTCTCTTCCTCGAGTTCGCGGATCACGCTGCCGGGAATGTCCAGCGTGTCGCCCCTGACGTCGTCGAGATCGGGCGTGCCCGATGGGAAATAGATCCGGCCTGCATTGGCGGTATGCTGCGCCATCTCGCCCATCACGAATGCGCCGTCGGAGCTACGCAGCGCGCCCATGCCAAAACCGTTGAACACGGCCTTGTCGGGAAAGCCCAGTCGCGCCAGGCGAGGAAGCTCGCGAAATCGGTCTCGAAATAGGTCGCGGCGAGATGGCCGTCGGTAAACACGGCATCCCGCCCGATCAGGACGCGACCGTTCCAGATCTTTGGCCGCTCGCGCTGCTTCTCGGCGAAATGCGTGGCGATCTCGTCACGCCGCTCCTCCGCGAACGGCCAGACGATCGGCCGGACGGCAAGATCAAGCGTCGTGACCCGATGGATTGTCAGTGACGTCATGACGCTTGGTTACCGAGCCTTGGCGTCAGTTATTTGGCGCTCCCCGTGGTCTTCTTGGCCTGCTCGACATATTTGTTGGTGAAGGTCTTGCTGACGTCGATCTTGGCGTTCGCCACGTCGGGGGAGCCGACGCTGAAAACCGCGAGCACTGCGTCGGCGCCCTTCGGGTCCATCTTGCCGGTTTCGGAGAACATCGGGATCGTGTTCTTCAGCGCCGCGAGATAGAGGTCCTTGTTCTTGCCGACCGTCTCCTCCGGCATCTTCGCCATGATCTCCTCGGGCGAGTGCGAGTGGATCCAGGCGAGCGTGCCCAGGATCGCATTGGTCAGCGCCTGCGTCTCCTTCTCGTGGCCGGCAACCCAGGCAGCGGTCGAGTACAGCGCGCCGCCCGGATATTCGCCCCCGAACGTCTCGAGCGTATCCTTTTGCGTACGGGTGTCCGAGAGGATGCGCAGATCCTTGTGGCTGCCCTGGAGCACGGTCACGGAGGGATCGAGCATTACGGCCGCGTCGATCTGGCCCTGCTCCATGGCGGCGACCGCAGTGGCGCCGAGGCCGACGCCGATCACGGCGGTGCTGGCGGGATCGACGCCATTTTTCTTGAGCATATATTTGAGGAAGAAGTCCGTAGAAGAGCCGGGCGCGCTGACGCCGACCTTCTTGCCGGCGAGGTCCTTGATCGACTTGATCTCGTTGGTGTGCGAGGGCGAAACCACCAGCACGAGGCCGGGATAGCGGTCATAGACGACGAACGCCTGAAGCTCTTGCTTCTTGGCTGCGAGGTTGACGCAATGGTCGAAATAGCCGGAGACCACGTCGGCGCTGCCGCCGAGCACGGCCTTGAGCGCGTCCGAGCCGCCCTTGAGGTCCACGAGTTCGACATTGAGGCCGGCCTTGTCGTATTCGCCAAGCTGTTTTGCCAGCACCGTCGGCAAATAGCACAGGCAGGAGCCGCCGCCGATCGCGATGGTGACCTTGCTTTGCGCCGCGGCAAGACCGGTGGTGAGCGTCAGCGCGATCAACGCGCCCGCGAGCCTGGCTATCGTGTTCTTCATTGGTTTCCTCCGTTCGGCTGGCGGCACCATAGAGCAGCCGGACTGGCTTGAGAAGCAGGACCGAAGGCGCTGGCCATCGGCCTTTCGGCGCAATAGCATGCGCCCATAAGAACAATTCTTGATGGGGAGGATCATCCATGAATCGCCTTGCAATCGGACTGTCGATCGCCACCGCTTTTGCCGCCGGATGCGGCGCAACTCACCTGCTTCTGCCGGCGCTGGCCGCGGAGAACATCACGCCGCAGATCATCCACACCGGCGAGATGGAGGGTGACGCGCTCGGGAACGCGAACGCCGTCGGCTTCCGTTCCAAGATGTTCGCGAGCGCCGACGGCGCCACCATCTCGATCCAGGTCGGCAATGTGCCCAAGCACATGCATCCCAACACCAACGAGATCCAGTACATTTTAGAGGGCACCGGCACGATCTGGTTCGGCGACAAGGAAGTCACGGTGAAGCCGGGCGACCTCGTCATCATCCCGAAGGGGACGCCGCATGGCGGCACCAAGCCGATCAGCGGACAGGTCAAGGCGATCGCGATCAAGACGCCGCCGCAGGCCCCCGACGACACCAAACTGCTGGACTGATCGATCCGGGGCTCGCGCGGTGCGCGGGCCCCTCGCGGCCTAGCCGCGTCCGTCCACGGTCGGGCGCCACACCAGCAGTCTCCGCTCCACCAACGTCACGCCAAAGTCGATCAGGATGACGAAGGCCGACAGCACGAACATGCCGGCGAACACGCCGGCGACGTCGAAGATGCCTTCGGCCTGCTGGATGAGATAGCCGAGCCCCGCCGCCGATCCCAGATATTCGCCGACGACCGCACCGACCACGGCAAAGCCCACCGACGTGTGCAGCGAGGAGAACATCCACGACAGCGCGGAGGGCCAATAGACGTGCTGCATCAGCTGCCGCTCGCTCATACCGAGCATGCGGCCATTGTCGAGCACGGTGCGGCTGACCTCCTTGACGCCCTGATAGACGTTGAAGAACACGATGAAGAACACCAGCGTCACGCCGAGCGCGACCTTGGACCAGATGCCCAGCCCCAGCCACAGCGCGAAGATCGGCGCCAGCACCACACGCGGCAGTGCGTTGACCATCTTCACGTAGGGATCGAACACCGCGGCGACCAGCGGCTGGCGCGCGAACCAGAAGCCGATCAGCACGCCGCCGGCCGATCCGATCACGAAGGCCAGGATCGATTCCATCAGCGTGATGCCGAGATGCTTCCAGATCACGCCGGACGAGAACCATTTGACGATCTGGGCGAAGACATCGACCGGGTTGGAGAAGAAGAACGGCGGCAGCAGGATCTTGCCGAACACGGGTACGGTCGAGAGCAATTGCCACAGCGCGAGGCAGACCACCGCGACCAGCACTTGCAGCGAGAGCAGCGTCACGCGCGACATCACACCGCCTCCGCCGCTTGCGTGGATTGCGCGTAGCCCTTCATGACCTCGTCCTTGAGCACGCTCCAGATCTCGCGATGAAGCGCATGGAATTCCTTGTCCAGCCGCACTTCAAAAATGTCGCGCGGGCGCGGCAGGCTCACGCGCCAGTCGCCGATGATGCGCGAGGACGGCCCCGCCGACATGATCACGACGCGGTCGGCGAGCGCGATCGCCTCCTCCAGATCGTGGGTGACGAACAGCACGGCCTTGCGGTCGGCGTTCCAGAGGTCGAGCAGCAGGTTGCCCATGACCTGCCGGGTCTGTGCATCCAGCGGCCCGAACGGCTCGTCCATCAGCAGGATCTTTGGATCGCGGATCAGCACCTGCGCCAGCGCCACGCGCTTGCGCTGGCCGCCCGAGAGCATGTGCGGATAGCGGTTGGCGAAGGCACCCAGGCCGACCGAGGTCAGCCATGTCTGCGCCCGCGGCAGCGTCTCGCCGCGCGGCGTGCCGCTGACTTCGAGCCCGATCGCGACGTTGTCCAGCGCGGTCTTCCAGGGGAACAGCGCATCGGCCTGGAACAGATAGCCGGCATCCCGATTCAGCCCGGCGAGCGGCTGGTCGAATATCCTGACGCTCCCGGCAGCCGGCTTCAGCAGCCCGGCCGCGACGTTGAGCAGTGTTGATTTCCCGCAGCCGGTCGGGCCGACGATGGCGACGAACTCGCCCTGCGCCACCGTCAGATGCGCCTTCTCCACCGCCGTATAGACCCGCCCGTCCCCCAGCTGGAACGCGACCTTGGCATCTTCCAGCGCCACTGCCGTAGGCGTTATCATGTGTTCCCTCCGAACTTGGCCCGATGCCTTAGCCGCTCGCGCGGCCAAGTTCAATCAAGCCGCCAAGCGTGGTACGCATGGGCCTCGTCATCCCCTGCCCCACGGGCGGGTTAGCGTAGTGAGCCCCGCCCGATGCCATCCAGGCCGATGATTGGCTATGCCCACGTCACCAAGAGCTTCGGCGCGCTCAAGGCCGTGGACGATGTGTCACTCGACATCGCCGAAGGCGAGTTTGTGGCCGTCGTCGGCGGCTCGGGTTCGGGCAAGACGACGCTGCTGCGGCTCGCCAACCGCCTGATCGAGGCGGATGGCGGCACGATCACGGTCGAGGGCGACGACGTGCAGTCTGTCGATCCGGTCGCGCTGCGGCGCCGCATCGGCTACGTCTTCCAGAGCGGCGGGCTGTTCCCGCATCTGAGCGTCGCGGACAACATCGGGATCACGCCAAAACTGCTCGGCGTCCCGGCGGTGGATATCGCAACGCGGGTCGATGAGTTACTCGAGCTCGTGCAGCTCGACCGGGCCGCGCATCGCGAGCGGTTGCCGGATGCGCTCTCGGGCGGCCAGCGCCAGCGCGTCGGCGTGGCGCGGGCGCTTGCGGCACGGCCCCGCATCGTGCTGATGGACGAGCCCTTCGGCGCGCTCGATCCCCTCACCCGCGATGCGCTCGGCGACGATTTTCGCGAGCTGCACCGCAAGCTCGGCCTGACCACCGTGATGATCACCCACGACATGACGGAAGCGATTTTGCTCGCCGACCGCATCGCGGTGATGCGCAGCGGGAAGCTGCTGGCGCAGGGCACGCCAATGGAGCTCTCGAAAAGCAGCGACGCCTACGTGCTGGAGCTGCTACGGACGCCGCGACGCCAGGTCGAGCGATTGAACGCGCTACTGCCACAGAGCGGGGCGGCATGAGCCTTTTCACCGATCCGCGCTGGGGCGAGGCGCTGGGGCATTTGCCCGACTATCTCGGCAACCATGTACGGGTCAGTCTCGCCGCACTTGCGCTCGGCCTGATCGTCAGCCTGCCGCTGGCGATCCTGACGCGCAACCGCCCAACGCCGCGCGCCGTCCTGCTCGCGCTAGCCAGCATCGTGCAGACGGTGCCCGGGCTGGCGCTGCTCGCGCTGTTCTATCCGCTCCTGCTGCTCGCGGCCTCCGTGGCGCTGGCCTGGTTCGGCGTCTCCTTCTCCGCTTTCGGCTTCCTGCCGGCGATGCTGGCGCTGGCGCTCTATTCGATGCTGCCGGTGCTGCGCAATGGCATCACCGGCCTCAACGGCATCGATCCCGCGCTGATCGAGGCTGCCAAAGGCGTCGGAATGACCGCACGGCAGTCGCTGGTGATGGTGGAACTGCCGCTGGCTCTCCCGGTGATGATGGCTGGCATCCGTACCGCCGCCGTGTGGGTGATCGGCACCGCGACGCTGTCGACCCCGATCGGGCAGACCAGCCTCGGCAATTACATCTTTGCCGGGCTGCAGACCCAGAATTGGGTGTTCGTGCTGTTCGGCTGCTTTGCCTCGGCCCTGCTTGCGCTCGCGGTCGATCAACTGCTCGGCCTGATCGAGAGCGGCCTGCGCCGGCGCAGCCGCGCGCGTACAGCGCTTGGCGCGGCCGGGATCGCGGCACTGGTCGCCGCAACATTGGTGCCGACGATAGAGCGCTCACCGAACAGCTATGTCGTCGGCGCCAAGACGTTTGCCGAGCAGTATGTGCTGTCGGCGCTGATGCGCGACCGGCTGCAGGCCTCCGGCCTTTCCGCCGTCGCACGATCCGGTCTCGGCTCGAGCGTGATCTTCGAGGCATTGAAGGCCGGCGATATCGATCTCTATGTCGATTATTCCGGCACGCTCTGGGCCAATCAGCTTCACCGCACGGACATCCAACCGCGGGCGGAGCTGCTGGCGGAGCTGCAGACGACGCTTGCGAAGGAGAACATCACCCTGCTCGGCGAGCTCGGATTCGAGAACGCCTATGCGCTGGTGATCCCTAAGAAACGCGCCGAGGCGCTTGGCATCCGTACCATCGCCGATCTCGCCGCGCATGCTTCGACCCTGTCGATCGCCGGCGACTATGAGTTCTTCTCGCGACCCGAATGGGCGGCGCTGCAAAAGGCCTATGGGCTCTCGTTCCGCGCCGAGCGCCAGATGCAGCCGGACTTCATGTATGCGGCGGTCGCCAGCGGCGAGGTCGATGTCATCGCGGGCTACACCAGCGACGGGCTGATCGCAAAATACGATCTCGTTGCGCTCGACGATCCCAGGCAGGCGATCCCGCCCTACGACGCCATCCTGCTGCTGGCCCCGAAACGGGCCGGCGACGAGCGGCTGCAGGCCGCGCTGAAACCGCTGCTCGGCAAGATCGACATCGCGACCATGCGCGAAGCCAATTTACGCGCCGCCGGCAATGATGCGAATTCGTCGCCGGATGCCGTGGCGAAATGGCTGTGGGAGAAGGTGGGTGGGCGGTAGGCCGGCTACAGCCCCCGGATCAACCCCGCATCGATCAGCAGCCGATTCAGCCGGCGCGCCTCGGCGCCGTCCTTGCAGCCGTAGAAGATGCCCTTGCAGCGGAGCATGATCTCCTTCTGCTCGGCGAAGGACGGATCGAGCGGGATGCCGGCGGCTTCCTGGATGACCAGTGGCAGATACGGACCATCGACCGTGTCCATCACGGCCTCGCTCTTCACCGGCTCGAAATTGACGGCGTCGATCGCGTAATAAGTCGCGTAGAGACGTGGGTCGTAGGCGTCGAGCTTCTTGCCGATTGCACCCTCGTCGAGCCCGGGCTCGAGGATACCGGGCGCGAACTCGGGCTGATGGTCGCCATAGCGCACGATCAGGAAAGGCTCGCCGGGAAAATTCTTCTTCAAGCCCGCGAGGAAAGCCTTGTACTGCTCGGCGCTCATCGCCTGCCGACGCAGATATTCGTCGATGGACGGCACATTGCCCGGTGCGCGCCAGTTCGGCAGCAGATCCGGGCGGAAGCGCGTCTCCCAGGGGAAATGATTGGCGCCGAGATAGATGAAGGTGAACAGCGGCTTGTTCGGCGATCGCTCACCCATCAGCCGGAGCGCCTTGTCGTAGAAGAAGCTATCCGGCTCGACATCCTTGGCGCCGAGATCCTTGGAGTCGAGGAAGCGTTCGATGCCGGTCGTCATCTGAAAGCTGCGCGCGGCCATGAAGCCGCCATTGGCGGGGTAGAGCGACATCGTGTCGTAGCCGCAGCGGCGCAGCGCCAGCGGCAGGCCGCGCTCGACACGGCCTGTTGCAATGCGCGTCACGAAATAGGCGAAGCGGCCGAACGAGCGCGACGACAACCCCGCGAGCACATTGTATTCGGTGAACCAGCTCGGCCCGCCATTGCTCTCGGCCAGAAACGCGCGCTCCTTGCCGTCCCAGGATTTGAAATGGCTACCGTAGCCGGTCGGCACCTTGATGCCCTGCGCGGCGCGGATGTCGAAGCTCGATTCATCATGGACCATGATGATGTTCGGCCGCCGGCCGGCGGGATGGCAGGCATCGACCAGCGGCATGTTGAGCCGTTCGTTGGTCGAAGCGGCCGACTCCATGAAGCCGTATTGCGCGAAGTCGGAGACCGCGCTGACGCCGGAGCGGAAGAACTTCGAGAGATAGCCGTCGTCGTAATAGCCGCGCCAGGCCTCGTCCGGATGATAGAGCGAATAGCCGACCAGCGCGGCGAGGCAGGCGAGCTTGCAGGCGAGTGCCGGTAGCCTACGGATGCGGAACGGGTCGAGCCACCACAGCGCATACATCAGCGGCAGCGTGACGAGGCCGGCCCCGATCACCGACCAGCGCAAATTCGGGAAGATCGTGAACAGGAACGCGACCGTGTCGCGGTCGATCATCATCAGGTCGATGAAGTTGACCGTCATCTGCACGACGTCGTGCTTCAGCCGCGACAGCAGCACCAGCACCACGACCATGGTCAGCGACAGCGCACCCGAGAGCGCCGGCCGCCGCAGCAGCGTGATCCAGAAGAAGTTGAGGATGCCCCAGGCCAGCACGAAGGAGAGCCGTGCGCCGAAATCCGTCTCGGTCTCGTACATCAGCACGAGCGCCGCGAGATGCGGCGCCGCAACCGCGAGCAGCCGCCAGATACCGAGCGCGGCGACGCTCGCCAGCACGGCGGTCGTGGCAGAAGGACCTGGATTGGGCGCGGACGCCATCGACGACACGCAACTGCTGGTCCGGCACGGTGATGCCGAGCCGGCTGACCGGGCCTGCGGCGTTCGGCGCAGCCGGAAGGCCTGCACCGTGTCACAAAACTGTAATTGAACGGTCACGGACAAGCAACGCGTGGCGCGATCCGACCTTCGCTTAATGTTAGCGGAAGCCGATTGGTCTCCGCATCCAATCCGTCCCCAAGGCAAATCCCGCAGTGCAGAACCGACTTGCCGTCTAGTCGAGGCCCTCGACGCTGACCAGGCGGGCAGAACTGCAAGCGTCCCGGACCGCTTTGAGTCCCTGGTAGCTCGCGCCTGCGTAGAACGCCTCCCAGGCTGCGACGGATGGGAATTCCAGCAGAACGATCCTGCGGGGCTGCCAGTCTCCCTCGTGGACCTTGTGGGCGCCCCCTCGCGCCAGATATCTGGCTCCAGCGGCCTCCAGGGCGGGCTTCACGCCCAACATGAAGCTTTGGTACTGCTGCAAATCCCTGATCTCGACGTCGAAAATCACATAAGCCGGCATCTCAAGACGCTCCCACGATCGGAAATCGATCACCTGTCTGGCAATGGTCTCGCCTCGGAGGCTCAGCCCTGCGGCAGAAGCCCAAGCCGCTTGGCGATGATACGGTCGACCACACGCTTGGGCAGCGCGGCCGTCATCAAATGTCGCATCCGGTCCGGCGTGATCTGGTAGCGAACCTTGGGCCTCCCGGCGGTGAGCGCCTCGAAAACGACCTCGGCGATCCGCTCGGCCGGCAGCCCGGTCTCGCCGAGCTTCATCATGAACGCCATGACCTTGTTCAGCGCCGGCAGATAAGGCGAGTTCTGGTAGACCGAGAGATCGATCTGCTCGGCCTTGCTCCAGATCGGCGTCTTCACCGCGCCGGGGGCGACGATGATGACGTCGATGCCGAACAGCATCAACTCGCGGCGCAAGCTCTCCGACAGGCCTTCGATGGCGTGCTTGGAGGTGCTGTAAGGCGCCGACAAGGGATTGCCGTTCTTGCCCGCGACCGAGCTGATCATCACGATCCGGCCCTTCGGCCCCTTCAGTGACGGATCGGCGCCGAGTAGCGGCCCAAAGGCCTGCGTCGCGACGACCGGGCCAATGACGTTGATCTCCATCTGCCGGCGGAAGTCGTCGACCGGCAATTCGAGCACGGGACCGGCGACCGCGACGCCGGCGTTGTTGACGAGACCGGCCAGCGTCTCGCCGCCCAGCGCCTCGCGGACTTTTCGCGCAGCCGCGAGGACCGCCGCCTCGTCGGTGACGTCGAACAGCAGCGGCGTGAAGTTCGCACCGAACTCACCCGTGAGCCGGTCCGCATCGGTCTGCTTGCGGACACTACCGAAAACGCGATAGCCGCGCCCGACCAGAAATTTCGCAATGGCCCAGCCAATGCCGGTGGACGCGCCGGTGACGACGACGGATCGCATGGTCTTTCCCCCGAAGAGCTCCCGAGATCATGCAGTGGAAAGGTGCCGCGGCGCAATGCCGTCCACCGCTCAAGGAAACGCCGCCGATGTCAGTTCTTAAGTTCAAGCGAGGTGCGAACGTCGCGACGTGAGATCGATTGCAACGTGAAGATATGATGAAGAGCCGAATCTTTGACTCTGAAGACGCTCGGCTTTTGAGGATCGCGAGCTTCCGAAAAATTGCGAAAAACAACGCGAGACCAAGAATGTGGTTTAAGCGTCAGTTCTTCGTGCTCAGGGAGCACTTCAGCTCGCGAAGAATTTGAATGAAGCAGCATTGCTTCGCGCGATACGAAAAGAGCGAGACCGCTGGTTGCGATCTCGATCGAATATAGCCGCGAAAGATTTAAGAATTGGTTTGGCGAACGAAGCTTGTGTTTCGCTCGCGTGTCCGGATGCGGCGTAACCGATACGCCGCATCCGAACGGCCGCGACTTAGTTCTTCGACTTATCGACCAGCGCGCCCTTCTTGATCCAGGGCATCATGTCGCGCAGCTTGGCGCCGACTTCCTCGATCGGGTGCTCGGCGAGCTTGGCGCGGGTCGCCTTGAACGAGGTCTGGTTGACCTTGTTCTCGAGCATCCAGTCGCGGGCGAACTTGCCGGACTGGATGTCGTTCAGAACCCGCTTCATCTCCTTCTTGGTCTCGTCGGTGACGATGCGCGGACCGGTGACGTACTCGCCGTACTCGGCGGTGTTGGAGATCGAGTAATTCATGTTGGCGATGCCGCCTTCATAGATCAGGTCGACGATCAGCTTCACCTCGTGCAGGCACTCGAAATAGGCCATCTCCGGGGCGTAGCCGGCTTCGACCAGGGTCTCGTAGCCGCCCTTGATCAGCTCGACCAGGCCGCCGCAGAGCACCACCTGCTCGCCGAACAGGTCGGTCTCGCACTCTTCCTTGAAGGTGGTCTCGATGATGCCGGCACGGCCGCCGCCGACCGCGGAGGCATAGGACAGGCCGAGGTCGTGGGCGTTGCCCGAGACGTCCTTGGCGATCGCGATCAGGCAGGGCACGCCGCCGCCGCGCTGGTATTCCGAACGCACGGTGTGGCCGGGGCCCTTCGGCGCGATCATCAGCACGTCGAGGTCGGCGCGCGGATCGAGCAGGTTGAAGTGGACGTTGAGACCGTGCGCGAAGACGAGGGCGGCGCCCTTCTTCATATTGTCGTGCAGGTGCTCGCGGTAGATGTCGCCCTGGAGCTCGTCCGGGGTCAGCATCATGACGAGGTCGGCCCATTTGGCGGCCTCGGCGACTTCCATCACCTTGAAGCCGGCAGCTTCCGCCTTCTTGGCCGAGGCCGAACCCTTGCGAAGCGCAATCGCCACATCCTTGACGCCGGAATCCTTCAGGTTCAGCGCATGGGCGTGGCCCTGGCTGCCATAGCCGACGATGACGACCTTCTTCCCCTTGATCAGGTTCAGGTCGGCGTCGCGATCATAATAAACACGCATGGTCGTTTCCTCGTTCAGGGGCCGGAATCGGCCGTTGGTCAGGTCTTGTCAGTCAGGTCTCGGACGGTGAAATTTGCGGATTTCGGGGGCTGTCTAGAGCATTTTCGGCCCCCTGGGAAACCCGTTTCTGCATGGAAAACTGGGGCATCATGCATCCATGACGACGGGGTAGAGCGACGCCAGCAGCGGGATGGCCATCAGGATGTTGAAGGCGCGGACCAGCCGCACGGAGGTCAGGACCGGCCGCAGTGCGGTGCCGAAGAAGGCCCAGACGACCGTCGAGACCGTGCCCACGAGCAGGCTGATCAAGGTCTGGATCGCGATGTTAAGCGGGAATTGGGCGATCGCCGCATAGGCGGTGATGGTGCCGATCACGATCACCCAGCCTTTGGCGTTGATCCATTGGAACATGGCGGCGCCCAGGAAAGTCATCGGGCCGCGGCCATCCCCCTCGTCCAGCTTGGCCGGGCCCGAGAAAGCGATCACGGCGGCTAGGTAGAGCAAGTAGGCGGCGCCGGCATATTTCAAAATGGTCTGCAGGATCGGATAGGCCAGGAAGACGGTGCCAAGCCCAAGGCCGACCGCTGCAATCATGAAGGCGAAGCCGATGACCACGCCGGCGATGTGGGGAATCGTGCGCCGGAAGCCATAGGTCAGCCCTGAGGACAGCAACATGATGTTGTTCGGCCCAGGCGTGAAATACATCACGGCCATGAAGGCGAGGAAGGCATACAGCAGCGACTGGGACATGCTCACCTCACGCGGCCTTCGGCTGCGGTTTTCTGGGGTACCGCCTCGGGGCGCTTCGCCAGCACCATCACCGCGATACCGCCGATCACGGTGAGCATGCCGGCGAGGCGCAGCGGGCCGAACCGCTCCCCGAACACGATGCTGGACGCGGCGGAGCCGACGAACGGCACCAGCAGCGCGAACGGCACCACCTGCGCAGGGGGATAGTCACGCAGCAGCCGGCCCCACAGCCAATAGGCGATGCTGGTGGAGATGCCGCCGATCAACAGCAGGCAAATGAGGCCGGTGAGCGACATGTGGATCAGCGACTGCCAGGTCGGCGTCGGTCCGTTGACGATCAGCGTGAGCGCGAACAGCGGGACCGCGGTGGCCAGGCACAACCAGGCGAACAGATCGAACATCGGCACGCCGCGGGCGCCGCGCAGCAGGATATTGCCGACCGCAAAGCTGACCGGCGCGATCATCAGCACGGCGAAGGCACCGATGCTGAAATCATAGCCGACCGTGCCGCAGATCATCAAAAGACCGATTGCTGCGATGACGATGCCCAGCGTCTGCACTGGCGTCGGCCGCTCACCGAATGCGATGGCGGCAAAGCCGATCGTGAACAGCGCCTGGCTCTGCACGACGACGCTGGTCAGCCCCACCGGCACGCCATGGGCGATGCCATAGGCCTGGCTCAGAAACTGGCCGAGAAAGAGCGTGAAGCTGATCGCGATCAGGAGCGACCAAGCGACCTTCGGCTTGCGAATGAACAGGCACGGCACCGCGGCAATGGTGAAGCGCATCGCCGTCATCAGCTCCGGCGAAAATTCGTCGAGCGCGATCCGGCTCGCCACGAAGGCAAGCCCCCAGATGACCGCCACCAGGATGGCGATGAGGATGTCGGCCGGCTTCATTGTCGTTCCCGGTTCTGCCTTGTCGTGCAGCCCTGTTTGTTGTTCTGGTCGAGCCTTGCTCGCCGGCCTTTAAATGGAAGAATTGGGTTTCCGCAGCAGATAAGTGCCGTGCATCGGGGCGTGGTAATCGGCCGAGACCAGCGTGAAGCCGACGTCGGTCAGCATCCGTTCCATGACCCAGCCAAAAGTGGAATATTCGTCGCGCATGTGAGTGACGACGCTTTCACGCGGGACATCGTGGTTCTTGATCTCGAAGTCGGCCCATTGCTCGACGTCGCGCTCGAGCGCATCGGGCATGGACGCGTAGACGATGTCGCGCAAATAGAAAGTGGCACCGGGCTTGAGCGCGCGATAGATCCGCGACATCGCCACCGCTTTCCAGAAATCCGGCAGATGGTGCAGCGTGAACTCGCTGACGATCAGGTCATAGGATTCCGGCCGGTAGGCGAAGCTGAGCAGGCCGGCGGACTGCGTGCGCACGGGCGCCTTGCGGTCGCGCGCGTAGATCTCGGCGAGGGCCAGCATCGCGGGCGAGATGTCGATGGCGTCGACCTCGGCGCCCATCAGCGCGGCCTCGGTCGCGAGCACGCCGTTGCCGCAACCGATGTCGGCGATGCGCCAGCCGCGTTGGACCCCAAGCATTTTCAGCGCCGCGCGCGCCCGTAGATCGGCATCGTCGTGACTGTCGTAGATCGAGGCCACTGCAGGCCCGATCCCCATCCGGTTCCGCTCGTTGTAATACCAGTCGCGCGCCAGCATCGCTCACATTCCTTCAGGCCCGCGACCAATCGCGGCAACACCGGTGCGCGACACTTCGACGAGGCCAAGCGGACGCATCAGGTCAATAAACTGGTTGATCTTGTCGGTGTTGCCTGTGATCTCGAACACAAAGCTCTCGGTGGTGGCGTCGATCACGCGGGCGCGAAACGCGTCCGCCAGCCGCAACGCCTCGACGCGATGCTCGCCCTCTCCGCGAACCTTGACCATTGCAAGCTCGCGCTCGATCGAGCGTTTCGTCAGCGTCATGTCGACGACGCGATACACAGGGATCATGCGGTCGAGCTGATGCTTGATCTGCTCGATCACCATCGGCGTGCCCGTCGTGACGATGGTGATGCGCGAGAGATGCTTCTGGCTCTCGGTCTCCGAGACCGTGAGGCTCTCGATGTTGTAGCCGCGCCCCGAGAACAGGCCGATGACGCGCGCGAGCACGCCGGGCTCGTTCTGCACGAGCACCGAAAGCGTGTGCGTTTCGTTCGGGTCGTGGCGTTCCTCGATGAAATAGGCGGATGCGGGCTGGTTCATTGTCGTCCCCTTCATTCTCGTCGTTACGCCGTCGCCCGACGAGCGACCGGCGCTTCCGTGCCGACCCAACCGCGGAACAGATCGAAATCGATATTGCCGCCGGACAGCACGAGACCGACGCGCTTGCCCTGTAGCTTGGTCTTTTCCTGAAGCGCTGCGGCGAGCGCGGCGGCGCCGGCGCCTTCGGCGAGATTGTGCGTGTCGGTCCAGAGCGCACGGATCGCGAGCGCGATCTCATCGTCCGTCACCTGGACGATACGCGAGGCGCCCTTGAGGATGACCGCGAGCGCTTCAGGATCGGGAATCCGCGTCGCCATGCCGTCCGCGAGCGTATTGCTGGTCTCGGTCGTCACGACATGACCGGCCGCGAACGACAGCGCGTAGGACGGCGCCTCGGTCGATTGCACGCCGACGACCTCGGTCTTCAGGCCGAGCAGATCGCGCGCCATGATACAGCCGCAGATCCCCGAGCCCTGCCCGATCGGCACATAGAGGATGTCGAGATCGGGCGCGGCCCGGAGCAATTCAAGCGCATAGGTCGCCACGCCCAGCACCAGGTCCGTATGGAACGACGGCACCATGTGCAGCCCGGCGAACTGCGCGTGGCGCCCGGCTTCCTCGCGTGCGGCCTGAAAGTCCTCGCCATGCTCAACGAGCTCGGCGCCGAACGCCTTCATCGCGCGGTTCTTCTCGACCGAATTGCCGCGCGGCACATAGATCACGGCAGGCACACCATGGCGGCTCGCCGCAAAGGCGAGGCTCTGACCATGATTGCCGCGCGTCGCCGAGATGATGCCCGGAATGTTCGGCCGTTCGCGCTTCAACCGATCGAGATAGACCAACCCGCCGCGCACCTTGAAGGCGCCCGTCGGCGTATGATTCTCGTGCTTGACCACGATCTGCGTGCCGAGCCGCTGGCTGAGCAGCGGCCAGGCGTGCGCCGGCGTCGGCGGCACCGCCTGCCCCACGATCGCATGCGCGCGTTCGAGCTCGTTCAGGTCGAACATCACATCACACCAGCGCCTTGCCGCCGGCGAACGCCTTTGCGGTGGCTTCGTCGTTCGCCTGCTCCGGCAACAGCATCTCGTTGTGCGCCTTGCCGGAGGGGATCATCGGGAAGCAGTTTTCCAGCGACGCGACGCGGCAGTCGAACAGCACCGGACGCTTGACCGAGATCATCTCCTGGATGGCGCCGTCGAGATCGCCGGGCTTGTGCACCTGGATACCGACGCCGCCATAGGCTTCCGCGAGCTTGACGAAATCCGGCATCGCCTCCGAGTAGGAATGCGACAGGCGGTTGCCATGGAGCAGCTGCTGCCACTGCCGCACCATGCCCATGTACTGGTTGTTCAGGATGAAGATCTTGATCGGCAGCTCGTACTGCACCGCCGTCGACATCTCCTGCATCGTCATCTGCACCGAGGCATCGCCCGCGATGTCGATGACGAGGCTGTCGGGATGGGCAACCTGCACGCCGACCGCGGCCGGCAAGCCGTAGCCCATGGTGCCGAGACCGCCCGAGGTCATCCAGCGATGCGGCTCCTCGAAGCCGTAGAACTGCGCCGCCCACATCTGATGCTGGCCGACCTCGGTGGTGATGTAGGTGTCCCTGCCGCGCGTCGCCTCGAACAGGCTCTGGATCGCATGCTGCGGAAGAATGACGTCGTTGCTCTTCCTGTAGTAGAGCGAGTTGCGGGCGCGCCACTGCGCGATCTGCTGCCACCAGGCCTTGATGTCGGGCTTCTTCGCCTCCGCCTTGAACACTTGAAGAATGTCGCCGAGAATGTTGCCGCAGTCGCCGATGATCGGCACGTCGACGCGGATGTTCTTGTTGATCGAGGACGGGTCGATGTCGATGTGGATCTTCTTCGAGCCCGGCGAGAACGCATCAACGCGGCCGGTGATGCGGTCGTCGAAGCGCGCGCCGACGCACAGCATGACGTCGCAATCATGCATGGTCATGTTTGCTTCGTAGGTGCCGTGCATGCCAAGCATGCCGAGCCAGCTCTTGCCCGACGCGGGATATGCGCCGAGGCCCATCAGCGTGGAGGTGATCGGAAAGCCGGTGACCTCGACCAACTCGCGCAGCAGCCTGGTGGCTTCAGGGCCGGAATTGATCACGCCGCCGCCGCTGTAGATCACCGGGCGCTTGGCGCCTGCGAGCAGCGCCACGGCCTTGCGGATCTGCGTCGCATCGCCCTTCACCCGCGGCGCGTAGGAGCGATGCACGTCGGATTTGCGCGGCGGATGATAGGTGCCGGTCGCGAACTGCACGTCCTTGGGCACGTCGACGAGCACCGGGCCCGGTCGCCCCGTGGTCGCAACGTAGAAGGCCTCGTGCAGCACCTTTGCGAGATCGTTGACGTCGCGCACCAGCCAATTGTGTTTGGTGCAGGGGCGCGTGATGCCGACGGTGTCGCATTCCTGGAACGCGTCATTGCCGATCAGATGCGTCGGCACCTGGCCGGAGATGCAGACCAGCGGGATCGAGTCCATCAGCGCGTCGGTGAGCGGCGTCACCATGTTGGTGGCGCCGGGACCGGAGGTCACCAGTGCAACGCCGGGCCGGCCGGTCGAACGCGCATAACCCTCGGCGGCGTGACCCGCACCCTGCTCGTGGCGGACCAGGATGTGCTGGACTTCGCTCTGCTGGAAAATCTCGTCGTAGATCGGGAGCACCGCGCCGCCGGGGTAGCCGAAAATGTCGGTCACGCCATGATCGATGAGCGCGCGGACGATCATCGCGGCGCCGGTCATCTGGTTCGGATCGTGGCTCTTGTCGCTCATTGGCTTGCTCCGGATGCGCTGTTGTCAGCGGCTTCGTTCGTGTCGGGTTTTCGAAAATAAAAAAGGCCCCGAAGAGGGCCCATGCACACCGCCTGTCATGTGGATGGCAGCTAGCCACCCCCGGCGGTGTGCCTGGGTACGACGGCGATAAGGAGTTTGGTAATAATGTTACGCATGGCAGGTGTCCAGCTTCCCAAAGGTTGCGCGAAACATAGCGGCCGGAGCCCCGATGTCAAGGCAATGTGGCCGTTCCCGCGCGATTTTGGCAGTGTAGCGGTGTTCCCGGGGTTGGGCGAGAGGTAAATTCGGGAGCCGAGGCACAAAAGCGTGTCAGCCTTGGTCCCGTGCCGCGTTCACGATCGCGGGCCAGCCTCGAATCTCCTCCGGCTTCACCCACTCGAATTCGGGCAATTGGTGCCGGAACCAGGTGAACTGCCGCTTGGCGTAGTGGCGGGTGTCGGCGCGGCCGATGGTAGCCGCTTGCTCCAGGCTGAGCTCACCACGCAGATGCCGGACCAGGGCCGGCACGCCATGAGCTTTCATCGCCGGCAGCAGCGGATCGAGGTTTCGGGCGGCGAGACGCTCGACCTCCTCCAGCGCGCCAGCACCCAACATGGCATCGAAGCGGGCGTCGATGCGCGCATAGAGCTCGTCGCGTTCGGGCGCGAGGAACACGGCGCGAAAACTGTCCTTCGGCAGCAGCGGCGGCTGGCCCTCATGGTGCCAGTCCAGCAGCGAACGGCCGGTAGCTTTGACCACTTCGAGCGCGCGCGCAATGCGCGTGCGATCACGCAGGTTCAATCGCTCGGCGGCTCGCGGATCGGAGGCTGCGAGTTCCGCATGCAGCGCCTCGACGCCGTTCCGCTCCAGCCGCGCTCGAACGTCCTCGCGCACCTCGGCGGGGATCGGCGGCACCACGGAAAGGCCCGCCGTCAGCGCCTTGAAGTACAGCCCGGTGCCGCCGATGAAGATCGGCAGGCGGCCTTCGGCTTTCGCCACTTCGAGCGCCTTGGCCGCGTCGCCCACCCAGGCGCCAGCCGAAAAATTCACGGCCGCATCGACATGGCCGTACAGGCGATGAGGCGCCCGCGCCTCGTCGCCATCTGTGGGGCGCGCGGTGATGATGCGGAGGTCGCGATAGACCTGCATGGAATCGGCATTGATCACGACCCCGCCCGCAGCGAGCGCAAGCTCGAGCGCCAGCGCCGACTTGCCGCTGGCGGTCGGGCCTGCGATAAGCACCGCCTTGCCAACATGCCTTCTGCCGGCTTGCCCCTCGCTCACGAAAACCTCAAATGTCCCTCGTCGCCACGCTGATCTGTAACCCGAATAACCCCGCGCTCGACTCGACCATCGTCGACGGCGCCCGCGCCGTGCTGCCACAGGCGGCTCCCGCGCACTGGCTGTTCGAAGGGGTTGCAGTCGACATCCCCTTCGGCGCCGACAGTAACCTCGAAGGCGACCGTCACGCCATCGAGCAGCGGCTCCGCGAGCTTCGCGGCGACCTGCCCATCGACATCGTGGTGCAACCAGTCGGCTTCCGGCGCAAGAAGCTTTTTCTCGCCGACATGGATTCTACCATGATCGGCCAGGAATGCATCGACGAGCTCGCCGATTTCGTCGGGGTGAAGGCCCATGTGGCAGCCATTACCGAACGCGCGATGCGCGGCGAAGTCGAGTTCGAGCCGGCGCTGCGCGAGCGCGTTGCTCTGCTCAAGGACCTCCCCGCCAGTGCCGTCGACGAGGTGCTGGCCAAGCGCATTACGCTGACGCCGGGTGGCCGCGAACTGGTCGCCACCATGCGCGCCCACGGCGCTTACGCCTGTCTCGTCTCCGGCGGCTTCACGCTGTTCACCAGCGCGGTCGCCACCAGGATCGGTTTCCAGGAGAACCGGGCCAATGAGCTCGTCGTCCGCGACGGCAAGTTCACCGGCGAGGTGAAGGAGCCGATTTTGGGGCGCGCGGCAAAGCTCGCGACGCTGGTGGATCTGATGGAGTCGTTCGATCTCGACGACATCGACTCGCTGGCGGTCGGCGACGGCGCCAATGATCTCGCGATGATCCAGGCGGCGGGCCTGGGCGTGGCGTATCACGCCAAGCCGGCGGTGGCTGCTGCCGCAGCGGCGCGGATCGATCATGGCGATCTCACCGCGCTGCTGTACGCGCAGGGGTATCGACGCGAGGAGTTCGTGGAGGCGTAAGTCTTACCGCACGCCCAACTGCTGTAGGGTGGGCAAACGCGCATTTGCGCCGTGCCCACCACTCTTGCAGCAGTGGTGGAAAAGTGGTGGGCACGCTTCGCTTTGCCCACCCTACAGAACTGCGCCGTGCTTACTGCACGCTCAACGCCACGAAGCGCAGCTCACCGTCGGCGTTCGAGACCAGCAGCAGCACCGACTTCTTGCCGTCCTTCTTGAGCTGGTCGATCCGCTTCTGGATGTCGGCGCCGCTGGAGACGCTCTCCTGCGCCACCTCGACGATGACGTCGCCGGCGGAGAGGCGCTTCTCGGCGGCATCCGAATTAGCGTCGACATTGGTGACGACCACGCCCTTGACGCTGTCCTTGATCTTGTAGCGCGTACGCAGATCCTTGCTCAGCGCCGCGAGATCGAGGCCGAGCGCCTTCTGTGTCACGGTCTTTTCAGGTGCGGGCTCGTCGGTCTTCACTGCGGCCTGCACCTTGTCGGGATCCTGCAGCCGGCCGAGCATGACCTTCTTGGTCTCCTCCTGACCCTTGCGGATGATGACGACATCGACCTCCTTGCCGACCGCGGTGTCGGCGACCACGCGAGAGAGATCCTTGGGGTCCTTGACGTCCTTGCCGTCGAACTTGACGACGACGTCGCCGGGCTCGATGCCGGCCGGTTTGGCAGGGCCCTTGTCGTCGACGCCGGCAACCAGCGCGCCCCGCGGCGGCTTGATGTTGAGGCTCTCGGCGATCTCGTCGGTGACGCTCTGGATGCGCACGCCCAGCCAGCCGCGGCGCAATTCGCCGAACTGGCGGAGCTGGTCGACGACACCCGCCACCGTCTTCGACGGCACGGCGAAGCCGATGCCGATCGAGCCCCCGGAAGGCGAGATGATCAGCGTGTTGACGCCGATGACGTCGCCATCGAGGTTGAAAAGCGGACCGCCGGAATTGCCGCGGTTGATGGAGGCGTCGGTCTGAATGTAGCTGTCGTAGGGACCTGAGGAGATGTCACGGTTCTTCGCCGAGACGATACCGGCCGTCACGGTGCCGCCGAGGCTGAAAGGATTGCCGATCGCGACGACCCAATCGCCGAGGCGCAGCTTGTCGGAATCGCCGAACTTCACCGACACCAGCGGTTTCGACGGCTTGAACTTGAGCACGGCAAGATCGGTCTTCTTGTCGACTCCGACCAGCTCGGCCTTGATCTTGGTCCCGTCGTTGAGGATGACGTTGATCTCGTCGGCGTCCGCAATGACGTGGTTGTTGGTGACGACGACGCCTGATGTGTCGATGATGAAGCCACTTCCGAGCGAGTTGGTCTTGCGCGGCGCCGGGCTATTCTCGCCGCCCTTGCTGCCGCCGCCGGGACCCTTGCGATTCTTGAAGAAGTCGTCGAAGAACTCCTCGAAGGGCGAACCGGGCGGCAGTTGCGGCATGGCATTGCCGCCGCCCCCGCCCTTGGCTTCGACGGTCTGCGAGGTCGAGATGTTGACGACCGCGTCGATCACCTTTTCGGCGACGTCGGCGATGCCATCCGGTCCGCGCGCATAGGCCGGTGTGCCGAATGCGCTGAAAACGCCAACGGCGAGCGCGGCCAGCCCTAAGCGCAAACGGGTCGGGGCAATGGTGGCAGCGGTCATTGTGATCTCCAGGAAACAAGGATTCGGCGTCAAGACTGCGCTCGAACGGGGGGACGGCGCAAGCGCGGACCTTAACGGGCCTCAAGACCCGGACAATAAGGCGAAAACCGGTCCCTCGCCTTCACTTTGGCGTTGGTGCGACGGCTAAATTGGACGTCGCATAACCCAGATCAGGACCAAGCCGGCCACGGCCGAACCGATGCCGACCGCCCGCAGGACATTGTCCGGCGTGGCCATCGCGCTTTTCATGGCCTTGCGCATCCAGGCCGGGCTTGCCGCGAACATCAAGCCTTCCAGCACGAACAGGATGCCCAAACCGATGAGGAAGTCGGTGAACGCAATGGACCTCATCGGATTGGAACCTCCCGTTGTGCTGTTCTTGTCTGAACGAAGGGCGGCCAGACCTGCCGCCCTTGTCTCACTTACGGCTTCGCTGGCGTCGTGGTCGCCGTCTTGCCGGACGGGTTACCAAAGAACCGGAAGAAATCCGAGTCCGGGCGCAGTAGGAAGCGGGTGTCGTTCGCGCGCAGCCCGGTTTCATAGGCCGCCATCGAGCGGTAGAAGGCGAAGAAATCCGCGTCCTGGCCGTAGGCTTCGGCGAACAGACGGTTGCGCTCGGCATCGCCGACGCCGCGCGTCTGCTCGGCCAGCGACCTTGCATCCGCCTCGATCACGGTCGCCTCGCGGTCGGCCTTGGAGCGGATCTCCTGTGCTTTCTGGCCGCCCTGCGCGCGGAACTCGGCGGCTTCGCGCTCGCGTTCCGTCTTCATGCGCTGATAGACCGCCTGGCTGTTCTGCTCCGGCAAATCGGCGCGGCGGATCCGGACGTCGACGACCTGGATGCCGTAGCCGTCGGCCTCGTGGTCGAGCTGATCGCGGATGCGCTGCATCAGCTTCTCGCGGTCGTCGCGGACCACGTTGATGAAGGTGACCTCGCCGAGCACGCGGCGTAGCGCCGCGTTCAAGAGCGTGGTGAGCTGGATGTTGGCGGCCTGGATCGAGCCGATGCTCTGATAGAAGCGAAGCGCGTCCTTGATGCGGTAACGCGCGAAGGCGTCGACCACGAGCCGCTTTTGGTCGGACGCGATCGCTTCCTGCGACGGGTTCTCCAGATCGAGGATGCGCTTGTCGATGTTGATCACCGAATTCCACGGCGCCTTGAAGTGCAGGCCGGGAGCGGTGACGACGTCGACGGGCTTGCCGAACTGCAGCACGATGGTCTGCTCGGTCTGCGCCACCGTGAACAGGGACATGTAGCCCACGATCACGACGAGCAGGAGGCCGAGCAGCGTGACGATACCTGTGACCGGAGATCTCATCGGTTGCCTCCGGTCGTCTGCTGGCCGGTTGCAGGTGGCCGCTTGGTCGTCAGTTCGCTGAGCGGCAGATAAGGCACGACGCCCTGGCCCGACTGGCCGCCGTCATAGATGAGCTTTTCCGAGCCGCCGAGCACGCGCTCCATCGTCTCCAGATAAATCCGTTCACGTGTCACGTCGGGCGCCTTCTTGTATTCCTCGTAAACCTTCAGGAAGCGCGAGCTCTGGCCCTTGGCCTCGGCGACCGTCTGCTCCCTGTAGCCTTCGGCGGCCTGCATGATCTGCGCCGCGCGTCCGCGTGCCTGCGGCACGACCTGGTTGGCATAGGTCTGCGCCTCGTTCTGCAGCTGCTCGAGATTGGCGCGCGCCGCCTGGACGTCGCGGAAGGCGTCGATCACCTGCGCCGGCGGGTCGACCTTCTGCATCTGCACCTGGCTGATCTGAATGCCGGCGCCGTAGCTGTCCAGGGTCTTCTGGATCAGTTCCTGCACGCCCTGTTCGGTGACGTTGCGCGCGCCGGTCAGGATCGGTTGGATCTGCGAGCGGCCGATCACCTCGCGCATCGCGCTCTCGGCGACCGCCTTCACGGTGCCTTCGGGATTCTGGATGTTGAAGAGGAAATCGCCGACGCCGTTGGGCTTGATGCGCCAGAGCACGGTGAAGTCGACGTCGACGATGTTCTCGTCGCCGGTCAACATCAGGCTCTCTTCCGGCACGTCACGAATGGAGCGGCCGCGCCGCGCCGGATCGTCGATCAGCGTCATGCCGATCGAGATGGTGGAAACGCGCAAGGCCTTTGGCAGCAGCACGGTCTCGATCGGATAGGGCAGATGGTAGTTCAGGCCGGGCTCTACGGAGCGGACATGCTTGCCGAAGCGCAGCACGACGCCGAGCTCTTCGGACTGCACCCGGAAGAAGCCCGACAACAGCCAGAACGCGACGATGAGCAGCACGATCAGCGTGATGCCGATGCCGGAGAAATAGCCACCCGGCATGATCTGCTGGAGCCGATCCTGGCCGCGCCGCAGAAGGTCTTCCAGATCCGGCGGCCTTGGCCCGACCGGTTGCGGGCCGTTGCCCCATGGTCCCTTCGGACCCGAGCCCCATGGGCCACCGCCCTGATTCTTCCACGGCATTCGACGCTCTCCTCGGCAGGGTGAAATTGCCCCCGCCCGCTTTGTCCGGTCCGGCTTTATAGGGGACAGGCAGGTCCCTTACAACGCAGCCATCGCCGCCCTCCGAGCTAAGCTTGGGGGCAGAAAAGTCAATGTTAACATTGGCAAATGCGGTTAATGGCCCGCCCGCCGACGATATGTCACATAGGAGTAGTCGGCGCTGTCGTGGGGTCCGGCAGGATGACGGATGCGCTCCACCTCATCCCACTCGGCCCTGTCGATGCCGAAATGCGTGTCGCCCTCGGGGCGGGCATGCACTTCCGTGATTTCGAGGCGATCGGCGCGATCGAGCCATTGCCGGAAGATTTCGGCGCCGCCAATCACGGCGATCTCGGTGACCGAACGCCGCAGGGCATCGCCGCGCGCGATGGCGTCTGCCTCATCAGTCGAGGTCGTCACGATGGCGCCGGCGGCGCGATAATCCGCATCGCGCGTGACGACGATGTTGGTGCGGCCGGGAAGCGGCCGGGGCAGGGATTCGAAGGTCCTGCGGCCCATGATCACGGGCTTGCCGATCGTGAGCGCCTTGAAGCGCGCCATGTCGGATTTCATTCGCCACGGCATGGCGTTGCCGGCGCCGATGACGCCGTTCTCCGCGATCGCGACGACGAAGACGATCTCCATCAGGACGCGCTCCCGGTAAGCCGCGTCAACGCAGGCCCGGTGACGCGGCACAGCGTCCAGTCGTCCAGCATGACGGCACCGAGGGATTTATAGAAGGCGATCGACGGCGCGTTCCAGTCGAGCACCGCCCATTGCAGCCGGGACCAGCCGTTTTCGACGCATTCCCTGGCAAGGTGCACGAGCAGAGCCTTGCCGAGGCCCCTACCCCGATGCGACGGCCGCACATACAAATCCTCGAGATAGATGCCGTGGCGGCCGCTGAACGTCGAGAAATTCGCAAACCACACCGCGAAGCCGACCGGCTCGCCGTTCCACTCGGCGAGGGCGCAATGGAGTTGCGGTCGCTCGCCGAACAGGGCGTCGGCGATGTCAGCCTCGGTCGCCTCGACCTCGTGCGAAAGCTTTTCGTACTCGGCGAGCTCGCGGATGAAAGCGAGAACCAGCCCGGCTTCGCCGGGACGCACACGGCGGATATTGAGCGACATCGGCGTCAGACCGCGACCGCGGCCTTGATGTGCGGATGCGGGTCGTAGCCGACGAGCTCAAAGTCCTCGTAACGGAAGGAGAAGATGTCCTTCACGTCGGGGTTGATCCGCATCACCGGCAGCGCGCGCGGCGCGCGCGTGAGCTGGAGCTTCGCCTGCTCCAGATGGTTGGAATAGAGATGGGTGTCACCGAATGAATGCACGAAGTCGCCGGGCTTCAAGCCCGTGACCTGCGCCACCATCATGGTGAGCAGCGCGTAGGAGGCGATGTTGAAGGGCACGCCGAGGAACACGTCAGCCGAGCGCTGATAGAGCTGGCACGACAGCTTGCCGTTTGCGACGTAGAACTGGAACAGGCAGTGGCACGGCGGCAGCGCCATCTTGTCGACCTCGGCCGGATTCCAGGCCGAGACGATCAGGCGGCGCGAGTCCGGATTGCGCTTGATCATGTCGATGACGTTCGCGATCTGATCGATACTGCGTCCGTCCGGCGCGGGCCAGGAGCGCCACTGATGGCCGTAGACGGGGCCAAGATCGCCATTGGCGTCGGCCCACTCGTCCCAGATGGTGACGCCGTTGTCGCGCAGATATTTGATGTTGGTATCGCCCTTCAGGAACCATAACAGCTCATGCACGATCGCCTTCAGCGGCAGGCGCTTGGTGGTCAGCATCGGAAAGCCGGCAGACAGGTTGAAGCGCATCTGATGGCCGAACACCGACAGCGTGCCGGTGCCGGTCCGGTCGGTTTTTTCGGCGCCGTCTGAAAGAATCCGCTCGAGCAGGTCCTGATACTGGTGCATGTGCGTGAGCCTTTGGGGAGGCGGCGAATTTAGCGGCCGCCCCCACGCTGCGACAGCGGCGATTCGCCATCCCTGGGCATTATACCCGGAAAAGTGAGCGTTCCCGGTGCAAACGACAACGGGCGGAACTTAGCGTCCCGCCCCTCGTCTATCAGATTGATCCTGCTGGCCAACTTGCCGGCTTGGGTTCGAGCCACGGCGCGCCGGCAGGCGCGTCGCCCTCAGTTCTCGGATTCTGTGAACACCTCGTCGCGCTTGGCACGCAACGCGGGCAGCACCGTGAGCACCAGGAGGAAGGCCGCGATCGCCAGCAGCACGGCCGACAGCGGACGCGTCAGGAACACGCTCCAATCGCCGCGCGAGATCAGCAGCGCGCGGCGCAGGTTCTCTTCCATCAGCGGTCCGAGCACCATGCCGAGCAACAGCGGCGCCGGCTCGAAATCGTGCTTGATCAGCCAGTAGCCGACCAGACCGAACACGCCTGCGAGGATGACGTCGACCGGCGCGTTGTTCACCGAGTAGATGCCGATCGCGCAGAAGATCACGATCGAGGGGAACATCAGCCGGTAAGGGACGCGCAACAGCCGCACCCAAATTCCGACCAGCGGCAGGTTGATGATGATCAGCATCAGATTGCCGATCCACATCGAGGCAATCATGCCCCAGACCAGTTCCGGCTGCTTCTGCATCACCTGCGGACCCGGCACGATGCCGTGGATGGTCATCGCGCCCACCATCAGCGCCATCACGGCGTTGGGCGGGATGCCGAGTGTCAGCAGCGGGATGAAGGAGGTCTGCGCCGCGGCGTTGTTGGCGCTTTCCGGTGCCGCCACGCCCTCGATCGCGCCACGGCCGAACCGCGACGGGTTCTTGGCGATCTTCTTCTCGAGCGTATAGGACGCAAAGGACGCGATGACAGCGCCACCACCCGGCAGGATGCCGAGGATCGAGCCGAGCACGGTGCCGCGCAGGATCGCAGGCGCCGAGTCGATCAAATCCTTCCTGGTCGGCATCAGGCCGGTGATCTTCTGCTGCACCAGGTCGCGGTTCATCTCGGCGCCGGCATCGAGATTGCGGATGATCTCGGCGAAGCCAAACACGCCCATCGCCACCGTCGCAAAGCCGAGACCATCGGCGAGTTCCGGAATGTTGAACGCCATGCGCGAGGCGCCGGTCTCGATGTCGGAGCCGACCATCGACAGCATCAGGCCGAACACGATCATAGCGATCGCCTTCAGCACCGAGCCCTTGGCCAGCACCACCGCGAAGATCAGGCCGAGCACCATCAGCGAGAAATATTCGGCCGGACCGAACGCCAGCGCGAGCTTGGTCAGAGGCGCGCCGAGCACGGCGATGAGCACTGTCGCGACGCAGCCGGCGAAGAACGAGCCGATCGCCGCGATCGCCAGCGCCGGGCCGGCACGGCCCTGCTTCGCCATCTGATGGCCGTCGATGGCGGTGACGACCGACGTCGCCTCACCGGGAATATTGACCAGGATCGAGGTGGTGGAGCCGCCGTACTGGGCGCCGTAATAGATGCCGGCGAGCATGATCAGCGCGCCGACCGGCGGCAATCCGAACGTGATGGGCAGGAGCATCGCCACGGTTGCGACGGTGCCGATACCGGGCAGCACGCCGACCAGCGTGCCAACCAATGCGCCAATCAGGCACATGAGAATGTTGATCGAGATCGGCAGCGACAGACCGTAGAGCCACCAGGGTGACCACCAGGAGATCTGAAACACCACACCGAAACCGAGGCCCAGATTGTGGAAGAGATCGAACATCACACCCTCACTGAACCAGGAAGCGCGGGAACATCGGCATCGGCAGTCCGAGCACGTAGGGGAAGAGCAGCGCGCAGCCGAGCGTCAGGCAGGCGCCGACGATGACCGCTTCGACCCAGCGCGTCTCATGCGTGCCCATCGCCGCGATCAGGAAGCTCGAGAATGCCGTAACCACCACCCCAAGCGGACGAATCGCCAGCGCGAAGAGGACGATCGAGATCATCACGAAGAGCGGCCCGCGCCAGGCATAGTGCGCCATGCTCGGCCCGTCGGTCAGCAGTCCCGTCAACGCAATGCCCGCGCCAAGTGCGACGAGCAGTCCGCCAAACATCCGCGGCGCCGTGCCGGCGCCAAAGGAGAAGCCGCGCATCCCCTGCAAATCGCTGGAGGCCCACAGTGCGAATAGGGCGAGCGCCATGAGCACGATCCCGCCGACATAATCCTGCGCCGACCTGATCGTCATGAAGAACGTGAGAATAGCCACCGCAAAGATCGGATAGGAATAGATCAGCGCCAGCAGCACGTCGGATGACGCCTTCTTAGTGTCACCGCCGACCGCCCCGAGCAACGCGCCGGGCGCCCCCGCGAGCAGCGCCGTAGCGTGGCTGATCACGACAGCGGCCGGGCCGCGTCCGGCGCCCCAGCCAAAGATCGTCCCGAACGACCAGATGAATTCGAAAATCTGCGGCGCTATGGCCAGCAGACAAAAGCTGATCACCACCGAGGTGTTTCGGTTGGCTGTCGCCGAGTGGCCCATCGTATCGGCCATGCATGTCTCCTCCGCGACCCGTAAGCCACGAGCAATGTTGTTCTAATCGGCTGGAAATCGATGCCCCCGCCCGGATCCCTGCCTAGCCATTTTCATTACACAATGCCAGCAAAACCCAACAAGCCCCCGACCAGCAAAATCCATAGTGGATTGATGCGCGAGACGGATGCGACCACTGCAACCGTCGCGGTCAGGAGCAGCGCAGCAAGCGTGCGATCGGTCGACTCGGCGAGGATCAGGGCGCTCGCCGCCATCAGACCGATCGAGAGCGGAACCAGTGCAGCCTGGATCATCCCGGGCCAGCGCGATTGGCTCGGGCGATTGAGGAGCCGGCTGACATAATAGGCAAGCAGCGCGGTGGGCAGGCACATGGCCAAGGTCGCCGCCAGGGCACCGGGGATGCCGGCGACGGCATAGCCGATCAACGTGACGATAAGGACGTTAGGACCTGGTGAGAGCTGCGCGATCGCATAGGCGTCGGCGAACTGCTTGTCGGTCATCCAGTGATGCACGTCGACCGCGATGCGGTGCATCTCGGGCACCGCCGCCGCGGCGCCGCCGACCGCGAACAGCGACATCAGACCGAAGGTCGAGATCAGCGCCCAGATCGGGTTCTCCGCGTTCATGCTGCTACCTTCCGCCGCATCAGGGAGGTGGCGCCGATACTGACGGGGATTGCGACCAGGAGCACCGCCTGGAGCGGCAGGCGAAGAACGCCGATGGCGAGGAAGACGCCCAGCATCAGGATGAGCGCGACGGCGTCCAGCCGCTTGAGCAGCGGCGTCATCATCCGGAAGACCACCGCGACCAAGAGGCCGACGGCCGCACAGGAGATGCCCGCGAGAATGCGGCGCAGCACCTCCACATCGCCGAACCGGGCGTAGACGATCGCGAGCACCGTCATGATCAGCGTGGGCGGCAGCAACAGCCCCGCGAAGGCGGCAATGCCGCCGGCGATCCCGCGCAGCCGCGCGCCGAACACCATCGACAGATTGACGATGTTGGGCCCAGGCAGGAAATGGCAGAGCGCAAACGTCTCGTTGAACTCGTCCGCCGTCATCCAGCGGTGCTGCTCGACGATGGCCTGCCGGGCGAAGACCAAAACCCCGCCGAAGCCCGCCAGCGACATCCGGGCGAAAGCCAGGAACAGCGCGAGCAAGCCCGGCGGAACGGCGCTGGTGGCGGGACCGTCCAGCTCGCGATCTCGTTTTTGGGCAGCCGGTGCGGAATCCTCGGACATGTCAGGAGCTTAGAACGCCGGCCGGCACGCGGCCAAGCCTGCCGGGAACCTATCCCAAGGGAACCTCGGAATGGTCGCTCGAAACACCTGTTATTTGAAACATTTGCCCCCTATATTGGGAGTGCCGGTTCGCCGGCTATGGAAATAAACGGTCGTCGCAATAAACCATTCGGACCCGGGGGCGGTACCCGGCGCCTCCACCAAAGCCCACGAGCGGCTGGCCCTGAAGCGGGCTTTGGCGGGGGCGAAATAGGATCGACGAGGGCGTAAAGGGCGTTCTTTTTCTCGGTATTGTTCCGCCGTTATCGGGCTATGCAATAGTTGCCAACGACAACTTTGCTCCGGTTGCTCAGGCTGCGTAACGCAGTTTGAAAGACCATTCTGAAGTCCTAACGGGTTAAGCTCCGTTAGGCGGGGTTCGGAGGCACCTGGCAACAGAAGCCTCCACTTACCTCTTATTTCCTACCCCGCGGGGACTCCTGCTGACCCGTCAGGCGCGGTACTATTGCGGCTTGGCGAGTCGGGCCGGCAGGGCCCAGCTCCTGGAATGCAACAGGACCACCATGGCGACCGATCATATCCGATACGATGTGCTGGCCCGCGACGCGCTGCGCGGCGTGTTGCGCAAGGTGCTGACCGACGCCGCGTCCCAGGGACTGCCCGGCGAGCATCATTTCTTCATCACCTTCGTGTCGAAGGCCGAGGGCGTGAAATTGTCGTCGCGGCTGCTGGCCCAATATCCGGAAGAGATGACGATCATCCTGCAGCACCAGTTCTGGGATCTGACCGTGCTCGAGGACCGCTTCGAGGTCGGCCTGTCCTTTGGCGGCATTCCGGAGCGGCTGATCGTGCCGTTCAGCGCCATCAAGAGCTTCCTCGATCCGTCCGTGAAATTCGGCCTCCAGTTCGACACCTCCGATGTCGCCGACGTCTCGGCCGAGACATTGCCGGCCACTCCCGCCCCGTCCGCGGTCGCGGTGCCCCCCGCCACTGAACCTGCAGAAGGAACTGAGGAGCCGGCGGCTCCGAACCAGGGCGGCGCCGAAGTCGTGCGATTGGATCGTTTCCGCAAGAAATGATCTAGATTGGGCTGGAGCCCGTCGCAGGCGGCCAAACTCCCTATATAGAGGCACATGATGAGGCCGCGCGGCATTTCGTGCGGCGGAATGGATGTGCTCATGGCGAAAACCTCCAGCTCGAAGACCTCCCGCGCGAAGACCGACGGCTCCTCGCGCCCCGCGACCCGCACCGAGACCGACAGCTTCGGCCCGATCGAGGTCCTCGCCGATCGCTATTGGGGGGCGCAGACCGAACGCTCACGCCAGAATTTTCGCATCGGCATCGATCGCATGCCGATCTCGCTCGTGCATGCGCTCGGCATCGTCAAGCTCGCCGCGGCGCAATCCAACCAGGAGCTCGGCCTGCTCGACCAGCGCCGCGCCAATGCCATCATCCGCGCCGCGCGCGAGGTGATCGAGGGCAAGCTGGACGATCATTTCCCGCTGGTGGTGTGGCAGACCGGCTCGGGCACGCAGAGCAACATGAATCTCAACGAGGTCATCGCCAATCGCGCCAATGAGCTCCTGGGCGGCGAGCTCGGTGCCAAGAAGCCGGTGCATCCCAACGATCACGTCAACATGAGCCAGTCGTCGAACGACTCGTTCCCGACCGCGATGCATATCGCGGCGGCAAGCCGCATCACCGCCGATCTCGTCCCTGCCCTCGGCGAATTGCTGCGCGCGCTGCGCAAGAAGGAGAAGGAGTTCGCAAAGATCGTCAAGATCGGCCGCACCCACACCCAGGACGCGACGCCGCTGACGCTCGGCCAGGAATTTTCCGGCTATGCCGCACAGGTCGAAAGCGGCATCGCCCGGCTCAAGGTCGCGGTGAAGGAGCTCTATCCGCTGGCGCAGGGCGGCACCGCCGTCGGCACCGGCCTCAATTCGAAGCCGCGCTTTGCAAAACTGTTCGCAAAGCACGTTGCCGGGATTACCAAGCTGCCCTTCACCAGCGCCGCCAACAAATTCGAGGCGCTGGCCTCGAACGACGCCTATGTGCTGGCGCACGGCGCCATCAACTCGGTCGCGACAGGCCTGTTCAAGATCGCCAACGACATTCGCCTGCTCGGATCGGGCCCGCGTTCGGGCCTCGGCGAACTGATGCTGCCGGAGAACGAGCCGGGCTCCTCGATCATGCCGGGCAAGGTCAATCCGACGCAGTGCGAGGCGATGACCATGGTGTGCTGCCAGGTGTTCGGCAATCACACCGCGATCACGGTTGCCGGCAGCCAGGGCCATTTCGAGCTCAACGTTTACAAGCCCGTGCTGGCCTACAACATGCTGCACTCGATCCGGCTGATGGCGGACGCCGCGCGCTCCTTCACCGAGCATTGCGTCAGCGGCATCCGCGCCGACGAGAAGCGCATCAAGGAGCTGATGCAGCGTTCGCTGATGCTGGTGACGGCGCTCGCCCCCAAGATCGGCTACGACAACGCGGCCAAGGTGGCCAAGACGGCGCATGCCAACGGCACCACCCTGAAGGAAGAGGCGCTGCGGCTCGGCTTCGTCTCGGCGGAGGAGTTCGACCGCCTGGTGCGCCCCGAGAAGATGACCAGCCCGGGATAAATTCCGAATTCCGATAGCCATCCGTAATGATACGGAGCCCCAAGCTCCATTAAATGTAGGGCTTAAAGGACGGGATTTGATTACCGTCAATGTCGCGGCGGGATTGCGTGTTACGCAGCCCCTCCGCCCCCACGGGGCGGAATTCATCGTTTGATGGCCCAAGGGTCGATTGACGAGGACAAGCGAATGGCGATCAAGTCTCATTGGGCGCAGTGCGGCGCACAGTTTCTGAATGTTTCATCCTGCCCACGGAGGATCGGATGATGGAGACGCGACATGGGGAACGTCATCAACCTGAATCGTTTCCGGAAGCGCGCCGAGCGGCAAGCCACGGCGAAGCAGGCGGACGCCAACCGAACGAAGTTCGGCCGCACGAAGGCGGAGCGGTCGGCGGAGGAGACGCGCGCGGACCAGGCGAAGGCGCACCTGGACCAGCACCAGATCGATCGCGAGGAGCAGCCATGAAGTCGCCCGTCGTGAAACGGTCGATCGTCGTCGCCGGCCACAAGACCAGCGTCAGCCTGGAAGAGGCGTTCTGGAACGGCATGAAGGAGATCTCGGGCCTGCGCAACATGACGCTGTCCGAGCTGGTCGGCGAGATCGACGGCAACCGCCAGCAGGGCAATCTGTCCTCGGCGATCCGCCTGTTCGTGCTCGACTACTTCAAGAGCCGCGCCATGGCCGCCATCCAGGCGGAAAAGGTCCCGGCCCAGTAGCCGTCTTGACGCTGATCTTGGCGCCGATCCCGGCGCCAATCGCCTCCGTCACGAAGCTGGTACTTTAAAATCACTCTAAGGTGCAGTTTCAGCGACCGAGCGCGCTTGACCTCGATGCCCTGCGTTGAAAATACAGGGCATGACCGACATCCATGATACGCGTCCGCAGATGCCGCTGGGCCTGGCCCAGCGCGGCTATACCGGCGTCATCCAGCACCTTTCCCCCAAGGACGCAGGCTCGGCGCTCTCGGACATCGAGCTCGAGAGCCGGCTGATCGAGCTCGGCTTCGTCGAGGGCGCCCGGGTCGAGGTCTTGCACGAGGGGCTGGTCGGGCGCGACCCGATTGCCGTGCGGGTCGACAGCATCACCATCGCGGTCCGCCGTCGCGAAGCCATGGCCATCATCGTCGCCTGAAGCGACCGGACCCCAACTTCATGGAATTGCCCCTACTTCATCTCGCCCTGGTGGGCACACCAAACAGCGGCAAAACCTCGCTGTTCAATGCGCTGACCGGCAGCCGGCAGAAGGTCGCGAACTATCCCGGCGTCACCGTCGAGCGCAAGGAAGGCTTCTTCGTCACGCCCATGGGCCGCCAGGTCTCCGTGGTCGACCTGCCCGGCACCTATTCCCTGCGCGGTCGCAGCCCGGACGAGGAGATCACCCGCGACTTCGTGCTCGGCAAGGCCACCGGCGAGATCGTGCCCGACCTCGTGCTGTGCGTGGCCGATTCCACCAATCTGCGCCTGACCATCCGCCTGCTGCTGGAGCTCAAGCGCACCGGCCGTCCGACGATCCTTGTGCTCAACATGTTCGACATCGCGACCCGCCGCGGCATCACTGTCGACGTCGAGCGGCTCGCCAAGGAGCTCGGCGTGCCCGTGGTCACCTCGATCGCGGTGCGCAAGGGCGGCACGGCCGACCTGCTGTCCCTGACCGACGAGATTTCGGCGAAGCTCGCCGCCGAGCCGGGCGAGAACAATTGGCGGGCGCTCAGCGTGGCCGATCTGCGCGCCACCCAGCGCGAAGCCGACCGCATCATCGCCGATTGCGTCAGCCTTCCCAGCCGGCCCGACACCTGGACGGCGCGCATCGACGCGATCGTGCTGCATCCCGTCGGCGGGCTGATCGTGCTCGCGGCTATCCTGTTCGTGATGTTCCAGGCGGTGTTCGCCTGGGCGCAGCCGCTGATGGAGCTGCTCAACTCGGGCTTCGACTCCCTCGGCGAGTTCGTGCACGCCACCCTGCCCGCCGGCCTGCTGCAGAGCTTCCTTCAGAACGGCGTGATCTCAGGCGTCGGCAGCGTCATCGTGTTCCTGCCGCAGATCATCATCATCTTCCTGTTCATCCTGCTGCTGGAAGATTTCGGCTACATGGCGCGCGCCGCGTTCCTCATGGACCGCATCATGGGCGGCGCCGGCCTGCACGGCCGCGCCTTCATTCCGCTGCTGTCGAGCTTTGCCTGCGCCATCCCCGGAATCATGGCGACGCGCGTGATCGACAACAAGCGCGACCGGCTGACCACGATCCTGATCGCGCCGCTGATGACCTGCTCGGCGCGCATTCCCGTCTACACGCTGATCATCTCCGCCTTCATTCCGGCCAAGGACGTCTGGGGCTTCATCAACCTCCAAGGCCTCGTGATGTTCGGCCTCTACGCGGTCGGCATCGCCAGCGCGCTGGCCGTCTCGTTCCTCATCAAATTCTTCATGCTGCGCGACTATGCGCCGGCGCCGTTCATGCTGGAGCTGCCGGACTACAAGGTGCCGCGGCTGAAATCGATCGCGATCGGCGTCTATACGCGGGCCAAGATGTTTCTGCACCGCGCCGGCACCACGATCTTCTCGATGATGGTGCTGATCTGGTTTCTGGCCTCGTTCCCGCAGCCGCCCGCGGGCGCCACCGAACCGGCGATCGACTTCAGCCTGGCCGCGATCATCGGCAAGGCGCTCGAGCCGCTGCTCGCCCCCGTCGGCTTCAACTGGCAGATCGCGGTCGCGCTGATCCCTGGCATGGCGGCGCGCGAGGTCGCGGTCGCAGCACTCGGCACCGTGTATGCGATCGAAGGCGGCAAGGAAGCGGCCGAGCAGATCGGCCAGGTGCTGGCGACGAAATGGTCGCTCGCGACCGCGCTGTCGATGCTGGCGTGGTACATCTTCGCCCCGCAATGCGCATCCACGCTGGCCGTGATCCGGCGCGAGACCGGAAGCTGGACCTGGATGGCCGTCACCTTCTTCTACATGCTGGTGCTGGCCTATGCCGCGAGCCTCCTGACTTACAACGTCGCGGTCGCGTTCGGAGCGGGCTAGCCACGTCTCGAAACCAAAAAGCGCGAAAACAACCCCATGCACAGTAGAAGGGGGTTGTGAAATCAATGGCTTACGCGTGTGCTCAAATCAGCTGACCGCAGCTGGTCAGAACCAACGCCTGGCGCACAAGGCCGGTTGCACCGTCGGGCAAAACAGGCGCATGATGGCATTGTCGGAGAATTGGTGAGACGCGCGGTGACGGCAGGATACCGAAGCGTGGCGCGCCTCCTCAGCCGCTGGCCTGTGTTCCCGGGATCGACACCGTGAACACCGTTTCATCCCGCATCGACGACGCGACGATCAACCCGCCATGGGCGCGCGCAATCTCCTGGGCGATGTACAGTCCGAGTCCAAGCCCTTGTTGGTTCGGCTGAACGTCGCCGCGGTCGAACGCAGTGAAAAGGCGCGGCATCGCTTCCGCCGGAATTGGCGCACCTTTGTTGACAACGCTGATGTCGAAGCCAGCTCCGGTCGCCTGCGCCAGGACCCTGATCGGCTCGTTGGCGTCTCCATAGGAAATCGCGTTGCCGAGAAGATTGGACAGCATCTGGCCTATGCGGCCGGCGTCGATTCTGACAGTCCCGGAGACGTTGATGACCGTTTCGATGACCCGATCCGGATGCACGTTCTCGAACTCCGCGACGATCTGCTTGATGACAGGCTCGAGTGCCTGCTCTCTCAGCTTGAGCTGCATCCCAGCGCCGAGCCGCGTGCGGGCGAAGTCCATGACATTGTCGATCAGGCCCGCCATCCGGGCCACGCTTCCTTGCAGAAGGTTGATCCAGTTCTGCCCCTCCTCATCGACCTTCTTGTTCAGAAGCCGCAGGCCGCCTTGAATCGAGGCGAGAGGATTTCGGAGGTCGTGCCCGAGCACGGCGATGAACTGCTCGCGCAGCTTGGCATTCCGTTGTTCCAGCGCGAGCCTGTTCTCGATCAGTTCGACGCGTTCGGCCGCGTCGAGGTGAGACGCGATCAGCTCGGCAAACAGCTTGAACATGCCGATGACTTCCGGGGTCCGAAGCTTGCGCGGCTTCGGATCGATCGCGCAAAGAGTTCCGAAGAATGAACCGTCGGGAAGGATGATCGGCACGGAGATGTAGCTTTGGAAGCCATATTGCGTGGGCGTGTGATGCGTGCAGTACGCGGCATCTTCGCTGACGTTGTCGATGACAACAGCCTCACGGCTCTGCCGGATCTCGTGGCAGATCGTGGTTTCGACCTTGAGCTCGTCACCGGGTTTCAGCCCGAACGCAAGTTCGTCACGCGAGGCACAGGTGATCCACCTGTCCTCGGTGACGCGGGCAACGGCCGTAAACCCCATGCCGGTGGTCCGGCTGACCACGTCGAGGATGGTCGAGACCGCAGCGATTCCGCTGACCTTGGCTATGTCGCGCTCGAAATCCATTGCCACTCCGCGTCGGAACATTCGCTGGACGACCGTCACCCCCAACGAAAGCGCGTCCTTGCAATGGTAGGAAGCACTGCCCGTTATTCCGCGTCAATGTCATTCGATGCCGCTCGCCTGGAACGACGCGGTGAACATCGTTTCATGCCAATTGCAACGGCAAGGAAGTCGGCCGTTGCAGCTACCGTCCGCGCCGCCGGGAGCTGACCTCGGGTCTCCCCTCGGGGGCCGCCCACCCCAGGACACTCACATCCGCCAGCGCGTCGAATATAGCCGCTGTGCGTTGCAGACGGGCGATCGTACGTGCGCCTTCGACGGCAGCGACCAATGCGGAAGCGGTCGAAGATGCGCGCGCGGACGTGAAACCGCACCCTCTGAAATGCTCCGCGACGATCTCGGTTGAATCAGCAAATCCGCGCGCGACCCGTTTGGTCAGTTCAGCGTCGAGTGCAGGAAGCTCATTCGCCAGATTCTGCATGAGACATCCATACTGGAAATCAGAGGCGACCATCTCGGCCGCGAACGCGCCGAAAATCTGGCGAACAAAACTCAGGGCATCGCCGGTCGTATTCGCCGAGATAGCCCGCAACACAGCCATTCTAGTCGCAACGTAATGATCGATTGCTTCTTCTGCGAGCTGTGCCTTACCGCGCGGAAAATGAAAATAGAACGATCCTTTAGGCGAGCCGCTTTCTTCGATGATCTGGCTCAATCCCGTCGCAGTGTAGCCTTGGATGCGAAACAGTCGCTCGGCAGTGGCAATCGCGCGATCGCGGGCGTCGGTCTTACGGGGCATCCCGTCAGCATAACACGCCTGGCTTGACACCGCTATGGTGATCGCCATAGTATGGCGATCACCATAGTAAATTTGCCCGCCGTATCACCGCTATCAGATTCACTTCCAGAAGCTGCAGTCTCGGACATTTCACCCTCACAGATTGCTGCGCAGGACATACTCAAATGAGCTCAAGCAACTTCGATTTCGGCAATTGTTCTAGCGAACGGGACCACCGAGATGGCCTCTAGATCCTGCGCGATGATGCTTTTAGGAGCTGCCATGTTCACTGCGATGTCCAGCCGCGTCGTTTCCGGAGAAACTTCAAGCGATGCCATCTGGCACAATAAAATCCCTGTCGCTTTGAGCGAGCCTGCGGTTGATATCGATAAGGATCCGAACCTTCTGCACAGATATGCGGAAAATGCAGGAACGAATATCCACTACGTCACCATGGGCTCCAATCAAAAACCGCTGATGGTGTTCGTGCACGGATTTCCCGACTTTTGGTATTCCTGGCGAAATCAGATCCAGGCATTTTCAGCAGATTATCAGGTGGTCGCTCTCGATCTGCGCGGATACGATTTGAGCGATCGGCCGAAAGGCGTCGAGAACTATAAGTTTCCGGTTCTCCTTGATGACATTCGTACCGTGATCAATGCAGAGAGAAACGGTCGCAAGGCCATCCTGATCGGGCACGACTGGGGCGCCGCTTTGTCGTGGCTATTCGCCGGGCAAAATCCGGACCTGATCGAAAGACTTGTCGTCCTCAGCGTTCCTCATCCTGGCGCCATCACGAGGGAATTGCTCCCTTGGAACCATCCTATCGCGCAGGCCAAGGCCAGCGCCTACGCCACACGCTTCTTCGCTCGAGGCAAAGGCGACAATTTGACTGCGCAGGATTTGGCATACTGGGTTGTTGATCCACAGGTGAGGAGTCGATACGTCGAGGCTTTCGCGAAATCCTCCATCTCGTCCATGATGAATTATTACAAAGCCAACTACGCGTTTTCCCAGCTTGGGCTCAATCTTTTCGACCCAACCATGAAGAAGCTCACCGGTGCCGTGATCAAATGCCCGGTCTTGCATCTGCACGGAATCGAGGAGAGCCACGCTTTGCTAAGCACGATTGATCTGGAAAAGTCATGGATTGAAAATCCCGACAATCTCACGGTCAAGATCGTGCCTGACGTTGGCCACTTCATTCAGCATGAAGTGCCTGATTACCTTAATCAGACGATTGCCTCCTGGTTGAAAGATTCAGGAAGCTGAGCCCGGTCTTGCGAGGCTAAGCGCACCGAGGCTTCGCGAAGATCACCTCGCCGACCTCTACTGCATCTCGATGCGAGCATCCGGCTCAGTGGGCTCGCTCAGTGGGCTCGGTCGGTGGACCGGAGCCTGCGCTGACGCCGTCTTCGTCCGAATCATTCTCTGGCTCCCGGATCAGCACCGCCGGTTCGTCGTAACCCTTGCGGCTGCTGTAGAACACCAGCGCCATCAAGCCGATGCCCACGACCAGCGAGAACACGACACCGAGCACCAGTGCGACATAACCCGATGCCGGCACCTCGGTCGTCGTGCTGAACCAGCCGAGATAGCCGAGCGCGCCGGCACCGACGAGGAAAGCGCACAGCACCGCTATGACCGCCCATCTCGCGATCTTGCCGTCTCCGGGAGCGGGTGATTCCGGTTGCCCGTCTGTGCTGTTCATGGATCTCTCCTCCTGGAGCACGCGTCGCACGGCCGTCCCGTCAATTTAGGGGGCGGTGACCTTGGTCGCAATCGCATGCAGGGCCGCCGTCATGGCGACGATTGCAGCCTTGGCCGGCTCGCCGATGCCGTGACGCCCGGCGAGATACGCCGGATCGTTGTAGGACAGCCACGTCGCACCTTGCTCGTCCTGCCAGACCAAGGCCTTCAGCGGCAGATCGATGCCGCTGGTCTGCGACTGCTGCATCAATGGCGTACCACCCCTTGCGTTCCCGAAGAGGATGAGATTGGTCGGGCGCAACGGCAGGCCGGCAGCGGCGGCGCCCGCGGCATGATCGACATGGGCGAATATTGTGAGGCCCTTGACCATCACTTCCTCTTCCAGCCGCTTCATCGTCTCTTCAGGCCCGAAACTGCTCCTGATCGTGATCAGTCCGTCGACGGCCATGGCTTGGGTCTCCCATAAACATGTCACAGCAACCAAAGCGAGGATCTTGAGCAGCGCCGAAACCCTCATGATCACACGCTCATTTCTTGCGGAATAGTTTTGCCGGATCGAATTCCGGGTCCGGAATGAAGCCGTCGCGGTTGGGCATCTTGATCTTCGGCAAGCTGTCCTTATCAACCTTGCCGTCGGAGGGAACGATGCCATTCAGACTCAGGATGTAGGCGGTGACGGCATACGTGTCGTCGGTGCTGAGCGAACCCGGCGTGGGATATGGCATCGCGCGGTGGATGTAGTCGTACAAGGTCGTCGCATAGGGCCAGAAGCTGCCGACGGTCTTGATCGGCGCGCTGGAGGCGAGTGTGCCCTGCCCACCGGCAAGACGATCCTTGATCCCGCCCTGGCCGTTGTCGCCATGACAGGCCGCGCAATTGTCGGCGAAGACCTGCTTACCCTGCGCAGCCGTGCCGCTGCCGACAGGCAGCCCCTTGCCATCGGGTGTGACGTCGATGTCCCACAGCTTGATCTCCTCCGGAGTCGCGGGACGGCCTAAATCGAATGCAAATGCGGGCGCCGCGAGCAGGCCGAGCGCGAGAGCGGCTGCGACAAGCCCATTGTCATGCGAGGACATTGCGGACCCTCCCGGCCTCGTCGATGCTCCAGGTCTGCTGCGCGTTGTAGTGGAACAGCGCATTGCTCCCCATCGCGGCGATGAAGGATTGCCGGTCCGGCTGAACGTTGCCTTGCTCATCGGTCGCGCGGCTCACGATCCTTGTCGGCTTGCCGTCCCAGACCCAGTCCATCTGGAATCGAACCTGGGCCTTGGACAGCACCGGCTGATTCAGCTGCGCCTGTTTCCAACTTTTCGCGCCGTCGGTCGATATCTCGACCTTGGCGATCTTGCCATGTCCGCTCCAGGCCAGACCGGAGATAATGTTGTAGCCGGGCTGGATCTGCATGGTGCCCGAGGGTTGTGTGATGACGGAGTTGGTTTCCATCCTCAGCCGGAACTGGCGGGCCTTGCCGTTGGCGAGCAGCTGCGTGTAGCGCGCCGTCTCCCAGCGGGTCATCCAGGGCTCAGCGCCGAACTTGAGACGGCGCAGCCATTTGATGTTGAGGTTGCCCTCGAAACCCGGCATCACCAGTCGCATTGGAAACCCGTGCGCGGGGCGCAGTGGTTCGCCGTTCTGACCGTAGGCGACAAAGGCCTCGTTCACGATTTCGTCGGTCAACGGAATGCTGCGGTCGACGCCCGCGCCGTCGCCTCCCTCCGCGAGCATCCAGTTCGAGTTCTTCTCCTTGCCCGCGAGACCAATGAGGAACTTCAGCGGAACGCCAGTCCACTCATTGGTGCTGACGAGGCCGTGCGTGTTCTGCACCGTCAGGTCAGGGTCTGCCTTCTTCCAGTTTTCCCATCCGTTTCCGGTGCATTCGATGAAGACCACGCGCGTGACGGACGGCATCCGCTTGAGATCGTCGACGCTGAACACCAGCGGCTTCTGAACCAGGCCATGGATGAGCAGACGGTGCTGCGCGGGATCGATGTCCGGCACCCCGGAATGGCTGCGCTCGTAATGCAGATCGGTTGGCGTGATGTTGCCCACCAGCTTCTGATGCGGCGTCTTGGAGTTGATGGCATCACTGGGGTCGACGTTGCGCTTGCCTGGTGTTGCCTCGGGAATGCGATCGATCTTGACGAAGCGCGATCGTTCGCTGTGCGCACCGAGATCGGCGCCGGGCCCGCGATCAGGGATTTCGGCCAGGGTTTGCGCCGCCGCCGCTTCGGTCGCAACCGCCCCCAGAACGCCCGCCGACAGGCCTCCCACGAAACCGCGGCGCGAGACGCTTGCGGACCGTTGCAGTGATTCGATTTGCGTTTTGGACGTCATGCAATCTCCGTCGACCTTCGTGCTTGTTTGGAAATTCCGCCGCTTTTCCATGGAGACATTGACCGGATGCCGCCGAAATTGCCCGTTAGGATGTGTTAGAAATCATGAGGGGCGGCGAAGGCGCGTCATCCTGACCTGCTCCGAAAGCGGCTATCCGGGTCCATGGATCATTTCAGCACCGAGAACCTGACGGCCGAGAGGCTGAACGAAAATCATCTCGCCGACCTCGTCGCATTGCATCTCGATGCGGACGTTTCGCGCTATCTCGGCGGCGTCCGCCCGGCGGAGAGGACGAAGACCTATCTGGACGCAAATATCTCCCATTGGGACCAGTATGGCTTCGGGCTGTGGGTGCTGCGAACGAAAGACGGGGCATTCGCCGGGCGAGCGGGCATCCGGCACATCCTGGTGGACGATATCGACGAGATCGAGATTGCCTACGCGTTCAAGCGCGAATGCTGGGGCCGCGGCCTTGCAAGCGAGACCGCGACCGCGCTGACCGATATCGGACTGTTACACCACGAGCTGCCGTCCCTCATCGGCCTGGTCTATGTCGGCAATGGCGCATCGCGCCGCGTTCTGGAGAAGTCCAACTATCTCCTCGAGCGAAGCACGTTCCGTCACGGCGAGAACGGCGTTCTCTACCGGATTCGTCGCTGAGAGACGGCCTGACGATCATTCGGTGCGCAGGCGAACAACCGATTGCGGCAGCGAGGCCAGAAACAACACCGCGCAAACGCAGAGCAGGACGATGTCCTTGAACAGAAATTCGCCGGTCAGATTCCACGCCATCGGATCGGATGAAAGGCTCCATTTGACGACGCCGGGCGTCGTGAAGAAGAACGACCAGGTGATCGCAAAGGTCACCATGCCCATGAATGAACCGAGCGCGGACGAGACCGGGCTGAAGCTGCCTGCCGCGAGCAGCGCCGCAATCACGAATTCAGCGACGCCGAGGACATAGGCCTCTCCCCTCAGGCCGAACACCGACAGCCAGGAGATGAACGGGCTATTGCTGATGAACTGGGCGATCCCCTGGGCGGACTGCGGCGTGAATTTCTGCATGCCAAACGATACGAATATGATCACCATGACCCAGCGCAGAATGGCAAGAGGACGATAGGAACCACCCCCGACCTCAGCGACGTTGAACTCTTTCATCCGACCATGTCTCCCCGGTTTCACATCCATCAGCTCTGCGAGACTACGCTCGCTGAAGGCTGTACGAAGGGGAGCTTCGGTCGTTACCCGCGTCGGCAGGTTTCGGAGATCACGGATGCGTGCGATGCGTTCAGGCGGCCCGTCGTTCCTTCTCCCGATCTCGCACCGTGCTGACCCCAAAAGCTAGAAGTCCGGAGCCGCAGAGCAGGATGGCGGCGGCAATGAAGGCGCTCCGGTATCCACTGCTGTCGTACAAGAATCCTCCGAGGGAGGCGCCCGCCGTGATGGCGAGTTGGATCACCGCGACCATCAGCCCGCCGCCCGCCTCCGCATCCTCAGGCAGCGCCCTGCTCATCCAGGTCCACCAGGCGACCGGCGCGGCCGTGCCGATGAGGCCCCAACCGGCCAGCAGCACGGTGACAACGATGGTTGAACTTCCGAAGGCGATCAAGCCGAGGGCAAGGGCCGCCATCGCAAGCGGCATCCCGATCAGAAGTGCTTGCAGGCTCCGCCTCAGAAGGAAGCTGATGAGGTAGGTCCCCAGCAGGCCCGCGACTCCGAGCACGAGCAGGATGGCCGAGAGCGTGGAGACGTCTACGCGCGTCACGGTCTCCAGAAATGGCCGCAAATAGGTGAAAAGCGCGAACTGGCCCATGAACAGGAGAGCGACCGAGAGCATCCCAATGCCGACAGACCGCCGGCGGAGCAACCCGAATACGTTCCCTGCGGCGTCGCGCTCCGAAGGCATCGAGGGCAATGTCGCGTATTGCCAGACCAGGGTGATGATCGCGAGCGGGACGACGCAGAAGAAGGCGCCTCGCCAGCCGATGAACTGACCTAGAAAGCTCCCGACCGGCGCGGCGATCGTTGTCGCCAGCGCGTTGCCACCATTGAGGAGGCTAAGGGCGGCCGCGACCTGCTGCTCCGGCACAAGGCGCATCACGGTGGCCGCCGACATCGACCAGAACCCACCGATGACGACCCCGATCAGCGCGCGCCCTACCATGAACACCAGCGCGTTCGGCGCCAGCGCCACCATCAGCCCCGAAACGATCATCAGCGAGGTGAGGCCCAGCAGAAGACTGCGCCGATCAATGCCCCGCGTCACCGAGGAGATCGCAAGGCTGGCGAAGACGGCGAACAGTCCGGAGACTGCGATGGCCTGGCCCGCCTGCCCCTCGGTCATGTGGAGACCGGTCCCGATGGGGGTCAGCAGGCTGACTGGCATGAACTCGGACGCAATCAATGTCCCGACGCAGAGGGTCAGCGCAAAGACCGCGCTCCATGCCGGACCGGGCGACAGCGTCTCGTTTTTTGGGGCGAGTTGTACGCTCATGAAACCTCTTCCGATCGACTGGGCGCGCTCGCCCGGGTCAGATGATGCGCCCGATGAAGTGTCTTCACATTCGGTACTGCTCGTGGCCGACCTTCTCCATCCAGTCGACCGCTCGGCCGTCCTGCGATTCCTGGATGGCAATGTGCGTCATGGCTGTGGTGGCCGACGCGCCGTGCCAGTGCTTCAACCCTGGAGGAAACCAGATGACGTCGCCGGGCCTGATCTCCTGGACAGGACCGCCTTCCCGCTGCACCCAGCCGAGCCCTGCTGTCACGATCAGCGTCTGCCCAAGCGGATGCGTGTGCCAGGCCGTGCGTGCGCCAGGTTCGAAAGTGACCTGGGCGCCGCTCACGCGTGCAGGCTCGGGAGCCGCGAACAACGGGTCAATGCGCACCGTCCCGGTGAACCAGTCTTCAGGGCCCTTCTGGGAAGGGCGAGATCCGTTTCTCTTGATGTCGATGTCCATTGCAGTCTCCTTCAGTGCTTCGGACGCGCGCGCCGGGGCCAGTCGAATTCCGACGAGGGCGGAGGCGCTTCCGCCAACGAGTATGTCTCTGCGTGTCACCATGGCATGTCTCCGCTCGTGGAGGATCGCGAGCGGGATTGTCGACCGAGGCATTTTCGTTCTTTCAGCGGGGTCGCTTCTCGATGACGTCCTTGACGACAGGTGCCGCGGAGAAAGCATTGGGCCATCCGGCGTAGAAGGCGAGATGGCCGAGCACCTCGCCGGCTTCCTCCCGCGTCAGCCCGTTGTCCATTGCGCGGTTCAGATGATAGGTGATCTGCGCAACCTGACCCGTGGCAATCAGCGCGCTCACGGTCACCAGGCTGCGGTCGCGCGGAGCCAGCGCCGGCCTGAGCCAGAGATCGCGGAACAGCACGTCGGTCGTATACTGGACAAGGCTCGGCGTGATCTGCCCGAACTGCTCTCCGACGCGCGTTGCCCGCTGCTTCTCCGCCGCTTCGTCGAGCGGCAGCTGCGGTCCCATCGCGGGCGGGAGCTGATCGGCGCCGATGTTGCGGCTCTCGAACACTTGCTTCGCAGCCGGGATCGCATCAATCGCGTTGGCCCAGCCGGTGTAGAAGGCCAGATGCGTAATGATCTCCGATATTTCCGACGGCTTCACGCCATTCTCCAGCGAGAGACCCAGATAGTATGGCAGCTCCACCGTCTGACCACGTGCGATGAGAGCTGCGACGGTGACGATGCTGCGGTCCCGAGGCGAGAGACCCGGTCGCTTCCACAGATCGCCATCGACAAATTTTTGCGCGTAGCCTTCGAGGGCTGGCGCGACCGCACGGATGTCTTCCGGCTTTGATATGGTCTTTGCTCCGTCGCTGGATGCGTCTTTCGCCGCGACCGGGCCGTCAGCAAACAGGCAGAATGAAAACAAGGCCGCTGCGAGCATTCTCATCGCGTGGATCCTTCCAGATTTGCCGGTGCGCCATCAGCTACAAGGCGACGAGTGCTGGGCAGAGTTCGGACGCCGATCGCGCCCGGCTGCGACCAATCCGATCGCGGGCTGGTGAGCCCTTGGGCGATGACGAGATCAAGTGGCCCCTCATGTTGATGAGAAAGTAAGGCTTCCGCCCCGGTCCGATTAGGTGATAAAATTCGAATGCAGTCATAAGACAGGCTTATCAATGAACCGGGATGACGCCAGCGATATCCTGGCCTTCCTCGCCGTGGCGAGGGAGCGCAACTTCACGCGTGCCGCAGCCAAGCTTGGTATGACGCAATCGGCGCTGAGCCAGATCGTCCGAAAGTTGGAGGAGCGCCTGGGCGTCCGTCTTCTCAACCGAACGACCCGGAGTGTCACGCCAACCCAAGCCGGAGAACGGCTGTTCCTGAGCCTCGGGCCCAAATTCACGGAGATGGATGCTGATCTCGCCGCCTTGAGCGAACTCCGGGAAAAGCCCGCGGGAACCGTACGGCTGACCGCGACGGAGTACGCCGCCGCCGAGATCCTGCTGCCGGCGCTGGGGAAGATTCTTCCCCAGTATCCAGACATCCACGCCGAAGTGATCATCGACTACGGGCTCACCAACATCGTGGCGCAGCAGGTCGACGCGGGAATTCGTCCGGGCGAGCTCGTCGCCAAGGACATGATCGCTGTGCGAATAAGCCCCGATCTTCGAATGGCCGTCGTTGGATCGCCGTCCTACTTCGCTGAACGCAAGCGACCCAGGACGCCTCAGGATCTAACTGGGCACAATTGCCTGAATCTGCGCCTACCGACTCACGGCGGCAGCCTCTACGCCTGGGAGTTCGAGAAGAACGGTCGGGAGCTCAACGTGCGCGTGGAAGGACAGCTCGTGTTCAACAGCGCAGGGCTTCTGCTGGAGGGCGCGCTCAAAGGCTTCGGACTTGCCTACCTCACCGAAGGGCACGTGCAGCCATACATCTCGCAGGGCCGGCTGATCAGGGTGCTGTCGGATTGGTGTCCGCCGTTCTCGGGTTACCACCTTTATTATCCCAGTCGGCGCCAACCTTCACCGGCATTCTCGCTGCTCGTCGAGACCCTTCGATATCGCGGCAAGTAGAACTCACAGCCGCTCACGGTGCCCGACAATCCTCGGCCGGGCACGACTGCTACCTGAAATACCCCAGCACGAGATCGACATCCGCGCTGCCGGCGGCCGTGCCGTTCAGCTCGGCGTCGATGACGCGGCGGCAGGCTTCGATAGCGGCATGGTCGCCGAGGTCGTTGGCGGCTTCCAGCACGAGCCAGGCGGCATCGACCGCGGCCTGGTCGGCCGCTCCGCCGACATCGGCGGTGAGGCTTTTGGTCTTGCGAACGGCGGTGCCGAATTGAGGCAACATTGAAAATACTCCCTGTCAATTCCCGGATGATGCTCGGTGTACCTGTTCGGTGTACCGCTCAGTGCACCTGCAGCTCGGGCTGACGACCCGTGACGGGATCGGAGCCGGTCTTGCGCGACTGGTAGAACTTCAAGACGCTGCGCGAGGTCTCGATCTTGAGCTTGCCGAAATCGCGCTCGTTGTCGTGGAGCTCGCGCGCCGTGATCAGGTGATCCTTGGCGCCGAGGAACAGCAGCGACATGGTGGTGTCCCAGGAGAAATCGAGCGCCTTGCACAGCACCAGGATCATCTCGCGATTGCGGTCCATCATCGCACGCTCGATCACGTCGACCGGCAGCGACGACAACAGCGACAGGCCGATCTGCACCTCGTCGAAACGGTGCTGGCGCGCATAGTTCGAGATCGAGTCCTGGTTGAGATTGCCCTGCCGGTACTGCGTCGTCACCACGCGCTTGGCGACGAAATAGCTGCGCGAGGACGGGCCGAACTTGGAGTGCAGATCGCCGGTGACGTCGCTTACCGAGCTCTGGATCTGTGCCATCATTTCCGGGCGCTCGTGCTCGAGCCGGCGGCGGACGTCCTCCGATGCCTTCGAGATCAGCTGCTGGAAGATGTGACGCGGCACGTCCTTGCGCAGGCCAAGCTGCTCGGCAAGAATCGAGTCTCCCTCGGCGCGGCGGACCATGTGCAGAAGGCCCGAGCCGGAGAAGCGCGCGCCCTCGTTCCGGGCAACCGACGTCACGACCTCCTGGTCGCCGCGCTTGACCAGCACGTCGGTGACGGCCTCGCCGATCGACTTGCGCTGGGCGATCGCGAGCAGATGCGACTGGCTTTTGGTCATGGCGCTCTCGACCAGCAGCTTCTCGTCGATACGATTGGAGTCGCGCAGCACGGGACCGGCGACCTCGATTTCGTCGGCGGTCGCGAGTTGCGCAATGACATTGAGCGGTGCGTGATCGCAGGCTGCCATGACCTCGGAGAGCTGCACCCGTGCGGCGACCTCAATCTCGTCGGCGAGCCGGCCGATGACTTCGCCGAACGTGCTGATCTCGTCGTCGCTGTAGCGGCCGGTGATCAGAATGTCGGTCGCGTGCCACAACGCCTTGGTCCGGCTTTCGTCGGTGCCGCGTGCGATCGCGTCGTCCAGATCCTGCAGAAGTGTTGTCGCGCCGTTCATCCCGATGACCCCAGTTCTTGGCTAGCCATCCTGCTTGTGCGGGCAGGACGCCGAGTTCCTCTGGGAATAGAGACTAGGGAACAAACGCGAGAATCCGGTAAAGTCGGCAGATCAGTTTTGCCGAGCAAAATTCGTTAAAAAGCGAGGGAATGGGTTTACCGGTGCGTCGCGAGGAAGCTGCGCCCCTCTCCCGCTAGCTGAAAAGGCTTGGGGCACTGATGCCTCTGCGGCGTCATGGCCGGGACAAGCCCCGGGCATGACGGACTGTCGCCTACGGATTCTGTGGCGTCAGCACCAGCGGCGGCTTTGGCTTGGGCTTTGCGGGCGGTGGGCCGGGGGCCGGCCTCACGTCGATCGGCGGAGGCAGCGGCGCGATCTGGTGGCTCGCAAGCGGCGGGCTTGTGAGTTGAGGGCTTGTAAGTGGCGGGCTTGGCGCTGCGGGAGCGGCCTGCGGCGCCTTCGGGGTCGGCGCGACCCTGATGTCGGCCTTGGGCTTCGGCGGCGGCGCGCGGCGCGGATCGCGGCCGGGCATCGGCACATCCGGCAGCGACGGCTCCAGCGTCGGTTCGGGCGACACCAGGGTCGGCAGCGCGGCGGTCGCCGGCGGCGGCTCGCCGCGCTCGATGGCATCCAGCCGGCGCGTCTCGCGATCGATCGTGCGCACCGCGAGCCACGAGGACAGCGGCGCCAGATCGACGGTGCGATTGAGCCTGTCGGGGGGACCCGCCGCGAACAGCTGGATCTCCGGCGGTGCGCCGGAGAGCCCGGTCATGATCGGCGTCAGGCTGGCGCGGATGTCGGCCTGGTCGGCGGGAATGTCGTAGCCGCCGGAGACGATGGCGCGCGCGTTCTTCGCCTCCAACGACGTTGCGCCGACGCGCAGCCGCCCGTCGCGGATCGTGAACGGGATCTGCGCCGAGGCCACTGCAATCGGCCCCGCCGACAGCGCGGGCTCGACCAGCTGGCGCAGCCGGTTGTCGTCGGCGACCTGGCCGCCGTCGCTGGCGCGGATGGCGATCTCGAAGGCGCGCGGATTGAGGCCGGAGATTTCAGCGGAATCAAGCGTAACCGTACCGTTGCCGGCGAGCGCGCCGGTGAGGGCCGCGACGCTGCGGCCCTGGCTGGTCAGCGCCATCTGCGCCGAGGCACGTCCCTTCGGCAGCGCGAGGTCGCGATAGCGCAGCGCCGCCGCGTCGACATTGCCGAGCTCGATACGCGCGTTGAGCGTCAGACCATTGGCGCCATTGCGCGCATCGAGGCTTACCGACAGCTCGCCGCCGCCGAGGCCGCCCTTCATTGCGTCGAGCGCGAGCGACTGACCGTCGCTCCGGACCGTACCGCCGAAGGGGCGCAGCTCGATGCCGCCGGGCAACGTGCCGTGCAAGGCCTGGAAGGCGACGCGGCCGCGCCAGCCGCCGAGAAGCCCGGCACTCAACGGCGCATTGGCATCGTGTCCGGCCGCGCCGATGGCCATCGCGAGCGCCGGCACGAGGTCGAGCGAATCGAGGCCGACTTCGCCGTCGACGGTCTTCTCCTGATCGAGCGTCACCGCCAGATGACCGCGCAGATGCGAGCCCGCCAAGGTGCTGTCGAGATCGTTGAAGGTCAGGCGGTTGCCGGAAAGGCTGACGCGCGAGGACAGATTGACGCTCTGCACGGATTTATCGGCCGGGCTGGTCCCGAACAGCGGGGCCAGATTGGCGTTGCGCACGCGTAAATTCACGCTGCCTTTCGGCTCCGACAATTCGACGGTGCCTTGTGCGTCCGCATCCAGCCCGCCGCCGCTGAGCTTTGCATTCAATTGCAGCTGATGACGCCACGCGCCGCTCAAGCGGCCTTCGAACTGCGAAGCGCCCTCGCCTGCGGCGACCACGCGATCGAGCCCGAGCAACGCCAGCAGCGCACTTCCCTGTGGTGTCGAGACTTTCGAATCCAGCGTGAAGTCGCTGTCGCGCAAGCGCTCGATGTCGATGCCGTTGACGGCGGCTACCGGCGTCTGCGCGGCCAGCGTCGCGCTGGCCTTGAGCTGCGGCGAGTCGAGCTCGATTACCGCGCGCGCGTCGTTGCGATCGGCGTGCTCGGTGTTCTTGTCGAGGCTGAGGTCGAGCTTGAGGCGGGTCGCACCTGGCAGCGACGGGATGGCGTCGAAGCGCGCGCGCACCGACGGCGCAAACGGCTCGAGCAGCGCGGTGAGATCGCGCAGCGAATTGGCGGAGGATTTCAGCGCGAGCTTGCCCGTTGCCTTGGCGCGGTCGAAGCTGCCGCTCGCTTCCGTGGTCACGCCACTGGCCTGGCCGAACCGCAACTGCTCCAGCGAGAGCGATGCCGGGCCGTAGCCGAGTTTCGCGGTGAACGGCCGCAGCTCTTGGCCCGCCGATATCGCGCGGCCGATATCGAGCGACAGCTTCGCTTCCTCCGGCCATTCGCCCTGCGGCCCCGAAAGCGCCCGCACAAAACCTGCGGCGGCATCGAGGTCGAGGCGGTCGGCCTTGAGCTCCGCGTCGATCCGCGAGCCCTTGCTGGCGCCGGTCTGGACGAAAGCGACGCGGCCTTCGACCGCGCCGCCCTCGATTTCGGCCTTCAGCCTGTCGATGGCGAAATGGTTGGCGGCGATGGTCACGTCGCCGGCAAGGCGCAGCGGCCGCGTGCTGCGGCGGTTGACCTCGCTGCGGCCCTGGAGCCAGGCCACCAGCGTATCGGGATCGGAGGAATCGACGCTGAGACGGCCGCTGAAACTGTCGGCGCCGGGCGTCGCGCCGTTGAGCGAGAGCTGCGTCTGGCCCGGCGCGCGCAGATCCAGCCGCTGGAAGGTCCAGGATCGTCCGTCGGTCGCAAGCTCGGCCGTGATGTTCTGGAGCGGACGGCCGCCGAGCATGATCTGGTCGGAGTTGAACTCGATCTGTGCCGGGATCGGCGCCTGCGGGATTGCGGCGAGGCCAGCACGCAGCGCCGGCAGGATGCGCTGCGGCTCGGCATCGTTCTTGACCGTCAGCTTGTCGGCATCGACCTGGCGCGCCGACAGCACCGCGCGCAGCAGCGGCGACGCTCCGAACCTGATATCGCCGACGCCGCCGAGCTTCAGCGCGGAGTCTTCGGCCCCGAAGCTGGCATCGACCTGCTCGAACTTGGCGCCGGCCGGATCGGCCTTGAGTTTCGTCGTGAGCTTCCAGGGCATCGGCCCCGCTTCGGCCGGCTTCTTCGGCGCCGGCACGGCAAGCGTCAGCGCGCCCTCGAATTTCGGCAGGCGGTTGTCGAAGGCGAGCACGCCTTCGAGATCGGCCAGGATGGCGCGCTCGCCGGGATCGATGTTGAGGTGGAGGCGCGTGGCGTTGCCGTCGGCGCTCGGGCCGGAGGAGACGCGGAACGGATAGCGCACGCCGCTGGCCGTGAAACTGCCGTCGCCCCGGACCGAGCCGGCCAGCGAGCGCACGTCGCCGGAGAAGGCGATGTCGTTGAGCTCCAGTGTCGAACGGCTGGCGGCATCATGCAGGGCGATGCGGCCGGTGAGGTTCAGCCGCTCGATCGCCAGCGATGCCAGATTGAAACTGCCGCTCGCGGTGGACGGCAAATCGACCCGCCCGCGCGCGTCGAGGCCGAGATCGACCGCCATGCCGTTGACCGAAAGCTCGGTGGCACGCCATTCGCCGCGCATCAGCGAGCTCAGGCTGAACTCGACGTCGAGCTTGTCGGCGCGCAGGCGGCCGAGATCGTTGTTGCCGCCGAAGGTGACCCCGCGCAGCCGCAGCGTCGGCGCCGGCAACAGCCGCGCGTCGAGCTCGCCCGCCACCCGCACCGGCACGCCGATGATCCTGCTGGCCTCCGCTTCGAACTGGGGCCTGAACTGGTTCCAGTCGACGAAGTAAGGCCCGATCAGAGCGGCCAGCAGCGCTAAGATAAAGGCAATCGCCAATCCGAGCAGCGTCGTCTGCACGGGTCTCCCCTCGGCCAAACCGGATGCGGGCCTTGCCTGAGCCGCAGGGCCTCAGACGTACCGGAACAGCCCCTTATATAGGGGGAAGTGTGGCGAAGTCACAGCGACTGTTGCGCGCGGAGGTTAACGCGGGCGGCTATCACCAGCTCGCGGGCAGCCGCTTCAGGCCGCGCAGCACGAAGGTCGGCCGCCATTCCGGGTTTTCGACGTCGTCGATGCGCAGGTCGGGCAGCCGCCGCAACAGCGTGGCGATGGCGATCTCGGCCTCGAGGCGCGCCAATTGGGCCCCCAGGCAGAAATGGATGCCGCCGCCGAACGACAGCGGCCTCACATTCTGGCGGGTGACGTCGAGCCGGTCGGGGCGGTCAGGATAGACCGCCGGGTCACGGTTGGCCGAGCCCAGCAGGCAGAGCACGGTCTCGCCCTTGGGGATCTTCGCGCCGCCGAGATCGTCGATATCCTCCAGCGCGACCCGCCCGGTCATCTGGACCGAGGAATCGTAGCGCAAGAATTCCTCGATCGCACCCACCATCAGCTCGGGCCGCGCCTTCAACAGCGCGAGCTGGTCCGGATTGCGATGCAGCGCCAGCAGGCCATTGCCGATCAGATTGACCGTGGTCTCGTGGCCGGCGCCGAACAACAGGATGATGTTGGCGGTCAGCTCCTCGTTGCTGAGCTTGTTGCCGTCTTCCTCGGCCTGCACCAGCTGAGTGATGAGATCGTCGCCGGGATTTTTGCGACGTAGCTCGAACAGCTGCTGGAAATACATCTGCGCCATCATGTTGCCGGCGTTGCCCTTGGCGATCTCCTCCGGCGAGAGCGGCACGGGGTCGAGCAGCCGTCCGCCGTCGCGCGAGCTGTTATAGAAAGTCTCGCGATGGTCCTCGGGGATGCCGAGCATGTCGCAGATGATGGTGACAGGCAGGCGGAAGGCGAAATCCTCGATCAGGTCCATATGGCCGCGGTCGATCACGGCATCGATGGTCTGGTCGACGATCTCCTGGATCCGCGGCCGCATGTCCTCGACGCGGCGGGCGGTGAAGGCCTTCACGACGAGGCCGCGCAGGCGGCTGTGGTCGGGCGGATCGGCCTGCAGCATCCAGTGGCTCATGCTGCGAAAGACCGGCTCCTCCATGATCTTCTCGCTATAGCGACGCTTGGAGCGCTCGACGAAATCCTTGCCGAAACGCTTGTCGCGCATCACGAGGCCGACATCGGCATGGCGGCTCGTGACGAACTGGCCGAACGGCGTCACGTGAATCGGATAGATCGCGCGCAGCCGGTCATAATGCGGATAGGGATCGCGGATGAAGTCCGGCGACAGCGGATTGAACAGCGGACCACCGGCGCCCTGCACGTGCTCGTTCATGGTGACCTCATGTCGGTTGCCGCATGAATCGCATACGCCGGGCAGCCCCTCTTGCGCAGCGTAACCATCCCTGAATTATCAACTCGATACATTGTTGTATCGAGTTGCATTCTGCCCTAACCTGCTCCGATGTCAAGGGTGAGAACCAGGCCGACCAGGGACGACACGCGCGACAGGCTGTTCGAGGCGGCCGCGCGCGTGTTCGAAGAGGACGGCATCGGCGGCGCCAGCATCGAGGCGATCGCGGCGGCGGCCGGATTCAGCCGGGGAGCGTTCTATTCCAACTTCAAGAGCAAGGACGAGCTGATCATCGCCATGCTCGAGGACCATGTCGCGCAGTCGATCCGGCGCAACATGGACATCCTCGCGCAGCACGACAACCTCGACGACTTCATCGCGGCGCTGAAGGCCATGGATCGCACAAGGCAGGATCCACTCGGCCGCTCGCCGCTGCTCCACATGGAGATGATCCTGTTTGTCGCGCGCGCCGAGAAGCGCCGACCGGAGCTTGCAAAACGCTTGCGCGCACGGCGCAAGCTGGTCGCCGACATCGTCGAGGCCACGCTGAAGAGCAGCGCGAAGGGCCACACGCTGAACCCGCCATGGATGGCCTCCGTCGTGCTGGCGCTGGAAGACGGCTTTCGCCTGCACCGCCTGATCGATCCGGAGACGACGCCGGCCGACAGCTTTCTGCGCGCGATCACGGACCTGCGGCGCAGGACGGGATTGTCGTCGGACTAGCGTTTGTTGTCTTCAGATCGTCGAGCTTCGCTGTTCCCGCTCGACATCGGCGCGCCGCGCTGCGCCGCTGGAACCTGGAAGCGATTATACGCGCGCATTTTCCACGTCACCGTACCCCATCCAAGGAACGTTTCCTCACCTTGCCACTTTATCCCGAGCCTGTTTTGGCAATTTGATCATTGGAGGAGACAGCGATGAGGATTCTGAAATTGTCTGTGGCCGCAGCCGCGCTGCTGGCCGGTACGGCGCTCGCGATGGCGCAGTCCAGCTCGACGGTCGGCACGGGTGGCTCGTCAGCCGGCGGCGGCACCAGCAACTCGACCGTCGGCACCGGCGGTTCATCGGCGGGTTCGGGCAGCGGCTCGGGTTCGGCTTCGACGCTTGGCACCGGCGGCTCGTCGGCGGGCGGCGGCACCAGCAGTTCGTCGATCGGCACTGGCGGCTCTGCCGCGGGTTCGGGCAGCGGCTCAGGCTCGGCCTCGACGCTCGGCACCGGCGGTTCGTCGGCCGGCGGCGGCAAGAGCTCGTCCAGCGTCGGCACCGGCGGCTCTGCGGCAGGCTCCGGATCCAACTCGGCATCGACAGTCGACACCGGCGGCTCCTCGGCCGGCGGCGGCAAGAGCGGCTCGACCGTGGGAGCGGCCGGCTCCTCCGCGGGACATTCCAGCGACATGGGCATGGAAAAGGGCAAAGGCCACCACAAGGACGAGATGAAGAAGGACAAGGACTGACATCCCGGCCGGCGGAGCGGCAGCAATGCCGCTCCTTCGTCCTTCCTGAGGAGGACTGGCATGAACAGACCAATCGTTGCGATCGCAGTTTTGACTTTGATAAGCAGCGCCGCTGTGGGGGAAACCATGCAGAAAACCGGCAAGACCGCATCCGGCGAGACCTGCCGGGTCACGGTGGAAAAACATCCCGACGGCAGCATCACCGCGCTGGGGTCATCGGGTTCGGGCACAACCGGCTCGACCTCATCGAGCGGCTCGCTCTCGAGCTCGAGCTCGGCCGGCGGATCGTCGGTGCACGTCCAGGCCGGTGGCGGCAACGTGTCGAGTTCGTCCTCGACGGCCGGCGGCCCCGGTTCGACCAGCGCGAGCACCGTCACAGTCAACGGCTGCACCATCTCGACATCGTCGCCATAGCAAAAGGATTTGACAGATGAGAATGTTGATCGCGACCTCGTCGGTCGCACTCCTGCTCGCCGCCGCCGCGCCGTTGTCGGCGCAAACCAGCATGACCGGTGGCACCGGCGGCTCGGCTGCGGCCGGCGGCACCTCGGCCAGCACGCTCGGCACCGGCGGCACGTCGACCTCGGGCTCCGGACAGACCGGCTCGTCGATCGCAGCGGGCGGCAGCGCCGCGTCTGCCAACGGCAAGGCGCAGTCGGGCACCAGCATGAACAAGGGCAACGGTCCGGTGCTCAATTCCAATGCGCGCGCGCAGGCGCATGAGGGTGGCACGTTCAGCCGCTCCCACACCCGCACCAAAGTGAAGGCGGGCGAGGAGGTCGGGTCCACCACCAAGACCATGTCGCACGTGCCAGGCTCCAAGCCGACCATGTCGACAACATCGACGAACGTGCGCTGAACCATCCTCACGAGACTGCTGCCCGCGACTTGCGGGCAGTTTTTTCTTTGTGAGCAGGTTTTTTCTTTGTGAGCGGATCAACCGCCGCTCAGCGTACGGCTGACGCGGGTCACGAGCGCATCCCACTGCCGCTTCTCGGAAGCGGGGTAGTTGATCAACACGCAATGCACGTAGCGGCGGCCAAAGTTGCAGCGGTCGTACCAGATCTTGCCGCCCCGGGTGCTGGACACCACGAAGAAGCGCGGCGTGATGCGCTTGTAGGTGATGCCGGGCGGCGGATTCTTTCGCGCCAGGAAAGCGGCCGGTGAGCTGCCGTCGTTCGGAACGGCCTGCACCGTCAAATCCGCGCGGCCGTCGCTGGTCCGGTACTGCATGCCATACCCGTCGGGTCGACCGGCTTGCTCGGTGAAGATCGACGAAGGGATGTCGACGTTGGTCCCGGTCTCGGGAATGCGATAGCCACTCCAGCTCTCCGCACCGGCGGCAACCGGCAAGCTACAGAGCATGACAAGGATGGTGGCGATCTTCTTCATCGTGTGGCCCGGTTTGCGCTCGACGGCCGATAACGTGGAGAAGCGCCGGACGTTCCTTTCCGCGACGTGAACGCGCGTTGGGCCCAAGCCGGATGATTGTGTCGAGCCCGCCCGCTAGCGAGCGCGTTTGCCCTTGTCCGTGGGCAAGGGGCAATTCGTGCAAACGCTGTCGTCGCACATGCGGCAGATCGTGAAGCGATCCATCTCGGACGTATCCTGCCGAGACAACAACTCATGGAGCAGCGTTTCGAGTCGTTTCGTTTCAGCCGGCGACAGCACATCCAGAAGCGACGCGACCGCCGATATTCGCGAGGTCATCAAGTCGTTGCGGGTTGCGGCGCCCTTCGCGGTCAGGTGCAGAGCAACCTCGCGGCCGTCCTGTCCGGGCCGACGTTCGACCAGCCGATCCGACACCAGACGGTCCACCAGCCGGACCGTTCCCGAATGCGACAGGGCAAGAATCCGCCGCAGCTTGTCGTTGGTCATGCCCTGGCCATAGCCGATGACGACCAGTGCCGCAGGCGTCTCGCCTCCGCGGCCGATGACCTCGCGCGCGCCCTGCTCGATCCGATCCATGACGGCGAGCGAAAGCGCCCCCAGCAAATTTGCGATTCCGTTTTCCATGAGCCGGACAATATGTGCGGAGCGCACAAAAAACAACTTGACGAATATGTGCGCTACGCACATATTTTGATCGTGAGGCACGATGACATGGAGAATGACGATGAATACTGGGAGCGCGGCACGACAAGCGAATGCCCAAGCGAATACCAGAGGCATTGAACCCGCCTTGAAATACGTGCAGGCCAACGGCGTGCGCTTCGCCTATCTCGAGCAGGGCGACGGCCCCCTTGTCATGTTCCTGCACGGCTTTCCCGATAATGCCTGGTCGTATCGAAAGCAGCTGCAGGTCTTCGCGGATGCAGGGTATCGTGCGGTCGCGCCGTTCCTGCGCGGCTATGCACCGACCGAAATTCCGGCGGACGGAGTTTTCGATCCGATCGCACTGGGCAAGGATCTTGAAGCCCTCATCGCGGCGCTGAGCGACGACGGACAGGCACGCGTCGTCGGCATGGATTGGGGCGGCACCTCGACCTTTCAGGCGCTGGCCACGGCGCCATCGGCGTTCAAGGCCGCCGTGGTCATGAACACCGCACATCCAATTACAATTTCGAGCATCAGACGGGATCCGGAGCTCGTTCGAGCCGTCTTCCATGTCTATTTCTTCCAGCTTCCCGGCGCCGAATCCGCGGTCAGTACCGAGGGACTTCCCTTCGTCGACTATCTCTGGAAGCTGTGGTCGCCGACATTCAACAATGCCGAGCACATCCGTTCAATCAAGGAGACGCTCAGCTCGCCCGGCACGATGGCCGCAGCGCTTAAATATTACGGAGGCCTGACCGATGCGGGACTCGCGCGCCGGCTGCCGATCAATGACATGCACACTCCGACGCTGACGATCTATGGCAGCAACGATCCGACAGCGAGGTACTCGGTCAAGGAGGAGCCGCTGTTCAAGGGGCCGCACAAGCGGATTGTCCTGCCCGATGTCGGGCACTTCCCGCACCTCGAGCGTGAGGAAGAAGTCACCGGCCTGATCATGGACTGGTTCAAGACGCACGCGCCTGACTGAACGCAGAGGGCGGTCGCCCACAACATCCTTTGAGTTCTCTAATCCGGAGTACGCGCAATGGACGCCAAGACACAACAGCAATATGCCGAGACCTTTCATGCCCTTCACAGGAAGGGCGATCCGCTCATCCTGTTCAACGCCTGGGACGCCGCCACCGCCAAAGCCATCGCGAAGACCTCTCCGGCCATCGCGACCAGCAGCGGGGCGGTCGCCTCCGCACTTGGATACGCCGACGGAGAAAATGTCCCGCTCGACATGGTGACCGGCCTGGTGTCGCGGATGACTGCGGCCGTATCTGTTCCAGTCTCAATCGATCTGGAGGCCGGATATGGCGACACCCCGGAGGCTGCCGCCAGATCGGCGACCGAGATTTTGAAAGCCGGCGCCGTCGGCATCAATATCGAGGACGGGCTATCAGGGGGAAGGCGGCAACTGGTCAATCCCGAGCTCCATGCCGCCAAGATCAAGGCCGTGCGGCACGCTGCAAAAGATCTGGGAGTTCAGCTTTTCATCAATGCGAGAACGGATCCGTTCTTGCTGAAATTCGGATCGCCGGACGAGTGCATGAACGAAGCGGCGGGGCGAGCGAAGGTCTATGCCGAGGCCGGCGCCGACGGAATTTTCGTCCCCGGCCTCACCGACCTCGCGCTCATTGAAAGGTTCGTTCAGCTCACGCCTCTGCCGGTCAACATCATGGTGACACAAGGCGTTCCCGCACTTCCGGATCTGGCTCGCGTCGGCGTTCGGCGGGTGAGTCTTGGACCGTGGCCTATGATGGCAGCAATGCGGATGATCGGACAGGCCGCAGCCGCGGTCGTCGCGACCAAGCAATACGGCACGTTCCTGCAACCGGATGCCTGAGCCCGGACATCACCCGCCGAAAGTCGCTTCTACGCTGACCGCTTCACTGCGGTCGCGCCGGCCGGTGCAATGTCGAGACGAGCCAACATCGCCTGCGCCTGCTCGGCGCAGTGCTCGATCAGCCAGCGCTCGAAGGCAACAGGCGCGAGCGCGGGTGCGTAGAGGAAGCCTTGCACGACGTCGCAGCCGAGTTCGGCCAGCACCTTGCGCTGCGCCTCAGTCTCGACCCCTTCGCCGACGACGGTCATGCCGAGGCCCTGGCCGACGCGCACCACGGCGGTGGCGATCGCGAGCGCGCCAGCGTCACGCTCGATGTCGCGCATGAAGCTGCGGTCGATCTTCAGCTCGCGGATCGGCAGATGGGCGAGCCGGCTCAGGCTGGAATAGCCGGTGCCGAAATCGTCCACGGAAAGCCCGACGCCGAGCTCTCGGATCGCGTTCATCGTCTCGAGCGCGGCGACGCTGTCCTGCATGAACGCGCCCTCCGTGATCTCGAGCATCAGCGCATCCGCCGGCAGATCGTATTCGGCGAGGATGTCCTTGAGCCGCGCGGCCAGCGTGACGTTGCGAAAATTGATCGGCGACAGGTTCACGGACACGGATGGAATCTCGAGCCCGGCGCGGCGCCAGCTCGCCATTTGCCGGCAGGCCTCGCGCACCGACCACAGACCGATCTGCTCGATCAGGCCGCACTCTTCGGCGAGCGGGATGAATTTTGCCGGCGAGACGTCGCCGAGCTCGGCATCATGCCAGCGCGCCAGCGCTTCGACGCCATGGATGGAGCCGTCGCAGCTGCGAATCTGCGGCTGATAGCTGAGGGTCAGCTCGCCCTCGGCTATGGCGCGGCGCAGTGCCGCAATCAATGCCAGCCGCTGCTCGGTGAGCCCGTTCATCTCGGCGCTGAACAGGCGATGGGTCGAGCGGCCGGCCTGCTTGGCCATGTACATGGCCGCGTCCGCCTGCTGCATCAAGGTGTCGATGTCGGTGGCGTGATCGGGATAGAGGCTGACGCCGATGCTCGCCGACATCTGCAGCTGCCTGGAGCCGAGCCGCAGCGGCGCCGCCAGCGCTTCGGTGATTCCAGCCGCGACGCGCTCGGCACCCTCGGCGTTACGACGCGGCAGCAGGATCACGAACTCGTCGCCGCCTAATCGCCCCAGCATGTCCTCGGGTCCGATCTGCTCGCGCAGGCGCTGCGCCAGCTGGATCAGGAGCTCATCGCCGGCGGCGTGACCGAGCGTGTCGTTGACGTCCTTGAAATGATCGACGTCGAGGAAGGCCAGCGCGACGTGGCTGCCGGTCGGGCAGGCATCGATGGCGGTGGTGATCAGGCGCCGCAATTGCGCGCGGTTCGGCAGGCCGGTGAGGATGTCGTGATAGGCGAGCCGTGCGATCTCGGCGCGCGCTTCCTTGCGCTCGATCGCGAAGGCGCCGAGATTGACGCAGGCCTCGACGATGCGCCGATGCCAATTGCTCGGCGCGCGCGGCTCCCGGTAGTAGAAGGCGAAGGTGGCGATGACCCGTCCGTCCTTGGCCTTGACCGGCGTCGACCAGCATGCGCGCAGGCCAATCGCGAGCGGCATCGCCTTGTACGGCTGCCAGCGCGGGTCGGTCTCCAGATCGGTCGCCAGCACTGGCTCGCCGTAGAAGGCCGCGGTTCCACACGAGCCGACATTGGGGCCGATGGCCACGCCGTCCAGCGCGCGGGAATAGTCCTCGGGCAGGCTTGGGCCGCCGAGCGGATGGATCAGGCCCGCGGCATCGATGTGCAGCAGCGAACAGACGACGTCGGGCGCCATCTGCTCGACACGGCGGCACAGCCGGTCGGCGATCTCGCCGATCGGAACCTCGTCGGCGAGCGCGCCCATGATGAGCTGCTGCAGCGAGCGCAGCTGCTTGGTCTCGGTGATGTCCTCGAGCAGCGCGAAGAAGTGCTTGACCTGGCCCTTCTTGTCGCGGAAGGCATCGATGCGGGCGCAGACCCAGATCTCCTCGCCGTCCTTGTCATAGGCGAGCATCTCGACCTCGCCGCGGTGGCCGCCATCCATCAGGCGCTTGACGAGCTTCGCAACGGCCTTGCGATCGGTGTGGCGGCCCGCGAGCAGGCCCCTGGCGCGGCGGCCCTCGGCTTCCTCGCTGGTGTAGCCGAACAGCGTCGTGAAGGCGGCATTGACGTAGACAATGTTCTGGTCGGTATCGGTGATGAGCACCGCACGGTTGGTCTGGTCGGAGACGGCGTGGAGAAGCCCGATCCTGATGCGGCGCTCGGCGTCCGCTGTGACGTCGCGCGCGAACACGATGCGATAGGCAATGCCGCCACTTGCAATGGATGAAAGCGAGATGGCCGCGCGGATCCGGCTGCCGTCACGGCGCACCAGGCTGATCTCGTCCCGGAACTCCGCAAACGGTTCGGCCTGAAGGCATTTGAGGGTGAGAATTTCGGCGTCGCGGCCGAGCACATCAGCGCGTGCGAGATTCCAGATCCGCTCTGCACCGGCATTGAAATGCGTGATGCGACGCGCGCTGTCGACGACGACGATGCCCTCGTCGGCGCGTTCGAGCGCGGCCAACAGCACTTCCGGAGTTTCTGTCATGGCACAATCGGAGGCGGACATCGCTAGACCCGGAGGCATCGGGAAGATACAGCAACCGAGGCTAGTGCCGCGATGGTGTCCAAGACGTTTTTGCAGCCCGGTCGCGCCGCGCCAAGACGCGACATGCTTAATGTTCCGCAAAAGAAGCGAGGGTAATCCGCTGCGTACGGAACCTATTCGGCGCCGGCGCCCACCTGAAGCTTCCCGGCGACGGCACGCACCTTGCGCGGCGCAGCTTGCCAGATCGAAAGCGCCGACAGCCCGCTTACGATGATGGCAACGCCAAAAGCGAGCGTGTAGTCGCCGACCCGATCGTAAAGCAAGCCGGTGACCCAGGGACCGGCGGCGCCGCCGGCCAATGCCGCCAGCATGATCGTGCCGAAAATGCTGCCCTGGTGCTTGCCCTGAAAAATCTCGAACACGACTGCGCCCATGATCGAGGTCAGGCCGTAGCCGAGCGCGCCTTGCGTGAACACCATGAGATAGACCAGCCACAATGACGGCTGGAATTTCAGGGCCATCAGCGCCGCGAAAGAGATCGCAAAACCCGCGCAGCTGATCGCCCACACCCATTCCCGCCCGATCCGGTCGGAGACATGGCCGAGCAGGATCTGGCCGGGAATGCCGAGCAGGCTGACGATGCCGAGCGCCCACACCGCGACACCCGGGCTGAAGCCGATGTCGAGCAGGAATTTGGTCTGGTGCACCTGCACCGCGTACCAGATGTAGAGGCCGCAGAAATAGCCGAGCGCGATCCACCAGAACCGCGTCGTGGCGACCGCTTTCCGGAGTGTCCATTCGGTCCCGGCCCAGACGGGATCGACGATGTTGGAGACGGGTTTTGCGGCACCCGCGACCGGCGCGGCATCGCCGTCAGGCCGCAGGCCAATATCCTCGGGGCGCCTGTGCAGGGACAGATTGATCGGCGCCAGCACGATCAGGATCATCAGGCCCATCGCCGTGCAGGCGGTGCGCCAGCCGGTCCCTTCGATCATGTGCTGCACCCACGGCAGCAGCGTCACCGAGCCGATGCCGACCCCGGCGAAGGCGATGCCGATGGCGAGGCCGCGGGTGCGGATGAACCAGTTCGGCAGGAACAGCGACTGCCCGGAATAACCGAGACACACCGAGCCGGCGCCAACCATGACGCCGATGGTGACGTAGAGATGCCATGGCTGACTCGTGAGCGGCGCGAGCAGCAGCCCGCCACCCATCAGAACCACGCCGAGCTCCATCACCGCGCGCGGGCCGGCGCGATCCATCAGCCGGCCGATCAGCGGGCTGACCATGCCCGACACCACGAAGCCGAAGGAAAATGCGCCCGCGGTGACGCCGCGCTCCCAGCCGAATTCAGAGATGATGGGAGGAAAGAACAGCGAGAAGGCGGTGCGAGCGTTGACGCCGATGGCCATGGTGACGAAGGTCACCGCGACCACGACCCAGCCGTAGAAGAACGGAAGCCGCATTGTGTGTTTCATCCCTGGACGGTCCTTCCGACCATCCGGGGCTGCCCGGGTCAAGCGCTTTTCGCGCATGCCCCATTGAGCGATCCTTGGGCGGCCGCCCTCAGGCGGCGTCGCGTTGGGGCGGTTTGGCGGCCGCGTCGAACAGAATCCGTTCGATTGGGTGCGGGCGGCCGAACAGATAGCCTTGCGCGAAATTGACGCCGAGCGCCTTCAGCCGTTCGTATTCCTCGCGGGTCTCGACGCCTTCGGCGGTGACCGACATGTCCAGCCCGCGCGCCAGCGTCACGATCGAGGAGATGATGGCGGAGCTGCGCGGCTGATGCGTGAGGTTGCGGATGAACGACTTGTCGATCTTGATCTTGTCGAACGGGAACGCGGTCAGATAGCTGAGCGACGAATAGCCGGTGCCGAAATCGTCGAGTGCGAGCGCGATGCCGATGCTCTTCAGCCGTTCCATGAAGGCGTGGTTCTCGACGCCGCGTTCCAGCAGAACGGATTCCGTGATCTCGATCTCCAGCCGCTGCGGCGGCAGCCCGGAATCTGCGAGCGCCGCGCTGATCATCTCGAACAGCTCGGCCTCCTTGAACTGGATCGGCGACAGGTTGACGGCGACCGCGAGCTCGGACGGCCAGCCGACAGCGTCCGCGCAGGCCCGTCGCAGCACGAACTCGCCGAGCGGCACGATCAGCCCGGTCTCCTCCGCAAGCGGGATGAACTGGTCCGGCGGAATCAAGCCGCGCGTCGGATGCCGCCAGCGCACCAACGCCTCGAAGCCGCGCCGCGCGCCACTGAGGGCGTCGACGAAGGGCTGGTAGTGCACCTCGAGCTGGCACCGCGCGATGGCGTCGCGCAAATCGCCTTCCAGCGTGCTGCGCGCCTCGAGCTCGGCCGACATCGCCTTGTCGTAGATGGTGAAGCAGTTGCGGCCCGATGATTTCGAGCGGTACAGCGCAAGGTCGGCCTTCTTCAGCAGCTGCTCCTGATCGGTGCCGTGATCGGGCGCGATCGCAATGCCGATGCTGGTGCCGATCTCGACGCGATGTCCGGGAAGAAGGAACGGCTCGGCGACGAGCTTGGCGATCCGCCCCGCCAGTTCGGTCGAGCAGACGCGCTGATCCTCGCACGCTTCCTGAATGATGGCGAATTCGTCACCGCCGAGCCGGGCCAGCACGTCGCTGGCGCGCAGCGCGGATTTCAGCCGCTGTGCGACCTGACGCAGCAGCGCATCGCCCGCACCGTGACCGAGCGAGTCGTTGACGTTCTTGAAGCGGTCGAGGTCGAGCATCAGGATAGAGAAGGTCGGACCGGCGTCCATCAAACGGCCATTGAGCTCGTCGAGCCGGGCGAGGAAGAAGGCGCGGTTCGGCAATCCGGTCAGGGTGTCGGTCTGGGCGAGTTCGAGCACCCGCCGGTTCGCCAGCGACAGCCGCTGCGAATTGCGGCTCGCGAGCATGAGATAGGTCGAAAGCGACAGCGTCAGCAGCATGCCGACGATCAGCACCGCGCCCGCGCGATCGTAAGTCGTCTCCAGCGGACCGCCGGCAGCCGGAACCGCCCGCACCTGCCAATCCATGCCGCCGATCTTGAGATTGCCCGACCAGTGCAGGGTCTGCGCGACGTCCCGCATCGACTGCGGCGCCGTCGCGGCCGACGAATAATCCGGCAGCATGGCCTCCAGGCCGACGATCTGCGCCGTAAACGGCGGATAGACGTTCACGCTGACCGCGGGGCTTGCCCCGGTGGTCGCGCGAATGGACTGGATCAGCAGCGGCAGGTCGAAGACGCCGACGACGAAGCCGGCGAGATTGCGGCGCCGGTCCACGACGGTGTCGCGCGATGTTCCCTTGGCGTAGACGGGAATGGCGACGAGTACGTCGGGCAAGCGGCCGCCCGCCTTCGGCTCGTAGAGGCGGGTGCGAATGGCCGAGACGCGGTCGGTGTCGCGTGCGCGCTCGAGGATCGCGCGGCGCTCCGGAATGGTCGCGTAGTCCATGCCGTAGACCGGAGACGTCTTGGGCTGGGTCGAGTAGAGCACCGGAAAATATTCGTCGCTCTGCGGCGCGGTCGCGAACGCATCGCCCTGGAGCGACTTGATGCGATAGCCGGACACTCCGTCAGTGATCGCCGCGGCCTCGTATTCGGCGCGCTCCTTGCGGTTCACGCGCGGCACCCAGGAGATGCGCAGCATGCCGGGATGGCGCTCGAACAGGCGGGCGCTGAAGGTCTCGAATTCGCTGCGGGTGATCTCCTGGTTGGTCGATTCGAACAGCGTGCGCAACGCGACGAGCCTAGAGATGTACTCGCCCATGCCGTTCTGCATGACGATCACTTCGGTCTCGGCCGCGTTTTCGAACTCGATCTTGTTGACGCGGCCTTCCCATCGCGCCACAGCGGCCGCACCCGCGACCGAGAACAGAAGACCAACGCCGACTGCGACGAGTGCAGGGCGATAGAGCCCGAGCAGCGGCGCGGCACGCCACCATCCGGTCATACGTCCCCGATCCTGATCGTTCTGATCCCGACCGCCCATTCCAGAAACCGCCGTCCCCTCTCCCGGCCAACCGAACCTCTGGTTGAGCCGCCGGAGCCACTATCGGAACAGGACCCCGGTTAAGAACTGCACAATTTCGGAACGCGGCTTTTCTGCATCAGCCGGCTTAGTTAATGAAGTGCAGGATGGTGCGGGCTTTGTCGAAATAAGTTGCCGGTTTTCCCCGGAGTAGTACGGAGCCGCCGATACATCGGCGATTCATCCTGCGGCGATAGCTTTACCCGAAACCACTCCCCGCACCCGTAGACTTTTTGATGTATCGATCTCCATCTGCGACATTCATCGTGATCACCGTCGCGCTCCTGGCAGCAACCATGCTGCCGGCAAAAGCCGACGAGATCGGCGTCAGCGGGGATGCGATCCTGTTCGGCCAGGCTGCAGCCCTCGAGGGTCCCTCCTCCACACTCGGACAGCGGATGCGGCAGGGCATCGTCGCAGCTTTCACCGAGATCAACGCCAAAGGCGGCGTCCATGGCCGCAAGCTCCAGCTCATCAGCCGCGACGACGGCTACGATCCCGACCGCTCGGTGGCGCAGACGCTGCGGCTGATCGAGGACGACAAGGTGTTCGCGCTGATCGGCGCGGTGGGCACGCCGACCGCGATGGCGACGATACCGATCACCAGCGCCAGGAACGTGCCCTTCATCGGTCCGTTCAGCGGCGCCGAATTCTTGCGCGACCTCGAGCTTGCGAACGTGGTCAACATCCGTGCGAGCTATGCCGCCGAGGCCGAGGCGTGGGTCAAGCACCTCACGGAGGATCGCCATTTCACCCGCATCGCCATTTTCTACCAGGACGATTCCTTCGGGCGCGACGGTCTTTCCGGCGTGAAGCGCGCGCTTGCCAAACGCGGTCTCGAGCTCGCCGCCGAAGGCACCTTCGAGCGCAACACCCGCGCCGTCGCGTCGGCCTGGCGCACGATCAAGCGCGTCGAACCCGAGGCGATCGTCATGGTCGGGACCTACGGTCCCTGCGCGGAGTTCATCAAGCTCGCGCACCGCAGCGGCGCTCGTCCGACCTTCGTCAACATCTCCTTCGTCGGCGCCGTGGCGCTCGCCCGGGAGCTCGGCCCCGAGGGCGAAGGCGTCGTCGTCACCCAGGTCGTGCCGTTTCCCTGGGACCGCTCGCTCAAGCTGGTCGCCGACTACCAGGCGGCGCAGACGGCGTTCGACCCGGCGCTGACACCGGACTTCGTGTCGCTCGAAGGCTACCTCACCGGCCGCCTCGCCGCCGCGGCGCTGGAACAAGCCGGGCCGCAACCGACGCGCGCGAACCTGCTGCGCGCCATCAACGATGTCGGCCGCTTCGACATCAGCGGCAGCACCGTCACCGTCGGCATGCGCATGCTCGACGCGCCGCCGAAGGTGTTTTTGACGGTGATCCAGAAGGACGGGACGTTCAAAGCAGTGGACCGGCTGTAGAGCCGGATCAGGGCCGACGCGTCCAGCGGTCGGCGTTGACGGCGCCTTGCGGGATCTCGCCTTTGACGATCGCCTCGACCTGACGCACGGTTTCCAGCGACTGGTATTCGATCGCCTGCGGCGTCAGGCCGCCGACATGCGGTGTCGCGATGACGTTGGGAAGCTTCGCAAGCTCCGGGCTTGGCATCTGGTCGGGCGCGCGGCCGACATCCATCGCGGCACCCGCGATACGATTCTCGAGCAGCGCCTTCGCCAGCGCCGCCTCGTCGACGAGATTGCCGCGCGAGAGATTGATGAAAACGGCATGTTTCTGCATCCGCGCCAGTGCCGCCCCCCCGATCAAGTTCTCGGTCTGCTCATTGGCGATGGCAAGGCAGACGACATAGTCGGACGCGGCGAGGAGCTCATCGAGGCTGACCTGCCGGATGGCGCTGTCGCTCACGGTCGCAAAGGGATCTGCGACCAGCACCTCCATGCGCATCACCTTGGCAATGTCGGCGAGATAGCGCCCGATGCTGCCATAGCCGATGATGCCGATCTTGCTGCCGGCGAGCTGCCGTCCCATCCGCGCTTCCGGCTTGCGGCCTGCCTGGTAGTCGGCCGTCGCCGGGGATACGCCGCGGGAGAGATCGACCATGAAGCCGAGCGCGAGCTCGGCAACGGCTTGCACGAAGCCAGGCCCGGCGCGGGTCACGAGCACGCCGGCGTTCGAGGCGGCCTCGACATCGACGTTGCGGATGTCGACGGCGCAGCGGACGAAGGCGCGCAGGCGCGGCAGTTGCGCAAAGATCTCGCCGCGTCCCTCGGTCATGCGATCGGCCACGATGATGTCGACATCTTGCGCAGCGCGCACGAGGCTGGTTGAGACCAGCGTCTCATCGCTCTCGTGCAGGACCACCTCGGCGGTCGCGCGCAAACCGTCCAGGCTGCGATCGCCATAGTAATTGCGGCGCATCTCCGGCGTGTGGGCCAGCAGGACTTTCACGGCAAGACTCCTTCAGTAGCCGAACGCGCGCGGCAATGCCGTGCTGAGCCATGGCACGAACGCGATCACAAGCAGGCAAAGGAATAACAGGCCAAGATAGCCCATGATCGGCTTCACCGTCTGCTCGATCGGCACGTTGCCGATCAGGCAGGCGCCGTAGAGCCCGAGCCCGAGCGGCGGCGCGAACAGGCCGATGCCCATCGCGATCACGAGCACGACCCCGAAATGCAGGGGATCGATGCCGAGCTGCACGGCCACCGGCAGCAGCAACGGCCCGAAGATGATCAGCGCGGCCGCGCCCTCCAGCACCGAGCCCATCACGATCAGCACGCCGATTGCGAGCAGGATGAACAGCCAGGTACCGCTGGTCTTGGACAATCCCAGCATGAAATCGCCGACCGCATGCGGCACCTGCTGGAGGGTCAGCGTGAACGCCAGCGATTGTGCTGCGGCAACGATGAACAGCACGAGCCCCGCGCGCGTCGCCCCTTGGACGAAGCTGTGCGCGGCCGATGTGAAGCTGAGCTCGCGGAACACCACGCTGCCGACAACGAGTGCATAAGCCACGGCAAAGGCCGAGATCTCCGTGGCGGTGGCAAAGCCGCTCTTGAAGCCGAAGAAGATCATGAAGATCAGACCGAACGAGGCGATCGCGCCGCTCCACAGGCCGGACACCGGCATCTGCGGCGCGATGTCCTCGGCATCAGCTGGCGTCTCAGTTGGAGTCTTGCCGAAGATGATGGAGACGGCGATCAAGGCCAGCGCCATCAACGCCGCCGGCAGCAGCCCTGCGACGAACAGGCCGCCGATCGACAAATTCGCGACGAAGCCCAGGATGATCAGGTTGATGCAGGGCGGAATGGTCTCCGCCATCACCGCGGAGGCCGCGAGCAGCGCCACGGCGCCGCCCGGATTCTGCTTGGAGCGGCGCGCGGCCGGAATCAGCACGGAGCCGACCGCCGCGACGTCGGCCATCTTCGAGCCCGAGATGCCGGAGAACAGCACCATCGAGGCCACCATCACAACGTTGAGGCCGCCGCGCATGCGGCCGACCCCGCGCTGCAACAGCTCGATCAGCCGCACCGACATGCCGTTGGCTTCCATGAGGTAGCCGACGAGGATGAAGAAGGGAATCGCGAGCAGCACGAAATTGTCGATGCCACGCGCCATCTGCTGGGCGAAGATCACGCCGGGCAGCGCGCCCTCGACCCAGATGAAGATCAGCGCGGCCAGCGCCAGCGCGAAGCCGATCGGCAAGCCGCCGACCAGCGTCGCGAAGAAACCGATCAGCATCAGCGTTCCCGCCGACGGCACCGTGGCGGGCGACAGATAATCCCATACGAGATAGAGGCCGGTCACGACGGCAATCGCGACGAGGCCTCTGGCGATATCAGGGAGCGGCCTGGCGCAGAGCTGGTCGATCGCGAACACCGTCATGAACAGCGCGCCGGCGCCCATCGGGTAGAAGGTCAGCTCCAGCGGCAAGCCGGATCCGGTGGTCTGGCCCGCCGTCAGCGAACCGAGCTTGATGGCGTTGTAGGCGACGTAGCCCGAGATCAGCACCACCAGCAGCGCACTCGCGGCATCGACCAGCGCGCGCAGCCGTACCGGAGCCAGGTCGCGGAAGAAGGAGACGCCGACATTCTCGCCGCGCGCGAGCGCACTCGCCGCGCCGAAGAAGGCCGAGCCGACCATCAGGCCGCGCGCGACGTCGTCGGACCACTCCACCGGCGCGTTGAAGCAGAAGCGCAGCAGCACGGAACCGCAGACGACGACGAGATCCGCGGCCAGCAGAATGGCCGCGATCGCGTCGCTGAGGCGAAGCAGCAGGGCGATGCTCCCGTGGCGGCCGCCCGAGAGAGGTACGGCAGCTGTCATGGCCACGTCAGGCCTGCGTGGCGCGGATGATGTCGATGACGGCCTTGGAATCCGGCCGCGCCTTGATGAAGTTCTCGATTTGCGGCGCGACGCGCTTCTTGAACGCCTCGCGGTCGCATTCGGCCACCGTCACGCCCTTCTCGGTCAAAGCCGACAGCGCCTCCTTCTCGACCGCGAGCCCGTGGGTCCGCGTGTCGGCTGCAGCCTTCTTCGCGGCGTCGAGGAAACCCTCGCGCAGCTTCGGATCCATGCGATTGTAGGTCGCGTCGCTGAAATAGATCGCGAGCGGCGAGAAATTGTGCTGCGTCAGTGAATAGAATTTCGCCGTTTCGAAGAACTTGCTCGCCAAGATGGTCGGCGGATCGTGCTCGAGCCCGTCGAGCACGCCGGCCTGCAACGCCGTGTAGATTTCGCCAAAGGCCAGCGGCGTCGCGGCGGCGCCCATTAGGCGCAGGCATTCCGTGATGACGGGATTCGGCAGGGTGCGGATCTTGAGACCGGCGAGATCTTCTGGCGTCTTCACCGGCTTCCGCGCCAGCACGCTGCGCGAGCCGAAATTATACGCCCAGGCGATGATGCGGATGTTGCTGCCCTTGAGCAGCGCCTCCTCGATCGGCTTGGCGGCGCCCGAATCGAACGCTTTGGTCTGCTGCGGGAAGCTCGAGAACAGGAAGCCGAGATCGAAGGTCCCGACCAGCGGCACCAGATTGGCCGAGATCGACGAGCCCGAGACCATGAGATCGATGACGCCGAGCTTCACCGAGTTGATGACGTCGATTTCCTGACCCAATTGGTTGTCGGGAAAGAACGCGACCTCGACCTGTTCACCGAGGCCGTTCGCCTTCAGGTTTTTCATGAGATTGTCGTAATAGACGCGGCCGTTGGCGAATTTGGGATCGTTCGGCAGCGAGGAGGAGCATTTCAGCTTCAAGGTCGCGGCTTCGGCGCGGCCGATGAGTGCGGGGGAGAACACGAGGCCGGCGGCAAGTCCCGTCGACGACTTGATGAACGCGCGACGGTTCACGGGCACGATGGACATAATGCGGTTTCTCCCCAATTATTATTTTTCGAGCGACGGTCGTTGCCGCAGCCCGTTGCGCGGACTGTATGGCGAAAGCGACGGCGCAGGCAAGGCTTGCGGCCGGTGGTCGCAAAGCGGCGCGTCGCGAAGATCGACGGCATCCGCGCGCGGCGAAACAACCGGATTTCTTGCAGGATTCTGGATTAGAGCGGCACGGGGACCGATGTGCGAGAGGATGCTTTCGCGCGGCATCGGCAATCAATCTAATTGGCGCATGGATCAATGCGCAATTCACATGGATGGTGCCAGAACGATGCCGCACTGGCTCTGGCAGACCTCCTGCCCCATTTTGCCGCAGCTCAACGTGATCCACTGCACAGACAGACGCATGGCGGCCACCTAGAAAAGGTGACATCATCGCGCGCATTGCCGATGGAGGTGACACCATGCGCCGTCCAGTTCTTCGCAATTTGATTCTTGCATCCGCTCTTCTCGCGCTCACGCAATTGACGACGCCCACGGATGCGGCGGCCGAAGCGCGGCTCGCACTCGTGATCGGTCAATCGGCCTATCGCACCGTGCCGGAACTGCCCAACGCAGCCAACGACGCCAAGGGCATGACGGAGCTGCTCGGCAATGCCGGCTTCACCGTCACCACGGCATCCAATCTGGCGCAGAACGACATGCGTCAGGCGATCTCGGATTTCGCCGGCAAGGTCAGCGCCAGCGGCGCCGACACCGTCGCGCTGGTGTTCTATGCCGGCCACGGCCTCCAGATCGACGGCGAGAACTATCTCGTTCCCGTCGATCTCGACCCGAAGCGCGAAGCCGACATTCCGCTGCAGGGTGTGCGGCTCAACGATTTGCTCAACACGCTCGGCGCGCTGCCGACACGAGCCCGCATCTTCATGCTCGATGCCTGCCGCAACAACCCGTTCCCGGCGCTCAGCGGCGCCGGCCACGGGCTTGCGATCGTCGACACCAAGGCCGGCGCGCCGGGCTCCTTCATTTCCTATTCGACCTCGCCGGGCTCCGAAGCCGAGGATGGCTCCGGCATCGACAGCCCCTACACCACCGCGGCGCTGACCGTCGCCAAGCAGCCCAATCTGCCGATCGAGGAAGTGTTCAAGCGCATTCGCGTCGCCGTGGCGCAATCGACCGACGGACGCCAGATCCCCTGGGAAAGCTCGTCGCTGACGACCGACTTCAAGTTCTTCGGCGGCGACGGCAGCGGCAGTCAGGCTGCGCTTCCTGGCGCATCCTCCATGGCACTTGCGAGCGGCACGCGCAGCCTCGAGGACTGGCGCAAGGACTTGCAGGGCAAGCCGGCCATGGTCGCCTATGAGATGGTGATCACCGACGACACCGTGCCGGCGTATCAGGCGTATATCGAGTTGTACGCCCAGGATACCCGTACCCCGCGCCTGCGCACGATCGTGGAGCGCCGGCGCCAGATGCTGGCGTGGGAGCGCGCCACCGCGATCAACACCCGCGCCTCGTTCGAGGCTTATCTGACGAACTGGGACAACAGCGATCTGGCTGCGACCGCACGCCGGCTGCTGCTCCGCGTGCAGAACCGCAACTACGTCTTGCCTGCTGTGGTCGCGGCCGCTCCTGCCCCGGTCGCCGTCGCAATGGCGCCGACCTGCCCGTGCTCGACGCCCACACCGCCGGCTTCGCCGGTCAACCCGGCGGTCGCGCCCGTGATCAAGAAGCGCGTCGACGACACCCCGCCAAAGCGCAAGGTGGTCGACACGCCGCCCAGGCAACGCCGGCCGCCGCCTGATGAGGTGATCTACGAGCGCGCGCCGCCACCGGATCGCGGCCCGCCGCCCGGCGCCATCATGCAGGGCATTGGCATCGGTGTCGGGATCGGCATGGGTATGGGCGGCGGACGCGGCGGCGACTATCACAACGACCGCGGCCGGTACTGAGACCCCACTCGCGAGATACGGAGGACAGATCTGTCCTCCGTCGACGGATGGAGATAAACTGCGTCTGCTGCTTCCCGATACGGAAATGCTGTAGTCTAACCGACTGACGCCAGGCTTTCCGGGGACTCCACATCGATGCCGCACGACGCTCGCGCCAAGCCAGCTTGGCCGCTGTTTCGCTCACTCGCGTCCTATTCCCTCCCGGGCGATTTGATGGCGGGGCTGACGCTTGCGGCGATCGCGATTCCCGAGCAGATGGCCACGGCGCGGCTCGGCGGCTTCGCGCCGCAGATCGGCTTCTTCGCCTTCATGGCGGGATCGCTCGGCTTTGCGATGCTCGGCCGCAACCGCTTCCTGTCCTGCGGCGCCGATTCCACGATCACGCCGATCTTCGCCGGCGGACTGGCGGCGCTGGCTGCTGCCGGCTCGCCTGAGTATCAGGGCCTCGCAATCGCGCTGGCGTTGATGGTCGGTGCGATGATGCTGGCGGGCGGCGCCTTCCGCCTTGGCGGCATCGCCAATCTCTTGTCCGTGCCCGTCATGGTCGGCTTCCTCGCCGGCATCTCCGTCCACATCATCGTGTCGCAATTGCCGGGCGTGCTGGGCCTGGACTCGCCGGGCGGACCGACGCTCGATCGCATCGGTGTGCTCGCAAGCGAGCTCGGCCGCAGCAATCCCTTCACGTTGTGCATCGGCTTCGGCGTGCTTGCCGTGGTCTTCGTCGCTGAGAAGATCAGCGCAAAAATTCCGGGCGCACTGATCGGGCTCGTCGCCGCGACCCTGGCCACGATCGCGCTCGGCCTCGAGAACAAGGGCGTCAATGTCGTAGGCCTCGTGCCGGGCACGCTGCCGCGGCCGACCTTCCCCGAGCTTGCACCGGAGCAATGGGTCCGCCTCGTGCCGCTCGCGTTTGTCATCACGGTCGTGGTGATGGTGCAGACCGCGGCGACGACGCGCTCGTTCCCGTCCGATCCCGACAAGCCGGCCGATGTCGATCGCGATTTTCTCGGCGTGGGTGCCGGCAGCGCGCTGTCGGGCCTGTTCGGCGCGTTTCCGGTCAATGCCAGCCCGCCGCGGACGGGCATTGTCGCCGAGACCGGCGGACAATCGCAGCTCGCGGGTCTCGCCGCGGCGACAATCGTACTGGCGCTGCTCGCGTTTGGAACGGGATTGCTGCAGCACGTTCCGGACGCAGCCCTCGGCGGCATCCTGCTGTTCGTCGCGCTGCGCATCATCCGCGTGAAGCAGATCGTCACGATCTATCGCCAATCCCCGAGCGAATTCCTGCTGATCGCCGCCACCGCCGCGCTGATCATCGTGCTGCCGATCCAGCAGGGTGCGTTCCTCGGCATCGTGCTGTCGCTGCTGCACGGCATCTGGAGCACGACGCGCGCGCGGCTCGTCGAGTTCGAGCGCGTGCCGGGCACCACGATCTGGTGGCCGGCGCATCCGCACATCGCCGGCGAGCGCATCGCCGGAGTCGCCGTGATCGGGCTGCAGGCGCCGCTGTCGTTCCTCAACGCGCCCGGCTTTCGCAGCGACGTGACCAAGGTGCTCGGCGCGACGCCTCCGCAGCTGCTGGTGCTGGAGGCGAGCGGCATGGTCGAGATCGACTTCACCGCCGCGCAGATCCTGCTCGATGTGTTCAGGGCGTGCAGCGAACAGGGTGTCACGGTCGCGCTGGCCCGGCTGGAATCGGTGCGCGCGCAGGACGCATTCGAGCGGTTCAAACTGTTCGAGGCCCTGCCCCGGGAAAACGTCTTCCACAGTGTCGACGAGGCCGTGCGCAGGCTGGCGAAATAACTGCGCTCACTGCGCCAATGTCGGATGATCCCGCTGGATCGTTTCGCGGATCCAGCTGGCATGGATCGCGCGAAACAGGATTTGCGCCGTCTTGAGGTCGTTCGCTGTCATGCAGAGATCGACGATGCGACGGACTGCGTCGTCGCGCATCAGCCCGTCCGCGATCTTCATCGCGATTTCCATCGCGACTTTCGCCGCGCGCTCGTAGCGCTCGCTGTCGCGCTTGTCGCTGCGGGCGGCCCCTGCCGCGCTCGCCGCGGCGGCGTCACAGATCGCACGGATGCGCTCGGCGGCCTCGATATCGCCGAGCGGCCGTTCGACCGCTTCGTCCCAGATATCCCGTTGCGTCTTGCGCGCGAACCACTGCATTGTCTGCTCCGCGGTGACGGAGCGAGCATAAACGGCGGTGAGCCTGCGCGCTACGCCTCCGGTACGATCTTGCCGGGATTGAAGATGTTCTGCGGATCGAGCGCCTTTTTCAGTGCCCGCATCGCATCGATCGCCTCGGGGCCGAGCTCCGCCTTGAGATATTTCTGCTTGCCCTGGCCTATGCCGTGCTCGCCGGTGCAGGTGCCGTCCATCGCCTGCGCGCGCTCGACCAGCCGATGCATGAACTCCTCGCCGCGGGCCATCTCGTCGGCATCGTTGGTGTCGCAGACCAGCGAGCAGTGGAAATTGCCGTCGCCGACATGGCCCACGATCGGCGACAACAGGTTGAGTCGCTTGAGATCTTCCTCGGTTTCGCCGACACATTCGGCAAGGCGCGAGATCGGCACGCAGACGTCGGTCGCGACCACGCCGATGCTGTCACCGGGCCGCAGCGCCTTCACCGACCAGTAGGCGTCGTGCCGCGCCTGCCACAGTTTTGTGCGATCCTCCGGTTTGGTGGTCCAGGAGAAATCGCCGCCGCCGCAGTCCTTTGCGATCTCGCCGAAGGCCTTGGACTGTTCGGCGACCTCGATCTCGCTGCCGTGGAATTCCATCAGTAGCAGCGGCGTTTCCGGCAGCGTCAGCTTCGAATAGGCGTTGCAGGCCCGTACCTGCGCGGCGTTGAGCAACTCGATGCGCGCTACGGGAATGCCGGTCTGGATCGCCAGGATCACGGCCTGACACGCCCCGTGCACGGTCTCGAACGACACCGCGCCGGCCGCGATCGTATCGGGGATGCCACGCAGGCGGATGGTCAGTTCCGAGATGATGCCGAGCGTGCCCTCGGCGCCGACGAACAGATGCGTCAGGTCATAGCCGGCGGATGATTTCTTCGCGCGCGTGCCGGTCGTGATGATCTCGCCGTCGCCGCGGACCACTTTCAGCGCCAGCACACTGTCGCGCATGGTGCCGTAGCGCACCGCGTTGGTGCCGGAGGCGCGGGTCGAGGCCATGCCGCCGAGGGAGGCGTCCGCGCCGGGGTCGATCGGGAAGAACAAGCCCTGGTCGCGCAGATGCTCGTTCAGCGCCTTGCGGGTGACGCCGGGCTGGATCACGCAGTCGAGGTCCTCGGCATGCACCGCGAGCACCTTGTTCATGTCGCGTAGGTCGATGCAGATTCCGCCGGCGGGTGCGTTGACCTGGCCCTCGAGCGAGGTGCCGGTGCCGAAGGCGATGACGGGCACGCCGTTTTTCGCGCAGATCCGCACCACGTCCTGGATGTCGGCGGTCTCCTGCGCCATCACCACGCCGTCCGGCGGCTGGTTCACGATCCATGTGGTGGTATGGCCGTGCTGCTCGCGGACGGCCTGCGAGGTGATGAGGCGGTTGCCGAACCGCGCGGCAAGCTGCTCCAGCGCGCTCGCAAGGGCTTTCGGCGCCGGCCGCGGCGGATTATTGGTGATGGTCGTACCCACGGACGTTCCTCCCGACGAGACGAACCGTGGCAAAGGACATCTCACCGGTCAAGTCAAGCGACCGGATGCATAGCTGGGGAAGGACACATGCCGGAGACTGCTGCCACAACGATCGAGGGCGCGCCGTTCCGCGCCTCGATCATGCAGGTCGAGCCGCAATGGATCGACTACAACGGCCACCTCAACATGGCCTATTATAACGTGATGTTCGACCGCGCGATCGATCAGATGTGGCTGACGCTCGGGATCGGGCCGGGCTACATGAAGGAGCGCGGCGGCTCGACCTTCACTGCCGAATGCCACGTGCGCTATTTGCGCGAAATCCACCTCGGCGATCCCGTGCAGGTCTCGGTCTGGCTGCTGGAAGCCGACGACAAGCGGCTTCACACCTTCCAGGAGCTGCGACACGCCACCGAAGGCTGGCTATCTGCCACGTCGGAGAACATGTCGCTCCACATCGACATGGGCTCACGAAAGGTGGCGGCCTTTCCGCCAGACATAAGCGAGCGCATCGCAGCGGTGGTCGAGACCCACAGCGCGGTGCCACGGCCCGAGGGCATCGGCCGGAACGTGGCGATGCCCTCGAAGCGGTAAGCGCGCTAGACCCTGGTACGGCCGCGGGCCAGACCGACAACGGCCGAGACCAGGAACAACACGACGGCAATGAAGAAGATGATCTTGGCGATTTCGATCGACGCGCCGGCGAGGCCGCCAAAGCCCAGGATACCGGCGATCAGGGCGATAACCAGAAACGTCACTACCCAGCTAAGCATGATCCGAACCTCTGTTTCGATGTCTGTCTGCGATCGGCGCGCCTGACGCGCCTCACTTGCAGAACCAATCGCCAACTCGGAACAATGGTTCCGAGCCGCTAGGGCCGGAAATTCGCCTGACCCGCAGGAACAAATTGGCTTTCCGCGCACGTGGAAAACCTCCGCCCGCGGCCCCATATAGGGACCAATCCCTGTTAAGAAGGCTCCCCTTTCACCACCCCGCGGTGCCAACGTGGGGCAAATGATTCGCATGACCGAGCCGAGCAAGATCACGTCCCAGAGCGTCCCCGACCACCAGCCCGCAGCCGGCGGCATCGCAGCGCGTGCGCGGGCCTCGGTGGGCCCGCAATACCTGTCCGGGCTCAATCCGGAGCAGCGCGAGGCTGTGGAAACGCTGGACGGCCCGGTTCTGGTGCTGGCCGGCGCCGGCACCGGCAAGACCCGCGTGCTGACCACGCGCATCGCCCATATCCTGAGCCAGGGCCGCGCCCGCCCATCCGAAATCCTGTCGGTGACCTTCACCAACAAGGCCGCGCGCGAGATGAAGCACCGGCTGGGTCAGATGCTCGGTCATGCGGTGGAAGGGATGCCGTGGCTCGGCACTTTCCACTCCATCGGCGGGCGCATCCTGCGGACCCACGCCGAGCTGGCGCAGCTCAAGTCGAACTTCACCGTGCTCGACGTCGACGATCAGGTCCGACTGCTCAAGCAGCTTCTGCAAGCCGACAATATCGACGACAAGCGCTGGCCCGCGCGCATGCTCGCCGGCCTCATCGACGGCTGGAAGAATCGCGGCCTGACGCCGTCGCAGGTGCCGTCGGGCGAAGCCGCCGTGTTCGCCAACGGCAAGGGCGGCAAGCTCTATGCGAGCTACCAGGAGCGGCTGAAGATTTTGAACGCCGCCGATTTCGGCGATCTGCTGCTCGAGGACATCCGCATCTTCCGCGAGCACCCGGATATCCTGCGGCAGTACCAGCAGCGCTTCAAATTCATCCTGGTCGATGAGTATCAAGACACCAACGTCGCGCAGTATCTGTGGCTGCGGCTGCTGTCGCAGGCGCCGTCGGCCAATCCGTCATTGCCGGGCTTGCCCCGGCAAGCCATCGATTCTTCGCCGAGCGATGGCGCGGAGGCGCCGCCTCCGGCGCAAGAAAAAACACACGTCAAGAACATCTGCTGCGTCGGCGATGACGACCAGTCGATCTATGGCTGGCGCGGCGCGGAGGTCGACAACATCCTGCGCTTCGACCATGATTTCCCCGGCGCCAAGGTCATCCGCCTCGAGCGCAACTACCGCTCGACCGGCCACATCCTCGCCGCCGCCTCGCACCTGATCGCCCACAACGAGGGCCGGCTCGGCAAGACGCTGCGCACCGAAGACCATGACGGCGAGAAGGTCACGGTGACAGGCTCGTGGGATTCGGAAGAGGAAGCCCGCGGCATCGGCGAGGAGATCGAGCAGATCCAGCGCCAGGGCGACAAGCTCAACGAGATCGCCATCCTGGTGCGCGCGTCCTACCAGATGCGCGAGTTCGAGGACCGCTTCGTCACGCTCGGCCTGCCCTATCGCGTCATCGGCGGCCCGCGCTTCTACGAGCGCGCCGAAATCCGCGACGCGCTGGCCTATCTGCGCGTCATCAATTCGCCGGCCGACGATCTCGCCTTCGAGCGCATCGTCAACACGCCCAAGCGCGGCCTGGGCGATGCCACCGTGCAGATGCTGCACGATCACGCCCGCAAGCGCCGCATTCCGCTGTTCGAGGCGGCGCGCGCGGTGGTCGAGACCGACGAGCTGAAGCCGAAGGCGCGCGGCTCGTTACGCGACGTCGTCGCCCAGTTCGACCGCTGGCGCGCCCAGCGCGAGGTCACCTCGCACACGGAGCTCGCCGAGATCGTGCTCGACGAGAGCGGCTACACCGAGATGTGGCAGAAGGACCGTTCGGCGGACGCCGCGGGCCGGCTCGAAAACCTCAAGGAGCTGGTGCGCTCGATGGAGGAGTTCGAGAATTTGCAAGGGTTTTTGGAGCACATCTCGCTGGTGATGGACCGCGACAGCGGTGCCGATGAGGACGCAGTGTCGCTGATGACCTTGCATTCGGCCAAGGGGCTGGAATTCGACAACGTGTTCCTGCCGGGCTGGGAGGAAGGCCTGTTTCCGAGCCAGCGCACGCTGGACGAACAGGGCCGCGCCGGCCTCGAGGAAGAGCGCCGGCTCGGCCATGTCGGCCTGACCCGGGCCCGCCGCCGCGCCAAAATCTACTTTGCGACCAACCGCCGGATCCACGGCACCTGGTCGACCACGATCCCGTCGCGCTTCCTCGACGAATTGCCGGCCGCCAATGTCGAGATCACAGAATCCAAGGGCGGCTCGGCCTGGGGCGGCACCGGCGGCTACGGCGCCTCCCGCTTCGACGACATGGAAGCGTTCGGCTCCACCTATTCGACCCCCGGCTGGCAGCGCGCCCAGGCCAATCGCAATCGTGGCGGCGGCGGGGGCGGCAATGGCGGCCGCGGCAGCTTCGAGGAACAAGCCTCGTCGTTTTCGTCCCAGTCGTCCTCGCCCGATTTCGGCAGCTTCTCCTCGCGTCGCCGCGGACCGCTGACGATCGAGGGCGAGCTGGTGGCCAAATCCACCGGCACGACCTCGGAATTCTCCCTCTCCGACCGCGTCTTCCACCAGAAATTCGGCTATGGCCGCGTCACCAAGATCGACGGCAACAAGCTCACCATCGCCTTCGACAAGGCGGGGGAAAAGAAGGTCGTGGACAGTTTTGTGCAGCGGGCGTGAGGCCTGCATGCCGCACTACATCGCCATCATCGAGGACGCCGGCCCGGACGAAGCCGTCGGCCTGTGGTTTCCCGACCTGCCCGGCTGCATTTCCGGCGGCGACGACGTCGATGAGGCCCTGGAGAATGCGCCCGAGGCACTCGCGTTCTATGCACAGGAACTGATCGCGGACGGCCGCCAGCTTCCCCCGCCGCGGACATTGGACGAGCTCAAGGCCGACACTGATGTGGCCGACGAGCTCGGGAAGCACACGGTCGCCCTGATCGAATGGCCACCCCTCACTGAGGCCACGGAGTGAGGACTGTTCGCCGCACTGGTCGGACTCTCGACACTTCTCGCCCGAACAGCCCTTGACCACCGCGAACTTCCCCGTATCAGATGCGGCCATGGTCCGGGGCTCCATCACACTGATCTTGCTGGCATTGGTTATGCCGTCGCTTGCGGCGGCGGAGACCATGAGCTTTGGCGATGCGATCGGGATGCTTGCGAAAAGTTGCGGTGCGGAAATCGTTGCCAATTGCCGCGGCGTCAACCCGGATTCGACCCGCCTGAAGGAGTGCCTCTCGCGCAACCGCGACGTGCTCTCGCAACAGTGCCAGAGCGACTATCTCGGTGCCTTCGACGCCATCCAGAAGCGCGTCGCAGCCCGTGTCACCGTGGCGAACGTCTGCCAGCGCGAGATCGTCAAGGTCTGCGGCGGCTCGACCAAGGAGACCAGCAAGGCGGTCCCCTGCCTGGTCTCGACGCCCAAGGGCATCAGCAACAACTGCCTGAAGGCCGTCGACGACGCGGGGTATCGGTGATGCCAGCGAACCGGCTTTCCATCGTCGGAATAACCATCGCGCTCGGCCTCACCTTGCTTGCGGGCGCGGCAGAAGCGCAGACGGCGCCGCCGACCCGCGACGACATCGTCGGCAAGCTCAACCATTTCGAACAAGCCGCCGAGATCGATCTTCCCGCGCTGAAGCTGCAGGTGATGGAGCGGGCCAAGGCCAGGATCAAGAACGATCCCGGTCCGGTGAACCGGCCGCTGATCGCGCCGGATCTGGTCAATTTGCCGACCTTCACCGCGCAGATCCAGTTCGACGCCGACACGCCGATCATCCAGCCGGCGTCCTACCAGACCGTCGGGCGCCTCGCTGACGCGCTGGTCCATGCCTCGCTGCTGCCCTACACGTTCCTGATCGTCGGCCACGTGGAATCCAACGCGAAGACGCGCGAGGCCAACGCGATCCTGAGCCAGCGCCGGGCGGACGCGATTCGCGACGTGCTGGTGAACACGTTCAAGATCTCGACCAAGCGGCTGCATCCGATCGGCCTCGGCGAGGAGCAGTTTCTCGACCGGGCCAGGCCAACCGCGGCCGCCAACGCCCAGTTGCAAATCCTGACCTACGCCAAGGTACCCGAGGAAGCGCCTGCGCATCCGGCTGCGACACCTGCGCCTGCGGCGAAAAAGCCCGCCAAGAAACACTGAACAGACGCGCCACGGCGGCTGGCGGAACCCTTTGAAGTCCTGATCGTTTTGTGACCTGTCTCACAGCGCGACAGCGTGGCCTTGCGCGACAATAGCGCCGGTTTGTGCACCGCCCTATCAGGTGCTATAGGCTTTTTTCGTCCTTCCCGACCCCATGCTGCACGAGACCGAGATGGCCAGTTCTTTTCGACACCAGCTGGCCGACTACGTCGAATATCATCGCGATCCCTGGAACTGCGCGATGCACGTGGTCGGCATCCTCCTGCTCTTCACCGGCGCCGTGCTGCCGCTGACGCTGGTGCATTTCCCGGTGTTCGGGATCGAGGTCAGTCTGGCCGTGATTCTGGCCCTGCCGGTGCTGGTCTACTGGCTGGTGCTGGACGCCGGGATCGGGCTCGGCATCCTCGCCGCGATGATCGTGCTGCTTTCGGTCGCAACCGCGATCGGCAATCAGGTCTCGATCGTCATGATGTGGTCGATTTTTACGGTGCTGATCGGGCTCGGCGTCGCGTCGCAAATCGTCGGCCACAAGGTTTTCGAGGAGCGGCAGCCGTCGATGGTCGACCACCCCACGCATTTTCTGCTTGGACCGATGTTTGTCATGGCAAAATTATTCATCGCATTGGGCTTCCGTCGCGACCTTGCCGCGATTCTGGCGCCTGTTCCGACCAATTCCCTTTCAACCCGATAGTTCTAGACGCGAAACAGCAAACCTTCTGCATGGCTCTCGTACTGGTTACCGGTGGCAGCGGCTTCATCGGACATCATCTCGTAGAAGCGCTCCGCGCCCGTGGGCAGCGGGTGCGTGTCCTCGATGTTCGTGCGCCGGCCACGCCGTATGCCGACGTTGAATATGCCCGTGGCTCGGTGCTGGACGGCGCCGCGGTCGATGCCGCAATTGCGGGTGTCGATCAGGTCTATCATCTCGCCGGCCTGCCCGGCATGTGGGTCGCCGACAAGCAGGCCTTTCACGACGTCAATTGCCGCGGCACCGAGATCGTGCTCGCGGCCGCGATGAAGCGCGGCGTCTCGCGCTTCCTGCACTGCTCGACGGAATCGATCCTGTTCCCCTATTCCGACCTCAACGGTGTTCCCGCCGAAGAGGCGCTGCAGCCGGCCGATGCGATGCCGGGCGCCTACACGCGGTCAAAATCGCTGGCCGAGCATTGCGCCGCGAAGGCCGCAGCTGAAGGTTTTCCGCTGGTGATCGGCACCCCGACCATGCCGATCGGTGCCGCCGACCATAATCTGACGCCGCCGACCGCGATGCTGTGGTACTTCCTGCAGAAGAAAGTGCAGCCGCATCTCGACTTCCCGGTCAATCTCGTCGACGTCCGCGACGTCGCCATGGGCCTCGTGCTGACCATGGAACGCGGACGTAACGGCCAGCGCTACATCCTCGGCGGCGACTGCGTCAGGCTCGGCCAGATTCTGCGGATGATGTCCGCGATGAGCGGCCGCCGGCAATTCCCGGTCGTCGTTCCCGGCAAGATGGCCGAACTGTCGGGCATCATGCTCGAATATCTCTCCGATCGTATCACGCGCCGGCCGCCCAACGGCACCGCCGAGGGCGTGCGCATCGCGCTCGCCGCGAGCGACCTCTCGATCGACAAGGCGCGCACCGAACTCGGCTACGCGCCGCGCCCGATCGAGCCGGTCTTGCGCGAAACCATCACCCATCTTCTCGCCCGCGGCGGCGCGCTTGCCTCCGGCGCCATCGAGCATCACGCGCTCTCCTCGCGCGCCAGCTGAGCTGCCGCCCAACCCAAAGAACCTTTCCGCATGTCCTTCGATTTCAGCAAGCTTCTCTCTGTCGCCTGGGGTGGTTGGACCACGACCTGGCCGACGCAACTGCTCGCCCTGATTTGGCTCGCCTGGCTCGCAAGCTGGGTCGGCGCCTCGTTCTGGCAAGGCCGTACCCAGAAGCAGGTGATGACGCTGGAGTCCGGCCGCTATCGCATTCCGATCCTGGTCGGCGGCATCCTGTTCACGCCCTGGACCGCCGAGGTGCTCGGCGAGAAGCCGCTCTGGGTGTTCAGCAATAATGCTGTCTACGTCGTGGCGCTGATCGTGCTGGCCGGCATCTCCTTCACCTGGTGGGGACGGCTGCATCTTGGACAGTTCTGGTCCAACACCATCACTCACAAGCAAGACCACCGCGTCATCGACACCGGCCCGTACGGCATCGTGCGCCATCCGATCTACACCGGGCTGATCCTCGGCATGCTGGTGACCGGCATCGCGGTCGGCACGGTAACTGCGATGCTCGGCGCCATCCTGATCTCGCTGGGCATGTGGCAGAAGGGCCGGATGGAAGAGGTGTTCCTGTCCAAGGAGCTCGGCGAAGACGCCTACGGCGCCTATTGCCGCCGCGTGCCGATGATCATCCCGTTCCTGTCGCCGCGGTGAGAGCGGGTATCGCTTCAACTCTGTCGTCGCAAGCGTAGCGCGGCTGCACCTCCGGAGTCGTCCTGGCGAAAGCCAGGACCCATTACCCCAGGGAGCGGCTTGGCGGGGATTGCCCGGAACTGAGGCCGCACACAGTCGATGGATTCCGCGGTATGGGTCCTGCTTTCGCCAGGACGACGCCGAGGAAGCTGTGTGCGCAACACACCTGCTGCCAGGAACCCCTGCTGCCTGCGGCCGTTAGCCCCTCGACACCTGCAATGACCGCAGAGCATCGAGCCATGTCCGACGCCTACGATTATTTTCGCGAGCACGCGATCGCCGCCGTCCGCAAGGCGCGGGCGCTGCCGCCCGGGCGGCCGAAGCAGAAGCAGCGCACGGTGGCGCGCGTTTATCATCTCCTCTCCAGGGAGGCGGCGCTCGCGCCGAACATCCATCATCTGGATGATTTTCGCACGGCGCGCCGGGCGGAACGGCAGATCGGCCGCTGATCTCAGGGCATAGCCGGCCGGCGTTCGTCCCATGCAAATTCGAGCGGCTGCCATTCCACGGGAATAGAGCCCCGCGCCCCGTCGCACAGGTTGACGTCTGCCCCGCCAGCCCGTTGGATGCGCGCGCAAACAGGGGCCTCTCATGACTTTTTCCAGCATCTTTGCGCAGTTCGTTGCGCTTCTCGGTGGCATCGCGCTGCAATGGCGAAAGCTGTCGGGCACCGTGCCTGCGCCGGCCTGGGGCCAGTCGCCCGCCATTCCCGAAGCAAAGCCGCAAGGCGCCATCCCGACACTGAAGATGCCGACGGCGCGGGGCTGGAGCGAGGGACAGAAGCCGACGGTCGCACCTGGGCTCAAGGTCAATGCGTTCGCGACCGGTCTCGACCATCCGCGCTGGATCGAGGTGCTGCCCAATGGCGACGTGCTGATTGCGGAGGCGACGCAGATCGCGGGGGCGCCGAGGTCCGTGTTTCACTACGCAATGCAGGCCACGATGCGACGCGCCGCCGCGCTCGGCGTCAGCGCCAACCGCATAACGCTGCTGCGCGACAAGGACGGCGACGGCGTCGCGGAGTATCGCGGCGCGTTCATGGAAAATCTCAGCCAGCCGTTCGGCATGGCGCTGGTCGGCGACACCTTCTATGTCGGCAACACCGACGGCGTGATGGCCTTCCCGTACGTGGCGAATGCCGATCGCATCACCGCGCCGGGCAAGCGCCTCACCAATTTCAAGCCGAACGGCCACTGGACCCGCAGCCTGCTCGCGAGCCCCGACGGCAAAAAACTCTATGCCGGCGTCGGCTCGCTCAGCAACATCGCCGAGATGGGCATGGAGGTCGAGGAAGGCCGCGCCGCGGTCTACGAGCTCGACCTCGTCGCCGGCACGCACCGCATCTTCGGCGCAGGCCTGCGCAACCCCGTTGGTCTCGCCTGGGAGCCAACGACCGGTGTGCTCTGGACCGTCGTCAACGAGCGCGACGGCCTCGGCGACGAAACGCCGCCGGACTATTTGACCTCGGTGCACGATGGCGGCTTTTACGGCTGGCCTTATTGCTACTGGGGCAAGACGGTGGACGATCGCGTGCCGCAGGATCCGACGATGGTCGCCAAGGCGCTCACGCCGGACTACGCGCTCGGCGGCCATACCGCTTCGCTCGGCCTGTGCTGGATGCCGGCGGGCACGCTGCCCGGCTTCCCGAACGGCATGGCGATCGGCCAGCACGGTTCGTGGAATCGCAGCAAGCTGTCAGGCTACAAGTTGGTCTTCATCCCGTTCGAGAACGGCAAGCCTTCGGGTCCCGCACGCGACATCCTGTCCGGCTTCCTCGCGCCCGACGAGAAAGAATCCTACGGCCGCCCGGTCGGCGTCGTGATCGGTCCCGACAAGAAGTCGCTGCTGATGGCCGACGACGTCGGCAACGTGATCTGGCGCGTGACGGGCGCTTGAAGGTTATGTTCCAACACTGAGCGTGGCGCGCTGCTTGCGGAGCAGCGCGATCACGGACAGCGCCGTGATCAACCCGGTCTTGGGATTCTCGGACGGGACGTTCTCGATTGACATCGAGAAGCGCGCGGAATCCGCCTCGACCTCGATGCGGTGAACGTTGCGGGTCACGGTGGGGTCGGCCCAGATCTGCACTTGGGTGCGATCCGGCCCGACGCCCGCGAGCGACAGCGCGACCGCGACGTTGAGATTGGCCGGAAAGCCTTTCGCGGCCTCGCGCGCCGTGCCCTCGAACAGCTTCAACGGCTCGCGCAGATTGTCGATATCGATATTGTTCTGGACGATGAACGGCGCGCCCTTCAAGCCGTCGATCGGCTTGCGCGTGACCATCTTCACCGAATGAATGGTGCCGATCGCAGCCGCGTTGACGGCGTCGAGCCCGATCAGCGCGCCGGTCGGCACCAGGATGCGGCCGCCATTGGCGCGGGCGAGATCGACAAGATCGAAATTGTCGAGTAGCCCACCGACGCTGACCACGACCGCGGCCCTGCCGCGTTTCACTGCGGGCTCGACGATCGCACGGAGTTGGCTGCTCGGCGCGCATTCGACGACGATGTCGGCGGCGTCGCCGAGCTGGTCGAGCGGCAATACGGATGGCGGACGACGCAGGCCGCCGAGCAATTTCTGATGCTTTGTGGGATCGCGCACCGCCACGGCGGAGAGCGTCAATCCCTCGATGCCCTGATCGAGCGCGGTCGCGATCTTGGTGCCGATCGAGCCGAGCCCTGCAATGGCAACCCGCAATTCGTTCGAAGCTTGCCGTTCAGTCATCGCATTACACCTCTCGCACAGCCGATGTCATAGCGCCTCAGGCGTCGCGCGCATAGCTGCGCAGACGCGTCTCGAGCACGGACAGCATCGCGTCGCGGGTCGGGTCACGCGAGCCGCGCAGCCATGCGGCAGCGAGCGGTAGCCGGCCGACGGGTCCGATCTGCTTTGGCCGCAGCGGCACGAAGCGCACGCCTGACACCGCCATCCGCGTGCTCCAGCGCGGCACGATCGCGACCCCGAGCCGGGTTGCGACGAGATTGATGATGGTCTGCTTCTCGTCGGCGACCTGCACGATGCGTGGCGTGAGGCCTGCCTGCTCGAACAGTCTTATCGTGAGATCGTGGCTGTGCGGCCGCGAGCGGCGGTCCGGCACCAGCATCGCTTCGTCGGCGATCTCCACCAGCGTGATCGACTTACGTTTGGCCAACGCGTGGCGCTGCGGGAAGGCCACGATGGCTGTCTCCTGCAGCAGATCGCGGAATTCGAGCCGCTTGTCCGGCTGAGCCGGCGGACGCACGAAGGCGAGATCGAGCGCGCCGGTCAGGATCTTCGGCAGCAGCCGGACGGTCTTCTCCTCCAGAAGCTGCACCCCGACCTCCGGGTGCTTTGCGCGGAAGTCGCGGAGCAATGCCGGTAACAGCCCCGCCGCGGCACTGTCGATCGCGCCGACCCGGAGTTTTCGAGCAGCCCCCGCGCGCGCGCGATTGCGCAGATTGCTCTCGACCGCCTCGACGCGGGCAAGAATGGCACGGGCATCGCGCAGCAGCGTCGCGCCATCTTCCGTCAGCGACACCGCCCGCGTCGTCCGCGCGAACAGCCGCGTATCCAGATCATGCTCCAGCAGCTTGATCTGGCGGCCCAGCGCGGAGGGCAGCATCTGGAGATGCTGTGCTGCGCGGCCGAAATGCAACTGCTCGGCCGCGGCCACGAAGCATCGCAACTGATGCAATTCCATTCGCAGTCCTCTTGGCCTTCCCGGCGAGGATTATATCATTTTTTTGTATAAACCAGCGCCAATTGAGTCCCCCAGCCACTCCCGCCTAGCTTGGCTCCGAAGTGGACCTTCAGGGTCCGCCGTCACAACGGAATCAGGGAGGCTGAGATGGCGACCGAGATTCAGACGCGCGTGCTGCGCAAGATCACATGGCGCATCGTTCCCTTCATCATGCTGCTCTACTTCGTGGCCTTCATCGACCGCGTCAATATCGGCTTCGCCTCGCTGACGATGAACAAGGACATCGGCCTGTCGCCGACCGTCTACGGCTTCGGCGCCGGCATCTTCTTCTGGGGCTACTTCCTGTTCGAGGTACCCTCCAACATCATCCTGCACAAGGTCGGCGCACGGATCTGGATCGCGCGGGTGATGATCACCTGGGGCATTGTGTCGGCCGCGATGGCCTTCGTGCAGGGCCCGACCAGCTTCTACGCGCTGCGCTTCCTGCTCGGCGTCGCCGAGGCCGGGTTCTTTCCCGGTATCATCCTCTATCTCTCCTACTGGTTCCCGGCACGCCAGCGTGCGGCCGTGACTGCGCTGTTCATGGCGGCGGCGCCGCTCTCGACCGTGCTGGGATCGCCCGTTTCGGGCGCGCTGCTGGAGATGGATGGAATGCTCGGCTTCAAGGGCTGGCAATGGCTGTTCGTGCTGGAGGCGCTGCCGGCGGTGCTGCTGGGGTTCGTGGTGCTGGCATTCCTCACAGACCGCCCGGAGAAAGCAAAATGGCTCGCGGATGACGAGCGGCGCTGGCTGGTCGAGACCATGAACGTAGAGACCACCAGCAAAGCTGCGACCGCGAAGCATAGCATCTGGCGAGGGCTCGCCGATCCGCGGGTGCTGGCGCTGGCACTGATCTATTTCGGCACCTCGGCCGGCCTCTACACGCTCGGCGTCTGGGCGCCGCAGATCATCAAGCAGTTCGGCTTGTCCTCGCTCCAGGTCGGATTCCTCAACGCGCTGCCGGCGAGCGCCGCCGTCGTCGCCATGGTGCTGTGGGCGCGCCATTCGGATCGCACCGGCGAGCGCACCTGGCACGTCGTTCTGGCCTGCCTGCTCGCGGCGGCGGGGCTCGCCTTTGCCGGACTTGCGACCGGCGTCGTGACCGTGCTGATCGCGCTGGCGCTCGTCAACATCGGCATCTCCTCGGCGAAGCCACCGCTGTGGAGCATGCCGACGTTATTCCTCTCCGGCCCCGCGGCCGCGGCGGGCATCGCCACCATCAACTCGATCGGCAACCTCGGCGGCTTCGTGGGGCCCGCCATGATCGGCTGGATCAAGGACCAGACCGGCAGCTTTGTCGGCGGGCTCTACTGCGTTGCAGGCCTGCTGGTTCTCTCCGCGGTCCTGACCCTGCTATTGTCGCGGGCGCAGACCGCCCGCGTCGAACCCGTCACGCAATCCCACTGACACCCAACGGAGCATCCTCATGCGTACCCATTCGATTGCAGCGATCCCCGCCGACGGCATCGGCCCCGAGGTCATCTCCGCCGGCGTTCGCGTGCTGGAGGCGCTGGCCAAACGCAGCGGCGACCTCGCCTTCAACATCAAGACGTTCGACTGGGGCTCGGACTATTACAAGAAGCACGGCGTCATGATGCCGGCCGACGGCCTCGACGAGTTGAAGAAGTTCGACGCGATCTATTTCGGCGCGGTCGGTGCGCCCGACGTGCCCGATCACATCACGCTGTGGGGGCTGCGGCTGCCGATCTGCCAGGGCTTTGACCAATACGCCAATGTGCGGCCGACCAAGATCTTGCCGGGCGTCGCCTCGCCGCTGCGCAATGTCGGCGTCGGCGACCTCGACTGGGTGATCGTGCGCGAGAATTCGGAGGGCGAGTATGCCGGCATGGGCGGCCGCGCCCACAGGGGTCTCCCGGAAGAGGTCGGCACCGAGGTCGCGGTGTTCACCCGCGTCGGCGTCACGCGGATCATGCGCTATGCGTTCGAGCTCGCGCGGTCGCGCCCACGCAAGTTCCTGACCGTTGTGACCAAGTCGAACGCGCAGCGCCATGGCATGGTGATGTGGGACGAGATCGCGGCCGAGGTCGCGGGAGAATTCCCTGATGTGACCTGGGACAAGATGCTGGTCGACGCCATGACGGTGCGCATGACGCTGCATCCGAAGAGCCTCGACACCATCGTCGCGACCAATTTGCACGCCGACATCCTCTCCGACCTCGCCGGCGCGCTGGCAGGAAGCCTCGGCGTCGCGCCGACCGGCAATATCGATCCGCAGCGCCGCTTCCCCTCGATGTTCGAGCCGATCCACGGCTCGGCCTTCGACATCACCGGCAAGGGCATCGCCAACCCGGTTGCGACATTCTGGACCGGCGCGCAGATGCTGGAGCATCTCGGCGAAAAAGACGCGGCGGTGCGGTTGATGGCGGCGGTGGAGAAAGTATGCGCAGCCGGCGTGCTGACACCGGATGTCGGTGGCACGGCGACGACGAAGGACGTGACTGATGCCGTGATCGAGGCGATCCAGGGATCGAACGTGTAGTCCGAACTACGTCTCTCCCTCCCCGTTCTTGCGGAGAGAGTGTAGGAGCGGGAGCCGCCAGGGATTCCAAAAAATTTTGGACCCCCTCTTGAAACCAAAACGGGCTTTTTTTATTTTTCCGCTGCCGCCGAGAGGTGGCGTTCCCGACGCCTGGTGGGTCGGGAAACTGAGACGGGCACCGGTCGTGTCCGGTGTCGTTCGTATCCATTTTGCTCCTTGGAGGATCTGGCTATGCGCACTTGCGACTTTTCTCCCTTGTGGCGTTCGACGGTTGGCTTCGACCGCCTTTTCGACCTCGTTGAAACGGCACAGCGTGCCGGCGAGGACAACTATCCCCCCTACAACATTGAACGCCTCAGCGAGGATCGCTACCAGATTTCGCTTGCGATTGCGGGCTTCTCACCCAACGAAGTCACGGTGACGGCCGAGCAGAACGCGGTGACCGTCGAGGGAAACAAGCCGGACAGAACCGAACGCGAATATCTCTACCGGGGCATTTCCGCGCGGCCGTTCAAGCGGCAGTTTAACCTGGCCGATTATGTTCAGGTGCACAGCGCCTCGTTCGAGAACGGCCTGCTCAAGATCGAACTGGTCCGGGAAATCCCTGAAGCCATGAAGCCGCGGCGAATTGCCATCAATGCCGCGCCGTCCGGCAACGTGCATCAACTCGAAGGCAAAGCCGCCTGAATTCGGTCTGTCGGAGACCCGGTGATCCCGCCCGATGGTCGGGCGGGATCGGCCATGGCTTTCGACCGCGTACCCGAATGCAAGTCAGAGGTTTAGAGAAAGGAGGAGGACCTCTCATGCTCGATCATGTCGACAACATCATCGATCTGAACGCGATATTGCACCCTGGCTCTGTCTATGATCATCCCCGCGACGTCATAGCCGATCCAACGCTGTCGATCGGCGAGAAGCGCGCGATCCTTGCGTCCTGGGCGTCGGACGCAGCCAGTGTCGCCTCGTGTCCGACATTGCGGGAGCTGCCCGGCTCGGGCAAAGCCGTCACCATCGACGAAATTCTGGAAGCGCTCGCGAGCCTCGACCACCATCCGAAGGGGCCTCCGGGCGGCAAGCCGGTCCGCACGCGATCGGTCGAGCGAACCGGCCTCGCAGCCTAGGCAACGACAGCTCTACGGAGATTGCGATGAGGGTCGATGAAGAGCTGGCCTTTGTTGCGCGGCCACCGCAGCAACATCAGCCGCTATCAGCGGTGCTCAAGACCGAGCTGACCGAGTTCGAACGGCGGTTCATCGAACGACGCGTGTCCGAGGAGCGCTCGGCGATCGAGAAGGTCGCCGTCTCCGCCTTTCCGCTCACCTTTCAGGCTCCGAACCGGGCGATGGGGAACGCAACCACGCGCCTGACGGCGAGCAGCCACGGGTAATCGACATGCCCGAACAGCTCCCGACATTCGAAGTGTTCCTGAAGAAATGCGGTCGAAGGACATGGCGGTGGCGTGTCTGCACGACGGAAGGACGCCTGGTCATGCACGGCTGCGAAAACGGCCGACCCGCCGCCAAATATGCGGCTGAAAGGACGTTGTTTCTGATGCTTCTCGCCGCGCCTTATCGCCCGGCGGGCCGGGCTTCCGCCACGGCTCGCTCCTCCTTGGCGACACCCGCCTCAAGATGGCTGCCACGGCACAAGATGCGTGAATGACAGGTGCCGCGGGGATGGTGCCTGGCATCAGCCAAGCCCATCTCCGCCATCTCCGTTGCTGACCGCTTACCGCCGTGCGGGCGGCGGGGTCGCCATGGCGGCTGTCGGCTCCGGCGGCGTCAGGTGGCGCGGGACGATGATGGACTGGCCCGGGGTGAGCGTGGCGTTCTCCGGCAGCGAATTGCTCTGCGCCAGCGACCACAGCGGCACGCGATTGGCTGCCGCGATGCTCTCCATGGTGTCGCCGCGGCGTACCGGTAGCCGTACGCCACTGTCCCACAATTCGACCAGCGTATTCGCCGGCACGAGATAGCGCAGCGGCACGGCATCGACCTGCGTCTGGGGCGGGATGCGCGGCAACTGCGTGACCATGTCGACGATCTGACGGTGGATGTCGTCGGACTTCTCGATGTTGATGTGGCTGACCCGCGCGTTCTCCTTCAGGTCATAGCTCGCATAGTGACCGCGATAACCCGGCACCGCGACCACGTTGCCGCCGCCAAGCACACTGTCGGATAGGTAGATGTTGATGAAGCGCTCGACATTGAGCGGCACGTCGCCGGTCGCATGCGCGGGATCGATGGTAATGACGAGGCTGATCGGGACGTTCTCCTTGGCCGCCATCTCGGAGATGACGATCGAGCAAAGCCCGCCCATCGAATGCCCGATCAGCACGATCGGCGCCGGCGTTTCCTTGTAGCTCGAGATGGCGCGGTCACCGATCCATCGGCAGATGGTGAATTCATAGACGTTGGCCGAAAAGCCGGCCTGCGTCAGCTTCTCTTCGAGCCGGTCCATGCCGGTGGAGAAGAACGGTCCCATGGCGCCACGAAACAGGTAGATTTTCGGCGGCGGCAATGGCTCGAACGGTGGGGGCGGCGGCGCGGCCGGTGCGGCCGCGGCGGGCTTCGTCTTGGCAGGTGAGGCAACGGCCGTCCCGGTGCTGAAGGCGAGCAGCGCAACGGCTGCCAGCGCGAGGAGTCGCCTCAAATCGATCATCAGTCCAGCAGTCCCACTCCGGGAGGCTGCAGCCTCCCCCAAAGGCGCTTAGTGACGGTCGATTGGGTGGAATTTGGGGCACGGAACCGGGGCTCGATCCACGCTCATTCCAGCATCTCGACACCCAATCACTGCATGCTCTTGAGCCTGCTGCGGTGGGCGGCCTGTTTCGCGCGGTTGCCGCAGACCGCCATGATGCACCATCGCCGCGCGCGCCGGCGCGTGTGGTCGGCGAACAGCATGGTGCAGTTATGCCCCTCGCACGCCTTGACGTTCGAAAAGTCCTCGTCGCAGACGAACTTCGCCATGGCTTCGCCAACCGGCAGCAATAGCGCTTCCGGCGATCGCCAGCGCCGCTTGATTCGCAATGCCAGAGCGCCGCCATCGTGAGGCCCGGGCTCGATCCGGCTGAAGGCTTCGTCGCGCTCCAGCAGGCTGTTCAATGGACCGAGCTCGCGCAAGGCATCTGTCGTGAGCGGCCGGCCCGCATGCTTGCGCACGAACCCCCTGAACCATTCGCGCAAGGCGCGCGCCTGATCCGCGACCTTGTCCAGCTCGTCCGGCGTGGCACGTGCTGTCAGCGCGTGCAGATCATCCGCCGGCACCAGCTTCGCTTGTGCCAGCCAGTCGATCAGGCCATCGCCGTCGTCGATCCAGTCCACGGGCGTATCGACCGGCGTCGCCACCGAGTTGAGGAAGTCGAGGCCGAGCGAGTCGGCGATGAACATGGCAGGCGCGCGGTCCATGAGCGGTCCTTGGCCGGTCGGGATAAGATGGACATAGATAACCAGTTAAAACGTCATTGACAAGTTACGGGGCCTGACAGTAACCTCTTAAAAAGCTTTTATAAGGTTACTGCAAATGGAGAATGTCATGGCCTCAATCACGTACCGCAGCGCGGATGTCGACGGATTCAAGGTGGCCTATCGCGAAGCCGGCCTTATCGGAGCGCCAAAAATCCTGCTGCTGCACGGCTTCCCCAGCGCAGGTCACATGTTTCGTGACCTCATTCCGCTGCTTGCTGACAGGTTTCATATTGTGGCGCCCGACCTTCCCGGCTTCGGCCAGTCCGACATGCCTTCGCGCGAAAGCTTCCGTTACACGTTCGATAACGTCGCACGCGTGATCGAACGCTTCGCCGAAATGATCGGTTTCGACCGCTTCGCGGTCTACGTCTTCGACTACGGCGCGCCGACTGGTTTCCGGCTTGCGCTCAGCCACCCCGAGCGGATCACGGCGATCATCTCGCAGAACGGCAACGCCTATGAGGATGGCCTTAGCGACAACTGGACTCCGCTCAAGACCTATTGGCAGGATCCCTCGCCGGCCAATCGCGAGGCGCTCCGCGCGCTCCTCACGCCGGAAGCCACGCGCTGGCAGTACACGCATGGTGTTGCCGATCCGACGACCGTGTCACCGGACGGCCAGAACCTCGACAATTTCTACCTCGCGCGCCCGGGCTCGGATGACGTGCAGCTCGACCTGTTCGGCGACTACAAGAGCAACGTCGCGCTTTATCCCGTCTTCCAGGAGTATTTCCGCACGCACCAGCCGCCGTTCCTCGCGGTCTGGGGCAAGAACGATCCGTTCTTCATTCCGCCCGGCGCCGAAGCGTTCAAACGCGACAATCCGAACGCCGTGGTGCAGTTCTTTGACACCGGCCATTTCGCGCTGGAGACGCACGCGAAGGAGATCGCGGACAGCATTCGCGCGTTCTTGACCTAGCAGGAGCAACGGCCATGGCCCTTGTCGGGCGGCACGCCCGCCGATGCGGGCCACCTAGAGCGGCAGGATCCGATTTAATAGTTCGAGCAGGGTGCGCTGCTCGGCTTCGCTGAGCGGCACGAGCATCTTCTTGTTGTACGGCTCCGTCAGGCTCGTCGCCTCGTGGATGAGCTTGGCGCCCTTTGGCGTCAGCACGAGCTCGACGGCGCGGCGATCCGCCTTGGAGCGGTTGCGCTTGATGAAGCCCGACGACTCCAGCTCATTCAGGATCTTGATCAGATTGGGCAGGCGCAGCCGCAGCAGGCTTGCGAGGCTGCTTGGCGGAACGCCGGGATTGTCGCGAATGACGACGAAGATCGCATAGGTCGCGGGGGTCACGCCCAATGCGGCGAACGCTTCGTAGAAGCCCTCGAAGAATTTCAGCTGTGCGAGCCGAAGCATGAAGCCCGGCGTGCGCTGGAGCGCCTGCAAATTCAACGATTTCTCCGGCTGCTGGCCGGACTTCCCTGCGGGTTTCACGAACTCATGATCCTCGAACCGCGGCGGCCCAAGAATCCGCCGAATTGACTCTCCCGAAAATAGATATAAAATATAACTATTATTTAGCGGCACCAAGACCGCCCACGGGAGGGAGACAATGAACAGCAAATTTCTGCATAAATTGTGCATTTCGGCCTTGATGCTGGCTGCGGCGGGGCCGGCCCTCGCTCAGGACGTGGTGAAGATCGGCATCCTGAACGACCAGTCGGGGCCGTTCGCGAGCTATCAAGGCATAGGCTCCGTCGTCGCCGCCAAGATGGCGGTGGAGGATTTTGGCGGAAAGGCCGGCGGCAAGCCGGTCGAGGTCGTCGCCGCGGACCACCAGAACAAGACGGACATCGGGATCGGCATCGCGCGGCGCTGGTACGAGAACGACGGCGTCGACGCGATCTTCGACATTCCGAACTCGTCGATCGCGCTCGCCGTCGCCGGCATGAGCGCCGAAAAGAACAAGGTCTTCGTCGGATCGGGCGCCGGTACGGTGCTGCTGACCGGCGAAAAATGCACGCCGAACACCGTGCACTGGACCTACGACACCTATGCCTACGGGCGCGGCCTCGGCAAGGCGATCGTCCAGCAGGGTGGCAAGAAATGGTTCTTCATCACCGCTGACTACGCCTTCGGTCACGATCTGGAAAAACAGGCGGCGGAGGCCGTCAAGGCGTCCGGCGGCGAGGTGCTCGGCAGCGTCCGGCATCCGTTGGGAACGGCCGACTACGCCTCTTTCCTGCTCCAGGCCCAGGCGTCGGGCGCGAACGTCGTCGGCTTCGCCAATGCCGGTGACGACACCATCACGTCGATGAAGCAGGCCGCCGAGTTCGGTCTGACCAAGGACCATAAGCTGGTCGGGTTGATCCTGGGCATGAACGGCCTCCCCGCGCTCGGGTTGAAGTTTGCGCAAGGCGCGCAGATCATGAACCCGTTCTACTGGGATCTGAACGACGGCACGCGGGCTTTCGCCAAGCGGTTCGCCGAACGCATTCCGTCGAAAGCCTATCCGAACGACATGCAGGCCGGCGTCTACGCCTCGGTGATTCACTACCTCAAAGCGGTCGACAAGGTCGGCAGTGCCAAGGACGGCAAGGCGGTGCTGGCGGCGATGAAGGAGATGCCGACCGACGATCCGCTGTTCGGCAAGGGTTACATCCGCAAGGACGGCCGCAAGATCCACCCGCTCTATCTGCTCCAGGTCAAGGCGCCGGAAGAGTCGACATCGACTTGGGACCTGCTGAAGGTGGTCGCCACGATCAAGGGTGAGGACGCGTTCCGCCCCGAGAGCGAAGGCCAGTGTCCGCTAACCAGGCAATAGTGGACGGGAGCTGACCATGAACGGCATTGCATCCAGTCCGGCCGACCCGTTTGCGCCAGATTTCCTGATGGACCCCTATCCCGCCTATGAGGCGTTGCGCGCGCTCGGTCCCGCGTTCGCGTTGGAGCGCTACGGCGTGTGGGCCATGGCAGGCTATGCCGAAGTCGAGCCGGCCCTGAAGGACTGGAAGACGTTCATCAGCGGCGAGGGTGTCGGGCTGCACGGGATGAACCCGGCCCTGCCAAAGCCGCTGACGCTCCAGATCGATCCTCCCGACCACGACAAGGGCCGCCGCGTGCTCGGCCGCACCCTGTCCCCGGGTGTCGCGCGGCGACTGCGCGAGACGTTTCAGAAGGAAGCGGAGAAGAAGGTTTCGGAGCTGATCGACAAGGGCACGTTCGATGCCGTCACCGATCTCGCCGAGGCCTACCCGATGAAGGTATTTCCGGATGCGATTGGCATCCGGCCGGACGGCCGCGACAGGCTGCTGGCCTGGAGCACGTTCGTGTTCGACAGCTTTGGCCCGGAGAACGAAACGTTGGCGGCGTCACGACAAGCCGGCCTCGCGGCGCAGAGCTGGATCATGGAATGCTGTGCGCGAGATGCGTTGCAACCGGACGGGCTCGGCATGATGATCTACCAGGCGGCTGACGACGGCGAGATCAGCGAGCATGAAGCAACCCATCTGGTGCGACCGTTCCTCACCGCCGGGATCGACACCACCGTCAACGGTATCGGCAATACGCTGCTCGCGCTCGCCGCTCACCCGGATGAATATCGCAAGCTGCACCACAAGCCGGAGCTGGCGCGCAATGCCTTCGAGGAAGGGCTGCGTTATGATTCACCGGTACAGACGTTCTTCCGCACCACCTCGCGCGATGTCGAGATCGGCGGCGGCGTGATCCCCGCACACGGCAAGGTCCTGCTGTTCATGGCCTCCGCCAACCGCGATCCCGCGCGCTGGGACCGAGCCGACCGTTTCGACGTCGAACGGCTCGCGACCGGGCATGTCGGTTTCGGCGCCGGCATCCACGCCTGCGTCGGCCAGATGATCGCACGCCTGGAAGGCGAATTGATCTTCGGCGAGCTCGCAAGGCGCGTGAAGACCATCGAGCTCACGGCAGAGCCGAGGCGCAGGCTCAACAATTCCCTGCGTGGGCTGAAGAGCATGCCCGTGCGGGTGACGGCTGCCTAGAGCATGATTGGTTCTGATCGAATCAGAACCAAAGCCCTAGATTCTTGCTTCAAACGGGGCTGTCCCCCGCGAAATTTACGCCGCCAGGCTCTGCTGATCGCGGAATGCGCTGATCGCCATGTGGACGAGATGCAGCTTGCCTTTGACCGCCGGCGATATGTCGAACGGATATGCGTCGCTCATGCCGAGCGAGCGGTTGAGTTCGTTGATGCTGCGAGCAAGCGGCATCCACAGGGCCAAAAGTGCCTCGAAGTCGCTCTCGAGATAGGGATCCGTCAGGGTCTGACGGGCGCGCTCGTCCAGCGACAACGGCAAACCTGCCAGCGAGTCGAGCGTCGCCACGATATGCAGGAAATGCGCGAACGTTTCCGCCCAATCCTCCCAGGGGTGGGACGTGGCGTACTCGCTGATGAAGCCGCTTCGGTCGTATGAACGATCGGCGCGGCTGTAATAGGAGTTGATCGCGGCCTGATAGTCCTGCGCCTGGTCACCGAAGATCAGCTTGAACGGGGCCTGGAACGTCGTGCCGTCAACGAGCAGGTCCCAATAGAAGTGACCGATCTCGTGCCGGAAATGCCCGAGCAGCGTGCGATACGGCTCCCGGAACGCCACGCGGCGAGCTTCTCGCTCGACATCATCGGCCTCCGCAAGGTTGAGCGTGATCAGACCCGAGAGATGCCCCGTCAGGATCGGACTGACCTCGTCCGAGAGAATGTCGAACGCCAATGGTGCGCCGGTGCGCGATGCAAGCGGAAGCCTGAGGCGACTGAGATCATAGAGAAGACGGCGCTTGGCTTCCTCCATCCGGCGCCAGAGCATGATGTTTCTGGTGCTGCCGAGATTCGGAATCGTGCGCGTGAGGCGGCACGAGTCGCAATACCAGTCCGCGCCCTCGACACACCAGTTGCAACCGATGATTTCGCGGTTACGGCAAGATTGATGGGATGCAAGTTTCGTCATCTCGATGCGCGAGGAATCGAACGCCAGCTCGGTGCTGCAATTCGCGCACGCGACGTGCTCGAACGAGACAGGATGGCGGCATGACGGGCACTGATAAATCTTCACGTGGACTGGCCCCAGACAGACGGCACACCGGAAAAACGGCCTGTCGATTCGAGGAACTCTTAACTCTTGCGACCGTCGCGGTTGCCGGCGAGCAACGCCCGCTGCGTTCGCAGCGCGTGCTGCCTCAACAGGCCGGCTCGCTTCGCGCTCAACTGGCTCAATTGAGGCTGCGGCTTTTTCTCAAGGACGTTTTCGGAAACAGGCCGACCGGCCCACGCCCGCTCGGGCTGAACCGCCATGGGACCGACGTTTCGTTTCCTTGTCATGGTGTGACAACACCAGATCGTGTGCAGAGTTCCCTTCACTCGACCGGCGGGTGATCGAGCTTGGCTTGTGCAGATACGACAATGCCGCCGTCGGCATGACGGCGGCATTGTCAATTCAGCGGCTTGCGGCGAAAGGCTTAATTCCGGGGAGCCGTTGCCGCCGCCGAGCGCGCCGGCCTGGGGGCGCCGGGTTCGGCAACCGGAGCAGGTGCGCGCGAGCGCATGATTGCAGCGTCGATCTCGGCAATCACGCGGCGCTGGATCGCCTCGTTCTTGTCGATCGAGATGTGGCCGACGCCGGACCCGCGGACGTCGACATTGTCGAGCTTGCCGCGAAAACCGTCCGCGCGCTTTACCGGCTCGCCGGGGCCGTCACCGATATAGATGTTGATGTAGCGCTCCGCGCCGGTCGACAGCTTGGTCTTGAACACGGAGTCGAGCCCGATCGCGAGTTTCACGGGCACGCCGAGACGGTTGAGCTTGGCGATCATGTCCGGCAGCGCCGTCGCGCCGGAGGAATGCCCGACCAGCACGATGGTCCTGAGCCGGCCGGCCTTGTAGGCGGTGGCGGCCTCATCGGCGAGCGAGGACCAGGACACGAAATTCGAGACGGTCACCGGGATGCCCTGCGCCTGGAGCCGGGCGCCGATGGTGTCGAGCCCGAGCGAGAAGATGTTGAGCACGCCGCGGAGCAGGTAGACATGCGTGGTCGCGACCGCAGCCTGGCTCGGCGCCGCCTTGGCGGTGGTCGGGCTCATGGCAACAGCTGACAGCAGGAGCAGGCCCATCGCCCAGGCACGGAGGGCGGACAACTGGCTGGCGCCAGCGGTGTGACGGCCGTTCGGTCTCATCGATCTTTTCCTTGGGAATATGCTTCGGCCGGAATCGTAGCCATGGCCTGCTCGCAGACGCAACAAAGAGCCGCGTGAACGACGATCTTAGCAGCAAGTCGTGACCATCGCGCAACACTTGCCTGAAACCTGCCTCGGAAGGGCCTGTTTCGAGGCCATTTTTCTCCGGCTAATTGCAGCCGCGCAAGGGCATTCCTATCTCAGGGCTCCGCTGACCCGCCCCTCCCGGCAGGTTCCAGCCTCCCCTCCCCAGCCTTCGCCCCCTCAGACTTGCGGCCATCATGTCCTCCATCATTTCCGTCGCCAATTTGTCGAAGACCTATGGGTCCGGCTTCAAGGCGCTCAAGAACGTCAATCTCGACATCAAGCGCGGAGAGATCTTCGCGTTGCTCGGCCCCAACGGCGCCGGCAAGACCACGCTGATCTCGATCATCTGCGGCATCGCCAATCCGAGCGAAGGCAAGGTCCTCGTGGGCGGCGAGAACATCCAGACCTCCTATCGCAAGGCGCGCTCGCTGATCGGGCTGGTGCCGCAGGAATTGCACACCGATGCCTTCGAGAGCGTGTGGGCGACCGTGAGCTTCTCCCGCGGGCTGTTCGGCAAGCCGAAGAACCCCGATCATATCGAGAAGGTGCTGAAGGACCTCTCGCTGTGGGACAAGAAGGACAGCAAGATCATCACGCTCTCCGGCGGCATGAAGCGTCGCGTGATGATCGCGAAGGCGCTGTCGCACGAGCCGCAGATCCTGTTCCTCGACGAGCCGACCGCCGGCGTCGACGTCGAGCTGCGCAAGGGCATGTGGGAGGTGGTGCGCACGCTCCAACAATCCGGCGTCACCATCATCCTGACCACGCATTACATCGAGGAAGCCGAGGAGATGGCCGACCGCATCGGCGTCATCAACAAGGGCGAGATCGTGCTGGTCGAGGACAAGGCTACCTTGATGCAGAAGCTCGGCAAGAAGCGGCTGACGCTGCATCTGCAAGGCAAGCTCGATGCGCTGCCGGAGAGCCTCAGGCATTACGAGCTCGACCTCTGCGACGGCGGCGCGACGCTGGTCTACGACTACGACACCAAGGGCGAGCGCACCGGCATCACCAGCCTGCTCGGCGACCTCCGCACCGCCGGTATCCGTTTCAACGATCTCGACACGACGCAATCGTCGCTCGAGGACATCTTCGTCGATCTCGTGAGGGCGTCATGAACTACCGCGCTGTCCGCGCCATCTATCTGTTCGAAATGGCGCGCACCTGGCGCACGCTGCTGCAAAGCATCGTGTCGCCGGTGGTCTCGACCTCGCTGTATTTCGTGGTGTTCGGCGCCGCGATCGGCTCGCGCATCAGCCAGGTCGAGGGCGTCAGCTACGGCACCTTCATCGTGCCGGGCCTGATCATGCTCTCGGTGCTGACGCAGAGCATCGCCAACGCCTCGTTCGGCATCTACTTCCCGAAATTCACCGGCACGATCTACGAGATCCTGTCGGCGCCGATCTCCTATTTCGAGATCGTGCTCGGCTATGTCGGCGCGGCCGCGACCAAATCGATCATCCTCGGCCTGATCATCCTCGCCACGGCTGGCCTGTTCGTGCCGCTGCACATCCACCATCCGGTCTGGATGCTGGCCTTCCTGGTGCTGACGGCGGTGACGTTCAGCCTGTTCGGCTTCATCATCGGCATCTGGGCCGACGGGTTCGAAAAGCTGCAGATGATCCCGATGCTTGTGGTGACGCCGCTGACCTTCCTCGGCGGCAGCTTCTATTCCATCGACATGCTGCCACCCGCCTGGCGCACGGTGGCGCTGCTCAATCCGGTCGTCTATCTGATCTCCGGCTTCCGCTGGAGCTTCTACGAGATCGCGGACGTCAGCATGGCCGTCAGCATCGGCATGACGACCGCCTTCCTGGTGATCTGTCTGGTCGTGATCTGGTGGATTTTCCGCACGGGGTATCGGTTGAAGAACTGATCGAGAGGCGTAGCCCGGATTGCGCTTCGCTCCATCCGGGCTACGGTGACATCACCGATAGCAGTGGAAGCGGTTGTATCCGTCGTAGTAGCCGCGGCAGCGACGGTGGCCGCGATGAGGAATGCCGAACACCCCCTCGACCGCGCCGACGGCACCGCCGACACCCGCGCCGACCGCGCCTCCAACCACGCCACCCACGGGGCCGGCTATCCGGTTGCCTTCATAAGAACCTTCCTGGGCGCCCCGAACGATGCCTTGGGCATGGCCAGGCTGTGGGATGCAGGACAGCGCGGCCAGAACGGCGGCGGCAGCAACGAGCAGACGGAAAGGCAGACCGGCCGGCCGAGAAGCGGCGGCGACGCAAACTTTGTTCATCTTCATTCCCAAAGGTAAAACCGGCGGCGGAAGCCGCCGGTCGAGGCAGCGATCATCAACGCCGATGCGGCCAAATGGTTGCGCCCCGGATGGTTGCGCCATTCTGATGAATTGTCGGCATTATGAACGCATCTCCCGCTCGCGAAAATGTCAGCGCCGCCGCTGGCTTTGCGGCACAAAGCGGCCTTGCTTACGCCGGGCGTCCCGTTAACGATGGGTGGGCAGGCCGCTGGAACGAAAGCCGGATTGCAGGCATAGTGCACGCCGGGGGACGGAGAGCCGCGGCGCCTAGTGTGAACAGGCCGGAGGCCACAAGTCAGATGCGTTCGTTTTTTATTGCTTTCACCTCCCTGATGCTTTTGAGCGCGGGCACCGCGCAGGCCAAGGTCGAGATCACCGTCGACAAGGACAATCAGCAAATGACCGTCGCTGTCGACGGCGTCGCGCGCTACCACTGGCCGGTGTCGACAGGCATCCCCTCGCGGGAGACGCCGAACGGCGCGTTCCGCACCTTCCGCATGGAAGAGGATCACTACTCCAAGGAATTCGACGACGCGCCGATGCCGCACGCGATCTTCTTCACCAAGGTCGGGCACGCCATCCACGGCACCGACTCGGTCGGTCGGCTCGGCACGCCCGCCTCGCATGGCTGCGTGCGGCTGTCGCGCCAGAATGCCACGACGCTCTACGCGCTGGTGCAGCAGCAGGGCGTGCTCAACACCACGGTGACGCTGACCGGCTCGGCGCAGGTGGCCCTGGCGCGCAATCCGCGTGGCCGCAACCCCACGGCAGTGGCCCGCGCGCCGCAGCCCGCCGAAGAGCAGTACGCCACATCAGGCGATCCCGTGAACCTGACGCCTCAGGCCGCACCTGCCCGCCGCTACATGCCGCAGGATGACAACTACATCTATCCGGCCGACGGCACCGACACCGGCGCGCGCTACCCGGCGCCGCGTGGCAGCCGCCCGCTCTATGACGCACAGGTCTATCAGCAGCAGCCGCAGCAATATTACAATCAGGGCAACGGCACCTACTATCAGCCGCAGCCCCGGCAGGTTTACCAACCCCGTGGCTATTACTACCAGAACTGACCCTATCTGAACGCGGCGTTGCCGCGCCAGCGAATCAGAAAGCCGCTGCTGGGACGGGCGCTTGCCGCAGTCGACCGCAGGAAACAGCGCCAGCCTGTGCACGGATTGGGCACCGGCCGACGCAGGGAAGCAACAGTCCACAACCTTCAACGCAGCGGCGTTCCGGCCAAATTGACAACCAGGGGGTCACCCGTATTGTCGTCCCATTGTTTTTGGGACATGACATGACACGCGAGCAGATTTCGGATTTCTGCGTTGCCGCCCTGGCAAATATCCTGCGAATTTCGAAGGACCGGGTCGATATCGGCACGAAATTCAGCCGCCTTGGGCTCGATTCGGCGATGCTGGTCTACCTGATGATGGAACTCGAGGAGAAGCTCGACCTCGAACTGTCGACGGACGACTTCTACGACCATCCGACCGTTGAGGCGCTGTCGCGATTTCTCGCCGACAAGGGCGCAATCCGTCCCGCCGCCTGAGGGCGGCAGAAGCCGGCGCAACCCATGGAAACCTTCCGCTCGCTCGTGGCACTGCTGGCCCGACGTGCGGCGGAGCAGGCCGACGATAGGGCCTACATCTTCGTATCCGATCGCGGGACGGAGGAAGCTGTCCTCACCTTCCGCCAACTGCATCACTCCGCATCCGCCCTCGCTCGGCGATTGACCGTGGCCGCGCGTCCCGGCGACCGCGCCATCCTGGTGTTTCCGCCCGGCATCGAATTCATGGTGGCGTTCTTCGGCTGTCTGATCGCCGGCATCATCGCCGTGCCGATGATGATGCCGCGGCGAAACAGCGCGCGCGATGCCAGCGCCGCGATACTCGCCAATTGCACGCCGACGGTGGCGCTGACCAATTCGGCCGTCGCGCTCCGTGGTGATCTGCGGGCACGCTTCGCGCACGAGCACATTCGCTGGATCGAGGTCGATCTCGCCGCGGCCGATGGCGAGACAATCGAACTGCCCGAGCCGGCGCCGGACGACATCGCCTTCCTGCAATACACCTCCGGCTCGACGTCCGCGCCCAAAGGCGTGATGGTGAGCCACGCCAATCTGCTCGCAAATCTCGAGATGATCCGGCTCGCGCTCGGCAACACCTGGCAATCGACTTACGTCAATTGGGTGCCGCTCTATCACGACATGGGGCTGATCCTGAACGCACTGCAGGCGCTCTATATCGGGGCGACCTGCGTGCTGATGGCGCCGAACGCGTTCATGCAGCGGCCGCTCGGCTGGCTGCGCGCGATCTCTCACTACCGCGCGGAAGTGGCGTGCAGCCCGAATTTCGGCTTCGACCTCTGCGTCAGCCGCTATCGCGCCGACCAGATGGAGGGCGTCGACCTGTCCTCGCTCAGGATCGCGCTGAACGGCGCAGAGCCGGTGCATGCGGAAACCATCGAACGGTTCATCCAGACATTTGCGCCGCACGGCTTCGATCCGCGCGCAATGTATCCCGCCTACGGAATGGCGGAAGCGACGCTCCTGATTTCCGGCGGACGCTGCGACGGCGGTCATGTCACACGCAGCCTGAGCCGCACGGCGCTTCAGGCGCACGCAGCGGAAGCGCCTTCCGGCGCCGAAGACACGCAGATCGTCGTCGGCTGCGGCCGCGCGCTCACCGGCGAGCGGATCGCCATCGTGGACGCAAACAACCGCACGCGCCTGCCCGCGGACCGCGTCGGCGAGATATGGGTGAACGGGGCCAATATCGCCCGCGCCTATTGGCGCAACGACGAGGCGACGCGCGAGGGGCTCAATGCGCAGATTGCCGGCGAAAACGGGGCGTGGCTGCGCACGGGCGACCTCGGCTTCCTCGACGTCACCGGCGAACTGTTCGTCACCGGGCGGATCAAGGACCTCATCATCATCCGCGGCATCAACCATTATCCCCAAGACGTCGAGCGCACGGTGCAATCGCTCGATGGAGCTTTGCGCGAAAATTGCGGCGCGGCGTTCTCGGTGCCGGACGAGACCGGCGAAGAATCGCTCGTCATCGTCCAGGAAATCGAGCGCACCGCGCGCCACTCGATCGACACCGAAGCGATCAGGGGCCGGATTCGGGAGGCCGTCGCCGACAACCACGAACTCTCCGCGCGCCACATCGCGCTGATCCGGCCCGGCACCCTGCCGAAGACCACCAGCGGCAAGATCCAGCGCAAGCTGGCGCGCAAACTCTGGCTCGATGGCGGTTTCGAGCAGCTCGGCTGAGGACCGCTCAGAAATCGATCTTCGCGTTCTCCCCATCGCGCAGGCTCGCAACGATCCCCTGCTCGATCTTGCGCGCCAGGATGGCGCGATAGTGGATGAAGTCGGCAAAATTGGCGCGGTCGCGCGTGAGAGCGTTGTCAACGCGATAGTTGATGAAATTGCTGCGCGGTCGGCCCGCGACCACTTTCTTCAGCGCGGCATCGCACGCGCTGCGCTCCAGGGCGGCTTCCGTGCCGGGTTTCGGCACGGTGGTCGCGAAGGTCGGCGGCACGATGATGACGACGGGCACACCGGCCGGCAATGTCCTGACGATATCTGCCAGCGCAGCGATCTCGGGAAATGTCGCCCGCATCTCGGCGGACAAGGACGGCGCCGGATCCCTGGGCCAGCCGACCTCCTTGAATTGGCCCGGCGGCCAGATGTCCTCGTAGCTGACAAAGCCGTCAGGGTTCATCCGTGGTCGCCGGCCAAGGCCGATGCTGATGCGTTGAAAAGCGTGCTCGATGGCCTGCCATGAGATCAGACGCGCAGCGTAGGTGACGACGCTTCTGTCATAGAGCCAGTCGGGAAACGGGACGCCGCCCTCCTCCTTGAGCCGTGCATGCACGCACCAGCCGGGATCAGTCACGACCACCAGGGCACCGACCTCGCGGTGATTCCGCAGGAAGAAGTCCAGCACCGCGAGCTCCTGGCGGGGAAACGCACCGGTCATGTAGAGCTGCACGAATCGCAGGCCGGTCGCGCGCGACAGTTCCATCGGCTCGATCATCTGCGCCGTCGAATTGCCCAGGATCGCGGCATTGAAATCCGGATTTCGCGCGCGGCTCGCCGCCGTGATCTGAGTCAGACGATTATCGACGCCGTCGATGCCAAGCAGGCCGGGCTTGCCGCTGTCATAGGGATCGACCACCACCATCAGTGCGAGCACCAGCAGCGCAGCCCCGATCAGCGTGCCCAGACACGCGAGCAAGCTCCGACCCCAGCCGGGGTCGGTCTCAGAACTTGAAGTAGACGAAGTCATGGAGATCCCGACCACCCATGTGAAGCAGCAATGCGAATAGCCCAAGACCGAGCAGACCCGCGAGCCACGGATTGGGGCGACGCGTGAGCACCGCCACGATGTCCTGGCTCGCCGGCAGCAGGAAGGCGAACAGCGGCGCTACAATCAGCGGCCACAAATGCTTTCCGCGCTCGAGCGGCAGCGGCGAAACCAGCCCACAGAAGACATGCCATGCCGCCTCCACGGAGCCCGCGCGAAAAATCACGCCGGTCGCGAGCACGAAGAGCACGGTGAGCGTCCAGCCGAGCCATGACGGGAACTCCGGGCCATAGCGACGCCACAGCGTGCAGGCAACCAGCGCAAGCCCGTGCAGCACGCCCCACAACACGAAGGTCCAGCTCGCGCCGTGCCACAGGCCGCACAGCGCCATCGTGATCATCATCGCGCCGAAGAACTGGATCGGTAGCCAGTGCCGCGGCAAAAGACGCAGGTTGACCAGCGGATAAAACACGTAGTCGCGCAGGAACAGCATCAAGGTGATGTGCCAGCGCTGCCAGAAATCCTGGATATTGGTCGAGCGCAGCGGCGCATTGAAATTGTACGGCAGCTGCACGCCGAACAGCAGACCAAGGCCGATCGCGATGTCGGAATAGCCGGAGAAATCGAATAGGATCTGGAAGGAGAAGCAGAAAGCAAGCCAGGCATCGCCGCTGGGCAAGGGCCCGTTCGCTGCCTGCGCGTAGATGGGATCGAGCAGATGCGCGAGGCCGTCGGCGATCACGATTTTTTCGAACAGGCCGATCGCAATGAAGCAGGTCGCCACACAGAACTGGCGCTGCCAGCCCGGAACGTAGATCTGCCTGCCGAACTGATGCATCACCTCCGACCAGCGCGCCAGGGGGCCGGCGATCGCCTGCGGGAAGAAGGCGATGTAGAGCGCGTAGCGGTCGAGCGCATAGAGCGGCGCCCTGCCGCGCTTCAGATCGACCAGATACATGATGTGGTGGAAGGTGAAGAAGGAGATGCCGAGCGGCAGCCCGACGTCGAGCACCGGCAACGTCGTACCCAGCGCGAGACCGAGATTGGCGAGAAGAAAGTTGGCGTATTTGAACAACGCCAGCACCGCGAGATCGAGCCCGATCACCAGCGTCAGCACCGCCGGCCACTTCACGCGCCCATAGGCGACCGAGGCGAGCCAGTTGATCGCGATCGAGCCGATCAGGAGCAGGATGAAGGACGGGCTGCCCCAGGCATAGAAGGCGAGCGACAGCGCGACCTGCACGCCGATGCGCAGATGCGGATAGGGATCGGCCAAGCGATAGATCAGCAGCGCCGCGGGCAGGAAGACCAGGAGAAAGGGATAGTCGTTGAACAGCATCGGTTCAAAGCCGCGCCATCGCCGGCGTGAGCCGGCGGATGATGCTCAGCCCGTTTCGAGGTCGGGCGCAGCGTCGCCCGGCTGCCGCAGCATGCGTCGCGCAATCTTCTCCTCGCTCGGCACCTTGACGTCCCAGGCCAGTCCCAGCGCTTCCAGCGCCCGGATAAAGATGAAGCCGGGATCGAACTCGAACCAGCGCAGGCCGAAGGCCGCGGAATAGGGAAAGGCGTGGTGGTTGTTGTGCCAGCCCTCGCCCCAGGCGAGCCAGGCCATCACGCCGAGATTGCGGCTGTTGTCGTCGCGAGTGACGAAAGGCCGCGCGCCAAAGCTGTGCATCACGGAGTTGATGGCGGACATGGTCTGCTCGACCACGAACATGCGCACCACGCCGCCCCAGAGCAAGCCGGTGAGTGCGCCCCACAGGCTCATGGTGGCGAGGCCGCCGATCGCGGCCGGCAGCACCAGGCCGAGACCGACCCAACTGTGATAGTAGCTGTTGACGGCAACCAGCCTGCGATCCGCCATCAGATCCGGGACATAGTGCGCAACGTTGGGATAGTCGTGCTCAATCATCCAGGTCAAATGCGCGTGCAGGAAGCCGCGCAGGCGGCCGAACGCGCCCTCGCCGTGCAGCCGCGGCGAATGCAGATCGCCGTCGTGATCGGACAATTCGTGGTGCCGGCGGTGCATTGCCGCCCAGGACAGCATGGGGCCGCGGCCGGCCATCGATCCCATCACGACCAGGATCGCACTCATCGCTGTGGAGGTCGCGAAGGCGCGGTGGGTGAAGAGCCGGTGATAGCCAACGGTAAGGCCGAGGCCGGTAACAAGCCAGAAGCCGACGAACAAGCCAAGCTCCATCGCGCCGATCGGGCGGTAGTACAGAAGGACCAGCGCCAGCAGCGTGCCGACGAAGGGCAAAACGTCGAAGATGATGAAATGCCGGCGCTGCATCCGGCGAAAATGCCGGCTGCGGATAATTCGATGATCGCGTTGCTGCTGCACGGGCGGGATTCCAGGGCACCGACTATGAGTACATACCCCCGCGCTGGCCGCAACCCAAGCCACCGCCCAAGGTTTCAACAGCCACGAAAACCTATACAATCGTCCGGACGCGCCAAAACGCGTTGAAATATCGCCCCTTTCCCCTTGCCCCACGAGCCGCCATGCCGTCACGTGCTGCGACGATCTTGACCGTACTGACACTTCTCATTGCGGGACCGGCCATGGCATTTGATTCGGCTTTCGACCTCGAGGCCCATCGCGGCGGGCGGGCGCTGCTGCCGGAAAACACGCTTCCGGCCTTCGCCAATGCGCTGTCGATGGGCGTGGACACGCTGGAGCTCGACGTCGGCATCACCGCCGACGGAGAAGTCGTCGTGTCGCATGAGCGCGGGCTCAACCCTGATATCACGCGGGATGCGAGCGGCGCCTATGTCGCGGCCCCCGGCACGCCCTTCGTGAAACTGCGGCTCGCCGATATCAGGACCTATGACGTCGGCGAGATCCGGCCAGACAGCCCTTACGCGAAGCAATTCCCCGACCAGCGCGCCATGCCCGGGACCCGCATTCCGACCTTGAACGAGCTGTTCGCGCTGGTGCGCAAATCCGGCAATACGCGCGTGCGCTTCAACATCGAGACCAAGATCGATCCGAACCATCCGGAAGAGACGCTCGATCCGCAAGCTTTCGTCACCAGGCTGCTCGCCCTGATCGAAGCCGAAAAGTTCTCCGACCGCGTCATGATCCAGTCGTTCGACTGGCGGACTCTGTTGCTCGTCCAGCAGCGGGCACCGAAGATGCCGACGGTGTACCTGACGCTCCAGCGCGGCTCGAGCCAGACGGTGGCGCTGGACAAGGCGACCATCTGGACGGCAGGATTCAGCCCGGCCGATCATGGCGGGTCGCTGCCCCGGACCATCAAGGCTGCGGGCGGCACGGTCTGGTCGCCCTATTTCGGCGATGTGACCGCGGCGCTGATCGCCGAGGCCCATGCGCTCGGGCTGCGTGTCGTGGTCTGGACGGTCAACAAGCCCGAGGACATGACGCGCATGATCGAGATCGGCGTCGACGGGATCATCTCCGACAGGCCCGATTTGTTGCGACAGGTCGCGGGCGAGAAAGCAATTGCGTTGCCCGCGGCGACGCCGGTGGAGCCGTAGAAGCGGGCCTTACTCCCCGTCCCGCAAGCGCCGGTACAGCGCGCCCAAAATGTTGGAGTAATCGTCGGTCCAGACCCGCACCCTGTCGTCGGCCTCGGTCTGCTCCCATGATTTCGACGATGCGAGCCTGCCGACGTCGGCATCCTCGCGGGCGGAGATGACGACGTCGGTCGAGAAGATGTAGTCACCATCGCGCCCCGAATCCTCGTTGTAGACCCAGCTCTTGAGATCGTTGGCATCGGCGATGCCGACCACGACGGTCTCGAGATCGAGGTGGCGGTTGGAGACGTGCATCACCACGGCGCCGTGCGGAGCGAGCTTGTCCTTGTAGATCTTCATCGCCTCTTCGGTCGCAAGATGGATCGGGATCGCATCGGACGAATAGGCGTCGACGATGATGAGATCATAGGCGCCGTCCGGCTCCTTCGCGAAGGTGAGGCGGGCATCGCCGATCACCGGCTTCAGGCCCGGCATGCAGCTCGAGATGTAGCGGAAATTCTTCGGATCGCTTGCCGCGTCGACCATGGACTGATCGATCTCGAAGAAGGTCCAGCTTTCGCCCGGCTCCGCGGCGCAGGCGAGCGTGCCCGATCCGACGCCGATCGCCGCGACCTTCAACGGAGCGCCCTTGCGTTCCCGGATCGCGCTGACGGCCTGACCGATGCCGCCATCCCTGTGATAGTAGGTGATCGGCTCGGGCCGGCCGGTGACCGGCGTGCCGTCATTGTTGAGGAAACGCTCGGCGCCGTGGATCGTGGTGCCGTGCATCAGCACATGGAAATAGCCGCCGGGCGTCACCACGATCTTGTGCACGCCGAAGAAGCTGCGCACCGTGGTGACGCGGCCTTCGTCCGCCGGATAAACCCGGATCAACGCCAGCGCCAGCGCGAAGGTGGCGAATATCTTCCAGCGGCCGGCGTTGACCGCCAGCGCCAGCAGCGCGGCGAGCACGCCGACGCCGCTGGCCAGCCAGACGCGGTGATCCTCGAACCAGCTCGACAGGGCGCCCGTCGTGGCAAAGGGCGCAACGAGCACGACGACCAGCGCGGCAAGCGCCAGCCAATACCATTTGACGATGCCCGCCAGCCGCTCGTTCGCCGGCGGCCGGCACAGCGCGGCAAGCGCAACCAGGATCGGATATTCCGCGATCCAGGAGAATGTGAACGGCGCGACGAGCCCTGCGAACAGGCCGCCGACCATGCCGCCGAACGACAGCGCGACATAGAATCCGGTGAGATATTTCGCGGCCGGCCGGGTCCGCGCCAATTCGCCGTGGCAGGCCATGGCGATGACGAAGAAGCACAATTGATGGCCGCCGAGCGTCAGCAGCAGGTTCTGTTCGCCGCCGAAGGCCAGCAGGAAGACGACGCCCGCGATCGCGACCGGCTGCAGCATCAGCATCCATTTGTGCGGCAGCAGCGGCCGCGACTGGAACACCACCACCCAGGTCAAGAGGTACAGCGACAACGGCAGCACCCACAGCAGCGGCGCGGCCGCGACGTCGGTCGAGATGTGCGCGGTGACGGCGATGAGCAGGCCGGACGGCACTCCGGCGAGGAATATCCAGCGCAGCCGCGTCATGAAACCGGGCGCCGGCGCATTCAAATCCTCGGTTCGTGCATCGACCAGGGCCAGCTTCGGCGAGCGCAACAGCAGCACGCCGCATGCTGCGATTAGGAGGATCAGAATGCCGTAACCGCCGGTCCAGAGCCGGTTCTGCGTGTGCAGCGTGAACATCGGCTCCAGCAGGAACGGATAGGACAGCAGGGCGAGGAAGCTGCCGATGTTGGAGGACGCATAGAGGAAATAGGGATCATGTCCGGCAGGATGCCCGGTGCGGACGAACCAGGCCTGCAGCAACGGATTGTTGGCGGCGAGGGCGAAGAACGGCAGCCCGATCGAGATCACGAACAGGCCGAGCAGCCAGACCGCGTAGCCCGAAGCGGGCGGATCGCCATAGGCGGAGGCGATGCCGAGCGGCAGCGTGGCAAAGGCCGCGATCAGCAGCAGGAGATGCACCACCACGGGAACGATGCGGTTCCTCACCTGCATCAACAAATGCGCATAGGCGTAGCCCGCCAGCAGCAGCGACTGGAAGAACACCATCGCCACCGACCACACCGCCGGCGAGCCGCCGAGCCGCGGCAGGACCATCTTGGTGAACAGCGGCTGCACCGAGAACAGCAATAGCGCGCTGACGAAGATCGCGGCGGTGTAGACCGTCAGCAGCAGCCGGTTGCGTGACGAGGACGGCTGCTCCGTGGCGGCGGGTTGCACGATCGAATCCATGGAAGCTCCAGCATATCCCGGCGGGCGCCGGGCGCGCGCAATGGAGCACAAGGCGCCTGAACGAGCAATAAAGGCTCTCGTGATGTTGCAGCGGGGAATGCTTCATATACAGATGTCATTCCGAACCGGGGCGCTCAGACCGTCCCGGAATGACCGTGGAACAGCTTGCACCTTCATGATCGAAACCGACGTCATCATCATCGGCGCTGGCCATAACGGCCTCACCTGCGCGGCCTATCTCGCGATGGCCGGCTTGCGCGTGCGCGTGGTCGAGCGCCGCAAGGTGGTCGGCGGGGCCGCGGTCACGGAGGAGTTTCATCCGGGCTTCCGCAATTCGGTCGCGGCCTACACCGTGAGCCTGCTTAATCCGCAAGTGGTCCGCGACTTGAAGCTGGCCGAACAGGGCCTGCGCATCGTTGAACGACGCGCGCAGAATTTTCTGCCTGCTCCCGACGGCAGCTATCTCCTCACTGGCGAGGGGCGGACGCAGGCATCCGTCGCACGGCTGAGCGCGCGCGACGCAAACGCGCTCGACGGGTTTTCGCGCGAGCTGGAAGATATCGCCGACGTGCTCCGGCAATTCGTGCTGCGCGCGCCGCCAAACCTGCTCGATGGCTTCGGCACGGCCTCGATCCGCGAGGCCGTGAACGCATTCCAGAGCGCCAACATCCTGCGCGGGTTGTCTCTGGAGCAGAGCCGCAGCCTGCTCGATCTCTTCACCCGCTCGGCCGGCGAGATGCTGGACGAACGTTTCGAGCATGATCTGGTCAAGGCGCTGTTCGGCTTCGATGCCATCGTCGGCAATTATGCCAGCCCTTACGCCGCGGGCTCGGCCTATGTGATGCTGCACCACGCCTTCGGCGAGGTGAACGGCAAGAAGGGCGTCTGGGGTCACGCTATCGGCGGCATGGGCGCGATCACGCAAGCCATGGCGCGCGCCGCACGCGACCGCGGCGTCGTGATCGACACCGATGCGGGCGTGCGCGAGGTCATCGTCGAGCGCGACCGCGCGGTCGGCGTGGCGCTGGAGAACGGCACGACCATCCGCGCGAAATATGTCGCAGCCAACGTCAATCCGAAGCTGCTCTATACGCGGCTGGTCTCCGCCGATGCGCTTCCCCAAACTTTCCTCGACCGCATCCGGCACTGGAAGAACGGCTCCGGCACCTTCCGCATGAACGTGGCGCTGGACCGCCTGCCCTCCTTTACGGCGCTGCCGGGCGACGGCGATCATCTCACCTCGGGCATCATCCTGGCCCCTGATCTCGGCTACATGGACCGCGCCTTTCTCGATGCCCGGGCGCACGGCTGGAGCCGAGAGCCCGTCGTGGAAATGCTGATCCCCTCGACGCTCGATGATACGCTCGCGCCCGCAGGACAGCATGTCGCAAGCCTGTTCTGCCAGCACGTGGCGCCGGAGCTTCCCGATGGAAAGTCGTGGGACGACCATCGTGAAGAAGTTGCCGACCTCATGATCGCGACGGTGGACAAATACGCGCCGGGTTTTGCGACAAGCGTGCTCGGCCGCCAGATCCTGTCACCGCTCGACCTCGAACGGCAGTTCGGCCTGCTCGGCGGCGACATCTTCCACGGCGCGCTGACGCTGAACCAGCTGTTCTCGGCCCGGCCGATGCTGGGCCATGCCGATTATCGCGGACCCGTGAGGGGCCTCTATCATTGCGGCTCCGGCGCCCATCCCGGCGGCGGCGTCACCGGCGCCCCCGGCCACAACGCCGCGCAGGCGATTTTGAGGGATCACCGGTCGTTGTTCGGAAGCCGTGGATAAGCCTGTGGATGGGCTGTGGACAGACTGTTGGCAAAGCTGTGAAGGCGCGGTGGGTTACGCTCCTCCAAAGCCAGTGCAAGTCGGTGGAAAATCCGGGGATGAACGGCGGGATAATCCGTGGACAAAGCCCGGAAAAACCAGCGGGTAAGCCTGTGGGCATTCTGTGCAAGCCAATCCCCAAACACGACTTCGCCCGTCAAGGGGCAATTCCCCCGACGGGCGCGGCTCGAAAGCAGTCGTATGGAGAATTGGCCCCGCCGGCAACTGGGAGGCGGAAATTACTTCAAGGAGCTGCTAATCGAAGTGAACTTGTCGTTCATGGTGGTGCCCAGGCCGTTCACCACGGTAATGATCGCCAGCGCAATGCCGGCTGCGATCAGGCCGTACTCGATTGCGGTTGCACCTGAATCGTCGGTCCAGAACTTCAAAATCATGCGCTTCAAGTCTCGCCTCCTATTCCATTTCAAGCTGTGTGGGTTGCCCAACACCCGCAAATCTACGTGGTACAACCTGCGGTCGGGTTAACCTCGTGAATGCAAGTTATCGGAAAAAATGGGAACAAAAGTTCCAAAAATTGAACCGGACGGAACCCTGAGGATGCAGCCTGCCCCCACCCATCGCGCCAGTTTTTCGATCGGCAGCGAGATCGCCGCCAGGCGCATTGTCGACGTCCTCACCGAAATGTTCTTCGAGGACGATGCGGCGGTCGCCGCCTTCGAGCAGCCGAACGGACAGTGGGACGTCGCGCTGCATTTCGCGAACGCGCCGGACCGGGCGTGGCTGCGCGAACTCGTTGCAACCTCAGCAGGAAATGAGATCGCGGACACGCTGGCCTTCGACACCGTCGAAGCCAGGGACTGGGTCAAATCGAGCCTGGAAGATCTCGTCCCGGTGCCGGCCGGGCGCTTCGTCGTCCACGGCAGCCATGACCGCGACCGCGTGGCGCCAAACAAGCTCGCCATCGAGATCGAGGCGGCTCTCGCCTTCGGCACCGGCCATCACGGCACCACACGCGGCTGTTTACTCCTGCTTGACCATGTCCTGAAAAGCACCCGGCTCGGCCGCGTGCTCGACCTCGGCACCGGGACCGGCGTGCTGGGGATAGCGGCGGCGAAGGCGCTGCATCGCGCGGTGCTGGCCTCCGACATCGACCCGGCCTCGGTCAAGGTGGCAGCCGAGAACGCCTTGTTGAACGAAGTCGGTCACCATGTGCGAGTGATCCGCGCCACCGGATTCGCGGCGGCCGATTTTGGCAGATGCGGCCCGTTCGACCTGGTGCTGGCCAACATCCTGGCCAATCCGTTACGGCAATTGGCGGGCCCGTTGACGCGGCACCTCGCGACCGGAGGGCGCGTCATCCTCTCGGGCCTGTTGACGCCCCAAGTCCCCGCCGTGATCGCCGCCTACCGCGCGCGCGGCCTAGTGCCTCTGAAGCACTTGCGGATCGAGGGGTGGAGCAGCCTGTTGCTGCGGAAGATGTGGTGAGTACGGGTGCTGCTGTAGATGCCGCTACTTTGCCGCCTTCTCGTCCGGGCGCATCGCGCGCTCGGCCCGCGAGGCGCGCCTCGCGCGGCGTTCGGCGAAACGGTCGATCATCTGGTTGATGAGGCCGCGCGGTTTCTTCGGTGTTGCCGCAGCCGGGGCGCGGCGCACCGGCGGCGTAATCTTCTCAAACGTGAACGCTGGCATCGAGTGTCCCCTCGTCATTGAGATGAACAACTTGCTCGAATTTCCCTGTTATCCGGACGAAGCGCAACTGCCGCATCCTGTACTCCACTCAATTCGAATGGAACTTGTTCAAGCACAGTCCATGCCAGATACGACCTCAAATGCGTCTACATTGCGGACTGATCCGCATGATCCTAAAGTGATCCACCATGTTCGAAGCGCACTTCCAGACATTCGAGGAGCCCGAGGCGGGCGTCGCATTGACGGCCCGGTTGGCCGCGCTCCGTGAAGAACTCGCCCGCCGCAAGCTGACCGGTTTCGTGATTCCACGCGCCGACCAGCAGCAGAATGAGTATGTGCCGCCGTCGGAAGAGCGTCTGGCCTGGCTGACCGGTTTTACCGGCTCGGCGGGACTGGCGGTGGTGCTGACGCACGAGGCCGCGGTGTTCGTCGATGGCCGCTACACGATCCAGGCGGCCAAGCAGGTCGATTCAAGGGCTTGGGCCGTGGAATCTCTGATCGATCCCCCGCCGGAAAGCTGGATGTCGGCACACCTGAAGGCCGGCGACCGCCTAGGATTTGATCCGTGGCTGCACACTTTTGCGGCAGCCGAGCGTTTGTCCGCCGCCTGCACCAAGGCCGGTGCCGAGTTGGTCGCCGTCGACAGCAATCCGGTCGATGCGATCTGGCAGGACCGCCCACAGCCGCCGATTGCGCCGGTCACGGTGCACGGGATGCAACATGCTGGCGTGACTGAAGCCGAGAAGCTGACGCAGATCAGGAGCGAGATCGGCAAGCTCGGCGTCGATGCGTTGGTGCTGTCCGACAGCCATGCCGTGGCCTGGACCTTCAACATCCGCGGCGCCGACGTCGCGCATACGCCGCTGCCGCTGTCCTACGCGCTGGTGCCGAAGGACGGCCGTCCCACCATCTTCATCGATCACCGCAAGCTCTCCAATCTGACCCGCGACCATCTCGAGCAGTCCGCCGACGTGCGCGAGCCCGATGCGATGGCGCCGACGCTGATGGCGCTCGCCAAGAGCGGTGGATCGATCGCGCTCGACAATGCGACCGCGGCCGATGCCCTCAGCCGGCTGATCACGGGTGCCGGTGGCAAGCCGGTGCGCGGCAGCGATCCGATCGCGCTGCTCAAGGCGGTCAAGAACACGACCGAGATCAAGGGCACGCAAACCGCGCACCGGCGCGACGCCGTGGCGTTGGCGCGCTTCCTCGCCTTCATCGACCGCGAGGCGGCAAGCGGCAAGCTCACCGAGATCGACGCGGTCGAGGCGCTGGAGACGTTCCGCCGCGATACCGGCGCGCTCAAGGATGTGTCGTTCCCGACCATATCGGGCACCGGCCCGAATGGCGCCATCGTGCACTACCGCGTCACCCGCAAGAGCAACCGCCGGATCGTGCCCGGCGATCTGCTGCTGATCGATTCAGGTGCACAATACGAAGACGGCACCACCGACGTCACCCGCACCATGGCCGTGGGCGAGCCGACCGATGAGATGCGCGACCGTTTCACGCGCGTGCTGCGCGGCCACATCGCGATCGCGCGGGCGATCTTTCCCGACGGCGCCACCGGCGCGCAACTCGACACACTGGCACGGCAATATCTCTGGGCCGCCGGCGTCGATTTCGAGCATGGCACCGGCCACGGCGTCGGCAGCTATCTCTCGGTGCACGAAGGACCGGCACGGATATCGAAGCTCGGCACCACGCCGCTGAAGCGAGGCATGATCCTGTCCAACGAGCCCGGCTACTACAAGACCGACGGCTTCGGCATCCGCATCGAGAACCTCGAACTGGTGGTCGCAGCCGACATCAAGGGCGCTGAGAAATCGATGAACGCGTTCGAGACGCTGACCCTGGCACCGATCGACCGCCGGCTGATCGATGTCGGCATGCTCAGCAAGGACGAGCTCGACTGGCTCAACGCCTATCACGCGCGCGTCAGGGCCGAGGTGCGGCCGGCCCTGGATGAGACGACGAAGGCGTGGCTGGACCAGGCCACGGCGGAGCTGAAGGCGTAAGCGCGTCGTCGCGACGTCGCATGGCACTACGTGTTTTGTGCAAGGCTGTCTCTCCACCACAGCTGTCATGCTCCGCGAAGGCGGGGCATCCAGTACGCCGCGGCCTCTCGATTCAATCACTGCTGCCTCTGGAATACTGGATTCCCCGCCTCCGCGGGGAATGACACCTGTCACGCGGCACGAGCAACGCGCCCAATTCATCATCATCGCGCCGCCATTATCACCGTCCCGGAATCCGTATAGCCGCATTCCAAAACGCCGATATGCGTCTTGTGCGAGCGCGCTACAGTCCGATTCGAATTTCTGCGAGACGGACACGCATGCACGGCATGACCAGCACGCCGCCGCCAGCGGCGCAACACAACCTCGCGACCTCGCGCGTGGTGTTGCTGCTGCTCGTCGTCATGACTGGCATCGCGCCGATCTCGCTTTACATGCTGGTTCCGGCGCTGCCGGTGCTGGCGACGACCTTTGGCAGCGACATCTCGGTCGCGCAGATGACGGTGTCGCTGTACATGGTCGGCATCGCGCTATCGCAACTCATCATGGGCCCGCTCTCGGACCGTTTCGGGCGGCGCCCGGTGCTGCTTGGAGGCCTGGCGCTGATGATCGTCGCCAGCGTCGCCTGTATCTTCGCGGAAACCCTGCCGCAGCTGATCGCCGCGCGCTTCTTCCAGGCGCTGGGCGGCGCCGCCGGCATGGTGGTGAGCCGCGCCATCATCCGCGACATCTACCAGCGCGATCGCGTCGCCTCGATGATCAGCCTCGTGGTCGCGGCGCTCATGATCGGGCAGATGGTCTCCCCGCTCACCGGCGGCCTGATCGAGACCGCATTCGGCTGGCGCGCGATCTTCTACGCCATCACCGTCGCCGCGATCATTGTCGCCGTCGGCATCGCTTTCGCGCTGCCCGAGACGCGCCGAGACCGCGCCGCCGGCAGCGGCTTTCGCGGCGATGTCGGCATCCTGATCCGCAACCGCGCCTTCGTCGGCTACGTGATGTGCCAGGTGCTGGCCTCGCAGATCATCTTCACCTTCGCCGGCGGCGGCCCCTATATCGTGGTGACGCAGATGGGCAGGACCAGCGCCGAATACGGCGCGTGGTTCGCGACGACGGGTTTTGCCTATCTCGTCGGCAATCTGCTCTGCGTGCGCTTCGCGCCGCGGCACTCGCTGGAGAAGTTGATCTGGTTCGGCCTCGCGCTCCAGCTTTGCGGCAGCCTGTTGAACCTGCTGTGGAGTTTCAACGGCTGGAACGAAGCACCCGCCTGGCTGTTCGGCACGCAGATGATCGTGATGGTCGGCAATGCCTTCGTGATGGCGAACTCGGCCGCCGGCGCGATCAGCGTCCGTCCCGAGGCCGCCGGCACCGCATCAGGTGCGATGGGCTTTCTCCAGCAGGGCATTGGCGCGTTGATGTCGCAATTCGGCGCCTATCTCGGCGGCCATTCCGCGACCACGCTGCCGCTCACCGCCGCAGTGCTGGCGATCTCCCTGCTGTGCGCCTGCACGATGATCTTCGTCGTCCCCCGCCGCGAGGTCATGGTGAGCGAGACGCTGATCGAGCAGGCGGAAGAGGAAGAGAGCGGGATGATGTGAGGGATGGCACGCCGCGTCCTCCGTCATTGCGAGCGAAGCGAAGCAATCCAGACTGCGACCCGCGGGAAGATTCTGGATTGCTTCGCTTCGCTCGCAATGACGAAAGAAGCCCTCACTCCCCGATCAGCGTCAGCCACTCGTCCTCGGTCAGCACCTTGACGCCATGCTTGTTGGCTTCCGCGAGCTTCGAACCCGCGCCGGGGCCGGCGACGACGAGATCGGTTTTCTTGGACACCGATCCGGACACTTTTGCACCTAATCGCTCAGCGGTGGCCTTGGCCTCGTCGCGCGTCATCTTCTCCAGCGAGCCCGTGAACACCACGGTCTTGCCGGCGACGGCGGAGTTGCTCTTCGGCTTCTCGGCGTCGATGATCTCGACCTCCTTCGTCAGCCGCTCGACGATGCCGCGATTGTGGCTCTCGCCGAAATAATCGCCGATGCTCTTGATCACGGTCTCGCCGATCTGGTCGAGCGCATCCATCTCGGCCATTGCCTCCTCGTCGCCCTTGGCAACCTTGAGGCTGGCGTCGTGGAAGGCGTCCCAGGAGCCGTAGCCGCGGGCCAGCGCCAGCGCCGTGGTCTCGCCGATATGGCGCATGCCGAGCGCGTAGATGAAGCGCTCCAGTGCAATCTTGCGACGGCTCTCGATCGCGCCGAACAAATTGCGCACCGAGGTTGCGCCGTAACCCTCGATGTCCTCCAATTTGAGTTTTGCGTTGCGCTTTTCCAGCGTGAAGATGTCGGCTGGCTCCTTCACAAAACCCTCGTCGAAGAAGTACTGGAGCTGCTTCTCGCCAAGGCCGTCGATGTCGAAGGCGCGCCGCGACACGAACAGCTTCAAATGCTCGATCTTCTGGTAGGGGCAGGCGAACTCACCGGTGCAGCGAGCGCGTGAGCCCTCTTCGCCCGCCGCCGTCTCCTCGCGCGTGACATCGGTGTGCAACGGGCACGGGCACTTCTTCGGAAACTGGAATTCCCTGGCAGCCTTCGGCCGCTTGTCGAGGACGACGTCGACCACCTGCGGGATGACATCGCCGGCACGCTGGATCACGACGGTGTCGCCGATCCTGATGTCGCGGCCCTCGCGCAACACCTCGCCCTTGTTGCCGATACCCTTGATGTAATCCTCGTTGTGCAGCGTGACGTTCTGCACGATCACGCCGCCGACGCCGACCGGTTCGAGCTTGCCCACCGGCGTGAACGAGCCGGTGCGGCCGACCTGGATCTCGATGTCGCGCAACACCGTCGTGGCGCGCTCGGCGGGGAATTTATGGGCGATGCCCCAGCGCGGCGTGCGCGAGACGAAGCCGAGCCGTTCCTGCCAGTCGACGCGGTCGACCTTGTAGACGACACCGTCGATGTCGTAGTCGAGTTTTGCGCGCTGTTCCTCGATCGCACGATGAAACGCCAGCAGTTCCTCGACGGAGTGACAGAGCTTGGTCAGCGGGTTGGTCTTGAAGCCGCAGCGCTCGAACCAGCCGATCATGCCGCTCTGCGTGGCCTCCGGCATCGCGCTCATCTCGCCCCAGGCATAGGCGAAGAAGCCGAGGGGACGCGAGGCGGTGATGGTCGGGTCCTTCTGCCGGAGCGAACCCGCGGCCGAGTTGCGCGGATTGGCGAAGATGGTGCTGCCTTCGGCCTTCTGCCGCTCGTTGAGCGCGAGGAAGGCCTTCTTGGTCATGTAGACCTCGCCGCGCACCTCGCAGATATCGGGGACGTTGCGGCCCTTCAGCTTTTGCGGCACGTCTTCGAGGGTGCGGATATTGGCGGTGACGTCCTCGCCGACCGCGCCGTCGCCGCGCGTCGCGGCGGTGGCGAGCTCACCACCCTCATAGCGCAGCGACATCGAGAGGCCGTCGATCTTCGGCTCGGCCGAGAAATCGATTCTGTCGTCGTCGAGCTTCAGGAACCGCACGATGCGGCCGACGAAGTCGCGCAGATCCTCTTCCGCAAAGGCGTTGTCGAGCGATAGCATGGGGACGGCATGCCGCACCTTCTTGAAGCGGCCTGATGGTGCAGCACCGACTTTCTGCGACGGCGAGTCCGCGCTGACGAATTCCGGAAAGCGCTTCTCGATCGCGTTGAAGCGCTGGCGCAACGCGTCATACGCGGCATCGGTGACGGTGGGCGCGTCGTCCTGGTAGTAGCGCTCGTTGTGCCCCTCGATCTCGAGCGCGAGCCGCATGTGCTCGACCTTGGCCTGCGCCTTGGTGAGGTCGGCGACGTCGCGAAGCGGTGCTGGTTTCGATTTTGCTGCTCTGGCCATGGTGCTTGGATACGATGGAGCGGGCGGGAGGGTAAAGGCGGTTACAGTTTCGTACCCCGGACATAACGTTTAGGGCCCGGCGCTTGCGCGCGTCCGGGACACGAAATCAAGCCGTCGCCGCCTTGAGCAAACGGTCCGCGGCAGCCCTCGCCTCGGCGGTGATCTCGGCGCCGGCGAGCATCCGCGCGATCTCCTCGCGGCGGTGGTCGGCAGCGAGTGCATTGACGCGGGTGGCGACGCGCTTGCCCTTGTCCAGCGCGTCCTTGGAGATCAGCAAATGCTGGTCGGCACGGGCGGCGACCTGCGGGGCGTGGGTTACGGCCATCACCTGAACCTTGCCGGCGAGCCGCGCCAGCCGTCCGCCGATCGCGTCCGCGACCGCGCCGCCGACACCGGTGTCGATCTCGTCGAACACCAAGGTCGGCGCCGAGCCGCGGTCGGACAGCACCACCTTCAGCGCCAGCAGGAAACGCGACAGCTCGCCGCCGGAGGCGACCTTCATCATCGGCCCCGGCTTGGTGCCCGGGTTGGTCTGCACCCAGAACTCGACGCGGTCGAACCCTTGCGGGCCTGGAGCTGCCTCGTCGGTCTGGACCTGGGTCATGAACTTGGCGCGTTCGAGCTTGAGCGGCGCGAGCTCGGCATTGACCGCCTTGTTGAGCTTCTCCGCCGATTTCTGCCGCGCCATCGACAGCTTCTTGGCGGCCGCCGCATAGCGCGCATCGGCCTCGATCGCAGCCTGCTCCAGCTTTTTCAGCCGGGAGGCGCCGGCATCGATCAGGACGACGTCGGCGGCGTATCTTGCGGCAAGCGCGGCGAGCCCGTCGACCGGCGTCGAATATTTGCGCGACGCGGCGCGTAACGCGAACAAGCGCTCCTCGATGCGTTCGAGCTCCGAGGGATCGAAATCGGTCGCGGCAAGCGCCGCCTGGAGATGCTGGTCGGCTTCCTCCAGCGCGTTGATCGCGATGTCGATTGCCCTCACCGCGGGTTCGACCAGCGCCGGCGAGTTGACGCCGCGACGCTCCAGCCGGCGCACGGCCGCCGACAGCGAGGCGACCGGCGAATGGTGGCCGCCGACCGCCTCCTGCGCCTCGCGCAAATCGGAGGCGATCTTCTCGCCCTGCATCATGGTGGTCCGACGGGACGCCAGCGAGGTCTCCTCGCCGTCCTTGGGCGCGAGCTGCTTCAATTCGTCGGAGGCGTGGCGGAGGTAATCGGCTTCGCGCGCAGCGCGCTCCATGCCGGCGCGATGCTCCTCCAGCGCAGTGTTGGCGGTGCGGCGGGCGTCCCAGAGCGCTTCGACCGCCGAAACGTCCTTTTCGAGACCGGCGAAGGCGTCGAGCAGGCGGCGGTGGGTGGCGGCATCGACCAGCGCGCGCTCGTCGTGCTGGCCGTGGATCTCGACCAGGGCAGCCCCGACCGCCTTCAGCGTCTGCACGCTGATCGCCTGGTCGTTGATGAAGGCGCGGGTGCGGCCGTCGGCGAGCTGGACCCGGCGGAGAATCATCTCGCCGGTATCGTCCAGCCCGTTCTCCGCGAGGATTTTGGCCGCGGGATGGCTTTTTGGGATATCGAATACGGCAGTGACCTGCCCCTGCTCCGCCCCATGCCGCACGAGGCCGGCATCGCCGCGGCCGCCGAGCGCCAACGCAAAGGCATCGAGCAGGATGGATTTGCCCGCACCGGTCTCGCCGGTCAAAACCGCGAGGCCCGGTGCGAATTCGATATCGAGCCGTTCGATCAGGACGATGTCACGGATCGACAGACGCGCCAGCATGGAACTCTATTTCCTAGCCGAGACCCATTTTCTTGAAGGTCTTGCTAATCCAGGACCCCTGATTCTCGCTCGGTTCGAGACCGCCCGATTTTACAAGATTATAGGCGTCCTTGTACCAGCGACTGTCAGGAAAATTATGCCCGAGCACGGCGGCGGCCGTCTGAGCCTCGCCGACGATCCCGATCGCCATATAGGCCTCGGTCAGGCGGTACAGCGCCTCTTCGACATGGCGGGTGGTCTGGTACTGCGTCACCACGGCCTTGTAGCGGTTGATCGCCGCCGTGTAGTCGCGCTTCTGCGCGTAATAGCGGCCGACGTTCATTTCCTTGCCGGCGAGCTGGTCGCGCGCACCTTCGATCTTGGCCTTGGCTGAGGTCGCATATTCGGAGGTCGGATATTTGCGAACCACCTCCTCCAGCGAGGCGATCGCCTTCTCGGTGCGGGTCTGGTCGCGGCTGATGTCCGGAATCTGGTCGTAATGTGAGGCGGCAATCAGATATTGCGCGTAGGCCGCATCCGGGCTGCCGGGATGCAGCGTGACGTAGCGGGTGGCCGCGCCGATGCAATTGTCATAGTCGCCGCCCTGGTAGGACGCGTAGGCCGACATCAGCAATGATTTGCGGGCCCAGTCGGAATAAGGATGCTGGCGGTCGACCTCTTCGAACTTCTTGTTCGCCGCCTTCATGTCCTTCTTCTCGTTCATGAGGTACAGGCCCTCATTGTAGATCTTGTCGGCGGGCTCCTCGACGAAGGTGTCGTCCTTGGCGGTGAACTTGTCCCACAGCGCGCCGGTGCCGCAGCCGGCCAGCGGCAGCGCGAGCACGAAGAGGGCGACAACCTGAATCAGCCCACGGGCACGAGACGAGACTTCTCGGGACGAGACTTCTCGAGACGGGACTTGGAGATATCCGCGCGTCATACGCTGTGCCGACATGAATATTGCCCTGACGCCCTGTGGTGCGGTGTCCGCCAGCCCATGAACCCCGTCCTGGGCGCGAAATATAGCTGTGGTGCCTGCCGTGCGACCACGCCGGTGTAACCGAAAAACGATCTTCAACCAACCGGATAGGCAGGCATTCCGCCCGGATTAAGGCGAACGCGCCGCAATCCTAGCCGATCATCGTTACCAAGACTTTCCCGGGGAAAGCCGCCGCCAAACGCCTGCGGCGACGGGGCTCTTCAGGCCCGTCTCTCTTCGGGAATGTCTCGCTTCAGGAAACGTCCGGCCCGTAGACCGCGGCGATCCGGCCGCCGACGATGCCGCGACCGGTTTCAGCCACCGGACGCGTGGTACGGCGGGCTGCCTCGCCCTCGACCACCCGCCACGCTGTACGGTCGGCGAGCAGCGCGGTCAGGACGGCGTGGTTGAGCTTGTGGCCGCCACGCACCGAGCGGTAGGCGCCAAGCAGCGGCAGACCAGCCAGCGCGAGGTCGCCAATCACGTCCAGCACCTTGTGGCGGGCGCATTCGTCGGCGTAGCGCAGGCCTTCGGTGTTGAGCAGCCGCTCCTCGTCGAACACGACGGTGTTGTCGAACGAGGCGCCGAGCGCATACCCCGCGCTCCAGAGCCGTGCGACGTCGCACATCAGACCGAAAGTCCGGGCCCGACCGACTTCGCGGCGGAAACGCTCCGGGTTGAGGTCGAAGGCGTAGCTCTGCTGGCCGATGACAGGATTGGTGAAGTCGATCTCGACCTCGGCGCGGAACCCGTCAGCATAGGGCCTGATTTCGCCGAAGGAGTCGCCGATCTTGACCGAGATCGGCTTCAAAACCTGGATGAAGCGGCGCTGTGCCGGCTGGGTCACGATGCCGGCCTGGTCGATCGCCGCAACGAAGGCTGCCGCGCTGCCGTCCATGATCGGCACTTCCGGCCCGTCGATCTCGATGATGGCGTTGTCGACGCCCATGCCCCGCAGCGCAGCAAGCACATGCTCGGCGGTGGAAACCAGCGGGCCGTTGCGATCTCCGAGGACGGTGGCGAAATCGGTCGCGATCACCTGCTCGGCGGTGGCCTGAACTTCGCGGTCACTTCCCTCAAGCCCGGTGCGGATAAAAACAAAGCCCGCGTCGACAGGCGCGGGTCCAAGCGTGAGCGTGACGGGAAGACCGGAATGAACGCCGACGCCTGCCACACTGGCTTGCGCACGAAGCGTTGTTTGCCGGCTAAATTTCATCAGGAACCGCCCCACTACGACCACTGCGACTTATACTGAACCCGACTGAGCGGCCCAGACCGCTCGCTTCCGAATCCGTATCCCCAAGTCACGGCAAACCATAGTCACTGCCTCAAACAGCGCCAACTCACGCTTTTTTACCGATTGTTACCCCAAACCCGCCGTATTCGCGCCAAGGCTTAACCAAATTGGACCGGAGTTTGGGACCGTTTTCGGTAGTTTTACTGAACCATCGAATATGTAATTAATTATTTAAAATCAGTTGCTTGGCGACGCAATCCGGATACGCACGGGGCAAAAGAAAAGGTCCCGGCAAGCTTCCCGCCGGGACCCTTTTTCGTCTGCCTTATTGTAACAATCCTCAGGTCGCCTGCCGCCGCAGGAAGGCCGGGATATCAAGATGGTCGTCTCCCTGTGGCGCCGGGGCAACAGGCGCGGGACGGCCGTGCATGTCCAGGCCCTGCGGCGCGGGACGACGGGCATACTCCGACACCGGCTCGGTGGAAGCGATTTGCTGCGCCACGGTCTTCTGAGGCCGGCGATCGGGCAGCGGCGGCATCGCGGGACCGGCGGTGCGGGCCGCGATCGGCGCCTCGCTCTCCTCGTCACGACGGCCGAGGCCGACATTGGCGAGGCGCTGCAGCAGCGACAGCCGGGTCTTCTGCGGGGTCTCCTCCTCGACCTCGCCGCGGGCCTGGCGAAGCTCGGCCTGGGCGGGCATCGGAAGTTCCTCGATCCGCGGCATCCGCGGTGTGCGGACCGGCGCACGCTCGGCCTGCGGCGGGATGAAGGTTTCCGGCGTCATCGGCTCATGCATGGCCATCGGCGCCTGCTCGGGCTCGGGGAACAGCGTGGGCTTCTGCGCGATCGGCCGCACTGTGACGTCGCCATAGGTCTGCATCGGCGCGGGAGCCTGCGGGACGTCCGCAACGGCGGCGGCGATGGCGGCAAGCGCAGCGCGCTCCACGTTCGGACGCGGAGCCGTGGGAGCGGCGGCAAATTGGCCCGTTCCTGCGGCCGGGGTCTGCCCTTCGAACTTCTGGGCGCGCTCGGCCATGCGCTGATTGTCGGCGCGCAGCCGTGCGGTCAAATCGGCAAGACGGCTCTCGGCAGCCGCGGCCGGAGCAGCGGGAGCCTGCTGCGCCTGCGGAGCAGGATTCGCCACGGGAGCGCTGGTGGCCTGGCTGTTACGCGCGATCGCGGCCTGCTCGATGCCGGTGGCGACGACCGAGACGCGGATCAGGCCGTCGAGGGCTTCGTCGAAGGTGGCGCCGACGATGATGTTGGCGTCCTGGTCGACTTCCTCGCGGATGCGGGTCGCAGCTTCGTCGACCTCGAACAGCGTGAGATCCTTGCCGCCGGTGATGGAGATCAGGAGGCCCTTGGCGCCCTTCATCGAGCTATCGTCGATCAGCGGGTTGGCGATCGCGGCTTCGGCGGCGGTCAGCGCGCGCTTGTCGCCGGAGGCTTCGCCCGTGCCCATCATCGCCTTGCCCATCTCGCGCATGACGGCGCGAACGTCGGCGAAGTCGAGATTGATCAGGCCTTCCTTGACCATCAGGTCGGTGATGCAGGCAACGCCCGAATAGAGCACCTGGTCGGCCATCGCGAAAGCGTCGGCGAAGGTGGTCTTCTCGTTGGCGACCCGGAACAGGTTCTGGTTCGGGATGATCAGCAGCGTATCGACGACCTTGTGCAACTCGTTGATACCCGCTTCCGCGGTGCGCATGCGGCGGCCGCCTTCGAAGTGGAAGGGCTTGGTCACGACGCCGACGGTGAGGATGCCCATCTCGCGCGCGATCTTGGCGATCACGGGAGCCGCACCGGTGCCGGTGCCGCCGCCCATGCCGGCGGTGACGAACACCATGTTGGCGCCCGAGAGATGGTCGCGGAGTTCGTCCATCACTTCTTCGGCTGCGGCCGCGCCGACGACCGGCTGCGAACCTGCGCCCAACCCTTGCGTGGCGGCCGTGCCCATCTGCACGATGCGCTGCGCCTTCGACATCGTCAGCGCCTGCGCGTCGGTGTTGGCGACCACGAAATCGACGCCCTGGAGGCCCGCCGTGATCATGTTGTTGACGGCGTTACCACCGGCGCCGCCGACGCCGAACACGGTGATGCGGGGCTTCAGTTCGTGAATATCAGGAACATTGATGCTGATGGTCATGTTTGCCTCTCGATCACGCGCGCGTGGGTTCGCCCCGGCCGGCGGCCGCGGGAGTTGGTGAAAATCGAATATTGCGGGAAGGAGTCATCAGAAGCCCTCGCGTAGCCATCGTCCGACCTTTCCGAAATACCCGCCGGTCCCCGTCCTGACCTGCTGCCGCGTATGCCGCGGTTCGACATGTTCGTGATGAACATATTGCGGGTAGACGAGCAGTCCGGCCGGCACCGCGAAGGCGGCGTTCTTCGCCTCGTTGGGCAGCCGGCCGAAACCGAGCGGACGTCCGACCCGCACGGGCCGGCCGAGAATCTGCGTTCCGAGCTCGACCAGACCGGTGAGCTGCGAGGCCCCGCCCGAGAGCACGACACGGCCGTTGGGCTCCGAGGCGAAGGGCGAATCCTTCAGCTTGTCCCGAACCATTTCGAAGACTTCCTCGGCACGATGCTTGACGATGTTGGCGATGGTAGCGCGGGAGACGATCTGCGGCAGATCCTGCTCGTCACCGGCTGTCGGTACAGACATCAGCTCACGCGAGTCCGATCCGCCGGTGATGACGGTCCCGTATAACGTCTTGATTCGCTCGGCATCGGCAATGGTCGCGGAGAGTCCGCGCGCCAGATCCATCGTGATGTGTTGCCCGCCGACCGCAAAACCGGCGGCATGCACGAAGCGACCGCCGGAAAAGACCGCGATCGTGGTGGTGCCCGCGCCCATCTCGACCACGGCAGCGCCGAGATCGGCCTCGTCGTCGGTCAGCACCGACAGGCCAGCCACATAGGGGCTTGCTGCCATGGCTTCGACGTTGATGTGGCAGCGTTCGACCGCCAGCATCAGGTTCCGCGCCACCGTGGCGTCGCAGGTGACGACGTTCATGTCGATGCCGAACTGATGCGCGACCATCCCGCGGGGATCGCGGATGCCCTTGACGCCGTCGAGCGTGTAGCCGACCGGCAGCGCGTGCAGCACGGTGCGGCCTTCGCCGGTGGCGTGGCGCATGCCGGTCGAGGTGACGCGGCTGACATCGACCGGCGTCACGGCGCCGCCGCGGATGTCGGCCGCAGCTTCGACCAGCTGACCGGAGAGCCGGCCGCCGGAGACCGACAGCAGCACGGACTCGACCCGCACCTTGGCCATTTTCTCCGCAAGCCCGACGGCCTGTCGTACCGCCTGCTCGCATTCGCCGAGATCAATCACGGCGCCGGCCTTCATGCCGCGGGACTGGATCTGGCTGTAGCCGATCAGCTCCACCGCATGGGTCCGGTCGCGCAGGGCTTCGCTCGGCGCCGACGGCTTCAGCCGCGCGATCATGCAGGCAATCTTGCTGGTGCCGATGTCGAGGCAGGCGACGAGCCCGCCGCGCTTGTGCGGCATCGGGCGTGTCTTCGGTGTCTGGGTGCGATCAAGACCGGTCATGCAGCGTCCCCGGCCTTTTTCTTCTTCTTGTCCTTGAACAAATCGTCGCGCGCCTTGGCGGCGTCCTCGGACAGCTGCACCACCAGCCGATCGGGCAGGCGCAGGTCGACCGCGACGATGTCGCGGGAGAACAGCCTGTCCTCCTTGTCGAGCCTGGACAGCATCGCAAGCGCGTTACCGACGTCCTGCTCGGGCAGGCGGATGTCGAGGCCATCCTTGAGCCTCAGGTTCCAGCGCCGCTCCCCTACGAAGATCGCGGCCTTGGTGATCGAATTGACCTGCGGATAGCGCGCCAGCAAAGCGAGGAAATCGCGGGCCTGCGTATCGGCGCCCTTGCCGACCACGAGCGGCAGCGACAGGAACCGGCGCGAGACATAGGGTTCGAGCACGGCGCCGTCGTCGGCGATGACGGAGAGCCGGCCGGCCTCCTGCCACAGCGCGAAAGCCTTGCGCTCGGTGAGCTCGATCATGAGCTGGCCCGGATAGAGCTTCAGCACGGTCGCGTCCGCGATCCAGGGATTGGCCTTGAGCTTGTCGCGCACGGCGTCGGCGTCGAGGAACAGCAGCGAGGATCGGCCGCTGACGCCGCCGATCGCGAGGATCTCGTCCTGGCTGAGCTGCTTGCGGCCGTTGATCACGACGGAGGTGATGCGGAAGCCGGCGGAATTGGCCAGCGCGTTGCGGGTGTCGTTGACCGCCGTGATGAAATCCTGGAGATGGCCGCCCTTGACGATACCGAAGCCGCAGCTTCCGATCAGGAGCAGCACCGTCATGCTGATCCCGACCCGGCGCGGCAGATAGCGCTCGACCAGCGCGACCAACCGCGGCGTCGGCTCGCGCTCGATGATGGCTTTGGCCCGGGCTTTGGTTTTAATCTTTTCGTTGGCCGCAGCACGCGCGCCGTGAACTCGTTCCAGACGCTTGTCCTGCACCCACTCGCGCAGAAGCACGACCGCTCCGATAGCGGCCGCCTTCAGGTCAGCTTGGGGCCTCAGCGATCTGAAAAGCGACCGAGTGAGGCTTCCTGCTCCATCCATTGCACCAGCTCGTCAACAGTTTGCCCGCGACATCGCGCGGGTCCTGGCGAACATGACGTCTCGGACTTGCCGGGCCGGGTGCTGGTCTTCAGCAGAAGAAAACCTCTCCCCTTCAGAGCGTTCGCTGGGAGTGACAACACCCGCAACGGTCCACGCGCCGGCAGCCAAAGCGTCATATGCGCCGCCAGCGTTAACCTTCGGACGTCCTGGTAAACAAAAGGTAAAGTTCGTTAACGACGTGAGCGTTTTGCCCAGGCCTGTGAGGCATTTATGCCGCAATATCCGGCATTTTACCGGTTTTGGGTTCCAAAACCGGCCGTTTCGCCAGTTCGGCCGTTAACCAGTCCTAATTATTTTCGCACACCGGCCACGGCGAGTTCGACCAGGCCGCGCAGGAACTCGACGAACGCGATGCCCTCGGCCTTCAACGCCTTGGGGTAGAGCGAGGACTTGGTCAGGCCGGGTAGCGTGTTGGTTTCGAGATAGACCAGCCCCTTGTCCGAGACGATGAAGTCCGAACGCGAATAGCCGGTACAGGACATCGCCCGGTGCACCAGCATCGCCTGCTGCTTCAGTGCGGCGGTGATCTCCGCCGTGAAGCGGCCTGGACAGATCTCCTGGGTCGACTTCAAAAGATATTTCGCCGCGTAGTCGAAACTGCCCTCGCCCGGGATGATCTCGATCGGCGGCAGCGAGATGATCGAGCCATCCGGCCGCTCCAGCACGCCGCAGGTCGCCTCGATGCCGGCGATGTAGGGCTCGATCACATACTCTTCGTGCTTCGCTGCATTGCGGACGGCGACCAGATCCTGCTTGGCGTTGACGAAGATCAGACCGTAGCTCGAGCCATCCCTGGCGGGCTTTGCAATCAGCCGGCCGTATTCGGCGAAGGCCTCGTCGATCTGGTCCAGCGCAATGTTGGCCGGCGGCGACACGCCGCCGAGCGCGGCGAAATGCTTGGCCGCGAACTTGTCGAAGGCGAGATGCGAGGAGGCCGAGCCCGATCCGGTGAACGGCACGCCGCGCGCCTCGCACATCACCTGCAATTCGCCGTTCTCGGCACGACCGCCGTGCAGGCCGAGCACCAGCACGCGGTTCTCCGCCTTGGCCTGGTCGAGCGCCTGCTCCAACGGAATGCCTGACGTGCCCGGCTTGAACTCGTCCTCGAACGGGCGGGCATGTTCGAGCAGCTGTCTGGACTGCACGACATGCACCTTGTCCTCGACGTCCCACCACCAGAGATCGGCCTCGGGCAGCGCTTGATGCAGCGCCTGGGCTGAGGCGACCGAAACCAGACGTTCGCGGTTGGAGCCGCCGAAGAGGATGGTGATGCGCATGTTCTCTCGTCGCTTGTCCAAATTAGCCGGGAATTCCGATCCGCTTGATTTCCCAGTGTAGCTCAATTCCGGAATTCGTCTTCACCCGTTCACGAACGGTCTCGCCCAGCGTCTCGATGTCGTGCGCGGTGGCATTGCCCGTGTTGATCAGGAAATTGCAATGCATCTCGGAGACCTCTGCACCGCCGACGCGCAGGCCGCGGCAGCCGGCGGCATCGACCAGCTTCCAGGCGGAATGGCCGGGCGGGTTCTTGAAGGTCGAGCCGCCGGTCTTTTCGCGGATCGGCTGCGCGGTCTCGCGATGGCTCTGCACTTCCGCCATGCGCGCGCGGATTGCGTCGGCATCCCTGATCTCGCCACGGAAACGCGCGGAGGTGAAGATGATGGAGGGATCGACGCCGCTGTTGCGGTAGACGAACTTCATGTCGGCATTGGAGAAGACGTGCTTCTTGCCGTCGCGCCCGACGCCTCGCGCCTCGATCAACACGTCCCTGGTCTCGCCGCCATTGGCGCCCGCATTCATGCGCAGCGCGCCGCCGATCGTGCCGGGAATGCCGAAGTAGAATTCGAGCCCCCCGATGTTCGCGCCCGCGGCGACTTCCGCCACGCGCTTGTCGAGCGCTGCTGCGCCTGCGGTGACGACATCGCCGCTCGCGCTCGCCTCGCCAAAGGCGCGCGGCGCCAGACGGACCACCACGCCCGCAATGCCGCCGTCGCGCACGATCAGGTTGGAGCCGACACCGACGACATAGACGGGAATGTCGCTTGCGAGATGCGCGAGGAAATAAGCGAGATCGTCCTCGTCCGCCGGCGTGAACAACACCTGCGCGGGACCACCGACACGAAACCAGGTGAGCTCGGCGAGCGACTGGTTCGCCAGCAGCCGGCCGCGAAGATCCGGCATCGCGGCTTTGAGGTCGGGTGTGATGTCGGGGAAGCTCACTGCCCTACCCCAGCGCCTTCAACTCATCCGGCAAGGCATACGCCCATTGCGTGATGTTGCCGGCGCCCAGGCACACGACGAGATCGCCCGACTTCGCCACGCCCTTGACGATGCCGGCGAGATCGGACGCCGCCGGCAGCGGGATCACTTCGCGGTGGCCGTGGGCGCGCAGGCCGGCGGCGAAATGGTCGCGGTCGATACCCTCGATCGGCGTCTCGCCCGCGGCATAGACCTCGGCGACGATCACCGCATCCGCGTCGTTGAAGCAGGTGCAGAATTCCTCGAACAGCGACTGCAGGCGGGTATAGCGATGCGGCTGCACGACCGCGACGATCTTGCCGTTGGTGGATTCCCGCGCCGCCTTCAGCACCGCCGCGATCTCGACCGGATGATGGCCGTAATCGTCGATGACGGTAACGCCGTTCCACTCGCCGGTCTTGGTGAAGCGGCGCTTGACACCGCCGAAGCCGGCGATCGCCTTGCGGATTGCCTCGTCCGACACGCCGAGCTCGCGCGCGACCGCAATCGCGGCCGTCGCGTTGGAGGCATTGTGGCGTCCCGGCATCGGCAGCATGAGATCGGAGATCTCGTGCACGGCGCCCGTCTTGCGATCGCGGAACGCAACCTTGAACTTCGATCCGCCGCCCATCGGGGCCAGGTCGACGAAGCGCACATCGGCCTGCGGATTCTCGCCATAGGTGATGATGCGCCGATCCTCGATCTTGCCGACGAGAGTCTGCACCACGGAATGATCGATGCACATCACGGCGAAGCCATAGAACGGCAGGTTCTCGACGAAATGGCGGAACGCGTCCTGCACCGCTTCGAAGGTCTTGAAGTGATCGAGATGCTCGGGATCGACATTGGTGACGATCGCGACTTCGGTCGGCAGCTTCAGGAACGTGCCGTCGCTCTCGTCGGCTTCGACCACCATCCAGTCACCCGCACCGAGACGCGCATTCGAGCCATAGGCGTTGATGATGCCGCCGTTGATGACGGTGGGATCGAGGCCGCCGGCGTCGAGCAGCGTCGCGACCATCGTGGTTGTGGTGGTCTTGCCGTGGGTGCCGGCGATGGCGACGCAGCTCTTCAGCCGCATCAGTTCGGCCAGCATCTCGGCGCGGCGCACCACCGGGATACGCCGTTCGCGCGCCGCCGTCAGTTCCGGATTGTCACGCTTGATCGCGGTGGAGACCACGACGACCTCGGCACCGTCGACGTTCTCCGCCTTGTGGCCGACCGAGACCTTCGCGCCGTTCTTGCGCAGACGGTCGAGATTGTAATTGTCGGAGGCGTCCGAGCCCTGCACGGAATAGCCGAGATTGAGCAGCACCTCGGCGATGCCGCTCATGCCGATCCCGCCGATCCCGACGAAGTGGATGGGTCCGATCTCGCGCGGCAGTCTCATGGCGTATCCCGCAGTTCCCTCGTCATGCCCGGGCTTGTCCCGGGCATCCAAGAATCCTTACCACTTCTTGCAAGACGTGGATGGCCGGGACAAGCCCGGCTATGACGGCAAAAGTAGGAATTCTGGCTGATTTCGCGTCAGATTCCCGCGATTTTGGCCACCAGATCGGCCAGCCGCTCCGCTGCGTCGAGCCGGCCGGCGCCACGGGCGGCCTGCGCCATGACGGCAAGGCGCGCGGGCTCGGCGGCGAAGGCGGAGATCTCGGCGGCGAGGCGATCGGAGGAAAACTCGGTTTGCGGAATGCGGATCGCACCGTCGACCTTGGCCAGCACGCCGGCATTGGCGAACTGGTCCTGGTCGATCGCACCCGGCAGCGGCACCAGGATCGAGGGCCGCCCGATCGCGGCGAGCTCGGCCACGGTGCCGGCGCCTGAGCGCGACACCACCAGATGGTTGGAGGCGAGCCGTGCCGGCAGATTGGTGAAAAACGGCGCAAGCTCGGCCTTGATCTTCAGCCTGTCGTAGACCGCACGCACGCGCGCCATGTCCTCGTCGCGCACCTGCTGGGTGAGGACGAGCCGGCTCCACAGTGCAGGCTCGAGGCGCTCGATCGCGCCCGGCACGATGTCGGCCATGATGCGCGCCCCCTGGCTGCCGCCGACGACGAGCAGGCGCAGCGGACCGTTCGCTTCAGGCGCAGCATAGGGCACGCCAGCTGCGGCGAGGATCGCCGGACGCATCGGCGTGCCGACCGTCGTGGTCTTGCCTGATAGCGCCGGATCGCGGTCGAGCACGCCCGGCAATGACGTCGCGATGGCGCGGACGCGGCTCGACAGAAACCGGTTGGCGCGGCCGAGCACGGCATTGGCATCATGGATGATGCCGGGCACGCCCGCGAATTTTGCCGCGACCAGCGGCGGCAGCGTCGGATAACCGCCAAAGCCGACGACGGCGACCGGCTTCAATCGCTTGATCAGGCTGTAGGCGGACAACGTGCCGGCCGCGAGCGTCAGGCCGGCATAGGCCAGCTGCAGCGGATTGCGTCCACGCGCAGTCTCGCTCGAGACGACGTCGATCATGTCCTTGGTGAACAGGCCGCTGTAGCGCAGCGCGCGCTGGTCCGTGACAAGGCGGACGCGGAAGCCGCGCCGGATCAACTCGACGCCGAGCGCCTCGGCCGGAAACAGATGGCCGCCGGTGCCGCCCGCGGCGAGAAGAATCATGGGGGAGGTGTCCATAAAGACGGCTTTTACAATGTCTCTCCCGTCATTGCGAGCGAAGCGAAGCAATCCAGGCTGCCTCCATGGAAGCAGCCTGGATTGCTTCGTCGCTTTGCTCCTCGCAATGACGAAAAACTACGCGTAGTTGCGCATCGCCTCGGCGTGGCCGCTCGCCTCGACTTCAGTGCGCGGACGCAGCCGCGTCAGCGCCAGCATCATGCCGACACCATAGGCCAGCGACACGATCGAGGAGCCGCCATAGGAGATGAAGGGCAGCGTCATGCCCTTGGCGGGGATGAGCTGGAGATTGACCGACATGTTGATCGCGGCCTGCACGCCGAACAGGATCGCAAGACCCGAGGCCGCGAAGCGTGAGAACATGTCCTCGTTGGCATAGGCGCGCGACAGCGTGCGGATGACGACGAAAGCAAACAGGGCCAGCATCGCGAGGCACAGGATGATGCCGAACTCTTCGGCGGCAACCGCGAACACGAAGTCGGTGTGGCTGTCCGGCAGGCTGCGCTTGGCAATGCCCTCGCCCGGTCCGAGCCCGAACCAGCCGCCATTGTAGAAGGCCTCCATGGCGGTATCGACCTGGAAGGTGTCACCAGAGGCCGGATTCATGAAGCGCTTGATGCGGCCGGCGACGTGCGGAACAAAAAGATAGGCGCTGAACAGTCCGGCGGCGCCGAGGCCGGCGAGCCCGAACACCCAGATCATCCGCATGCCCGCGATGAAGAACAACGAGCCCCACACCATCAGGATCAGCATGGTCTGGCCGAAGTCGGGCTCCATGACGAGAAGCGAGACCAGCATCAGGAGCAGCGCGAGCGCCATCGAGGTCGCCGGCATCTCCGGCCGCTTGGTCGATTCCGCGAACAGCCAGGCGGCGATGACGACGAACGACGGCTTTGCGATTTCGGAGGCCTGGATGTTGACGCCGAGCAGCGTGATCCAGCGCCGCGAGCCCTTCACCTCAGGACCGATCGCGAGCGTCAGCACGATCAGGACGATGCTGGCCGCGAAGATGATCAGCGCCGAGCGACGGATCGCCCGCGGCGACAGAAAGGACACCCCGAGCAGCACCAGGCCGGACGGCGCCAGGAACATCACGTGGCGGCTGAAGAAATGGAAGGGATCGAGCCCGATGCGGGTCGCAACCGGCGGGCTCGCTGCCAGCGACAGGATCACGCCGGTCAGCATCAGCGCCAGGATGGCTCCCATCAGCGGCTTGTCGACGGTCCACCACCACTCGGAAAAGGGGGTGCGTTCTTCACGGGAGAGCATGGCGGCCGCTTTCGGACAGAGGTCGGTCCATTGGTCGCCGAGGTTGGTTACCGGGAGGTTAAGAAATCGCGGATGATTGGAATTGCCTCACACCACCGGCTTCACACCCGGCAGCGCCTGCACCAGCTCGCGGAACCTGGTGCCGCGAATTTCGAAATTGCGGTACTGGTCGAAGGAGGCGCAGGCGGGTGACAGCAAGACGACCGCGTCGGTGATGCCCGACGCCTCCGCATCGCGTGCGGCTTGCTCGACCGCGACGTCGAGGGTCTGGCTGATCTCGTGCGGCACCTGCGTGCCGAGCGTGCCGGAAAACTCCTGCGCGGCCTCGCCGATCAGATAGGCTTTTCGGATGCGCGGGAAGTAGCCGGTGAGGCCAGTTATTCCGCCGGCCTTCGGCTTGCCGCCCGCGATCCAGAAGATGTCCGAAAAGGACGACAGTGCATGCGCGGTGGCGTCCGCATTGGTGCCCTTGGAATCGTTGACGAACAGCACGTTGCCGCGGCGGCCGACCTGCTCCATGCGATGCGCAAGGCCGGGAAAGCTGCGCAGGCCGTTCTGAAGCATATCGAGGCCGATGCCCATCGCGAGCGCGGCGGCTGCCGCGCACGCCGCGTTCTGCGCATTGTGCAGGCCACGCAGAGAACCGATGCCGCCGAGCGCCGCGATTTCACTGCGTGCGCCGCCGGAATTGCGCACGATATTGCCATGCTCGACATGGATGCCGCTGGCCAGCGGATTTTTGACGGAGATGCGCACCACATTCTTGCCGGCACGGTCGAGCCGGTCGGCGATGTCGCGACAAAAACCGTCGTCGACGCCGACGATCGCGGTACCGCCAGCCTGCACGCCGGCAACGAGGCGTTCCTTCACCGCAGCGTAATGCACGATGGTGCCGTGACGATCGATGTGGTCCTCGCTGACATTGAGCAGAATGCCGACGGAGGGATCGAGCGAGGGCGTGAGGTCGATCTGGTAGGACGACATCTCGATGACGTGGACGCGCCCCATGCCCGGCGGCTCCAGCGACAGGATCGCGGTGCCGATATTGCCGCCCATCTGGGTGTCGTATCCGGCGACCTTGGTCAGATGCGCGATCAAAGCCGTCGTTGTCGACTTGCCGTTGGTGCCGGTGATGGCGACGAACGGCGCATCCGGCGCGTGCCGGCGCCGTTCGCGGCAGAACAGCTCGATGTCGCCGATCACCTCGATAGCTGCCTCGCGCGCCTTCAACACGCTCCAATGCGGCACCGGGTGGGTCAGCGGAACGCCGGGCGCGAGTACCAGCGCGGCGAAGTTGGCCCAGGAGACGTTGCGCAAATCAGCCGTGATGAAGCCGGCTTGCGCCGCCTTGGCGACGTTCTCGGCATTGTCGTCGGCGGCGATCACCTCGGCGCCGCCCGCCTTCAACGCGTGACAGGAGGCGAGCCCCGAGCCGCCGAGGCCGAACACCGCGACCGTCTTGCCGGCAAAGGACGTGACGGGGATCATCGACCGATCACCGCAGCTTCAGCGTGGACAGGCCGGCCAGCGCCAGCATCACCGAGATGATCCAGAAGCGGATCACGATCTGCGGCTCGGTCCAGCCGAGCTGCTCGAAATGGTGATGGATCGGCGCCATCCGGAAGATGCGTTTTCCCGTCATCTTGAACGACACCACCTGCACGATGACGGAGACCGCCTCCAGCACGAACAGGCCGCCGATCACCGCGAGCACGATCTCGTGCTTCACCGCGACCGCGATCGCCCCCAGCATGCCGCCGAGCGCGAGCGAGCCGGTGTCGCCCATGAAGATCGAGGCCGGCGGCGCGTTGAACCAGAGGAAGCCGAGACCGGCGCCCAGCAGCGCGCCGCAGAGCACGGCGAGCTCGCCGGTTCCGGCGACATATTTGATCTGGAGATAATCGGCGAACACCGCGTTGCCGGCGAGATAGGCGATCATCGCAAAGCTCGCAGTCGCGATCATTACGGGCACGATGGCAAGACCGTCGAGACCGTCGGTCAGGTTCACCGCATTGCCGGCGCCGACGATGACGAAGGCGCCGAACCCGACGAAGAACCAGCCGAAATGCAGCACGGTGTCCTTCAGGAAAGGAATCGTCAGCGCGGTCGACGCAGGATCGCGGTTCAGCCGCACCAGCGCGTAGCAGGCAACCAGCGCAATCGCCGCCTCGATCAGCAGGCGAAGCTTGCTGCCGAACCCGGTCGTGGTCTGCTTGGTCACCTTGAGATAATCGTCATAGAAGCCCACGAAGCCGAAGCCGAGCGTCACCGCCAGCACGATCCAGACGTAAGGGTTGAGCGGATTGGCCCACAGCACCGTGCCGACCGTGAGACCGGACAGGATCATCAGCCCGCCCATGGTGGGCGTGCCCTTCTTGGCGAGATGCGATTGCGGACCATCGGCCCGGATCGGCTGGCCCTTGCCTTGCCGGATGCGCAAATGGTCGATGATCCAGGGGCCGAACAGGAACACGAACAGCGCGCCGGTGACGACAGCGCCGCCGGTGCGGAAGGTGATGTAGCGGAAGACGTTCAGGAAGGTGCGAACGGCACCGAAGCCCGGAAATGTGTTGGAGAGCTCGATCAGCCAGTAAAACATTCAGACGGTCCTATGGCGCCTTTGCACGCGCCTTGATCTTGGCCTTATCAACCTGTCTCACGCGCATTCGCTGGTCTTCATCCTGGGGTCGGGCGACCTCTAAAGAAAACGAACGGCTTCGCGCCGGAAAGGGTGGGATTCGGGAACAGCGCCTTCCAAGCAGTTTACGCCCTTGCCTGCAAGGCGGCCACTAGGCCCGGCACAAACTTGTTGACCCAGAACATCTTCTTGCTGCCCTTGACAACCACGACATCGCCTGCCCTCAGCAGATTTGCGACCTCGCCCGGCTTCAGCGTGACGGGGTCGTCGTGCCAGCCGAGACCCTTGCCGGCTGGAAGCACCTCGAAGAGGTGACGCATCAGGGGCCCGACGCAATAGATCCCGTCGATGCCGTCGAGATGCCTGGCGAGATCGGTGTGATAGGCCGGCGCGCCGTCGCCCAGCTCCAGCATGTCGCCGAGCACCGCAATGCGGCGGCCGCCGGTCGTGTTGCGCGCCTGCAGACTTTGCAGCGCGGCAGCCACGCTGGCCGGATTGCCGTTAAAGCTGTCGTCGATCACGGTGACGCCGCCGACCGCCTGCTCGACGCCACGGCCGGTCATGATGCCGACCCGGTCGAGCTTGATCGCAAGCGTCGCCGCATCGAGGTTGGCCGCACGGATCGATGCGAGCGCGGCGAGCGCATTCTGAACGCGGTGCGGCGCGCCCGGCGTCAGGCTAAACGCGATCTCCTTCTTGCCGAGCGCGGCCACGACCTGCCAGCTGTCGCCATGTGGCGCGTGCGCGACCTCGTGCACCTCGGCTTTGTCGCCGAAGCGTATGACCTTGCCCTTCCAATCCGGCGCCCTGATCCCGGCGGGCAGCACCAGCACGCCTTCCGAAGGCAGGCCGAGGGCAATCGACACCTTCTCGCGGCGGATGGCCTCGAGCGAGCCAAGCTTCTCCAGATGCACCGGCTGGACGTTGACGATGAGCGCGACCGTCGGCCGCGTCAGTTCGCTGAGCCGCGCGATCTCGCCGGCCTGGTTCATGCCCATTTCGACGACCCAGAGACTGGCATCGGGCCGCGCATTGCACAGCGTCAGCGGCACGCCCCAGAAATTGTTGAAGCTCGACGGGCTGGCATAGGCATTGGGGTAGGCCGCGAGGAATTCCTTGGTGCTGGTCTTGCCCGCGCTGCCGGTGAGCCCGATCACCGGCCCGTTGAAGCGCGCGCGTGCCGCGCGCGCTAGACCCCAGAGACCGTCGATCAGCGTGTCCTTGACGACGATCTGGGGAATGCGGACGCCCGCGATCTCGTGCGGCACGATCATCGCGACCGCGCCCGAGGCTTCCGCCTTGTCCGCGAACTCCCAACCGTCACGCGCGCTGGCGAAGGCCGAGATGAAGCCGCCGCTCGGGGTGCCGCTCAGCGCCACGAACAGGCTGCCCGGTTTCACCAGCCGGCTGTCCTGGGTGACGAAGTCGATCGGCGTGTCCGGGAACGATCCGGCAGCGCCCAGCGCGCGCGCCACTTCGGCCACCGTCCATATGGGCGCGCTCATGTAATCCTCGACGCTAATGCGGCGGCGACCGCCTCGTGATCACTGAAGGGCAAAACCTCTCCGCCGACGATCTGCCCGGTCTCGTGGCCCTTGCCGGCGATGAGCAGCGCATCGCCATCTTCCAATTCCGCGATCGCGGTGCGGATCGCAACGGCGCGGTCGCCGATTTCGCGGGCACCCTTGGCGGCAGCGAGGATTTCGGCGCGAATGGATTCCGGCTTCTCGCTTCGCGGATTGTCGTCGGTGACGATGATGCCGTCGGCGTTGCCGGCCGCGATCTCGCCCATGATCGGACGCTTGCCGGCATCGCGGTCGCCGCCGGCACCGAACACGACGACCAGCCTGCGCCTGGCGTAGGGACGCAGTGCCTGCAGCGCCTTGGCCAGCGCGTCGGGCTTATGCGCATAGTCGACGAAGATCGGCGCACCGTTGCGCTCGCCGACGCGCTCCAACCGGCCTTTGGCGCCTTCGAGATGTTCGAGGCTCGCGAACACATTTGCGGCGTCGCTGCCGGTGCCGATGGCGAGGCCGGCCGACACCAGCGCATTCTCGATCTGGAATTCGCCGACCAGCGGCAGCCGGATCGCATATTGCTTGCCGCGATGTTCGAGCGCGAGCATTTGCGAAAATCCTTCGACCTCCGCACCGGCGAGACGAATGCCCTCGCCCGCCCCGTCGCCGTTGCGACCGACCGCCATCACGCGCAAGCCGCGCGATGTCGCAGCACTGATTGCCTCCGCCGAGCAATCATGATCGGCGGAGATCACGGCCGCGCCCCCCGGCGGGACCAGTTCGCGAAACAGCCTGAGCTTGGCCGCAAGATAATGCGCGACGGTCGGATGATAATCCATGTGGTCGCGCGAGAGATTGGTGAAGCCGCCGGCCGAGACGCGCACGCCGTCGAGGCGATACTGGTCGAGCCCGTGCGAGGAGGCCTCGAAGGCGAGATGCGTGACGCCCTCGCGCGCGATCTCGTCGAGCTGCCGGTGCAGCGCGACCGGGTCGGGCGTCGTCAGCGAGCCGTAGACGGTACGCTTCGGCGAGACCAGGCCGATGGTTCCGATGCTGGCGGAGGCGTGCCCGAGCCGCTCCCAGATCTGCCGGGTGAAAGCGGCGACCGAGGTCTTGCCGCTGGTACCGGTCACCGCTGCAATTGTCGCGGGTTGCGCGGGAAAAAATCTTGCCGCGGCCAGCGCCAGCGCGCGGCGCGGATTGGCGACTGTGATGAACGGCACCTTGCAGCCATCAGGCGCATGGTCGCCGACAACCGCCACCGCGCCTGCGGCAATCGCGGCATCGATGAAGCGCGCACCGTCGGTCTTGCTGCCCGCAAGTGCGAAGAAGAGATCGCCTGGCTTGACCGCGCGGCTGTCGAGGGCAACGCCGCTCACGTCGAGCGCCGCGACCGCGGGCTCGATTGCGGCGTCATTGCCCTGAACATCCTGATCGAGGAGGTCGCGCAGCTTCATGGTCTTCCAGTCGACATGCCGGACCGGATCGCCGAATCTTCAGGGAAATCCCGACTCAGCAGCGGCAACGGCCCACCCGGTTGATTACTGGGTTGTCCTGGATGCTGCAAGAATAAGGCGCTCGGACGGCGGCAGGTCGAACCGCGGCTCGACGCCCAGAAGCGGCGCGATCCGCTCGATCACCTTGCCGCCGGTCGGCACCGCGTTCCAGCCCGAGGTGATGAAACCCTTCGTTTCGGGAATCGCCTGGGGCTCGTCCAGCATGATCAGGATCTGATATTTCGGATCGTCGCAGGGCATGATCGCGGTGAAGGAGTTGAGCACCCGCTTTTTGGCATAGCGGCCGTTGATGACCTTCTCGGACGTGCCGGTCTTGCCGCCGACATAGTAACCCTTGACGTCAGCGGTCTTGGCGGTGCCGATTTCGGCATTGAGCCGCATCAGGAACCGCATCTTGTCGCTGGTCTCCGTCCTGATGACGCGCTTGGCCATCGCCGCCGCTTCGGACTCGCTGCGCTTCATGAAGGTCGGCGGAATCAAATAGCCGCCGTTCACCAGCGCGTTGATGCCCATCACCGCCTGCAGCGGCGCCACCGACATGCCCTGGCCGAACGCAATGGTCACCGTGTTCAGCTCGCCCCAGCGGCGCGGTATCAGCGGAGCTGCGCTTTCCGGCAGTTCGGTGCGCAGCCGCGTCAGCTGGCCCATCTTGGCGAGGAATGCCTTGTGCGCCTCGACGCCCTGGCCGAGCGCGATCCGCGCGGCGCCGATATTGGACGAGAAGGTGAACACTTCCTTGGTGTTGATGAAGCGTCCGAGCGGATGGCTGTCGTGGATGGTGAACTTGCCGTAGTGCAGGTTTCCGCGTGCATCCCACGACGTGTTCAGATTGATCTTGCCGGAATCGAGCGCCATCGCCAGCGTAAATGCCTTGAAGGTCGAGCCCATCTCGTAGACGCCGGTGGTCAGGCGATTGATGCGGTCGGGGTCGTGCGCTTCCTTCGGATTGTTGGGATCGAAGTCCGGAAGCGAGACCATCGCCACGATCTCGCCGGTCTTGACGTTGGAGACGATGCCGGAGGCTGCCTTGGTGTGGTATTTCTCCTTGGCCTTCAGCAGTTCGTCACGCAGTGCGTGCTCGACGCGCAGATCGACCGAGAGCTCGATCGGCTTTTGCAGCCGGTCGGTGGCAAAGCCCGCGCGGTGGAGATCGGCGAGCCCCTGATTATCGAGCCACTTCTCCATGCCGGCGATGCCCTGGTTGTCGATGTTGACGAGACCGATGAGGTGGGCGACCTCGTTGCCGGTTGGGTAGACGCGCTTGTTCTCGCGCAGGAAGCCGATGCCGGGAATGCCGAGCTTGTGGATGTCCTGCTGCTGCTTCGCCGTGATCTCGCGCTTGAGCCAGACGAAGCCCTTGCGCGTCTTCAGGCGCTCACGCACCTCGGCCTCGTCGAGGTCGGGCACGGTGGCGGTCAGAAGTTCGATTGCCTCGTCCTTGTCGATGATGCGGCGCGGCTCGCCGAACAGGCTCGACGCCTTGACGTCGGTCGCGAGGATCGCGCCGTTGCGATCGACGATGTCGGGCCGCGCGGTCGCGACCACCTCCTGCGCCGCGGCGCGACGCGCGCCGTGGGCGTCGGCGCCGATCGCGAACATCACGAGCCGGCCGCCGATTAGGGCGTAGACCGCGCCAAAGGCGAGCATCGCCAGGCCGACGCGCGCCCGCGCCTTGGCCGCGCGATCGACATTGCGCCCGTACAGCAGGCTGCGGATCAGCCGTTGGCGCCAAGGTTCGGTCGGCTTTTCTGTGGGTTTGGCCGGGGTCACAGCACTCATGGCTTGTCCTCGGGCTGAGGCACGGAGCCCGTCACATTATCGGGATCGCTCGCGGCTTCGATGGTGTTGAGCATGGCGCCGATCGGATCCGGCTCGCCCGGCCTGAACATCCGCGGCGGACGCTCGGGCAAATTCTTCAGTGAGTCATACTGCGTGCCGTTGACCGGCTTGAGCTGCAGATGCCGGTCGGACAGGCCTTGCAGGCGCAGGGGCGCATCGAGCTTGGCCCATTCGGAGCGCAGCGCCGCGATCGCATCGCGCTGCTCGCGGATCTCCGCATGCAGACGCAATACCTTTTCGGTGCGCGCCGTGGAGTCCATCTTGATCCGGTAGACATGAGCCGCCGCGAAGATCAGCGCGCCGATGACGAGGAGGTGGATGAAGCGCATGCGCTAGCCACCTCTCATGACGTCGGAGAGTTTTGGCCAGGACGATTGCTCGCGATCGTCATGCGCGGGAGCCGAGGTGCGCTCGGCGGCGCGCAGTTTTGCCGACCGCGCGCGCGGGTTATGCGCGACTTCGTCCTCGCCCGCGATCACCGGCCGCCGCGTCAGCAGCTGGAAGCTCGGCACCGCCTGAGACACTTCCGGCAAATGGCGTGAGCCGCCACCTGTCTTGCTGCGCTCGGCGAGGAAGTTCTTGACGATGCGGTCTTCCAGCGAATGGAACGAGACGACCACGAGGCGACCACCGGGCTTGAGCACACGCTCGGCAGCGATGAGCGCGCTCTGGAGTTCCTCGAGCTCTTCGTTGACGAAGATGCGCAGGGCCTGGAACGTCCGCGTCGCGGGATGAATATCGCCGGGCTTGGAACGAACCACCCTGCCGACGAGATCGGCGAGCGCGCGCGTGGTCGTGAACGGCGTTTCCTGACGGTCCGCGACGATGGCGCGGGCGATCCGGCGCGACTGCCGCTCTTCGCCGAGGAGATAGATGATGTCGGCGAGATCGCCTTCCGACGCGCGCGCCACGACATCGGCTGCAGTCGGGCCTGCCTGCCCCATCCGCATGTCGAGCGGACCATCGAGGCGGAACGAGAAGCCGCGGCCGGCCTGGTCGAGCTGCATCGAGGACACGCCGACGTCCATCACGACGCCGTTGACGCCTTCGAGCCCTTGCGCCGCGCAGACATCAGCGAGGTTGGAGAAACGATCTTCAACGAGGGTCAGCCTGCCCGCGGAGCGGGCGGCCAGCTCGGCGCCACCCTCGATCGCAGTACGGTCGCGATCAATGGCGATCACCCGGGTTCCCGGCACGTCGAGAATCGCGCGGCTGTAGCCGCCGGCGCCAAAGGTCGCGTCGATGTAAGTGCCACCTTCGCGTGGAGCGAGGTGGTCGATGGCCTCGCGGCCAAGAACGGGGATGTGCGGAACCGAGCTCATGCGCCAAGCCTGCCGATCGCCCCGCCGGACTCCCAAGTGAGATCGGGGACGAACAAGCTCATAATGCCTCGAAAGATTCCGCGTCGCGGCGGTTCCACGACCCAACCCCCGTCCAACATAGTTACCGAGCCCGGTCGTCCCGGGCCACCAACCCAGTATTCCCCTTGGAATTTGTCGGGCAGCCATGGGATTTCGAGCCAAAATACGCTTTGGCCGCCTCCGGACGCGGGTCGGCTCTTCATCCCTCAGTAACGGCCCTTAGCGTTAAGAAAGCGTTGATCGGCTCGCGACAAGTCGAAAAGCTGACGCGGCGGTGATGCTTCATCCACACACATGCGCCAAAATGCATCCGTTAACCTCGTCGCGCGGTTGCGCACGTTGGAGGGTAAAGGAATAGTAAAGAGAAGGGCTTGGCCCACTCTCCGTCTGTCTCGAGCTGTTTATGTCGTCCGGTTCGTCCACGCCGTCTGGATCTGATTCGAAGCGTCAACGTGTTCTCCCGGTTCCCAAGGCCGCCGCGAACATGCGGACGTTCGAGCCGGATTCCTCGATCGTCTCCGACATCATCCCCTCACCGAACCATGGCGACCGTAACAAGGGCCGGCAGCCCGACATGATCGTGCTGCATTACACCGGCATGCCCGACGTCGAAGGTGCGCTGGCGCGGCTCTGCTCGGCGGGCACCGAGGTGTCGGCACATTATGTCGTGCTGGAAGACGGCCGCATCGTGCAATGCGTGCCCGAGGCCAGGCGCGCCTGGCATGCCGGCGTGTCCGCCTGGGCCGGCGAGGACGACATCAATTCCTGCTCGATCGGGATCGAGATCGTCAATCGCGGCCACGACTGGGGCTATCCGGAGTTTCCGCTGCGCCAGATCGCCGCCGTGATCGCGCTGTGCCGCGGCATCATGCTTCGCCGCAAGGTGCCCGCGCACCGGGTGCTCGGCCACTCCGACGTGGCGCCCGCGCGCAAGAAGGATCCCGGCGAAAAATTTCCGTGGCATTCGCTGGCCAATTCCGGCGTCGGCCATTGGGTCACGCCCGCGCCGGTGGTGCGCGGCGAGAGCCTGATGCTCGGCACCATCAGCGACGAGGTGCTGAGCCTGCAGCAGGCGCTCGCCAGATACGGCTACGGCGTTCCCCTCACCGGCAAATACGACGCCGCGACCATGGAAGTCGTCACCGCGTTCCAGCGCCATTTCCGCCCGGCGCGACTGGATGGGGTCGCGGATCACTCGACGCTGTCGACCTTGCAGGCGCTGTTGGGGAGTCTCCCTCAGGAGGCAACGACCGTCGCGACGAAGTGACGGGAATCGTCATTGCGAGCGAAGCGAAGCAATCCAGGAGTATTGGGCGACTACTCCATCTCCCGCATCCTTCGCGCATAAAGTCGTCGCAGCGGCTCCAACTGCGTCGCCTCCGTCGCCGCGCGATAGGCCTCGCGCGCCTCCTCATTCCGGCCGAGCCGCCGCAGCAGATCGGCCCGCACCGCCGGCAACAGCTCGTAGCCACGAAGCCCGCCGCGCGCCGTAGTCGCATCCACGAGATCGAGCGCACGTGCCGGCCCATCGACCATCGACACCGCCGCCGCATGGTTGAGCTCGATCACCGGCGACGGGTTGATGCGCAATAGTACTTCGTAGAGCCCGGCAATCTGCGGCCAGTCTGTCTGCTCATAGCTCGGCGCGCGCGCATGCAGCGCGGCGATCGCGGCTTGGACTGCATAGGGCTGCGGCCGGCCGGGCACGCGCAGTGCGTCGTCCACCAGACGGAGACCCTCCTCGATCTGTGCATGGTCCCACCGCGAACGATCCTGCTCTTCCAGCAGCACGATGTCGCCGGCGGCGGTCTGGCGCCCTGCGCGGCGCGCATCGTGCAGCAGCATCAGCGCCAGCAGGCCCTTGATCCCCGCGCGATCGGGTAACAGCCGGTCGAGCAAGCGGCCAAGCCGGATCGCCTCGGCCGCAAGATCGGGCCGCATCAAATCCGCACCTGACGTCGCCACATAGCCTTCGGTGAAGACCAGATAGATCACGGCAAGCACACCCTCGAGCCGCGGCACCAGCGTGTCGCGCTCGGGGACCTCATAGGGAATGCCGGCGAGCCGGATCTTCTGCTTGGCGCGGACGAGACGTTGCCCCATCGCCTCCTCAGTGACGAGGAAGGCGCGCGCAACCTGCGCCGTGGAGAGCCCGCAGACGGTGCGCAGCGTCAGCGCGACCTGGACTTCGGGCGCAAACGCCGGATGGCAGCAGGTGAAGATCAGCCGCAGCATGTCGTCGTCGACCATCGCCGGCGGCTCGACGGGCGCCTGCGCGTTCAGCTCGAGCTCGTGCACGAGCGCCTGCTCCTTGCCGCGGAAAACGGCCTGGCGCCTGATACGGTCGATCGCCTTGTGCCTGGCGACATTGACCAGCCAGGCACGCGCATTGTCGGGGACCTCGCACGCCGGCCAGCGCTCCAGTGCCACCGCAAAGGCGTCCTGGAGCGCGTCCTCGGCAAGATCGAAATCGCCGACGAGGCGGATCAGCGTGGCCAGCGCCCGCCCCGCCTCGTCGCGGAAGATCTTGTCGATCTCGGACAATGTCATATGTCGATGCGCGACTGCGCCTTCACTTGTCGTAGACCCAGATCGGCCGCACCTCGATCGAGCCGATGCGCGCCGACGGAATCCGCGACGCGATCTCGATCGCGGTATCGAGATCCTTGGCCTCCACGAGGTAATAGCCGCCGAGCTGCTCGCGCGTTTCGGCAAACGGGCCGTCGGTCGTCAGCGTCTTGCCATCGCGCACGCGCACGGTCGTCGCGGTCGTGGTCGGCTGCAGCCGGTCGCCGGCCTTGAAATTGCCGCTCTGGATGATGCCTTGCGTGAAGGTCTGATATTCCGCCGTCATCTGCTGGCCGGCCGCCGGACGCATATTCGCGTACTCGGCTTCGTTCTGGTAGATCATCAGCAAATACTGCATCGCTTAACTCCTGTTGCACGGCTGGATCGCCGACATCCAGTCGAACGGGACACGCGCCCAACGACATCTTCAGGATAAATTATTTCGGGCGAACCGTGCATGGCGTTATCGGCTTGCGGAACCGACACAAATGCTTCATGCGTAAGCCGTCAGTCGGCCGGACGGCCGCTCCGGCAAGTGCCGAAAGGCCGCCGGGGAGGAAAGTCCGGGCTCCCTTGACATACGGTGCCGGATAACGTCCGGCGGGGGCGACCCCAGGGAAAGTGCCACAGAGAACGAACCGCCCGCCGTGGCAGCGCAAGCTGCGTAGGCAGGTAAGGGTGAAAAGGTGCGGTAAGAGCGCACCGCGGCTGCGGCAACGGAGCCGGCATGGTAAACCCCACCGGGAGCAAAACCGAATAGGGACGGCGTAGCGGGCTGTTCGCGAAAGCGATAACGCCGCGGGGCGATGTCAGGCCCGCCGTCCGGGTAGGTTGCTCGAGGCCCTGTGCAAACATGGTCCCAGAGGAATGGCCGTCACGTATCGTTCGCGCAAGCGGACGGTGCCTTACAGAACCCGGCTTACAGGCCGGCTGATATTCTAAAGCGTTTTCGAGCGAAGTGGTTTTCCGGTTCGCGTGAAGAAAACGTGTCTTACCAAGAAGTGACGAGGGGCTCGGTGTTAATGCATCGGGCCCCTCACCATTTTGGCTCTCTATCCGACGATCTTCTCCAGGACCGCCATCAACGCCTCCGGCGCCGTGACATTCGGTGCATGGCTCGCGTCGAGTTCGAAAGTGCGCCAGCCATCCTCGCTCTTGGTGCGCTTCGCAAACTGCCCGAACACGTCGCCCGGCGGAATGCGCGTGCAATAGATGTAGCTGCGCGGCATCACCGGCTCGCCATGTTCGAGCTTCAGCTTCGTCTCGAAACATTTGATCGGCATGTTGATCCGGCGCGCGTTGAGCCAGTCGAGATCGGCCTGCGGCGTGTCCGGCGGCGGCGGGTTCGGCAGGATGCGGTAGCCGTCGCCTGAGCTTGCAGCCTTGCGCATCGGCTCGCGCCCGCCCTCATGGAGATCGAACAGCGATTGGCCGTCACGCGGCACGAAGGCGTCGAGGTAGATCAATTGCGTCACCCGCTCGCGCGCGCGATCGGCGACGCCGGTGGCGACCATGCCACCATAGCTGTGGCCGAGCAGCACGATGTCCTCGAGGTCCTCGAACCTGATGACATTGAGAATGTCCTGGATATGCGTATCGAGATCGATCGCGGGACTGGCCAGATGCGCGCGCTCGCCGAGGCCGGTATAGGTCGGCGCAATCAGGCGATGGCCGGCCTGCGCCATCAGCGGATGCATCTTCTTCCAGGCCCACCCGCCGGACCACGCGCCGTGACAAAGCAGGAAGGTTTTTGAGCGTGCGACCATCGGCGTTTCCATCGTTCTTGTTTGTACGATGGAGTGTAGCGGCCGGTCTCGCGATGTAAACGCTACGGCCCCTTAAGCCGCGCGCGTGTTCACCTTGACGAAAACGGGTGCACCCTGACCAGCTTCGCGCCGCAGCTTGCCCGCCTCAAAACCGTGCATGCCGATCTGCCATTGCAGCCCGACGATGGCGCCCTTGGTCGGCTGCAGCAGCGCAAGCGAAGCGAACAAGGTCACCGGCAGCCACACCGCCAGTTGCAGCCAGACGGCCGGCGCATAGGCGGTCTCGACCGCGAGGATTGCCGGCACCACGAGATGGCCGACGACGACCATCACGAGATAGGCCGGGAAATCGTCGGCGCGCTGGTGAAACAGCTCCTCGCCGCAATGGTCGCAGGTATCCGCCACCTTCAGGAAACGGCCGAACGCGTGCCCCTCGCCGCAATTGGGGCATTTGCCCAAGAAACCGCGCCACATCGCTTTCGTGAGAGAGACTGAACCGGTCGCCATGACCCCACCTCTTCCTTTTCTACGATCCATACAATAAGATCTTGCATCCATACATTCAAAGGATATGGACCTTAATTGCATGGATTGGACCCCTACAATCTCGGAGCTGAGCGGGCCGCGCTATCAGCGCATCGTCGAGGCCATGGAGGCCGACATCGCCGCCGGCCGGCTGGTGCGCGGCCAACAATTGCCGACGCAGCGGGCGCTGGCAAAGGCGCTCGGCATCGATCTCACCACGGTGACGCGCGCCTACACCGAGGCGCGGCGCCGCGGCATCATGGAGGCCCGGGTCGGCCAGGGCTCGTTCGTGTCGGAGACCAGCGCGCGCCGCGCGGTCGATCTGCCGCATCCCGTCGCGATCGACCTCTCGATGAACGTGCCGCCGCAACCTCTCGAAGCGCAACTCGACGAGCGCATCATCGCCGGGATGGAAGCCATCCGCGCGCAATCGGGCCTGACGGCGCATCTCAACTACCAGCCGCCCGGCGGCAGCGCACACGAGCGCGAGGTCGCCGCGCGATGGATGCGCGCACGCGTGCCGCATGCGCATGCCGACAGGCTCGTGATCTTTCCCGGCGCGCAGACGATCCTGTTCAGCCTGCTCGCCCACCTCGCCCGGCCCGGCGACGTGGTGCTGACGGAGGCGCTCACCTTTCCCGGCATCAAGGCCGCCGCGGCGCGGCTCGGCGTCAAGCTCGTCGGCGTCGCCATGGACGACGGCGGCATCCTGGCCGACGCGCTGGCGAAGGCCTGCCGCACGCATAGACCGAAAGCGGTCTATCTCATTCCGACGCTGCACAATCCGACCACTGCGACGCTTCTCCCCGAGCGCCGCAGCGCTCTCGCAAAGATCATCAAAGATGCCGATACGATTCTGATCGAGGACGACGCCTACGGGCTGCTCGATCGGTCGGCATCGCCGATCGCCAATCTCATTCCGGAACGGACATATCTCGCAACCACGCTGTCAAAATGCATCGCGCCCGCGCTACGGGTCGCCTATCTGGTGACGCCAGATAACAGCTCGCAGCGGCAGATGCGCAACTCTTTGCAGGCGACGGTGCAGATGCCGGCACCGCTGATGGTCGCGCTGGTGACGCATTGGATCGAGACCGGCATCGCCGACCGCATCATCACCGCGATCAGGAGCGAGGCCGTCGGCCGGCAGCAGCTCGCGCAACGCGCGCTGAAAGGCTTCGAGTTCCAGGCCAAGTCCGCCGCTCACCATCTATGGCTGCGGCTGCCGGAGGACCGTCCCGACGTCGCGGCACATCTGCTACGGAATGGACTGGCAGTCGTCGCCGGCGAGGCCTTCACCGTCGACGGGACCGCGCCACACGCGGCGCGCGTCTCGCTAGGCGCGGCGCGCAACAGGGCGGAATTGACGGAAGCACTGCGCATCCTGGTCGGCGCGCTGCACAGGCCCGCCGACACCAGACAGATCGTCTAGCAACAGCCTATTGATGCTGGCGGCGATGCCGCGAGCGCACGACCGGCGCGACGGGGGACGGATAGGCCGCATAGGCTTCGCTCGGCGCGAAGGACTCGCCGCGAGCCCCGCGCGCGGCGGGCGTGAGCTGGCCGCCATTCAGAACGTCGCGGTCCGGATGGGCAGCCTGATAGGCCGCAGGCTCGGAAAACTGGGCCTGCGCCATTGTCGGCATCAAGGCCGCCGCCGCCACTAGCGCGGCCGCGACGGCAATCTTCGTGCGGGTCATCGTCCTTCTCCATACGCTCATTCGGGAAATCACCGATCGAACCGCATGATGGCGTCGAACGGACCCCCCGGTTTAAGTACGAGCATCATCTAGGGCCTGTCTTTCGCGAACGCCCGCCGCTGGGGATCACGCTTGCGTGCGGTTTTGAAATTGACCTGCACGGCCGCAGCTGTGCTATGCGAGCAATGGCGATCAACAGTTCGGGATCGCCCAGGCGACAGGGACTATCTGTTGGAAATACTCACCTACGCGCTGCTGCTGCTCGGCGCACTGGCCGGGGGCTTCGTCTCGGGCCTTGCCGGATTCGGCACGGCGCTGATGGCGCTCGGCATCTGGCTCTACGTGCTGCCGCCCTCGCTCGCGGTGCCGCTGGTGCTGATCTGCTCGGTGATCGCGCAGAGCTCGACGCTGCCCTCGATGTGGAAAAGTTTTGATCTCTCGCTGGTCTGGCCGTTCCTGATTGGAGGACTGATCGGCGTGCCGCTGGGCACCATGCTGGTCGCCTCCGCCGATCCAAAAGTGTTCAAGCTGAGCGTCGGCGTGCTGATCCTTGTGTTTTCGACCGCGCTCTATCTGAACAAGCGGCCCCTCGCCGTCACCTTCGGCGGCCGCATTGCCGACGGCGCGATCGGCTTTGCCGGCGGCATATTAGGTGGCCTTGCCGGACTGTCGGGGCCGCTTCCGATCCTGTGGGCCAACATCCGCGGCTGGAACAAGCACGAGCGGCGCGGCATCTTCCAGCTCTTCAATTTCACCGTGCTGGCCGCCGCTTTGGTGTTGCAGACCGCCTCGGGCCTCGTCGCGTTCAAGGTGATCTGGCTCGCGGTGATCGCATTTCCGGGCACGCTGATCGGCGCATGGGCCGGCGCGCGCGTCTACCACGCGCTGAGCGACAAGCATTTTGGCGATGTCGTGCTCGGTCTCTTGTTCCTGTCGGGCCTCGGCCTGGTCTGGAACAGTTTGGGCACGCACTAGCTCCGTATTGTCTTCGCGGCGAGCGCCATGCCGCCGGCAACGCCGACTCCAAGCACGTAGATCCAGCCCTCGGCGAAATCGAACAGATGCGAGTTGAGCAGCGAGGAGAGCAAGTTCTGCACCATGACCAGAAGGCCCACCCAGCAGGCCAGCCCCTCGCCGCGAAACAGCGAGAGGTGCGCGAACCAGAGCGCGTAGAGGATCACGACGCCCAAGGCGCCCCATTGCACGGCGACATTGAGCGTCTGGTTGTGGGGATCACCGACGATTTCCGCCCGAACCCCGCTCTCGCCGACAGCCGCGCGCGCGAACAGGCCGCGGATCGCGCCGGTGCCGTGACCGAGCAGCGGCGCATCCGCGGTGAATGCCAGCGATTTGCGCCAGAACTCCAGTCGCGATCCCATGCCGCTGACGTCGTTGCCGACGATGCTGACCTCGTAGTCTCCGCTGAATTTGGCGACGGTCGTGCGCAGATGCGGCGAGGCACTCCACAACGTCAAGGCCAACAGCCCCATCGCACCGACGGCGAGCAGCGCGGTGCGGCGGCGCAAATGCAAGAGCGCGAAGACCACGATCAGGATCGGCAGCGTCACCAGCGCCGTGCGCGAGACCACGACGAACATCATGTTGGCGAGGAATCCCATCGCGAGCGCCACGAACAGCGCCGCGCTACGGTAGCGGCCTCGTCGTAGCAGCGACACGGTGGGATAAACCAGCGCGATCGCACAGAGCGCGAATTCCTGGCTCTGGTCGATATAATTGCGCACCGCGATCCCGCTTTCGACCTTGTAAGGCCCGCGCGACAGATAGAGTTTCAGCGACAGTGCGGGATCGGCGGCGACGGCAAAGGAATAGAGCATCAGCGCCGTGCAGGACACCAGGAACGCGGAAAACACCCAGTTGCCATAGGGCCAGCGCTCGAACTGGTAGATCAGGAGCGGAATCACCAGCAGCTTCGCTGCCGGGCCGATCGCATGGATTCGGTCCGGCCACGGCGCATCCGACCAGAGCGTGCCGATGGCGGCGAGTGCGACCAGCGCAATCGGCAGCAGGCACATCGGCCGAAGCAGCGAACGCGGAAATTCGCGAAGGTCGAGGAACGCGAACGCGATCAGCCAGGGAATGAGCGCGAAAATGAGCCCGGTCGTGGTCCATGGCAACAGCAACGCGATCAGCGCGACGAAGCGGGCTGGCGTGCGATAGCGTGCCGCCCAGATCGCGGAGAGCCAGGAATTGGGCCGCTGCTCGTACAACACTCCGGTCATTTGGCCCCTGCAGGCGATCCCCACGGCGCGGCAAGTTTGCCGGAGCCGTGGGGCGGGGACAAGCGATCGCTACGCCGGCGCGCGTACAGGAGACGCCACGGGCTCCGGCGCAGCCTGCTCCGGGGATTCCTCGTGTCGGAGCATGACAAGGCGCTTCCTGAATTCACGCCGTAGCAGCCACAAGCTCAGGGCCGCCTGCAGCGTGGTTGCCGCGATCGACAGGTACCAGACGTGCTCGATCCGGAAGCCCGGCCGCGTCGACAGCCAGATCGCCGGCAGCGAATAGGTGAGCACGCGCGTTGCCGAACTCCACAGCACCGGCTTGGTATTGCCGAGGCCCTGGAACATGCTCGAGCAGGTGAAGATCACGCCCTGCGCCACCATGTTGAGCGAGATGATCCGCAGGAACAGGAACGCGATCTCCATGGTTTCCCGATCGTTCGAGAACCCCGCGAGCAGGAGCTGCGGCTTCGACTGCGCGAGGCACATGAAGCCGATCATCACGACACTGGTGATCAGCGCCGCCTTGACGAAGGTTTCGCGCACGCGCTCGCCTTTTCCGGCGCCCATGTTCTGGCCGGCGATCGGCCCGGCGGCGAGCGCAACCGCAAGCGCCGGCATCTGGATCAGGCCCAGGACCCGTTGTCCGATCCCGAAACCGGCCTGCGCCGCCGCACCGAAATCGCGCAGCACGAAATAGACCACCGCCATCAAGATGAACATCATCGCGAACTCGCCGCCGGCAGGCAGACCGACATTGAGGATGCGCTTCAGATGCTGCGCTTGCGGACGCCACTGCGCCGGATTAAAGGCGACATAGCGCTCGACCTTGCGAAAATACGCAAGCAGCATCACGACGCCGATCAGCACCGCGATCGAGCTCGCCAGCCCCGCACCGGCAACGCCGAGCGCATGGCCCGTGCCCAAGCCCGCGATCAGAACCGGCGCCAGCGCGATGTTGATGGCCACCGCAAGCGCCTGCACCAGCATCGTGGGACGCACGATGCCGGTGGCGCGCAGCGCGGATCCCATCACCTGGCTCGCGAATTGCAACGCGAGCGCCGGCATGAACCACAGCAGATACGTGGTCCCCGCCTCGATCGTGGCTTCGTCCGCGGCGATCGCATGCATGTAGGCGCGCGACAGCGCCGCGCCTGCGACCAGGGTCAACAGTCCGAACAGCACCGACAGCACGATCGCCTGATTGAAGATCAAATTGGCATCCGGCCGATCCTTGCGTCCCACGGCATGCGCGATCAACGACACCGCGCCGACGCCGAGCACCTGCATCAGCGCGTTGATGAGAAAGCCGGCATTGCCGGCCGCCGCCACGCCCGCGACCGCGGCATCGCCCAAGCCCGAGACGAAGTACAGATCGACCAGCTGGCAAAGCATGATCGTGACCATACCGACCATGATCGGCGGCGCCATGCCCAGAATGTGCTTCGCGATGGAGCCGTTGGTCAGGTCTTTCATGTCATTCCATCCTTGACGGATTTCCTCGACCGATTCTTTGACGACGCGGCCGACATTGGTCCGCCGGCTGCGCGTCACTCATTCCGCTGCTGCGATCTGTCCGAGCTCCACCACCTGGCGCTCGAACAGCCCGCGATAGATGCCGCCGGGCTTGGCCGCGAGCTTGGCATGGGTGCCTTGCTCGACGATCTCGCCGCGGTCGAACACCAGGATGCGATCGAGGCTCTTCACCGTCGACAGCCGGTGCGCGATCACGATCGAGGTCCGGCCTCTCATCAGCCGCTCCATCGCCTGCTGGATCAGCGCCTCGGATTCCGAATCGAGGCTCGAGGTCGCTTCGTCCAGGATCAGCACCGGCGCATCGGCCAGGAAGGCACGCGCCAGCGCCACGCGCTGCCGCTCGCCGCCGGAGAGCTTGACGCCGCGCTCGCCGACCAGCGTGCCGTAGCCCTTGGGCAGGCGCACGATGAAGTCGTGCGCGTTGGCCAGCCGTGCCGCCTGCTCGATCGCCTCCAGGCTGGCGCCGGGCCGGCCATAGGCGATGTTCTCGGCGAGCGAGCGGTGGAACAGGATCGGGTCCTGCTGCACGATCGCGATCTGGCTGCGCAGCGAGTGCTGCGTCGCCTTGGCGATGTCTTGCCCATCGATCAGAACGCGGCCGCCGGTGACGTCGTAGAGCCGCTGCACCAGCTTGACGAAGGTGGTCTTGCCGGAGCCGGAGCGGCCGACGAGACCGACGCGTTCGCCGGCGCGGATCGTGACCGACAATCCGTCATAGAGCGGCGCGTGGTGGCCGCCGTAATGGAACGTGACATCGTCGAACACGAGCTCGCCGCGCTCGATCGCGATCGGCCGCGCGTCCGTCGCATCCGCAATCCCGATCGGCTCGTCGTGGATCGCCACCAGCTCCTCCATGTCGTTGACCGAGCGCTGCAGGTTGTTGATGTGCATTCCGACGTCGCGCAAATAGGCATGGATGACGTAATAGCTCGTCAGCACATAGGTGACGTCGCCGGGCGAGGCCTGCCCCGACATCCACAGCAGCACGGCACCGCCGATCACGGAGGCGCGCAGGGCCAGCAACACCGAGAGCTGCGCCAGATTGGTGTAGTTGTAGCGCAGCCAGGTCCGCCGCACGCGCGCGCGCCAGCGGTTGACGACACGGGCAAGCCGCGCATCCTCGCGCGCCTCCGCGCCGAACGACTTCACCACGGCGTTGCAGGTCAGCGCATCCGCCAGTGTGCCGCCGACCTTGGTGTCCCAGGCATTGGAGACGCGCGCGGCCGGCGCGATGTAGCGCGTCGAGAACAGCACCGTCATCGTGACATAGGCCAGCGCGCCGAGCGCGATCACCGCGCCAAGCGAGGCCCAGTGCACGCCGAGCAGGATCGTCGACCCAATCAGTACCAGCAGCGACGGCGCCAGCGCCATCAAGATGGTGTCGTTCAACAGGTCGAGCGCCCACATGCCGCGGGTGACCTTGCGCACCGTGGATCCCGCGAAGGAGTTGGCGTGCCAGTCGGTCGAGAACCGTTGCACGCGCATGAAGGCTTCCTGCGCGACCTCGGACATGATCTTCAGCGAGAACGGCACGATGGCCTGGAGGCCGGTCAGCCGCAGCACCATGGAGGCTGCGCCCAGCGCCACGATACCGCCCAATGCCATCAGCGCCGCGTGACGCGCGGCGGGATCGGATGGGCCGCGCGTCAGGGCGTCGACCAGATGTCCGGAGAAGACCGGCATGAACAGGTCGGCGATGGTCGCACCCAACAAGCCGCCGGCCACGACGAGCGTACGCCCCGGCTGCTTCAGCCAGTGCCGGAACACGAAGGGCAGCACCACGCGTATCGCCGCGGGCCTTTTTGACAGAGCGGTCATGGCATCATCCGGCCGCTTATGCCGCGGGCCGGCTCCATTGATGGACGCAGGTCGGCCGCGAGGGCCGAGACGGCGTCACTTGAAGTTGGTTTTGGACTTGGGGAGCGGAGCGATCGGGACTGGAAGCCCAATCGAAACTGGCGGAAGAGGCCTCTAGGAGGCCGAGCAGATACCGAGCCAGAACATCATCGAGCGCGGGCGTGCGATCTGCGAATGCGACGAAATCATGCAAATCCTCCCGGTTCGATGGAATGAGGTGCGCTTTATAGATGTGTCATTGGTGATTTGCAACGGGGCTCGCGCGAGATCACGCACGAGTGTTGCAAATTAGTACGCTTCGCCGCGCTCTCCTCCGTCATGCCCCGCGAAGGCGGGGCATCCAGTACGCCGCGGCGCCTCGGCTCTATTACAGGCTTTTCGGAATACTGGATCGCCCGGTCAAGCCGGGCGATGACACCGAATGAGTGGCTGGCTTAGTGCGCGTCGCCGCTGGCGCCGAACGGCGAGGCCGGCCTCTTCAACAGTGTGACGAGCAGGGTGAGGCCGAGATAGAACAGCGTCAGGATGAAGAAGGCATCGCCGAAGCCCATCACCACGGCCTGGCGATGCACGAGTTGCGACAGCTGCTTCATCGCCATCAGCGTGGAATCGCCAAGCCCCTGGAACTTCTGCATGAACATGGTCAGGGTTTCGGTCGCGGTCGCGTTGCCCCAGGTGACGCGCTCCTGCAGGCGCGTGATGTGCAGGTCCGTGCGGTCGTTGAGCACGGTGTTGATGACGGCGAGACCGACCGCGCCGCCGAGATTGCGCATCAGGTTGAAGAGGCCCGAGGCGTTCTTCACCCGGTCGGGCGCGAGCGTGCCGAGCGCGATGTTGTTGGTCGGCACCATCGCGAACATCATGCCGATGCCGCGCAGGATCTGCGGAATCAGCAGCTCGTAGAAATCGTAGTCGCGCGTGATCCACGTCATCTGGTAGGAGCCGAGCGCGAACACGACGAGCCCAAATGCGATCATGTAGCGCATGTCGTACTTCGCCATGAGGCGGCCGACCACCGGCGCGACCAGGAACATGGTGATGCCCGAGACGAACATGGTCTCGCCGATCATCAGCGCGCTATAGCCGCGCACTTCGGCGAGATAGCGCGGATAGATGTAGGTCAGACCGTAGAGGCCGATGCCGATGCAAAACTGAAGGACGCAGCCGATCGCAAAATTGCGGTTGGAAAAGGTGCGTAGATTGACGATCGGCTCGACCGCCGTGAAGACGCGCCAGAAGAAGGCAATCGCGGAGATGCCGCAGATCCAGGCGCAGATCGCGACCGAGGGGTCCTGCATCCATTCATATTGCGGCCCTTCCTCCAGCACGTATTCCAGCGTGCCGAGGAACCCGGCCATGAACAGCAGCCCCCACCAGTCGAAACGATCGAGCAATTCGAAATGCGGCTCGTCGAAATCGACCAGCGCCAGCACACCGATGGTGATCCCGATGCCGGGCACGATGTTGATGAAGAACAGCCAGTTCCAGGACATCAGGTCGGTGATGTAGCCACCGACGGTCGGCCCGATGGTCGGAGCCAGCGTCGCGACGAGCCCGATGATGGGACCGACGATGTGGAATTTGGTGCGTGGGAAGACGGTGTAGGCCGAAGCGAACACCGTCGGGATCATGCCGGCGCCGAGAAAACCTTGCAGCGCGCGCCAGAGGATCATCTCCTCGATGGTGGTGGCGAAGCCGCAGAGCAGGCTCGATGCGGTAAAGCCGGCCGCCGAGATCGCAAACAACAGCCGCGTGCCGAAGGCGCGCGACAGAAATCCCGACAGCGGAATCGCGATCACTTCGGCGATCAGATAGGCGGTCTGAACCCAGGAGACCTCGCTGGAGCTTGCCGACAGGCCGGCCTGGATTTCACTCAGGGACGCCGAGACGATCTGGATGTCCAGGATCGACATGAACATCCCGAACACCATGATGATGAAAGCGAACAACCGCTTCGGCGCAATGCGCTCCGAAGCGGGGTCCGCCATCATGGCAGGTGAAGCGGTCGTGGCGTTCGCCATGGTCTGACCTCGCGGCGCAGGCGCGCTACTGCGGATGGATCATGGTGGCGTCGTCGAGATCGACCTCGCTGTCGGCGTCGGCCGCGCCCTTGTTAGTGTCGACCGTCGCAGTGACCGACATGCCGGCGCGAAGCAGGTTTTGCTTTGCGACCGACTTCGGCACGCGGATGCGGACCGGCACGCGCTGCACGATCTTGGTGAAGTTGCCGGTGGCGTTGTCAGGCGGCAGCAGCGTGAACACCGAACCCGCGCCCGCCGCGATGCTGTCAACGACACCGGAGAACTTGCGCATGCCGTAGGCGTCGACCTTGATCGTCACCGGCTGACCGGGGCGGATGCGCTTGAGCTGGGTCTCCTTGAAATTGGCGTCGATATAGACGTTGTCGAGCGGCACGACGTTGCCGAGCCGCTGGCCCACCGCGACGAAGTCGCCGGCGCTGACGAGCCGGTTCGAGAACGTGCCGTCGACCGGCGCGCGCACCGCGGTGAAGGCGAGATCGCGCTCGGCCTTGGCCAGCGTGGTCTTGAGTTCGGCGAGCTGCGCCTGCGCTTCGGCCTGCTGCGCCTTGGCGACGTCGACATTGCTGAGCGCGACGTCGTAGGCGGCCTGCGCAGCCTTGACCGCGGCGGCGCCCTGGTCGCGTCCGGCTTCGGAGCTCTCGAAGGTGGCGCGCGAGGCAAACCCCTTGTTGCTCAGCGCTTGCTGGCGCTCATAATCGAGGTCGGCGCGCTTGAGGCCGGCTTCGGCGGAGACGAGCTGCGCCTTGGCTTGTGCGACCTGGCTGTCGAGCGCCGCGACTTGGCGGCCGATGCGATCGATGGTGGCCTGCTGGGTCGCGATCCTGGTCGCGGCGGCGTCGACCGCGATCTTGTAGTCGCCGTCGTCGATGCGGAAGACGATGTCACCGGCGCGGACCGTCGTGTTGTCGCCGGCGAGGATCGAGGAGACGTGGCCGGCAACGCGCGCGCCCAGCATGGTGTTATTGGCGCGGACATAGGCGTCGTCGGTCGCGACGTAGAAGCGGCCGACCAGCGTGTAATAGCCGGCATAGCTCGCGGCCGCGAGCGCCAGCACCAGCCCTACTCCCATCATCACGAACTTGCGCTTGCCGGACTTCGGCGCGCCGGCGGCGGCGGGCGCGTCGGGGGCTGCGGCCGGCTTGTCGGTCACGGGCGTCTCCGGCGCCTCGCTGGGGCGGCGCTTGGTTTCCTCGGCCACATGAGAGCGCAACTGCTCGGCGAGAGCTACAGACGTCTCGGTGGCAGCGTCACCACCCGCGGGCGTCGGCGTCTCCGCGGCGTCCGGGCGAAGGACGCGCGCAGCCTGATCTCTCACTACGGCCATGGAGGCCTCCCCCAAAAAAGCGCAATGAGGGACGGCCGCCGTGCGGCCGGGTCCCTCTCGCCGATCCCAAATATCATTGACCGAACGGTTCGGTCAATATAGATAATATTCCCGGACAGACCCTACTGGCCCGAATCCTTTATTTCGGTTTCATGACCCTCGACCGAAGCAAAAACTTTCCGAGACCCTGAACCAATGGTTGTAACCGGCCGCGAACATCTGCACGTCATCCAAGAGGAGGACAGCTCCAAACGCCGCCAGATCCTGGACGGGGCCCGCAAGGTGTTCATGGATCTCGGGTTTGACGGTGCCAGCATGGGCGAAATCGCCCGCGCGGCGCAGGTCTCCAAAGGCACGCTTTACGTCTACTTCGCTGACAAATGCGCGCTGTTCGAAGCCATCCTTGAGCAGGAGGCGCTCCAGCACGGGCAGGTCGCGTTCAATTTCGATCCGGCACGCGATGTTGAAACCACGCTGAAGGATTTCGGCCGGGCCTACAATCGTCTGCTGTGCCGGCCCGGCGGCGGGTCCGCGATCCGCACCGTGATGGCGATCGCCGAGCGCATGCCCGATCTCGGCCGCCGCTATTATGCGCGCGTGCTGGACAAATCCATCAACCGCCTCTCCGACTATCTCAACACCCATGTCGCCTCCGGCGATCTCGAGATCGACGATTGCGATCTGGCGGCGTCGCAGTTCATGGAACTGTGCAAGGCCTCGCTCTTCCTGCCCTTCGTCTTCCAGGCCGCGCCCGCACCGTCGGAAGAACGCATGAGCGAGGTCGTCGACAGCGCGACGCGGATGTTCCTGGCGGCTTATCGGGCGAAGTAGCGCCAGGCGGGCATGCGTTGCAGGCCATTCCGGCGCTCCTATATTGGGCCTCATGTCCCGTGATCTTCGGCCGCCGGTCGATATCCTCCATTATGAGATCGTTCAGGAACAGGCCTCCGCGCTTGGACGGATGGGCCGCACGCTCGAGCAGGCGCTCGCGCGCTTGCGCGAGTTCGACGCCGCCCATGCCCTCCCCGAGGTGCCGGACTCGATGCAACCGGCCAGGCGCAAGCTGGTGATGGAAGCCGGTCACGCGCTCTGGATGTTCGTGGTGCAGCGTGAGGCATCCGGCTTGCGCGACAGCCGCCACATCATGCGGACCTACAATGTCCCGGCCGAGGTGCAGCTGTGTATGGGGCTGGTCCCAGCACCGTCGAAGTCGGCCCGAAAATGATTTGCTACGGCGCCCGGCGCTCGGGCGTGCACTCCTTTGACAAGAAGCGGTTGTGCTTCCCGATGTCAGCTAAATCGTCAGGGAAAAACAGGCCCCAGCTCGCGGGGGGGCATTGAGCTGGGGCCATTGGGGTCACCCTTGGGGAAGGGTATCGGGAAAACTTGGCAATGGCAGGAATGTTCCTCCATTAATTTTGAAGAGGAATTGGCGCCGCGGGAGGAATGGCACGTACTGGTCTCTAAGTGCCCGGCGTAGCTTGAACTGCTTCGCTTTGTTCGTTCCACCGATGGAACAAAGAACCTTATGTGCACTTTGTAACGTTGGGCGAAGCAGGGGGAAGATGTGAATACGGCGGAACTTCCAACCATTCTGTTGATCGAAGACGAGGATGCGCTCCAGCTCATCGTCGAAGACGCTCTCTCGGAGGGAGGATTTCAGATCGCGACCGTGAAGACGGGCGAGGAAGCCGTCACGCTCCTGAAGGGTGGTCAGCCCTACCGGGCGCTCGTCACTGACCTCAATCTGCTGGGGCGCCTCGACGGCTGGGAGGTCGCAAGGGCCGCCCGTGAGATCGACCCGCATTTTCCCGTAGTTTACATGACCGGCGGCGCGGCCGATAAATGGCCCATCTGCGGTGTACCGAACAGCATTCTGCTTCAGAAACCATTTGCGCCCGCGCAAGTCGTTTCGGCTGTTTCCCAGCTCCTGAACGCGGCCTCGCAGCAGACGGGTCCCGCCTGAGAAACGGCGAGATCCGTGTCTGCATCAGTCCTCCTCATCGAAGATGAAGCGCTCATCCGAATGATGCTGGTCGAGATGATCGAGGAAGCGGGTCATTCAGTTGTTGCAGAAGCGGGAAACGTCACCAAGGGTGCCGTTCTTGCGACGGATGCCGAGTTCGATCTCGCGATCCTGGACATCAATCTCGGCGGCGACACCATCGAGCCAATCGCCACAGCAGTTGCGGGACGCGGCAAGCCCTTTTTCTTCGTGAGCGGCTACGGATCGTCGGGTGTGCCTGATGCCTTCAGGGGCACCCCGGTCGTGAGAAAGCCTTGCTTGCTGGCAGAGTTGCAAACCGCCATCGATGCCGCACTGGCGCGAGTGCCGAGTAAAAACCTTGGGCCGATCTAGCCGATTGCCTCGGCCTGGTATCGTAGTCGATGTGCATTGCTGCGATCGTCCGCAACGGGTCACAAGCCGTCCATCATGCTCAACGCGGAAGACTTCCGTTTGCAACGGTGAGCTGACCTTCATGCGTACACGCCTAGTCGGTCACCTGCTTCCGGAGCGCGGCGAGATCGTTGACGACCATCTTGGTCGGGCCGGTCCAGATGATGCCGTCGTCCTGGAGGCGGCTGAGGATCAGGCTGATCGACTGGCGCGTCGCGCCGATCATGCGCGCGAGATTGGCCTGCGTGATGCGGCCGAGCGAGATCGGGCCGCTCTCGTCCTGGGCTGCGTTCTCGCACAGCTTGACCAGGAGCAGCACCAACCGTTCCGCCGCCTTCTGTCCCGCCAGCGTCTGCGCCAGCATCGAATAGGTCTCGCCCTTGAAGCCGAGGCACTCAATCAGCGCGACTGCGAACGACGGCGACTGCGCGATCAGCCGGCGGACGGCATCCTGGTCGAGATGCAGTGCTTCGACCCGCCCGAGCGCGCGAGCCGACCAACTGTGGCGGTGATCGCCGAGGATATAGGGCGCGCCGACGAAGTCGCCTGCCTCCCAGGTCGACAGCATGAGCTCGCGCCCCTGCGTGCCGGCATGGGTGCTTTCGACGATCCCGTTCAGGATGATGTGGACGCCGTTTGCAGGCTCGCCCTCCCGGAGTAGATATTCGCGGTTCTGGTAGTTCGCGAGCCTGCCGGTTCGCATCACCAGCTCCAGATCGGGCTTGTCCAACGCCTTCAGCACATAACGTCCGGTCCCGGGCCGTGACGTTTCGGCGCGCGGCTCAGCTGGATCGGCCACCTCATGCGCATCGCTGCGCTCCACGATCGGTCTCCCTTCGAGTGACGGCTCGAAGGCTAGGAGGTCTCCGCTCAGATTGCAACGCGGCGCAGATGGTCGGGCCCGGCTGAAGCCTCCACGAAAGCGCAAGCCAGATCGGTGAGCAGGCGTTCCCGGCCGGCCGGCGCCAGGAACGTGACGCCATAGGGCACGCCGGCTGCGGTGACGGCGTTCGGAACGGCGATGGCGGCCAGGCCCAGCGGGTTGGCGTAATTGGTGTAATAGCCGTTGTTGAAGTTGGCCGTCAGCGGATCGCGCGCGACGTCGTCGATGCTCAGCACGGTGCCGACCGTCGGCACGACCAGCGCGTCGTGATCTTGCCAGAAATCGCGCAGCGACCGCTGGACCTCCTTGACCTTGTAGAGCGCGCGATAGGCGTCGGCCGCCGTGAACTTCCGGCTGCCGATGACGAGGTCGCGCACGATCTTCACGCCCGCGTCCGGGTTGGCGTCGAGGAATGCGCCGACCGAGACGTCCCGTTCGGCGAGGAACGGTCCGAAAAACATCAAATCGTTGACCGAGATGAACGGCGCGAAATCGACCGATGCGACCGACAGATCGAGTTGCCGCAGCTTGCGAAGCCCATCGCCGAACAGCGCCTCCGTCTCCGCATTGCCGAAGAACCTGAGCTGATCCGGACGCGGCGTTGCGATGTTGAGGGGCCGGGTTGGCGATGCCTGCTCCGTCCATCCGGCGAAAGCTTCTGGTGAAAAACAGTCCTCGGCATCGCGCCGCGCCAACACGCGATAGATCTCGTGGCCATCGCGGGGGTCGCGCGTGTAGAGCGAGATGGTATCAAAACTACGGCACGCGTAGACCATGCCGCGCTGACTGAAGGCGCCGGGCGCCGGCTTGAAGCCGGTCACGCCACAATAGGACGCCGGCACCCTGCCCGATCCGCCAGTATCGGTGCCGAACGCAAAGGACGAGGTGCCCGTCGCGACCGACACCGCTGCGCCCGAGCTGGAGCCGCCGGGGATGTAGTCGGGGTTGTGCGGGTTGCGGGCGATGCCATAGGGCGAGCGCACGCCGACGAGGCCGGTCGCGAACTGATCCATATTGGTTTTGCCGAGATAGATCGCGCCGGCGGCGATGGCGTAGGCGACGACCGGGCTGGTATCTTTCGCGGTGTAGGCGAATTCCGGGCAGGCCGAGGTGGTCTGCTCGCCGGCCACGTCGATACAATCCTTGACCGAGAACACGAGACCGTAGAGCGGCAGCTCGCCGATCTCGCCAATGCGCGCATCGAGCGCGCGGGCCTTCGCCATGACGCCGTCTGGATTTGCCGTCGAGATCCAGACGCCGCTCTGGTCGGCGTCGTCAAGGCGCGACAACACATGCGCGGCGACATCGGACGGCGTGAGCTCACCGCTGTGATAGGCGGCACGGAGATGGCCAGGTGCGAGATTCATGTCGGTCACGTGCTTGCGGGAATTGGCAATGTGCCGGCGAGGCAGACCCGCCGGCACCGACCTAGCGGCCGATCACCTTCTCCAGATAGGCGGGCTGGATGAAGGCTTCGAAGTCGGCGCGCGGCAGCAGCTTCGGCAGGCGCTCCTGCTTCACCAAGAAATCGGCGGTCGAGATCAGCGTGTCGACGAACTTGCCCTTTTTCGCGGATGTGCCGAGATACTCCTCCGTGAGCTGCTTGTTGCAGGGGATCATCCCGGTTCCTTTCATCATTCGCTGCGCGTCCTCGATGGGCAGCGAAAGCTCCTCCGCGATGATCTCGGCGGTCTTCTCCGGGTTCTTCAGCCAGAAGTCGATGCCTTCGCATTCGGCCTTGATGAACTTGTCGACGTAGGACGGATACTTCTCCGCGAACGTGTTCATGACGACGCCGATGTCCCAGGTCGGGTAGCCGCGCTTGGCCATCTCGCCCGAGGTGACGAGGATCTTGCCGCCGTTCTTCACAGCCTTGCCGAGATTCGGCTCCCAGAACCAGGCCGCGTCGATGTCGCCGCGAAGCCAGGCCGCCGCGATGTCCGACGGCGCGAGGTCCAGAATCTTCATCGAGGCGGGATCGACACCCTCGTCCTTGAGCGCCTGGAGCAGGAGGTAGTGCGTCGTTGAGCCGAACGGCGCCGCCACGGTCTTGCCCTTGAGGTCCTTGAGCGAGGTGATGTTCTTGTCGGCGCGAACCACCATCGACTCGACGTAGTCGAGCATGTTGATCACCAGGATGCCCTTGATCGGCAGGGCGCGCGTCGCGCCGATCGCGGTCGGCGGGTTGCCGAGGCCGCCGAAATCGACGTCGTTGCCAGCGATCGCGCGCAGCATGTCGCCACCGCCGCCGATCTTGACGTATTTGATGTCGACGCCCGGCATCTCCTTGGCGAGCAGGCCAAGATGCTTGGTGACCAGCTGCGCGTTGACGAGGTTCAGATAGCCGACGGTCACCTTCGCCGGCTTGTCCTCGGCGCGGACTGCACCCGTGAGCGCCAACGTGGTAACCGCGAGCGTCGCAATCAGTCTCTTCATGGAGGTCTCCCCTACGATCAGAATTGGATTCAGGCCCACGGCATCAACAGTTTCGCGATGCCGCGCATCATGAGGTCGAGCACGACGCCGGTGAGACCGAGCACGATCAGCCCCATGATCACGACGTCGGACAGCAGGAATTTTGCGGCGTCCCAGATCATCCAGCCGATGCCGGCGGATGCCGCGACGATTTCGGCGGCGACGAGAACGGTGTAGGTGAATCCGAGCGAGATGCGCATGCCGGCCAGAATCAGCGGTCCCGCCGCCGGCAAATAGACGTGAAACAGCAGGTGTCGCCGGGTCGCGCCGAGCGACTGGGCGGCGCGCACATAGACCGGGTCCACGCTGGTGACGGCCTGGATCGTCGAGATGACGATGCCCGGAAGACCGGCAAGAAACAGCAGCGACAGCTTCGAGCTCTCACCGATGCCGAGCCACATCACCAGCAGCGTATAAAGTCCGAGCGGCGGCAATGGCCGGTAGAACTCGATCAACGGATTGAGCAGCGCGCGTGCGTTGCGCGACACGCCCATGAGGACACCGAGCGGAATGCCGATCAGGCAGGCCAGCGTGAAGGCGGTGAGGATGCGATAGAGGCTTGCGCCGAGATGCTGAAGCAGGGTCGCGCCCTGATATCCCTTCGTCATCGTCTTGACGAACGCGGCCCAGACCGCCTGCGGCTTCGGCAGGAACAGCTCGTTGGCCCAGCCTCTCTCCGTGACAATGGCCCAGCCGGCCAGCAGCACGGCGACGGTCAGCGTCGAGAGCAGCACCGATCGCGAGACCTTCGGAAGCCGCAGCCGCAAGCTGCCGCGTCGCGTGCGATCCGGCGAGATTGGAATCGTCATGTGGGTCGCCTCGACGCTCATGTCCGCACTCCCAGGATCTGCATGATGGTCAGCGCGTAGATCCGCGTCGCCATCACCGACTTGGTGATCGAGATGTTCTCGTTGTCGACGGCCCAGCCGTCTTCTCCGGGACCGAACGTCACCGCATTGATGCCGGCTTCGCGGAAGCGGATCGTGTCGTTGAAGGCGTTCTTGCGGTTGACCCCGGGCTCGCGGCCCATCAGACGCCGGTAAACCGCGCGCAGGGAGCGGCAGGGCTCCTCCTCGACCGGCACCGGTTCGGTCGCGTTGACGAACAGCGAGCCGGGCACCTGGCGCACCTCCACCTTGACGTCGTTCACGCCGGCAAAAGTGTCCCGTCCGAGACGCTCGATGTCCGCAATCACGCTCGACAGCGTCATGCCGGGCACGATGCCGACCACGGCGAGTGTGATGGTGCAGGCATCCGGCGAAAACTGCATCTCGCCAGGCAGGCCGGACCGAATGCGCACCACGGCGCAGCAGGGCGGCGTATGTCCCATGAACTTGCTGGGGATATGCGTGAACGCCATGTCCTTCAGTTTCGGCAACAGCTTTGCCGCTTCCATGATGGCGTTGACGCTGATGTCCGGTCGCCAGATGTGCGACTTGATCCCGTGAACGGTAAGCTCGATCAGGCAGTGGCCGGAATTGGCCACCGACAGGTTCATGCCCCAGTCCTTGTTGACGTCGCCCCAGGCGGTCGGCTCGGCGGTGATCTCGTAGTCGGCGGTAAGGCCAACCTTGTTCAACATGTAGATGGAGCCCTCGGTGCCGTTCCGCTCCTCATCGACGGTGTAGCAGCACATCAAGGTGCCATCGAACTTCACACCCGCTTCGGTCAAGGCCTGCACTGCGAGCAACGATGCAGCGAGGTTGCCGCGCGTGTCGGACGTGCCGCGCGCATAGAGCAGATCGCCGTGGCGCGTCGCCTTGAACGGATCGAAATCCGTCATGTGCCATTTCTCGGGCTCGACGGCCGGATAGGTGTCGAGATGGTCGTTGAGAATGAGCGAAGGCGCGCCGTCCCGTCCCTTGAGCACGCCCAGCACGTTCGGCCGGTGCGGCTGCGCGCTGTGCTTGGTGACCTCCATACCGAGCGCTTCGAGCTTGCCCGCGACCAGCATCGAGATCGCCTCTTCCTCGGCAGGCGGCAAATCGGGATCCAGCGGATTGCCGGAACGGGGCTGGCCGGTGCGGATCAGCTCGGACGCGAGCTCAAGCCAGCGCTCCTCCGTGATGCGCGACAGCACGCGCTGTTCGAGATCCGAATAAGGAGGGGTGACAGGCATCTGCATGACGGGATCCGCTGGCTCACGGCGCCGGCAGCGCCGCTTCGTGGCAGCTTCCTCATTGCAGCGACCGTGCCAACTGCTGGAAAACCCCGAGGCGGCAGAGTTGTCTTCCTGACTTCAATGGCTTAGGCGAGATTTGCGCATGCGCAAATTTTTGCGCTCGAGACGCGCTCTGCCGAAGACGCGACGCCGGCTGAACAGGCTGGGGTCAGCGCGAAGCCGGCCGGCGTGGGGTCGTAGCCCGCACCCAGCGAAGCGGAATGCGGGAACACCTTCCCTATTGCGCTGCCCGTAATCCAGGCTACGGGCCACGCGCGATCCTCAGTCGTCGGCGTACTCGTCCTCTTCGTGCTTTCGCGCCATGCTCTTGCGCGTCCCCAGCGAGCCGGTCACGGAGGGATCGCGTGCATTCGCATAGGGATTGCGCCCGCCCGCTCGCGCGGCAACCTCTTCGCCGGAGACGGCGGCGGGCTGGCAGATCAGGCGGCGGCTGGCGCGGCGCATCAGATCGACGTGGATGTGATCGTAATGATAGACGTTCGAGCCCGGCGCCAGCACCGTGGTGAAATGCACGCAGGCGCCCGACTGCACGTCGCGCAGGAATCCCTGCTCTTCCGGCATGCCGCGCCAGCCATCCTTCACGGTGACGCGGCGGCCGTCGGCGAGCACGAAGGCGGCGATGTCGAGCGCATTGCCGAAGGCGTGCTCGGAAATATGGGCATGCGAATTGCCGTTCATGCCGCGGCAGGAATAGGCGGAGATCTGCTTGATCTCCGCGACGCGGGTGCCGAACCAGCGCATAGCCGAGGGCTGCACGGTGTCAGCAAGCCAGCGGTCGAGCTCGGACACGATCGGACAGGCCAGCGTCGCAACCGGCTTGATCGCAACAGGGCCGACGGCGGTGACGGGATCGCCCCGTGCCGGACCAAGACGCGGCGGCGGCTGCTGCGCGGGCGCCTGCGAGTACGGCGCCGGCCGCGCCGGATAGCTCGGCGCATTCATGTAGCGCGACGCACCCGCGGCATCGGTGCCCTCGGGCGGCAGGTCGATCTCGTCCTCCTGCTGCGCCACGCCTGGCGCGTTCAGAGGCATTGGACCAGGGGAAGCGCCATAGCCGGAGGGCTGACGCACCGCGCTCTCGGGATAGTTTGAGCGTTGCGGATAGTTCTGGCTCTGCGGGTAATTCGATCGCGGCTGCGTCACCGGCCAGCGCGGCTGGTTGCCAATGCTCCCGGGCGGTCGCAAATCCTCATCGGCAAAGCCGTAGCTGCTCGAGCCTTCGCCGAGGGCGGCGACCTTGAGCGGAAACTCGGCGCCGCACATGCCCGGCCCGGAGATCGGGTCGATGCGGACGAGATCCGGCCCTTCTTTCACCGCGCCTGATTTCAGGCATGCGGCTTCGGCCTCGGCCCGCCACGGTTCACGTTCGGCCTGGAAGACGCCGCGTCCGCAACCCGCTAACGAAACAAGGACGATGGAGCCGACAAGATACAAACGAACTCCGCGCGTCATGCACGCACGTTCGGTGAATTTACTTAAAGACTCTTCAACGTGTTGATTTCAGTGTTCTTTAACCATGTCAGCTCGCGCGAGCAGCGGCCCCTGCCCCGACGAGCGACAGCAAGGCTGACTTTTCCGAAAAGAGACACTCTGTTAACCATGACGTCCTCGCGCAAGGCGGCGCGAGCAGCGGGAGCGACCTCATGACGTTCGCCGGGAGACTGAGCGTTATCACCGCGTACCTCGCCATGGCCTTTGTCGGCGCCATCGTGCTCGGCATGATCTAGCGGCTTCAGCCGGAGGTATCGAACGCGTCCCTTACGACCGCGCGCTCCACTGCCGCGACGTCGTGATCAGCTTCTCCGGCCGCTCTTCGGCTCGCGTCCAGTCGTTGCCGGAACACCAGAAATGGCCCAGTGCGCAGGCTTCGACGTGGAGCTTGCCGGAGTTCTTCAGCGTCATCGTCGCATAATAGGTGCTGCCGCTGGAGCGACTGTAGATGTTGCCGGTCCAGACCTCGTGCGTTTTCGGTTTCATGTTGACGAGCACGCTCTCGCCCCTGGTCGATGCTTCCGTCAGCGCGAAGCCGCACAGTGCCGGTCCGCAGCGTTCGATGCGAACCGTGCCCTTGGCGCCTGCGCTCTCCCATTCGCCGAGCGGCAAATAGGCGAGTTCGTCGTCGCTGCGCTCAGGGCTCGTCACCGCCTGCTCGAGCACCGGCCTCGGCGAAACGACCGGCGCCTCCATGCGCGGCGGATCGATCGCGACGGTCTTCGGCGGATCCGTCCGCGGTAGCTCGACCCGTGGCGGATTGGAGCTTGGCGCCGGCGGCAGGACAACTGGCTGCGACGTCGTCGAGGCAAGGACAGGAGCCGCCGGCGCCGGTGGAGGCGCGACCGCAATGGCTGGCGCCGGCCTGACCGGAGCCACGGGATAGAGCGGCTGCGGCGGCGGTAGCACCGGCGTCGGCGCCGGTGTCGTATCGACGTCCGGCCGAAAGCTGCGATGGGAGGAAACCGCGACACAGGAAGCCGATCGGCAATTCCTGGGCGACTCGACCTGGAATCGATGACCGCCGATCGAGAACGCGTAGGATCCGGCCTCGGCTGCGGGCGCAATCGCCATCAGCGCGATCAAGGTGCCAAGCGAAGTCACAAGCCGCATCATCGGCGCCTCCCTCTGTGTGGCGACGAGGTTACGCGGATGGGATCGCGGTCGAATGTGCGCTGCGTCACCCAGCGGCCGCGAGCCGTTGTGATGTCTATCACAGAACGTCCGGTCAGCCCGGCGTAGGGTCGAACCACGCTTCATCCACCCGCGACTTCAGTCCCATCGGGACCCACACATTCTTCGGAGGTTGTCATGAACAAGCTCACCATCGCCGCCACCGCTCTCTTCCTCGCGTCCACCGCCGCCGCGCATGCCGGCAATGCGATCTCGTTCCAGATCGAAGGCCAGAACATCCGCATCGAGACGCCGCGCAACTGCGCCTCGCTCAACTGCGTGACCATCGTGGCGCCGGGCTTGTCGGACAAGCCGATCAAGCTGAACAACATCAACCTCAAGGGCCTTGGCTCCAGCTCCAAGGACGACGACGTCGATACCACGCCGGCTCCGGCCACGACCGCGCAGCCGGCGCCGGCTCCGGTGCTGCAGCAGCCCGCGCAGCAGGCGCCGGTGCAGGCGACCGCCCCTGCAGCGCCCGCTATCGCGGCACCGAGCACGACGATTGCCGCTGCTCCGTCCACCGGCTACGACGCCACGACACAGACCGCGCCCGCTGCTGCGCCCGCGCCCGTCGCGGTTGCTCCGGCCCCCGCTCCGGCTCCGGTCGCCGCCGCGCCTGTTGCGGTTGCCAACACGCCGATCGGCGTCTGGGCCACCGAAGAGAACAAGGGCAATGTCCGCGTCGAACAGTGCGGCGTCAATCTCTGCGGCTACGCCGCGAAGACCAATGAGCGCATCCTGATCAACATGAAGCCCGACGGCGCGAAGTGGAGCGGGCGCATCCACGATCCCGACTCCGGCCGCAATTACGACTCGACGATCGCGATGAAGGGCCCGAATGCAATGCGTGTGCAGGGCTGCGCCTTCGGCGGCATGTTCTGCGGCGGCCAGACCTGGAAGCGCGTGAGCTGACGCCGCAGGTGTCGTCTCCAACACATGCACATTCTTCGTCATGCCCGGGCTTGTCCCGGGCATCCACGCTCTTAGTCCCGCGCTTAAAGGCGTGGATGGCCGGGACAAGCCCGGCCATGACGGTGGAGAGGCTTGGCCACAAGCTAACGTCGCGTACCATTTGAACGTTCGCCGCCCCCGTGCGATAGACATTCATCCGCCGTTCAGCTGTACGCGGCTGATATCGGTCGATCTCGCCTCGCGTTTCTCACCGGGACTCTTCGTGACATTTATCGTGGCCTGGCGCCGCTTCATGTTCGCGCTTGCGCTGCTGGCGTTGCCGCCGGCCGGGGCGAGCGTTGCGTTCGCATCCGATGCGATCGAGCTTGCGCAGGCGCAGCCAGAAGCGCAACCGTCGCCCGCCCCCTCGCCGACGCCATCGGCTTCACCCGCTCCCCCGACCGAAGCGCAGCCCGCCGCCGTCGAGCCGATCGGCAACGTCGCGACGGTGACGGGCATCGCGACCGTGATCCGCGACAAAAATTCCTATCCGCTACGCGTGCGCGACGACATCTTTCTCAACGACGTCGTGCAGACTTCGTCGAACTCATCGCTCGGCATCACCTTCAACGACGCGACCACGTTCAACCTCTCGGCCAGCGCAAAAATCACCATCGACACTTACGTCTATGAGGACGGCGGCAAGCAGAACGCAGGCATCTTTGACATCGGCAAGGGCACGGTCGCCTTCGTCGCGGCGGCGGTGGCAAAGACCGGCAACATGAAGATCACGACGCCGACGGCGACGCTGGGCATCCGCGGCACCACGGGCGTCGTCGACGTGCCGGAAGGCGCGGCCGCGAACAAGACCAACAACGTCAACATCAAGCTCTATCCCGACGCCGACGGCCGGGTCGGACACATCGACGTCGACGACCGCACGAGCGGGACGCGGCTCGGCGCGCTGACGCAAGGCGCGAGCGGTTTTGCGATCCGGCCGGGCGCAGCCGCGGCCGGCGTCATGCGCTTTGCCGCGGTGCCGATCACGATCGCACCACAGCAGATCGCGCGCGACCGCGGCTTCGTCAGCCAGGTGCATCTGGCGCAGACTACGGGCCGGCAGATCGTCACCGAGCAGCGCGACTTCCGCCGCGCCAATCCGACCGCGAGCCCGCGCATTCCGCGGCCGTTCCAGCCGCCGCAACAGCAACAATTGCGGCCAAACACGGCGCCAGGACAACAGCCACAACAGCCCCAGCGGCCGAACGGTCAGCCCGGTCAGAACAACCGTCCGGGGCAGCAACAGCCAGGCACGCCAGGCCGTCAAGGCAGCCAGCCGCCGCAGCGGCAGGGCCAAGCGCCGGGCCAAGGCGGCGCCGTGCAGCCCGGTACGCCGCGCGTGGGTCAGGGTCAGCAGCAACAAGGCCAGAAGCAAGGCGCGGGACGTCCGGCAGGCCTACCGCGCGCCGGTCAAGGCACGCAGCCTGACGGCAGGCCACAAAACCAGCCGCAGCGCGGTGGACAGATTCCGACGCAGCCCGGCGGAGTCGCGCCGCAGCAGCCGGCCGGAACGCAGCAGCAGCCCCACGTGCAGCCGCAACTTCCGCGCACCGGCATGCAGCCGGGGCAGCCGCCCGCCGCTCAACCTCCGGGCATGCAGCGCCCGGGCGGATTCCAGCAGCGCCTCCCCGCCGCGCAACGTCCCGTAGCGCCGCGAAGGCCAGCGCCAGTTCCGAAGGAGAAGGAGCGGCGATGACTTTCTTCCTTCTCCCCTTGTGGGAGAAGGTGGCGCGAAGCGCCGGATGAGGGGTTCTCACCGCGAATCCATTGCGACAGCTTCGCGCGTGGAGAGACACCCCTCGCCCCTTGTGGGAGAGGGTGCACCGTCAACGCGGGGCGAGGTGAAGAAAACTCACGCGTCACCGCGCAGCCAGGCCTTCACCTTCTGCAACAGACCGTGCCGCAACTCGCCGACCGAAGCCGCTTCGGCTGGCGTCAGCGTCTGCAAGGCTGCATCGACATCCTCGGTCGCGAGCGGCGATCTGACGTCGGCATCCCCCGGCGCAAGCCCAGCGGCCGCGAGCGCGATCGGGCCAACCTGGGTCAGGAACACGCGCTCGTCCTCGCGCGACAGGCGCCCGAGCGCGTCTTCCAGCGTCAGCCAGTCGACGGCCTTGATGTCGTTCATCAGCTTGCGGACCGGACCGTCCCCGGCCTCCATGCGCCAAAAATGCACGACCTTTGAACGTCCGCCCGACTGGTAGACGAGTGTGCCCAAAAATTCGTGGATGGTGACGTCGTGACCGGTCTCTTCCAGCACTTCGCGATGCGCGGCTTCTCTCGGCGTTTCGCCGTCGTCGAGCTTGCCCTTGGGCAAGACCCATTCGTTGCGCTTGCGCTGGCGCACGACGGCAATCAGCGGCGGCGCACCTCGCCGCAGCACAATACCACCCGCCGCCATGACCGGCGCCCGTGCCATCACCCAATCCGTCGTCGCAGAAACGTCCCCACGAACGATATAGGCAGCCGACGCGGCAGATTGAAGGCTAGTTTTTTCTCAGCAGCGCTTGACCTGCGCGAATACGCGTGCCTTCGGCGATGCCGTCGCAGAAGGTGAAATCGCCGGGCGCGAGGATGATGATGGTCGAGCCATGCTCGAACCAGCCGAGCTCCTCGCCTTTGCTCACGTTGACGTCGCAGGGGAAATTGACCGGCCCCCTGGTCTGCGCATTCAGCACCATGTCGAGGAAGTGCAGACGGATGCTTGCGACCAGGATCGCGGCGACCGGTACCAGCGTCACGGCTTCGCCCGTCGGCAAACGCGTGCGGATCACCGCGCGCTCGTTCTTGCAAAACAGACGCTCGACCCGCTTCAGCGCGATCGGGTTGACGTTCCAGACATCGCCATGGATCAGCGTGACGCGTTCGATATGCGCGTCAAAGGGCGCGTGGAAGCGGTGATACATGCTCGAGGTCAGCCGCAGCGTGATGAAGGAGCCGTTGCGGTGCTGGTCGACCAGCACGGAGTCTCCGAGCAAATCGAGCAGCGAGTACGGCGCGCCCTTGACCTGGAACAGCTCGGTGTTGGCGATCCGGCCATGGGCGCCGACGATGCCGTCGGACGGACTGGCGACAATGGAGGGGTCCGGATCAAAGGGCCGCAAGCCGGGTTTGAGCTCCCGGGTGAAGCAGTCGTGCAGACTCCTGAAACGGGTCTTGCGCGCCCCCGACAGATCGAGGTCGGAGAACAGCTTCCACAGCGCGATGGAGCCTTCACGCACCAGTGGGTTCTCGATCTTGGAGAACCAGCCCATGAAGCGGGTCAGGGCCGCGCGGGGGATGCGGTTGGTCAACAGGAAGTTGAGGTCTTCCTGCTGGGTGAAAGAGGCGATGAGGGCTTTGACTGTCATGAATCTGTCAGCTCGCAGTATTAGCGCTTGTTGTCATGGAAACGACACTCCCGATTCTTTCTTTGTCCGTGGCCGCCGCAGCTTCCGTTGCCGCCGCCTTCCCGAAAATCAAGGCGCGGATCGAATTGTCCCGCGCCAAGCACCGCTCGCTCGCCGGGCACTCCAAGATGTCCCGCCGGGTGGCCAAGCTGCTTCCGTTCTACGAATTCGAAGGCGATGCCTACTTCGCCTGCGACGGCGCGCCGGCGAACGTCGCAACGCAGCGCAAGGACGGCTTCTTCCGTCTCGCGTGTCTCTACGCCGAGCGCTACCCCAAGGGCCGCGCGATGACGAAGGACGCGGCGGAGAAGATCTCCGACCTGCACTTCACCGAGAGCTACCGCGTGCCGTTCCAGTTCTCGCGCCTCGTTCGCGAGCATCTGGGCACCTCGACCTTCGTGGAGTCGTCGCGCGGCGTCACGGTCACGGATGTCGACGGCAATACCTCCTACGACCTCACGGGGTCCTACGGCGTCAACATCTTCGGCAACGACTTCTACAAGGAATGCATCGAGGGCTCCGAGAAGCGCGCGCACGCGCTCGGACCGGTGCTCGGCCCCTACCATCCCGTCATCCTCGAGAACGTGGCGCGGCTGTGCCAGATCTCGGGCCTCGACGAAGTCTCCTTCCACATGTCCGGCACCGAAGCCGTGATGCAGGCGGTGCGGCTCGCGCGCTACCACACCAGGCGCACCCATCTCGTCCGCTTCGCCGGCGCCTATCACGGCTGGTGGGGCGACGTGCAGCCCGGAGTCGGCAATCCGATTCCCGCGCACGAGACCTACACCCTCGCCGAGATGTCGGAGAAGACGCTGCACGTGCTGCGGACGCGCAAGGACATCGCCTGCGTGCTGGTCAACCCGCTGCAGGGGCTGCATCCGAATGGCAACGCGCCCGGCGACTCCTCGCTGGTTGATTCCTCCCGCGGCGGCAATTTCGATCGCGCGGCTTATACGGAATGGCTCAAGAAGCTGCGCGAGGTCTGCGACCAACGCGGCATCGTGCTGATCTTCGACGAGGTCTTCGTCGGCTTCCGCCTCGCCCCGGGCGGCGCCCAGGAATACTTTGGCATCAAGGCCGACATGGTGACCTACGGCAAGAGCCTCGCCGGCGGCCTGCCGGTCGGCGTGGTCTGCGGCCGACGCGAGCTGATGCGCCGCTTCCGCGACGATCGCCCCGCCGACGTTTGCTTCGCCCGCGGCACCTTCAACTCGCACCCCTACGTCATGACGGCGATGGACGAATTTCTGAGCCGGCTCGCCAGCCCGAACTTCCGCGCCGTCTATGACGGGTTGGACGAGACCTGGAACGAGCGCGCGCAACAACTCAACCGGATGATGGAGGGCGCGGACCTGCCGGTGCGGTTCGCCAACTTCTCCTCGATCTGGACGGTGAAATACACCACGCCATCCCGCTACAACTGGATGCTGCAGTATTACCTGCGCGCCGAAGGCCTGTCCCTGAGCTGGGTCGGCACCGGCCGGCTGATCTTCAGCCTGAACTACACCGATGCCGATTTCACCGAGGTCGCCGAGCGTTTCGTCCGCGCGGCCGAGAAGATGAAAGCCGACGGCTTCTGGTGGCACGATGGCGTCCTCACCAACAAGGCCATCAAGCGGCAGATCCTGAAAGAGATGCTCGCCAAGCGCTTCCGGCGCTGAGGCCAAATCCGCCAATGCCGTCATTGCCGAGCCCGTCCCAGCCATCCACGCGCTTCCGCGCGAAAGCCGCAAGACGTGGATGCCCGGGACGAGCCCGGGCATGACGCAACCGCCAGACATCGGAAGCCTTGGTGAGATCGCGGCGCTCAGGCGTGCCGCTCTTCGAGCGTGGGCTCGCCGATCAGGCCCAGCGTGTGCTCGGGGTTGAGGTGCAGGCCGGGGTCCATCAGCTCGCCGCGCATCAGCGCCAGCGGCGCGTTGCGGTAGAGCATCAGATCGTGGAAGGGGTCGGTCAGGATCTTCGTCATCCAGACGAGGCCGGTCTCGACGTCGCGAATGAAGAACAGGTGCACCGTGCGGAACATCAGACCGCCGCCGCCGACGACGAGCCAGACCTTGGCGACCTGCCGCATGAAATCGGTCGCGCCCGCCCAGGGCGTGAACAGTCCGAACAGCGTGGGATCGACCAGCAGCACCAGCGGCGACAGCGCCCAGATCGACATCAGCACCACCTTGCGCCGAAGATTGTAGCCGACCTTGATCTCTTCCTTGTGCTCGTGCGTCGCCTGGTTGATCTGGTCGTAGCCGTGCGGCTCGAAGAAGAAGTGACCCGCCTGGCGCGAGGTCATCGAGACCAGCCATCCGACCAGCGCGGAGACCATGGGATCGATGAACAGCCAGACATAGGCGAACAGGAAGCTCAGCGCGCTCACGAAATGCAGGCTCTGATTGATGCGGCTGTGGTGATAGTAGCGATGGTCGTCCCAGCGCTGGATCCGCAGCTGCTCGAGATAGTTCTTGATCATGCTCTCCCCCAAAATGCTTTCGGGTTCAGGATTTACAGAGATTCGATGTAGGCCGTGTGACATCATCATTTTGTCATGTGACGATGTGCAGCGACGCGGTGACGCACGCGTGAGCTTGGGTTACGCCGCTTTTGCGACGTCGATCTTGCGGAAGCGCACCAGCGAGAAATGGCCGAGCGGCGGAATCAGGCGACGCTCGGCGAGCTCGATGCCATTGGCGCCGGCCAACCATTTGGCGTAACGCGACCAGGCGAACTCGGCGGTGCGGAAGCCGAGCGGACGCACCACCGGCTGCAACTTCTGCTCGATGAAGCGGCGCATGCCGGTATCGGCGCTGACGCGGGTGAGGATGATCAACTCGCCGCCCGGACGCAGGACGCGGGCGAATTCGTCCAGCGCGACTTCCGGATTCGGCACGGCGGTGACGACGTATTGCGCCATCACGACGTCGAAGGAATTGTCGGGGAATTCGAGCTTCTCGGCATCCATCACCGCGAGGCCCTCGACGTGCTCTAGGCCGCCCTCGGCGACGCGCTGGCGCGCCTTGTCGAGCATCGCCTCCGAGATGTCGGTGCCGAAGATGCGCAGATGCGGCGCGTAGAGCGGCAGCGAGATGCCGGTGCCGACGCCGACCTCGAGCACCCGGCCGCCGATCTTGTTGGTGGCCGCGATCGCGGCCTGCCGGCCTTTGGCGAACACGCCTCCGAACACGAGGTCGTAGACCGGTGCCCAACGATCATAAGCCTGCTCGACCGTGCCACGGGTGAGGTCGAGCTGCTGGGTGCCGTCAAGGTTCATGATCTTAGCCATCGATGAGGTTCTCGCTGTGGTCGAAACGTTGGGGTCAACCGCGCACCGGCCGCCGCGCCATGATCGGCGAGGCGCGCAAGGCACGACTGGGCTGAAGTGAAGTGAGGTTGCCGACGAATTGGCGCGCGCTGTTTTCCCAGGAGCGCTCCAGCGCGAAATTGCGGCAAGTCTGGCGCGACATGGTGAGTGCGCGCAGACACGCGGCCCGCAGATCATGGTCGATCGCGCCGATCGGATGATCGGCGATGACGTCCTTCGGACCCGTCACCGGAAACGCCGCAACCGGCGTGCCGCAAGCGAGCGCTTCGAGCTGCACCACGCCGAACGTGTCGGTCAGGCTCGGAAACACGAACACGTCGGCGGCGGCGAGATGCGCGGTTAGATCGGCGCCCTTCTTCTCGCCGAGGAAGACGGCGTCGGGATATTTCTTTTCGAGCGCGGCCTTCTGCGGGCCGTCGCCGATGACGACCCTGGTGCCTGGCAGGTCGAGCGACAGGAACGCCTCGAGGTTCTTCTCCACCGCCACGCGGCCCATCGTCATGAAGATCGGCCTGGGCAGATCGAGCCTGGCCGGAGACTCAGGATGGAACAGCTCGGTGTTGACGCCGCGGGTCCAGAAGCCGAGCCGCTTGAAGCCGCGCTCGGAGAGCTCCTGCCGCAGCGAGGGCGTCGCCACCATCGTCATCGCGGCGGCATCGTGGAAGTGGCGCAGCACGGCGTAGCCGACGCTCGCGGGAATGCCGGTCCGCACCGAGACGTATTCGGGAAAGCGCGTGGTGTAGGAGGTGGTGAAGGCGAGCCGGTTGCGGCGGCAATAGGCCCGCGCCGCCCAGCCGATCGGCCCTTCGGTCGCGATGTGCAGCGCCTCGGGCGCCGCCTTCTCGATCCGCCGCGCAATCTCCTTGCCGCTCGGCAGCGCAACGCGCAGCCCCGGATAGGTCGGCAACGGCCATGACCGAAAGCCGTCCGGCGTGAGGAAGTCGATCTCGACATCCAATGCCTTGGCCGCGCCAGCCAGCGAGGTCAGCGTCCGCACCACACCGTTGACCTGCGGATGCCAGGCGTCAGTCGCGATTAATACCCGCATGGGGAAATCCCGAGATTTTTATGATTCTCGGCTTAGGACCATCAACCACGGATATTTCAGGCGTGTGACGTCATGGAAGTGTCGGCCCGCTGTTTTGTTCGTTAACGGGTCCGCTCAGCCACGAAACCGTCATGAAACAATCCTTTCCGCCATGAAACCGTTTTCGGTTTTCCGCGCAAACGTCCCGAAACTTCTTGTCGCTAGTGATCTAGGCAACAGAGCACCGAAACGGTGCCGGGGCGACCAAGAACACGGCGCAAACAGGGGCGACCAATGATCAATCTGGAGACGTTGAAGACTTATTCGCGCGCCGTTGCGTTTGGCGCAGTGGCTGTCACCGCGATCGCGTTCGCCGGCCCGGTGAAGGCCGCGCCGGTGCAGCTCTTCCCGTTCTTCCAGCCGCTGCCACCGATCGCAGCGCCGCAGCCGTACCAGCCTTATCAAGCCGCGCCCTATCAGGCCGCGCCGTCCGAAGATCAGGACGCCGTCGAAACGCCGGCCCGCTTCCGTCGCCAGACGGTCTCCTACGCGACGCGCGAGGCGCCCGGCACCATCATCATCGATACACCCAACACCTACCTCTATCTCGTGCTCGGCAACGGCCAGGCGATGCGCTACGGCATCGGCGTCGGCCGCGACGGCTTCACCTGGTCCGGCACCCAGTCGGTGACCAAGAAGGCCGAGTGGCCGGATTGGACGCCGCCGCCGGAAATGATCGCCCGCCAGCCCTATCTGCCGCGCCATATGGCCGGCGGCCCCGGCAATCCGCTCGGCGCCCGCGCCATGTATCTCGGCGGCACCATCTACCGCATCCACGGCACCAACGCGCCCGACACCATTGGCAAGCACGTCTCCTCCGGCTGCATCCGCCTGACCAATGACGACGTCGCGGACCTCTACTCCCGCGTCAACGTCGGCACCAAGGTGATCGTGCTGCCGATGACGGAACGCCGCGCGGATCTCGGAGCCGCAACGCGGTAAGCGACAGGACATTGTGACGCAAACGGCCCCGGAACCCACCGGGGCCGTTTTCGTTTGCCCTCGGCATCCCGACGCGCGCGCGTGCTGCGGCGCGATCCCCGATGGAGGCGCGAATGCAATCACGTCCGCAATCGCCGCAAGGCACATGGCTCCGCGCGATCGCCGGCGCAGTGGCACTGCTGTTGACCGCGCCCGCCTCGCTCGCACAGCAGCCTGGGAGTGACGACGCAGCCCAGCAAGCCTTCAACAATTCCTGCCGCACCTGCCACTCGGTGAAAGAGGGCGACAATCGTCTGGGCCCCAACCTCAATAAAATCGTCGGACGCAAGGCCGGCTCGCTGCCGAACTACAACTATTCCTCGTCGATGAAGGAAGCCGGCTTCGTCTGGGACCAGGACAAACTGACCCGCTTCATGGTCAAGCCGGACGAAATCGTATCCGGCAACAAGATGCAGCCCTATGGCGGCGTCTCGGCGGAGGAAGCGGCGAAGGTCGTTGCCTATTTGCAGGCGGCTTCGCGGTAGAGCTACCGACTTCACCGCTCTGCAATCAGCCTCAGCCATGCCGCCGAGTGAAACGCGCTCATCAAGAGATACATCGGCACCATCCCTCCGAGCATCGCCCCATGTCCGGAGCCGCACAGCATGTCGGCCGGGCCATCGAGCATGGCCGTCAGCACGGCCATGATCGCGAAGGTCGGGGTCGCCGCCAGCCCCAGCCATCTGGCGAGGTGGCGCGCGGCCACCATGCCGTTGCGGCTCGGGCCGGCAGTTGCGCTGACGGGACTAGTCACGTCCTTCCGCGGCCTCCTCGCGAAAAGCCTTCTCGCCGGCGGTCGAGATCTCGACCCATTTCTTGTCGGGTGCCGCACCTTCGGTGTAGCTGTCGTGCCAGTTCCACCATTTGTAGGTCGGCGTTTGCGGATAGCCCTTCGGCGAATCTTCCCAGACCTCCTGCCGTCCCAGCGGCGTGATGTCGAGGTAATTCCAGGTGCCGCCCATCTGCTCGTCGCCGCGGCTCTTGACGAAGTAGGTGCGGAAGATGCGGTCGCCATCGCGGAAGAGCACGTTGGTCCCGTGCCATTCGTCGACGCCGAAATCGGCATCGAAACTGTCGGTGACGGTGACCCATGGCATGGTCCAGCCCATCCGCTGCTTCAGCCTGATGATGTCGGCCTGCGGTGCGCGCGAGGCGAACACCAGCGTGGTGTCGCGGGCATTCAGATGCGCGACATGGGCGACCTGGTCGGCCACCATGGAGCAGCCGCGGCAGGCATGATCCGGCCAGCCGAACACGCCCGGCTCGAAGAAGGCGCGGTAGACGATCAGTTGCCGCCGGCCCTGAAACAGGTCGTGCAGACTGACCTTGCCGCCGGGCCCCTCGAAAGCATAGGTTTTCGTCACTTCCATCCACGGCATGCGCCGGCGCTCGGCGGCCAGGGCGTCGCGGGCACGGGTATGCGCCTTTTCCTTTACGAGCAGTTGCTGACGGGCGGCCTCCCAGTCCTGCGGCGACACCACCGGCGGTGTTTGCATGGCGGCCTGTCCGTTATTTCCTGCGTTGTCAGCTGATGTCATCATGGCTCTCCAACTTTCCCGGGCGGCCGTTCCGTATCTCGCGATGCGAGATCCGGAACCGCTCGTCCCTCGCCGCACATCGTCGGCCGTCAACGATCTCTCGCACCGGACGGTTGCGTGGTGGGAGTAACAAGTGTGGCGGGATTTGAATGGAGTCGCTGATCACGGCGGCGGCCCGCGCGCTCCAAGCCGGCGATCCGCTGGGCGCGCTGAACCGCGTCGCACTGCGCAACGATGCACCTTCGCTGGCGCTGCGCGGTATCGCGATGGCGCAGCTCGGCGATCTCGCCAAGGCAAAGACATTGCTGCGCAGCGCCGCACGCGCCTTCGGCCCGAGAGAGGCGGTGGCGCGGGCCAGGTGCGTGGTGGCGGAGGCCGAGATCGCACTCGTCTCGCGCGACCTGAATTGGCCGGCCAACACGCTCGCGGCCGCGCGAGCGACGCTCGCAAGCCACGGTGACCTCGCCAACGCCGCCCATGCGGGTCACATCGAGGCGCGCCGACTTCTCCTTCTCGGGCGCCTCGATGACGCCGAACGCACGCTGACCGATATCAACTCCACGCCGCTGTCCCCGGCTTCGCAGGTCGCCCGTGAGCTCGTGATCGCCGGGATCGCCATCAGGCGGCTCCGAACCAAAGACGCGCGCGCGGCGCTCGGGCGCGCGGCGAGCGCAGCACGGCAGGCCGGCATTCCAGCGCTTGCAGCCGAGGTCGAAAGCGCGAGCCACGTGCTCGACACGCCCGCAGCGCGCCTGATCACGCGCGGGCACGAACGGCCGTTGCGGCTCGAGGAGGTCGAGGACCTCGCGACATCGGAGGCGCTCGTGGTGGACACGTTCCATCACGCGGTTCGCAGACGAGGCATCCTCGTGCCGCTCGGAAGGCGGCCGGTGCTGTTCGCGCTCGCCCGCATCCTGGCGCAGGCCTGGCCCGCCGACGTCTCGCGGGAAGCGTTGATCACGGGAGCGTTTCAGGCAAGGCACGTCGATGAATCGCATCGCGCTCGGCTGCGCGTCGAAATCGGGCGGCTCCGCACCAAGCTCAAGCCCCTCGCCGATGTCAGCGCGACCAGCCAAGGTTTTGCGCTGACGCCGCACAAGACACCGGGCAAGACGCGCGACGTCCTCGTCCTGGCACGCCCCGTCGAGGAGAAGCACGCCAATGTGCTCGCCTTCCTCTCCGACGGCGAGCCCTGGTCGAGCTCGGCGCTCGCGCTGGCGCTGGGAACGAGCGCGCGCACCGTGCAGCGGGCCCTCGAAGAGCTGGCGCGATCGAACAAGGTGCAGTCCTTCGGACACGGAAGGGCGCGGCGCTGGATGACGCCGCCCGTCCCGGGTTTCCCGACAGGCTTGTTACTCCCCGGACCGCTCCTGAAGACGTAAGGTGTTATTCACGCCACAGGGACCGAGCAGATGAAACGTTCAGCCGCCGAGATCGTCAGGGAATACGGGCCCTTTGCGGGCGTCGAAGCCGTGCATGGCGTCACCTATGACGGCACCCATGTCTGGTTCGCGTCCGGCGACAGATTGAACGCGGTCGATCCGGCCGATGGCAAGATCGCCCGCTCCATCGATGTCGCCGCGCATGCCGGAACGGCGTTCGACGGCCGTCACCTGTTTCAGATTGCCGAGGACCGCATCCAGAAGATTGACGCTGCGACCGGCAAGGTGCTCGCCACCATCCCTGCCCCCGGCGGCGGCGGCGATTCCGGATTGGCCTGGGCCGAGGGCTCGCTCTGGGTCGGACAGTATCGGGAGCGCAAGATCCATCAGGTCGATCCCCAGACCGGAAAGATTCTCCGCACCATCGAAAGCAAGCGCTTCGTCACCGGGGTGACGTGGGTCGACGGGGAGCTCTGGCACGGCACCTGGGAAGGCGAGGACAGCGACATCAGGCGGATCGACCCCGAGACGGGCAAGGTGCTGGAGCAGCTCGACCTGCCTTCAGGTACCATGGTCTCAGGGCTCGAGTCCGACGGCGGCGATCACTTGTTCTGCGGCGGGGGAAATCGCGGCAATGTGAGAGCCGTCCGCCGTCCCCGGCGCGGCTAATCTCAGGATGGGCCCCACAGCTTTATTCAAGCTGCTTGCCGACACTTGGCTGTTGCGCTCGCTGCGATCATGCGGACGTGAGTGCCTAGCCACATTCCTAAGGGGCGTACGAAAGACGCTCGCCCCAATGCGGGTTGAACCGATGAATGGATTGACAGTCGGCCTCCGCACTACTTATCTCATACTGCTCATTCCTTTTCACGGTATCCCTTCCTATGTTCAACGCTCACGTTCTGCTCGCGTTCACCCTTGCATCGCTGGTGCTGAACATTACTCCAGGTCCGGACATGATGTTGACGCTCACGCGCGGCATGACGCAAGGCTTTAGAGCTGCCTTCATGAGCGTCTTGGGGACATTCTTTGCCGGATTCATCCAAATACCGCTTGTTGTTCTAGGTCTCGCCGAAATCTTCCAGCATTCACCGGAACTGTTCTCCGCCGTGAGATTGCTCGGTGCGGCTTACCTAGCATACCTTGGTGTTCGCGCTTTTTGGCGGAGTATTCGCCTCGATAAGAATACAGCACGCGCGGCGCCGGCAGGCGCACACCGAGCTGCTTTCATACAGGGCTTCACTACGAACCTGCTCAACCCGAAGGTCTTCCTGTTTATGACGGCGTTCCTGCCCCAATTCACTGATCACACTGTTGGTCCGGTCTGGGAACAACTGTTGATTCTTGCAGTAGTCTCGAAGACCCTTGGCTGCGTCGTCTATGTCGGCATCGCCGCTGGCGCTTCCAGCATTGGCGGCTGGCTTTCCCGCAACGCCTGGTTTGCCAAGCTACAAGAAGGCATCCTTGGCGCTGTCATGCTTGCCATTGCAGGGTTGCTTTTCGTTGATCGTAGCGCCCCGGCGCCCACGCGCTAGGCTAGCGCCCTCCTCGCCTGCCCTGTAGACTTCCGCTCCGGGCGGCCTGGGGGATTGATGCGACTAACGCTGAACTTGAAGACTATCCTGATCGCCATCGCGGTGCTCGCGGCGTCGTTCTTCATCAGCCTGAAGGCGATGGACTGGCTGTCGCCGCGCGCGACCAATTCCGCGCCTCCGGTCGCGCAACTGCCGCCGCTGCCGCCCGCCTCCAAGAGCTCGATCGTGATCGCACCGGTCGCCATCGCGGTGTCGGCGATCCGCGAGCAGGCCGAGAAGGCCGCGCCGCGTAATTTCGCGGGGAAGGCCGAGAACCCGATCTCGCAGATCCTGGAGAACGCCGACATCGGCTGGTCCGCCGTACGCGGGCCGATGGCGGCTGCCGGCGACAAGGACGTGCTGACGATTTCGACGCCACTCAGCGGCAAGCTGAACGTGACGGGATCGCTGTCCTCGAAGGCCACCGGCGCGCTCGGCGACGCGCTCAGCGGCGTGCTCGGCGGTGACGCGGCGAAACGAATCGGCGCGGTCAACATCAAGAACCTGAATGCCAGCGCCGAGATCAAGGGTAACGTGGTCATCACCTCGCGCCCGAAGCTCGCCGCGAACTGGCATCTCGAGCCCAATCTCGGCGCCCAGGTCAATCTCGGCGACACCAACCTCAACGTCGCCGGCGCCAAGGTCAACGTGCCGGCGCAGGTGAAGCCGCTGATCGACAAGAACGTCGGCGAGCAGATCAACATCGTCTCCGAGCGCATCCGCAACGATCCGTCGCTGCGGGAGAATGCGAAGCTGCAATGGGCCAAGGCCTGCCGCTCGATTCCGCTGCAAGGCTCGGGGTCTTCCGCCGCGCTGCCGCCGCTCTGGCTCGAGATGAAGCCGACCCGCGCCATCGCGGCGCAGCCGCGCGTCGACGCACAGAACGTGACGCTGCTGCTTGGCCTCGAGCTCGAGACGCGCGTGATCTCGACACCGTCCAAGCCGGACTGTCCGTTCCCCGACAAGATCTCGATCGTGCCGCCGACCGGCACCGGCGTGAACATCGGCGTGCCGATCGACGTGCCCTTCACCGAGATCAACAAGCTGATCGCGGCGCAGATGGTCGGCCACACCTATCCCGAGGACGGCTCCGGTCCGGTCGATGTCACCGTGAAAAGCGTCAACGTGGTCCCGTCGGGCGAGCGGTTGCTGATCTCGCTCCTGGTCCGCGCCAAGGAGAAGAAGAGCTGGCTCGGTCTCGGCGCGGAGGCGACCGTGCATATCTGGGGCCGGCCGATGCTCGACCAGGCGCAGCAGACGCTGCGACTCGCCGATATCCAGCTCGCGGTGGAATCCGAGGCGGCCTTCGGCCTGCTCGGCGCGGCGGCGCGCGCGGTCGTGCCGCAGATGCAGCAGGCGCTGGTGCAGAAGGCGTCTCTCGACCTGAAGCCGATCGCCGCCAACGCCCGTGAGAAGATCGCGGGCGCGATCGCCGACTACCAGAAGAACGAGGACGGCCTCAAGGTCGATGCCAAGATCGACAGCCTCACTCTCGCCGACATCGCCTTCGATTCCAAGACGCTGCGCATCGTCGCCGAAGCCGGCGGCTCGCTCAATGTGTATGTCACCAAGCTGTCGGGAATGTAGCGCGCGCCTTTCCTCAACGGATCCGTTCGCGTCGTCGCTTGCGCCGCTGGCATTCTGGTCGGAGGATGCTAAGCTGCTCTTCACAACCTCAGACGAGGTCCTGACAGCATCGTAGCTGATAACGCGAGGACAACATGGAAGCCGGCACGGTCCCCCCTGCGCCGGCACTGGTGCGCTTTTCCGGCATTCAAAAGACCTACGATGGCGAGCACCTCGTGGTGAAGAACCTCGATCTCGACATCAGGAAGGGCGAGTTCGTCACCCTGCTCGGCCCGTCCGGATCGGGCAAGACGACCACGCTGATGATGCTGGCCGGCTTCGAGGTTCCGACCCAGGGCGAGATCTACCTCGCGGACCGGCCGATCAAGAACGTGCCGCCACACAAGCGCGACATCGGCATGGTGTTCCAGAACTATGCCTTGTTTCCGCACCTGACGATTGCGGAGAATATCGCCTTCCCGCTATCCGTCCGCAACACGAACAAGGCCGAAGCGCAGGAGCGCGTGAGAGCGGCGTTGCGCATGATCAAGATGGAAACCCTGGCGCAGCGGCGGCCCGGGCAGCTGTCCGGCGGCCAGCAGCAGCGCGTGGCGCTGGCCCGCGCGCTGGTTTTCAATCCGCAACTCGTGCTGATGGACGAGCCCCTGGGCGCCCTGGACAAACGCCTGCGCGAGCAGATGCAGCTGGAGATCAAGCAGCTGCACGAGACGATGGGCATCACCGTCGTCTATGTCACCCACGATCAGAGTGAAGCGCTCACCATGTCGGACCGCATCGCCGTGTTCAACGACGGCATCGTGCAGCAGATCGACAGGCCCGACGCGCTGTATGAGCATCCGGTGAACAGCTTCGTCGCCCATTTCATCGGCGAGAACAATGTGCTGTCCGGCACCGTCGAGACGGTCGAGAAACAATATTGCCGCGTTGCGCTGGCGGGCGGCGGCGCCGTGACCGCACGCGCGGTCAACGTATCGGGCACGGGCGCATCGACCTCGCTGTCGGTGCGGCCGGAGCGGATCGCCATTATTCTGGATGGCACCTCCAGCGACGAACCCAACCGACTGCCAGCCAAGGTGCAGAACACCATCTATCTCGGCGACCACGCGCTGGCCGTGCTCGACGTCGCCGACAACAAGGAGTTCATGGTCAAGCTTCAGCCGGGGACGCATGGCAGCCTGAGAGCTGGCAGCCTTACACCCGGCGATGACGTATTCATCACCTTCCGCCCGGAGGACTGCCTGGCCCTCGATCCCGTCTGATCCAAACATGCAGCGTCGCTCCAGCGCGGGCAGACCTGCACCGACCAAGCTCAACGCAAGTCACGTGAAGAAGAAGGAACAAGACCATGCTGAAGCGCAAGATTGTCCTGGGTTTCGCCGCCGCACTCACCGCCAGCGCGGCGCTGGCCACGGTCGCGCAGGCGCGTGACCTCACCGTCGTGTCGTGGGGCGGCGCGTATCAGGATGCCCAGAAGAAGGTCTACTTCGAACCATTCAAGAAAGCGGCCGGTGTGCCCATGAATGACGAATCCTGGGACGGCGGCGTCGGCGTGTTGCGCGCCAAGGTGCAGGGTGGCGCCGCCACCTGGGACGTCGTCCAGGTCGAGAGCGACGAACTGGCGGTTGGCTGCGAGGAAGGCCTGTTCGAAAAGCTCGACTATTCGAAGATCGGCGGCGAGACCGCCTATATCCCGCCGTCGGTCAACGCTTGCGGCGTCGGCGCCATCCTCTACGATTTCGTTCTCGGCTACGACAAGGACAAGCTCAAGGAGGCCCCGAAGGGCTGGGCCGACTTCTTCGACACCAAGAAGATCCCGGGCAAGCGCGCCTTGCGTCAGGGCCCGAAGACCACGCTGGAGATCGCCCTCATGGCCGACGGCGTCGCGCCAAAGGACGTCTACAAGGTGCTGGCGACCGACGAGGGCATCGAGCGCGCGTTCAAGAAGCTGGACACCATCAAGGGCGACATCGTCTGGTGGAAGGCCGGCGCCCAGCCGCCGCAATTGCTCGCCTCCGGCGAGGTGGCGATGACCTCGGTCTACAATGGCCGCATCGACACCGCGAACAAGAACGAGAAGAAGAATTTCGGCATGGTGTGGGACGGTGCGCTCTTCACCATCGACACGTGGGTGATCCTGAAAGGCAGCCCGAACAAGGACGCGGCCTACAAGTTCCTGGACTTCGTCGGCAAGGCGGAGAACCAGTCGAAACTCTCGGAGAACATTGCTTATGGCACCTCGAACAAGGACGCAGCCGCCCTGCTCGCGCCTGCTGTTCTCAAGGATCTGCCGACAGCGCCCGACAACATCAAGAATGCGGTCGAGATCAACGTTGCCTTCTGGCTCGAGAACATCGACCGCCTGACCGAGCGCTTCAACAAATGGGCCGCGAAATAGCGCGCCCGCAGGGCTCGACCGAAGGCAACACGAATGACGGATGCGCTCTTGACCGGCGCCGATGCGTCGACCGAGGTGCCGCTCAAGCGCCGATTGCGGCGGGCGGAGCGCGCACGCCAGGTCAAGGCATTGGCGCTGGTGCTGCCGCTTCTCGTCTTCCTGCTCTTCACCTTCGCTGGGCCCATCGCCGGCATGCTGTGGCGCGCCGTCGATGACCGGGAGGTGCGTCTGGTTCTGCCTCAGACCATCGCGGCTCTCGCCAGTTGGGACGGCAGGGATCTGCCGGACGAAAAGGCCTACGCGGCGCTGGCGGGCGACATCATGGCGGCGCGCGCTTCCGGCACCATTGCGATTGCGGCCAAGCGGCTCAATTACGCACTGAACGGCTTCCGCACCATCCTGACCACCACCGCACGCAACCTGAAGACTGCGCCCGAGCCCGGCACGGCCAAGGAGACGCTGGGCAAGATCAATCCGGCCTGGCGCGAACGCGCCACCTGGACCACGATCAAGGACGCCAGTGGCCCCGTGACCGGCTTCTACCTTTTGTCGGCGCTCGATCTGACGCGGAACGCGGACGGCGGGATTATCGCAGCACCGCCGGATCAGGCCATCTACCGCGACGTTTTCGTCCGCACCTTCCTCATCAGCCTCAGTGTCACGGCACTTTGCCTGATCCTCGGCTTCCCGGTCGCCTACCTGCTGGCGGCGCTGCCGCCCGGCCGGTCGAACCTGCTGATGATCTTCGTCCTGCTGCCGTTCTGGACGTCGCTGCTGGTCCGCACCTGCGCCTGGATCGTTCTGCTGCAGGGCAAAGGCGTCGTGAACGACAGCCTGCTCTGGCTTGGCATCATCGATGCGCCGTTGCGCCTGATCTACAACCGCTTCGGTGTCTGCGTGGCCATGACCCACGTCCTGCTGCCGTTCATGATCCTGCCGCTGTACAGCAGCATGAAGGCAATCTCGCCTGCTTACATGCGTGCCGCCGCCTCGCTCGGTGCACCACCCCTCACCGCCTTCCTGCGGATCTACCTGCCTCAAACCCTGCCCGGCATCGGCGCGGGAAGCCTGCTCGTCTTCATCCTGGCGCTCGGCTATTACATCACGCCGGCACTCGTCGGCGGCGCCGCCGATCAAATGATCAGCTACTTCATCGCGCTCTACACCACCGAGACGGCCAATTGGGGCCTTGCGTCGGCACTGGGTGCGGTGCTGCTGCTCGCCACTATTCTGCTCGCGCTCGTCTATGGAAAGCTGGTGCAGGGACAGCAGGTCACGGGAGGGATGAAGAATTGAGCGACAATTCCTCCATCCGCACACCGAGCCAGCGTATCGCGTGGACCGCGACCATCGTGATTTCCACGCTGGTGTTCATCTTCCTGATCGCGCCGATCCTTGCGATCATGCCGCTGTCCTTCAGCTCGGGCTCGTACCTCACCTATCCGCTGCCGGGCCTCTCCCTGCGCTGGTATGACGACTTCATCAATTCGCCGCGCTGGATGAATTCGCTGAAGAACAGCATGATCATTGGTGTGGCCTCGACCCTGCTGTCGATGGTGCTTGGCACGCTGGCGGCGCTGGGGCTGGCGCAGTGGAAGAGCCGGTTCAAGCCGCTCGTGCTGGCCTTCGTGCTATCGCCGGTCGTCGTGCCCGGCGTCATCACCGCGGTTGGCCTGTATTTCTTCTTCGCGCCGATCGGACTGACCGGCAGCTATCTCGGCTTGATCCTGGCCCACACCGCGCTGGCGACGCCCTTCGTCGTGATCACGGTCGGCGCGACGCTGCAGAGCTTCGACACCAATCTGGCGCGCGCCGCCGCCTCGCTCGGTGCCTCGCCGCTCGACGCGTTCCGCCGCGTGATCCTGCCGCTGATCCTGCCCGGCGTGGCATCGGGGGCGCTGTTCGCCTTCGCGACCAGCTTCGATGAGGTGGTGATCGTGCTGTTCATGGCAGGTCCGGAACAGCGGACCCTGCCGCGCGAGATGTTCAGCGGCATCCGCGAGAACATCAGCCCGACCATCACGGCCGCGGCGGTGATCCTGACGACGGTCTCGGTCATCCTGCTCGCCACCCTGGAAGGCTTGCGCCGACGCAACGAACGGCTCAAGGGCAGCAGCGCGTGAGACTTCTCCCCCTCCCTGCTTGCGGGGAGAGGGCAAAAACACCGCAGCGCCCTGCTTATTTCTCAACCCTCCTCGCGCATTCCGGGCTTTGCTCCCGCGACCGATTGTCGTTAGAACGGCTCCCGCAACAAAGCCCAAACAACAACGCTGAGGGAGAAAAACAAAATGCAAAAACTCATCGCCGCGATCGCGGCCGGTCTCGCTCTCGCCGCCACGCCAGGCGCCGCGCAGGCGCAGATTTCCGACGACGTCGTCAAGATCGGCGTGCTCACGGACATGTCGAGCCTCTATGCGGACGCGACCGGCAAAGGCTCGCTCGCTGCCGTCGAGATGGCGGTCGCCGATTACGGCGCCAAGGTCGCGGGCAAGCCTGTCGCAGTGGTCTCCGCCGATCACCAGAACAAGCCCGACGTCGGCGTCAACATCGCCCGCAACTGGTACGACAACGACAAGGTCGACGCGATCTTCGACGTGCCGACCTCGTCCGTGGCACTGCCGATCTCGGCGCTGACGCGCGAGAAGAACAAGATCCACATCAATTCCGGCGGCGGTTCATCCGATATCACGGGCGTCGCCTGCTCGCCCAACACGGTGCACTGGACCTACGACACCTATGCGCTGTCGAACGTCGCAGGCCGAGCCATGGTCAAGCGCGGCGAGGACACCTGGTTCTTCGTCACCGCCGACTACGCCTTCGGCATGGCGCTGCAGCGCGACGCCGCCAACGTCGTCAAGGAGAGCGGCGGCAAGGTGCTCGGCGAGGTCCGCCATCCGCTCAACTCGTCGGACTTCTCCTCGTTCCTGCTCCAGGCCCAGGCTTCCAAGGCCAAGGTGGTCGCGCTGGCCAATGCCGGCGGCGACACCACCAATGCGCTGAAACAGGCGGCCGAGTTCGGCCTGACGGAGGGCGGCCAGAAGATGATCGCCTTGCTTATGGAGATCACCGACGTTCATTCGCTCGGCATCAAGTCGACGCAAGGCCTGATCATCACCGACGCGTTCTACTGGGACACCAACGAGGAGACGCGCGCGTTCTCCAAGCGTTTCAACGAGAAGGTCGGCCACATGCCGACCATGATCCAGGCGGGGCTCTATTCGGCGACCATGCATTATTTGAAGGCGATCGACGCCATCAAGACCGACGAGGCACCGAAGGTGATGGAGCAGATGCGCAAAACGCCGGTCAACGACTTCTTCGCCAAGAACGGCAAGATCCGCATCGACGGCCGCATGGTCCACGACATGTATCTGTTCGAGGTCAAGAAGCCCGAGGACTCCAAGGGCGAGTGGGACCTCTACAAGCTGATCGCCACCGTGCCCGGCGACGAGGCCTTCCGCCCGCTCGACAAGGGCGGCTGCCCGCTGGTGAAGGGAAACTAGGGACATTCTCCGTCATTGCGAGCGAAGCGACGCAATCCAGAAATGCTTCCGCGGTGGCAGCCTGGATTGCTTCGTCGCAAGAGCTCCTCGCAATGACCGGAGGCGAAAAAACACACGACAGCGCGCCCGGCAAAAACCGGGCGCGCTTCGTTTAGCCGTTCAGAGCCGCGTTACTCCGAGTACTTGAACTCGGGCATGTTCTTCAGCTCATCCTTGCTCGCATTGAACACGGCGTGGTCCGGATACCATTTCGACGAGGACGTGGCGGTCGTTGTCGTCGCGGGCTTGTTGTCGGTGCCCGTCGCGGCGCCCGTCGTGGTGGTCGCCGCGGGCCGGTTGGCTGCGCTGTTCGGGTTGTTCCCGGCAGCGCCGGTGTAGGCGACGGCCTCGTTGACGAACTTCAGCTTCTCATAGGGCACGGCAACCAGATGCTCGCCCAGGCCGAGGAAGCCGCCGACGCCGATCACGGCGATCTTGATGTTGCCGCTCTTGTCCATCAGCAGATCGTTGATCGAGCCGATGTTCTCGTTGGCGTCGTTATAGACCTTGATGCCGTCCATCTTGGACGTACGCCACTGTCCCGACGCGGTCGTGGTGGTCGTCGAGGCGGCGGCAGCCGGCGCCTTGTCGGTGGTGGCGGTCGGATTTTGCGCGAACGCAACGGTTGCGAGCAGTGCGGTACCGGCGAGACCGGCCGCGATCGATTTCATCAACATATTGTCCTCTCCTTCAGCAGAAAACTCGTGCGGAGAAAACAGCTCGGATCAGTCCCAGTTCCGCGCGTGCTGCAATTTCGTCGCGTGCTGCGCGAGTATCGAAGCCGCGTGCGTTTGTTCCTAAGTCACTCAGGAACATTTTGCAGCGCACGATTCCCCTCGACGATCACGCGGCGCGCGCGATCGCATATGACGGCGAGCTGTCGCTGCACGGCCGAGAGCCGGGTGGGCTGATCGTGCGGATGCAATTGCAGGCATGGCAGCAGCCGCGGCTTGCGGCCTAACCTCAGGCAGCGAGCGGCGGGTGCTCGAGGGCGGCCTCGTCGAAGATCGCAATCGCCTCGAAGCGATAATTGCAGGCGTGGCACGTCCAGAGATAGGAGACGCGCCCTTCGCCCGGCTCGATCCAGTCGGGCCTCGGGATCAGCGTGCCGCATTGGGCACAGGGGTTGTTTCTGGGCAAATCGTGTTCTGACATGTCGCCACTGTGGGCTTTGACCATGGTTGATTTTGTCATGGCACCTCTCCCGATTCGCTGGCCGTGACATACTCGCTTTCGTCCGCACATGCGAATAGACAGGCCTGCTGTCGCGAGTTCGTCCGCCTGAGGGAACTCTGGCGCCAGCAGTGAGTCGTCACAGCGGCTCGGCGCCGCGGAAACGTTAACGGCGGCGCTTGGTCACATCATCGCCGCGTTCGGGGGCCTAAACGGCAGCCGGGCGCCGGCCTTCAATCAGTCTCAGGACCTCCGGGATATCTGATGAAAATTTTACGTGTCGCCGCGCTGCTCGCGGCCGGACTGACTTTGCCGCAGGCCGCATTCGCGGGTCAGGCGGAGTACGCCGAGATGGTCGCGGCCCATGCGCGCGCCAACGGCGTGCCGGAGGCGCTGGTGCATCGCGTCATCATGCGCGAAAGCCGCTACCAGCCCGGCCTGGTCGGCCATGGCGGCACCATCGGACTGATGCAGATCAAGCTCGCGACCGCCCGCGGGGTCGGTTACACCGGCGACGCCGCCGGTCTGCGCGATCCCAACACCAACCTCACCTATGCCGTGAAATATCTCGCCGGCGCCTATCACGCCGCCAGTGGCGATCACGCCCGGGCCGTTCGTTATTTCGCCGGCGGCTATTACTACGCCGCAAAGCGCCAGCGGCAGGAGGCCGTGCAGGTCGCCAACATGGGCGAGGCCAATATGGGCGCCCCTTGGCTCGAGCCAAACGGCAATCCGCAGCCGATGTTCGGCAGCGTCCCGCACCGCAAGCTCGCCCAGCGCGTCCGCAACGCCCGGGCGCAGGCGCCCAGGTAAGCGCGGTCGCACCAAGCGCGTTGACCACCCAGCCCTGCTGGCATACATTAGAGCCGTTCCGAGGGGTGCTCCGAGGAGGAGCTGAGATACCGCTAAATGGGCAAATCCGCCCAGGACCGCGGTGACCCTTTGAACCTGATCCGGGTCATGCCGGCGAAGGGACAGGGATGTTGCAGACGACCAAGCGACCGGATTCCCCGGTATCCATCATCGGCGCAGGCATTGCGGGCGCTTGGCAGGCCTTGCTGTTCGCGCAGGCCGGCCACGCCGTCACCCTGCACGAGCGCGGTGACTCCGACATGACCGATGCCACCAGCCATTGGGCTGGCGGCATGCTCGCGCCCTATTGCGAGGCGGAAGTCTCCGAACCCATCATCAGCCGCCTCGGCCTGCGCTCGCTCGACATCTGGCGGCGCGAGCTGCCCGACACGCCTTTCAACGGCTCGCTGGTCGTCGCCCACCCGCGCGAGCGCAACGACTTCGAGCGTTTCGCCCGGATGACCGAAGGCCATCGCCGGCTCGATGCCGCCGGCCTTGCCGAGCTCGAGCCGTCGCTCGAAGGCCGCTTCCGCGACGCGCTGTTCTTCCCGACCGAGGGTCATGTCGAGCCGCGCCGCGTGCTGCCGAAACTGCACGAGCGCATCCGCGCCGCCGGCGGCACCATCAAATTCGAAAGTGATGTCGCCGCGGCCGAACTCGCAAAACTTGATCCTGAAGGCATCGTGATCGACTGCCGCGGCCTTTCTGCGCGCGACGAGCAGCCGGAGCTTCGCGGCGTCAAGGGCGAGATGATCCTGATCGAAACCGCCGAGGTGCAGCTCGCGCGCCCGGTGCGGCTGATCCATCCGCGCTGGCCGCTCTATGTGATCCCGCGCGAGGACAATCTGTTCATGCTGGGCGCGACCTCGATCGAGGCCGAGGACACCGGCGTCAGCGTGCGCTCGGCGCTGGAGCTGTTGGGCGCGGCCTATGCCGTGCACCCCGCCTTCGGCGAGGCCCGCATCGTCGAATTCGGCTCCGGCCTGCGCCCCGCTTTTCCCGACAATCTGCCGCGCATCGGCATCCGTGACGGCACGATCAGCGTGAACGGCCTCTACCGCCACGGCTTCCTGATCGCGCCTGTTCTGGCCGAGCTGACGCTGAGCTTTGTCGAGCGCGGCCAGATCGACAATGAGGTGATGCAATGCGCGTGATCGTGAACGGCGAGCAGCGCGAGATCAATTCGGCCAGCGTCGACGCGCTGCTCAGCGAGCTCGACTACGAAGGCACTCATTTCGCGATCGCGCTCAACTACGACGTCGTGCCGAAGAGCCGCTGGGCCGAGACCCATCTCAAGCCCGGCGACGAGATCGAGATCATCACGCCGCGGCAGGGAGGGTGATGGGGATGGCACACTGTTTCCTTTCGTCGTCCCGGCGAGCGCCCCACACTCCGCCGTCATCGCCCGGCTTGACCGGGCGATCCAGTACGCCGCGGCGTCTCGGCTCCAGCCGCACGGCCGCGGCGTACTGGATCCCCGCCTTCGCGGGGATGACTCCGTCAATCGAGGAGACACCGACATGGTGACCTTCTACGGCAAAACCTTCCCCTCCCGCCTCCTGATCGGCAGCGCGCTCTATCCCTCGCCTGCGATCATGCAGGCGGCGATCCGCGCCTCGGGCTCGAACATCGTCACGGTGTCGCTGCGGCGCGAATCCGCCGGCGGCAAGACTGGGGACGCGTTCTGGAATCTGATCCGCGAGCTCGACGTCACCGTGCTGCCGAACACCGCCGGCTGCCGCAGCGTGCGCGAGGCAGTGACCACCGCCAAGCTCGCACGCGAATTGTTCGGAACGAGCTGGATCAAGCTCGAAGTCATCGCCGACAACGACACGCTGCAGCCCGACGTCGTCGGCCTGGTCGAGGCAGCAAGCCTCCTGATCAAGGACGGCTTTGAAGTGTTCCCCTATTGCACCGAGGATCTTTCGGTTGCGAACCGCCTGGTCGATGCCGGCTGCAAGGTGGTGATGCCGTGGGCCGCGCCGATCGGCAGCGCAAAAGGCATCACCAACCGTGACGCGCTCAAGCTGATGCGCGAGCGGCTGCCCGATATCACGCTGGTGGTCGACGCCGGCATCGGCGCGCCGTCGCATGCGGCCGAAGCGCTCGAGCTTGGCTACGACGCCGTGCTGCTCAACACCGCCATCGCCAAAGCCGCCGATCCGGTCGCCATGGCCAACGCCTTCCGCCTCGGGATCGATGCCGGCCGCACCGCTTTTGAGGCCGGGCTGATGAACGCCCGCGATTTCGCCTCCCCTTCCACCCCTGTCGTTGGGACACCCTTTTGGCATGCCGTATCCTGATCGCTTCTATCCCGTCGTCGACAGCCTCGCCTGGGTCGAGCGCCTGACCAGGCTCGGCGTCGGCACCATCCAGCTGCGCGCCAAGGACCTCGACGACTCCCGGTCGCTGCAGATGGTCACCGACGCGCTCGCGATCACCGCGGGCACGCAGGCCAAGCTCGTCGTCAACGACTATTGGCGCGCCGCGATCGTCGCCGGCGCGAAATACCTGCATCTCGGCCAGGAGGACTTGGCCGACGCCGACCTCGCTGCCATCCGCGAGGCCGGCCTGTCGCTCGGCATCTCCACCCATGACGAGGACGAGCTGGACACCGCGCTCGCCGCCGAGCCCGATTATGTCGCGCTGGGTCCGATCTTCTTCACCACGCTCAAATCGATGCGCTTCGAACCGCAGGGCATTCCGAAGATCACGGAATGGAAGAAGCGCATCGGCAATATCCCGCTGGTCGCGATCGGTGGCATCAAGTTCGAGCACGCCGCGGAGATCTTTGCCGCCGGCGCGGATTCCATCGCCGTTGTTTCAGACATCACCCAGAATGCCGACCCGGATGCGCGGGTGCGGCAATGGCTCGGCCTGTCCAAGGAGGCCGCATGATGCTTCACCTCCCAGGCCATCCACACACTCCGTCGTCATCGCCCGGCTTGACCGGGCGATCCAGTACGCCGCGGCTTCTCGGCTTGAGCCGCACCGTCTCGGAGTACTGGATCCCCGCCTTCGCGGGGATGACAGTCGCAATTGACGCACGCGCAACGACATCAACGAACTCAAGGAGGATCCCATGAACATCCGCTCCAACCCCGACAAGACTGTCCCCGCCGTCACCACCGGCCCGCTGCCCTCGTCGCGAAAAATCTTCGCCTCGCCCGATGCCGCGCCCGACCTGCGCGTGCCGCTGCGCGAGATCATCCTGTCCGAAGGCGCCGGCGAGCCGAACCTGCCGGTCTACGACACCTCCGGCCCCTACACCGACCCGAGCGTGACCATCGACGTCAACGCCGGTCTCGCGCGCGGCCGCAAGGCCTGGGTGCTGGAGCGCGGCGGCGTCGAGGAATATCAGGGCCGGCAGATCAAGCCGGAGGACAATGGCAGCGTCTCAACCGACAAGGCCGCGCGCGCCTTCTCGGCCTATCACCAGCCGCTGCGCGGCCTCGACGGCCACAAGATCACGCAGCTCGAATTCGCCCGCGCCGGCATCATCACCAAGGAGATGATCTACGTCGCCGCGCGCGAAAACCTCGGCCGCAAAGAGCAGCTCGAGCGTGCGGAAGCAGCCCTTGCCGACGGCGAAAGCTTTGGCGCGGAAGTCCCCGCGTTCATCACCCCGGAGTTCGTCCGCAGCGAGATCGCGCGCGGCCGCGCCATCATCCCCTGCAACATCAATCACAGCGAACTCGAGCCGATGATCATCGGCCGCAACTTCCTCACCAAGATCAACGCCAATATCGGCAATTCGGCGGTGACGTCGTCGGTCGAGGAAGAGGTCGAGAAGATGGTGTGGGCGATCCGCTGGGGCGCCGACACCGTGATGGACCTCTCGACGGGCCGCAACATCCACACCACCCGCGAATGGATTTTGCGCAACGCGCCGGTGCCGATCGGGACCGTTCCGATTTATCAGGCGCTGGAGAAGTGCGACGGCGATCCGGTCAAGCTGACCTGGGAGCTCTACAAGGACACGCTGATCGAGCAGTGCGAGCAGGGCGTCGACTATTTCACCATCCACGCCGGCGTGCGCCTGCAATACATCCACCTCACCGCCAACCGCGTCACCGGCATCGTCAGCCGCGGTGGCTCGATCATGGCGAAGTGGTGCCTGGCGCATCACAAGGAAAGCTTCCTCTACACCCATTTCGACGAGATCTGCGATCTCATGCGCAAGTATGACGTCTCGTTCTCGCTCGGCGACGGCCTGCGTCCGGGCTCGATCGCCGACGCCAACGACCGCGCGCAGTTCGCCGAGTTGGAGACGCTCGGAGAACTCACGAAGATCGCGTGGGACAAGGGCTGCCAGGTCATGATCGAGGGTCCCGGCCACGTGCCGATGCACAAGATCAAGATCAACATGGACAAGCAGCTCAAGGAGTGCGGCGAGGCGCCGTTCTACACCCTCGGGCCCCTGACCACCGACATCGCGCCGGGCTACGACCACATCACCTCAGGCATCGGCGCGGCCATGATCGGCTGGTTCGGCTGCGCCATGCTCTGCTACGTCACGCCAAAGGAGCATCTTGGGCTACCCGACCGCAACGACGTCAAGGTCGGCGTCATCACCTACAAGATCGCCGCCCACGCCTCCGATCTGGCCAAGGGTCACCCGGCCGCCCAGCTGCGCGACGACGCGCTGTCCCGCGCCCGTTTCGACTTCCGCTGGAGCGACCAGTTCAACCTCGGCCTCGATCCCGAGACCGCAAAGAACTTCCACGACGAGACCCTGCCGAAGGAAGCCCACAAGGTCGCGCATTTCTGCTCGATGTGCGGTCCAAAATTCTGCTCGATGAAGATCACGCAGGACGTGCGGGACTATGCGGCGACGCTGAACGATCCCAACGGCGTGGGGATGTCGATGAGCGGGACGGCCGAAGACGGCATGAAGCAGATGAGCGCGAAGTTCAAGGAGATGGGCGAGAGCTTGTATCTCGATGCGGAGAAGGTGAAGGAGAGCAATCGGGTGTTGTGAGGGGCGCCCGTGCGAATTCTGGGGGCGACGGTCGTCGCCCCCAAAGTTGGAAACGCAATACGAACAGCCCATGCGGTTTGAAATACTACCAGGACTACCACCGTACGGACCTCCGGCCATCTCTTTAACCGGGCGCGGTGAGCGCGAATTTCGGGAAGGTTTGGTAGTCCGCTTCTATCCCAACGATTCCGATCCATGGATCGGCAATTTCGTGGGAGGCATCTTCGATTACACGACTGTGCTCGATCATCCCAACGGAAGAGACGTGATCGTTGTCGCTCGCGGCGATACTTGCATTATCGATCCGGAACACCACGCCGTTCGAGATCGCATTGCAAGTGACACTGCGCGTGCAATTGCCGTACCGGCTCTTGGATTAGTCGTTTTCCAAGGGTCGGTCGATTTCAGCGCAATTCGGTCAGATAATTTGCGATGGAATAGTCCGCAGATTTCGTGGGATGGCTTCCGCAAGATAAATGTTCAAGAACCATGCTCACCGGCGAGGCATGGTCTCCCATTGGAGACTCTTGGATATCATTCAGCCTCGATCTTTTGACAGGACACTGCACTAACGGAATTTATGAACTAGAAGCGGCTCGGGCGTTGCGTGTGACGCGCAAATCGGACTAACGCCAGCAAGCGTAGCCCGGATGAGCGCAGCGACATCCGGGTCTTTGCCATCCCGCATATCGCTCCGCTCATGCGGGCTACAGCCGCGGATAATTGACCTGCCCGATACATTCCCCCACCGCCTCCCGGATCAACTCCGCCCCAATCTCCGCCTCGTCTTCGTCGGCACCGCCGCCAGCACGCGCTCGGCCGAGCTCGGGCACTACTACGCCCATCCCGGCAACCGCTTCTGGCGTGCGATCGATGAGGCCGGGATCACGCCGCGGCGCTATCAGCCGGGCGAGTTCGCAAGCTTGCTCGAGCTCGGGATCGGCTTCACCGATCTCTCCAAGTCGGGCGCCGGGATGGATCACCAGATCGCGGCTGAGACGATCGACGTGCCGGGATTCAGGGCCAAGATCGAGAAGTATCGCCCGAGGACTATTGCGTTCACGAGCAAGAAGGCCGCGAGCTTGTTTTATGGCAGGCCGTCGAGCGTGATTGCGCTGGGGCGGCAGAAGCGCGATGAGATTTTGCCTGAGGTGTTCGTGCTGCCCTCGCCGTCGGGCGCGGCGTCCGGGCATTGGACATTGGAGCCGTGGCACGATTTGGCCGAGTGGATCGGCAAGCTTCAGGAAAACGATCTCAACACCGGTTGATACGTTTTGAGACTCACATCGTACCCCGCTTCCCAAGGAAACCGTCCCTCGCGATCCGGCCATACGATCTGAAGGCAGGGAAACGGCCGCAGCAATCTTGCATAGAACCAGATCGCCGTGCCGAGATAGGCTTCATAGGCCCTGAGCGGCACCTCGACGAAGCAGACCTTACGCTCGAGCGGAAGGTCGTCGCAAACGTCGCCCGCGACGTAGCGCCGTCCGGCTGCGGCTCGGTCGCGAACGGCGTTGATGACGGCGCAAGCGTCTTTGGGGTCGAGCCCGAACAAGACCAGTTCGGCGTGCGCGTAGTTGAGGTAGAGGCCAATCGAGAAAACATAAGCCGGGGTCTGCGCCGCAGCGGCGATGCCCATCAGATGGCAGCCGTGTTCCCGAACGTTGCGGAACAGTATCTCGTCGGGAGCCCCGTCCGGCTCGGGCCATACGAAACTATCCAGCATGGGCAGGTCTCGGACCTGGGGTTCGCGGGGTGGGTGAGCGCAGCGTAACCCACCACCTCGCGTCTGCAAACTACATCCTTCAGCCCCTCACCCCGCATACGCCCTATCCAGATCCACAATCACGATCTTCCTCATCTGCATCATCGCCTGCATGACACGGTTCGCCTTGCTGCGGTCGGGATCGCCGAGGTAGCGGCCGAGCGCTGATGGGATCACCTGCCAGGACAGGCCGAACTTGTCCTTGAGCCAGCCGCAGCGGGATTCCTCGCCGCCGTCGGCGGTGAGCCTGTCCCAGAAATAGTCGACTTCCGCCTGCGTCTCCACGCTGACGAAGAACGACACCGCTTCGTTGAACTTGTATTGCGGCCCGCCATTGAGCGCGTTGAAGCGCTGGCCTTCGAGCTCGAACACCGCCATGAAGTCGCTGACGGTCTCAACCTTGGCGTTGGGGAACACCGATTTGTAGAAGGCGACGGCCTCCGGCACGTTGTTGTCGAACCAGAGAAACGGCGTGATGGAGGTCATGAACGGATATCCTTTTGCCTCGGGCGGGCGCGCGGCGGCGCGCCGATGTTCCAAGGACGAGGCTGCGCGGGACGTTCCGACATGAGACGTGGAATTTTTCAACCCCGACAGTGCGCGAGCAAAAAACGAGATAATCTGTCGGAATCCGCGCCGGTCGTTCGTCCTCTGGACGCAAAGCGCTGAACCGAACACCTCGCTGGCATCGTGATCTGTGAGGGGCGCGCTGCCACAAACCTCGTCATTGCGAGGAGCCCTTGCGACGAAGCAATCCAGACTGTCTCCTCGGTTGTAGTCTGGATTGCTTCGCTGCGCTCGCAATGACGACGAATGGAGACCTCCCATGCCCCCCACCATCACCGGCTTCGCCAACTCGCCCGACCGCGGCCGCGGACAGGCCCGCGACATGCGGGTGCGCTGGGCGCTCGAGGAGGTCGGCCAGCCTTACGACGTGCGTCTGGTTTCGTTCGAGGACATGAAGGCGCCCGCGCATCTCTCCCTGCATCCGTTCGGGCAGATTCCGACCTATGAGGACGGCGATCTCGCCTTGTTCGAGTCCGGCGCCATCGTGCTCCATATCGCCGAGCGCCATGCCGGGCTGCTGCCGACCGAGCCGCACTCCCGCGCCCGCGCGATCGCGTGGATGTTTGCCGCGCTGAGCACGCTGGAGCCGCCGACCGTCGAGCTCGGGATGGCCATGCTGTTCGAGCGCGACAAGAGCTGGTACGCGGAGCGGCTGCCCATGCTGCAGGATCGCGTCCGTGTCAGGCTCGGCGAATTGTCCCGCCGCCTCGGCGATGCCGACTGGCTCGACGGTGCGTTCAGCGCCGGCGATCTCATGATGGTGACGGTGCTGCGCCGGTTGAACGCGTCAGGCCTGCTGGACGAATATCCAGAAATCGCCGCCTACGTCGCCCGCGGCGAAGCACGGCCCGCTTTCAGGCGCGCGTTCGACGCGCAATTGGCGGTTTTCACCGCCGCATCGAAGGGTTCGCAGGGCAGTTAGCGAAGCGTAACCCGCAGCGCTCTAAAGGTCGAAATTGGTCGGCAGCATCACCACGTCACGAATTGTCATGCCGCGCGGCCGCGTCAACATGAACATCACGACCTCGGCCACGTCGCTGGCCTCCAGCAGGCTTCCGGAGTCCCTAGCTTCCTTCAGCTTCTCCGGCGGCCAGTCCGCAAGCAGGGCGCTGATGACCGGACCGGGCGAGATCGAGCCGACGCGGATGCCGTGCTTGAAGACCTGGCGCCGCACCGTCTGGACGAAGCAGTTGACCGCCCATTTGGACGACGCGTAGACCGGCTCCCATGGCGTCGGAAAATGCGCCGCCAGCGAGCTCGTGACGATGATGTCGCCGGTCCCGCGCGCGATCATGTGCGGCAGCACGTCGTGCACGTTCTTCATCACGACGTTGACATTCAGGCTCAGCATCCGGTCGATCGCCATGGTATCGGCATCGACCAGATCGCCACCGACATACGTGCCGGCATTCGCATGCAGGATGTCGAGCTGGCCGGCCTGCTCCAGAACGCGCGGCAGCAACGTTGCGCAGTCTTTTGGGTCGAGCAGGTCGACGAGCAGCGGCATCACTGCGTCGCCGTGCTTGTCGCAGAGCGCCTTGAGCGCGGCCTCGTCGCGGTCGACCATCACCACGCGCGCGCCCGCGGCCAGCATTGCCTCGGTGCTGGCCAATCCGATGCCCGACGCAGCCCCGGTCACGGCCGCAATCTTGCCTTCCAACTCTTTCGCCATGGGATCCCTATCTTGCCGAGGTCACCGGGATCGGGAGTATAGCGATCCCGGGCGGAATTGTCGGGGAGGGATGGTGGGCACGGCGCAAGCGCGCTTGCCCACCTCTCGCACCCGCCCTACCGCATCGTGATCGCAAGCCCGCTCAGGTCCGCATTCGCCATCAGGCCGACCTGCGTGCCGGACAGCTCGAGCACGGCGCCCTTCTGGTTGGTCAGCACGATCGCGCGGGCGCCGCGGCCCACTGCGATGCCGGCACCGGCGGCGCCGTAGACGCCGGCGATGTCGGAGGGCCGGTTGATGTTGGAGACGCGGCCGCGCAGCACCGTCTTGGAGCCGCCGAAGACGAGGCCGTAGTCGAGCCCGCCGGTCGAGAGCGAATAGGCGCGGCCGCGGAAGTTCATCACGCCCGAGCCGCCGGAGCCGCCGATGATCCAGCCCGCCTTGTAGATCGTCAGCACCACAGTGCCGCCGTCGGCCAGCGCCGAGGTCGAGAGGCCGGCCAGCGCGGCGATGCCGACCAGCGCGGCGCGGAAGGTTGATGCGAACTTCATGGGGGTCTCCGGGGGGCTATTCTTCAAGGAGGAAAACGAATCAGACGCCGCGAATGTATCCGATGGATCGGGGCGGCAACATGATGGGCTGGGCGTGAGTCGTGGTCTGTAGCAACGCACTCAACTGTCATCGCCCGGTTTAACCGGGCGATCCAGTATTCCAGGGAGGGCGATGGTGAACCGAGACGCCGCGGCGTACTGGATGCCCCGGTCGAGCCGGGGCATGACGGCGGAGTTTGGCGCGACCAGGCACCACTGCCATCATGCCATTCTGCTCCTGTTTTGCCCGCCGGAGCAATCGATTATTTTGCTTTTCCGAAGCCAAAAAAACATCAATGGTTCCCGCGGGATGGCTACTGTGCATGGGGTTGTTTTCGCGTTTTTTGTTGGAGGCGCCCCGGCCTGCCGCTACGCTTGCGCTTCCAGCTGTCCATCCGAGGTGATCCATGCCGATCCAGCATTTCGCACCGCCGCCGCACGTCAAGGCGCCGCCGCTATCCTTTGCCACGCGCGCCGGCGATCTCCTGTTCGTCTCCGGCATTCCCGGCTTCGACGCGAGCGGCGCGCTGCCGGACGGCTTCGAGGCGCAGTTCGCCAACGTCGCCGTCAACATCAAGCGCGTGCTGGCAGAGGCCGGCGCCGAGATCCGCGATCTCGTCAAGGTCAACGTGCTGCTGACCCGCGCCTCGGACGTCGCCGCCATGAACGCGCTCTATGCCGGCGCCTTCGGCCCGCCGCCCTACCCCGCCCGCACCACCTGCGTGGTCCACGCGCTGCCCGATCCGAAGATGCTGATCGAGATCGAGGCGGTGGCGTCGCTGGCCAAGGGGTAGACGTGTGCTCGTCAGGCGATAGTCAAGGGATAAGGATCGTTCGAACAGCCGACGAACGGCTGACATATCCGTGAACGGTCGCCGCCCCGCTTGCCAGCCGCACCATTTTGCCGCACCAATTTCCGTGTCACGTTCCCCATCAGGAGATATTTCATGCGTCGCGTTCTCGCCCTCTGTGCCGTTGCCGGCATCGCCACCTCCGTGTTCGCCGTGCCGGCCTCCGCGGCGGTCGGCTATTACGTGATCCGCTGGGACAACACCGGCATCTGCCAGGTCTGGAACGAGGACCTGAAGTACAAGCCGTTCCAATGGGGCGTGTCGACCTACAAGGTCGTCAGCAAGCCGCTTCCGACCTTCACGGCCGCCTCGGAGCTCCAGATCAAGCTGCGCGCGGAGCGCCGCTGCACGCTCTAGGCGTGAGGCGACAGACCGGATTTCGAAGGGGCGGATCGCGCGAGCGGTCCGTCCTTTTCTTTTTGGACGCGCCATTGGTTTTTCGGCCGTCGTCACGCGTTTTTTCCGCGCATCCGCTTTGAACCTGGCCCGTTGGCGGACCTACTCACATTTTGTCCGGGGCGCCCCCGGCGTCCCGCGCCAACCAGCATCCTTGCCCGCTTGTTTTTGCCCGCTTGTTTTCTCACCTCCTGGCTTTGGAGCCAATCGATGCGCGCACCGACGTCAGCAACGGTTCTGGCCGCATCGCTGCTTCTCGCCGCAACGGCGAACGCACAGGCTCCGCAATCCTTCCGCGTGATCTCGCCGGTGTTCGGCCAGTTGGTCAGCTTCGCGATGCCTTCGAATTTTTCCGCGGTGTTCGAGAACACCAAGGGCGGCCACTACATCCGCGAGGCCGTGCTGAAGGGCGAGACGCCCGAACGCTGGACCGAGATGATCACCGTGACCGGCGAGAAGGGCATGACGACCACTCCCGGTTCATCGCCGGAAAGATTCGCGGGCTCGATCGCAGGCGGTTTCAAATCCGCCTGCCCCGACAGCTTTGCGGCGAGGTCGCTTGGCGCCACCGCGTTCGGCCGCTTCGAAGGTTTCGTCGCCGTGATCGGCTGCGGCCGCGTCGACAGCGGCCCGACCCGGCACAGCGAGACCGCGCTCCTGGTCACGCTGAAGGGTACGACCGACTATTACACGATCCAGTGGGCCGAGCGCGGCCCCGAAAGCGACGAGCCGCCGGTGAACGACGACCGCTGGCAGGCGCGTTTGCGCGCACTCAGCCCGATCGAGCTCTGCCCGATCGTAGCAGGCGAAGCCGCGCCCTATCCGAGCTGCGTGAACAAGAGCTAAGCCCTCACGCGTCCTTGTAGGCGCGGGGATGGATCAGGAGGTCGCGCGCGGCGGCGAGATCGATGAACGCTTCCGCGCTGCCGCCTTGGTCGGGGTGCATGCCCTTGGCGGCGCGGCGATAGGCCTGGTTGATGTCCTCGCAGGTGAGCTGCACCGCGAGCGGCAGGCCGAGCACCTTGCGGGCGCGATCCTCGCTGGACAATTTTTTCGGCGCAGCATTGCGGCGGCCGAAGCGCGGCGCCGTCAGGTCGTGAACGACATCGAGCACCACGCCGAGACGGCGCCGGGCCGCCAGCGTGACGCTGTGATCGTCATTGTCCACGGCCTGGCGCAGCACCGGAAGCGCCTGCTCGGCGGCTTGACGCAGCATGGTATCGGTGCTCATCCGCGCGATCTCGGCCACGAGCCGTCCGGCCTCGGCCCAATCGGCGCCGTCCGCCGACCGCAGGCGTTCGAGTGCGAGTTTCCAGGATTCAAGCCGTTCCATCATGCGCGCAACGTTTAGCAATCAAGACCAGTATGCCAAGGCCGCCGTTTCCGACCCCTTAATTTCGAATTAGCCTTTCATGAAACTTCGAAACGAATCCTGAAGGAAATTGTCCCAGCTGCGCGCAGACCGCATCGCGGTCGTTACGCCCCCGCCGGATGGACCGCCAGACCCGGCACGATCAGTTGAACTGATACGCGAGACCGAAAGTCGCAACGTGGGTGCGCAGTGTGACATCGAAAGTATCGACGGTGTTGCTGGGCGCGAAGTGCGACGTTCGGCTGATTGCGTAAGTCGACGTGCCGAAATCGGCGAAGCGGTATTCGGCGCGCGCCAGCCAGTGATGGCCCAGCGCCGTCTCAAGGCCACCGCCGAGGGTCCAGCCCAGTTTCGTCGTGGAGTTCGTTATCACAGACGGCGATAAATTAAACAAGGTCCGGCAGGGCGCGCTCCCGCAGGTCGAGATCACCTCGTCATGCTGCCATGCCGCACCGCCGCTCGCGAATAGCAGCGTCGCCGGCGTCACCAGGAAGCCGAGACGCGCGCGCAGGCTCGCGTCCCATGTTGACTTCACCACAAGGGAATCGGCGCTCTCGTGGAAGGTGCCGAACGCCGGCGACACCGGATATCCGCTCAGCGTGACGGTCCGGTCGGCAAAGCCGGCGTCGCCTTCGATGCCGGCGACCCATTTGGGAGCGAATTGCCAGTTGACGCCGGCATAGGGACTGGCGCGGAAGGCGGTGCCGTTGAACGGCACGGTGTTCTTCTCGAGCGGGATCAGTGCAACGCCAAACAGTTCCGACGTTGCCGCCGTATCCACCTGCTGCGCGCGGACGCCGAGTCCAAGACCGAGATACGGGCCGGTCCATGACATCGCGATCGGCGCTGCCTTGGTGATCATCGCTGCCTGCGCTCCTGCCACGATCCGGTCGCCGAACTTGTAGGCCAGGCCGAACGAGGCGGCGTGAGTCTGGATCTTGAGATCGAATTTGTCCGCGGTCGAATTGAAGCCCGAAGCGGGCACGGCGGTCCGAGCAATGGTGAACGGTGTAGCGCCAAAATCGGCGTAGCGATATTCGGCGCGTGCAAACCAATTGCCGCCCAGCGCGGTCTCGATGCCGCCACCGACGGTCCAACCAACCTGGATAGACGATGCAGAAATCACGGCGGGCGAAAACGTAAAGCCGGGACAGTTGGCGCAATTCGAATTGATGTAGCTCCGCTGCCAGGCGATGCCACCGGTCGCATAGGCCAGCGTGGCAGGTGTGAGCAGGAAGCCGAGACGGGCACGCAGGCTGGCGTCCCACTCGGTCTTTACGGTCAGGCTGTCGGGCGGCAAGGCGAAGCGGACGAAGCCGGGGGAGAAGGCCAGCGACTGGCGCGTGGTGGACTGGTCGGCGAAGCCGACATCGCCTTCGAGGCCCGCAATCCATTGCGGCGCCAATTGCCAGTTGAAGCCGCTAAAGGCACTGGTGCGGAAGCCCAGTCCGTCGAAGGACGCACTTGTCGGCCGACCGTCCGCCAAATTCTGCGGGGCGCCGGCGACCGTCTCCGATGTCGCCGTGGCGTCCGTGCGCGAACCACGGAAACCGAGCCCAAGACCCGCGTAAAATCCGCCCCAGAGTGACGTGACCGCCGATGGGACCTTGTACGTCGGCGCGCCCCCGATATCCGCCGCCAAGGCAGGCACCGTCGCTACGAACGCGACCAGAGCCGCGCTTCCGCCCCTCAATTTCTTCATGCCCAATACCCCGTCCGCGCGGAATCGCCGCCGCCCCAAATATTCGAGACAGATGTGACGCTGACGGCGCCAAACTTCTTGGACCCAAGCGACGGCGGATCAGACAAGAACGAACTGGCGATGTTCGTGCCGTGCCGTGGCATCTTTGCCACGTCCACCGGAAGTCACCGCGACGCCCGATTGCATAAGGCGTCAGCGCGGCATGGCGTTTCTGCCGCTTCCGTTTTCAACTAGTCTTGCCGGCAACGTTGAAAACCCAGCCAAGGAAACGCCCATGCCTCTCCTCCAAAACCATATCGCCGTCATCACGGGCGCCGGATCCGGCATCGGCCGGGCGATCGCTTCCGGCTACGCCCGCGAGGGCGCGCAAGTGGTGTTGCTCGACGTCAACGCCGACACGGTCGCGGAAGCCGCCGTGGAGATCCGCAAGTCCGGCGGCAAGGCCGAGAGCTTTGCGCTCGACGTGACCAAGCGCGACGACTGCTTTGCGCTCGCCAAGCAAGTCGCCGACAAGGTCGGGCAGGTCTCGATCCTCGTCAACAATGCCGGCATCACCCGCCGCAACGCCTTCACCGCGGAGCCGGAAACAGTGGCGAAGGACTGGAACGACATCATCTCGCTCAACCTCAACGGCGTCTTCAACATGACGCAGGCGTTCCTCAGCCCCTTGCGCGCAGCCAAGGGCCGCATCGTCAATATCGGCTCGATCCAGTCCTTCGTGCATCTGCGCACGCCGAGCTCGGCGGCCTACACCACCTCGAAGCACGGCGTGCTCGGCTTCACCAAGGCGCTCGCGGTCGAGCTCGGCAAGGAGGGCGTGCGCGTCAATGCGATCGGGCCGGGCTTCATCGAGACCAATATCAACGCCAATGTGCGCGCGACGAATCCGGCGCTGGTGCAGGCCTTCGTCGATCACACCCCGCTGGCGCGCACCGGCAAGCCCGAGGACATCGTGGGTCCCGCGATCTTCCTTGCGTCGGACATGTCGTCCTACGTCACGGGAACGATCGTAATGGTGGACGGCGGATACCGGACGGTGTGAGCGGGGTGATGCCCGCTCCGTAACGCAGGATATGCTCGCAGGAATATGCAATCCGTGCCAATCGCGGCGGTGCGGCGGCATTCCCAAGGTCAATTCGTGCGATCGCCTGCGGTTAACCTTTCGTTAACCAAACCCGCCCACCGTAGATCTACGGCTTGGGGGTCGTTTGTTCTCGATCCGCTTCCAAAGACGGAAGCGGGCGTTGATCGGGGAGTGTGTCGATGACCACTGTTCATGTCGCTGCGTCCGAACCGGGCGCGTATGTCCTTTCACCGAACCAGATCGTTCCGCTGCTGATCGGCGCCACCGTCGACGAGGTCGAGCGTGAGCTCGTGCTGCAGACGCTCGCGCGCTGCGACGGCAATCGCACGCGCGCCTCGCGCGTGCTCGGCCTCTCGGTGCGCACGCTGCGCAACAAGATCAGGCTCTATGCCGCGTCCGGCATCGAGGTGCCGGCCTATCACGACTAGCGCGCGACGTGCCGCCGATTGGTGTTGATCATGCGCAGGCGCGAGCCCGGGCGGAATTGCCGCTGTCGTCAAACGCCGCTAATTAGCTTGCTTCCGGTTAAGGGAGCAGCGGCGTGGCAGACGAACAAAAACGGCAGGGACCTCAGGGACCGCGCGGACGGCAGGGCGAACCGGGGCGGCCGGGACCGCAGGGTCATCCAGGCAAACGCGGGCCGGATGGCGCGCGCGGCAAGCCAGGACCTCAGGGCAAGCCGGGACCGATCGGGAAGCCCGGACCGCTGGGCAAGCCCGGTCCGCAAGGCAAGCAGGGCGAAGCCGGACCGCGCGGGGCGGCCGGTGCACCGGGACCTGTCGGACCGCAAGGGCCGGCGGGGCCGCAAGGCCCGGGCGGCGAGGCCGGGCCGCCCGGCCCATTGCCGTCGATCGAGCAGGTGCTGCCGTGGCTCGATCAGCTGTTCGACGCCTGGGACGAGCGCCGCCGGCAGCGCGAGCGTGAAGCCGCCGAGCGCGACGCGTTGGAAGCGGCCGTGCAGGAAACCGACGACGCACCCTTCGGCGATGAGGACGAGAGCAGCGAAGACGACAATCACAGGAAGAAGAAGAAAAAGAAGAAGCACGGCCACAAGGAGTGACGGACGAATCTATTTCGTCCCATTCTCGCGTCGTGGCAGCATGCCCATGCGCTCGAATTGCCAGCGCATGGCGCGGTACCAGAGATAGCCGACCGCTGCGCCGCACAAGGCCAGGATCACGACGTTCGCGCTCGAGAACGAGCCGCTCCACCACGTCATCCACGCGGTCCACAGCAGCGTGAAGACGATGGCACCTGCTTTCAGCGGAAGAAGAGGGCGGCTCATGGTCGTGCTCCCGGGTGTCAAAGGCCCGGCGAACATCATCGCGCGTTGAGACCGTTTTCACCGTGAGCCAGGTCACGGAACGGACGCGCGAGCCGCCTAACCGAACCGCAGCCGCGAACGTTCCTTGGCCTTTTCCGCCTCGACCTCACGGTCGCGTGCCGGGGCATGGGTGTGCAGCGACGTCAGAAGTTTTCGCGCAGCCTCCGAGACCTCCGCCACCGCACGGTCGAAGGCCGCCTCGTTGGCCTGCGACGGCTTGTTGAAGCCGGACAGTTTGCGAACGAACTGGAGCGCGCTGGCGTGGATCTCATCCTCCGTCGCCTCCGGCTCGAAGTTGAACAGCGTCTTGATGTTGCGGCACATGCAGTCTCTCCTGACCTTTCCCTCAAGGACGACCGGCGAAAACGAAATCCTACATCCTTCCGCACAGTTCTGCTAAGTTCCGCCGCAACGCGGCCGCCGACCAGAGCCGCACGGGGGAAATAGACATGAAAGCTTCCTGCGCGGCGCTGTCAGCCATCCTGTTGTCCGTCTCGTTGGCGGCCATCTCGACATCCGCATGGGCGGCCGATTATCCGGCGCCGAAACAGGGCGACTGGGTCGCCAGGGATTTCAAGTTCCACACTGGCGAGACCATGCCGGAGCTGAAGCTGCACTACACCACCGTGGGTGAGCCGAGCGGCCAGCCGGTCCTGGTGCTGCACGGCACCGGCGGCTCAGGCGCGAGCATGCTGTCGCCCGCCTTCGGCGGCGAGCTGTTCGGCGCGGGGCAGCCACTGGATGCCTCCAAATATTACATCATCATCCCCGACAATATCGGCCATGGCAAATCGTCAAAACCGTCCGACGGGATGAAGACGAGCTTCCCGAAATACGATTACGACGACATGGTCGAAGCTCAGTATCGCCTGGTGACGGAAGGGCTCGGGGTCAAGCATCTGCGGCTGGTCTTCGGCAATTCGATGGGCGGCATGCACACCTGGCTGTGGGGCGAGAAATATCCGAAGGCGATGGACGCGCTGATCCCGATGGCCTCGCAGCCGACCGAGATGGCGTCGCGCAACTGGATGCTGCGGCGGATCATGCTCGACACCATCCGCAGCGACCCCGACTACAACGGCGGCAATTACACCAGCCAGCCGCGCATGATGAAATACGCCATCACTGCCTACGGCATTGCAAGCATCGGTGGAACGCTGGCCTATCAATCGCAGGCGCCGACGGCGGCGAAGGCCGACAAGATCGTCGACGAGCGGCTGGCCATGCCGATCACGGCAGATGCCAACGACTTCGTCTACCAGTGGGAGTCCTCGCATGACTACAATGCCGGCGAGAAGCTGGGGGCCATCGAAGCGCCGCTGCTGCTGATCAATTCAGCCGACGACGAACGCAATCCGCCTGAGACCGGCATCACGGACGCTGCGATGACGCGGGTCAAGAACAGCAAACTGTATCTCATCCCGGCAAGCACCGAGACGCGCGGCCACGGCACCACCGGAAACGCCAAATTCTACAGCGAGCAGGTCGAGCAATTTCTGCAAGCCGCGCCGCAGCAAACGATCGAATCTGCGCGCCGCTGATTTTGCATCGCATCAACGGTCGTCTAGCCCGCATATTATTTGAGCATGCATTACGCTGACGGCTCGGGCTTAATTGCGTCGATGTCCGAATCGACGCGTGGGAAAATCGCGCGCCAACGGCACGACACGCGATGAGGAGGATCGCATGCACAGGCTCGCACTGTGCGTTTGGCTCGCGGCACTGACGGGCGCCGCGTTCGCGTTCGACAACGGGCAATATGATCACGTCCCGCCCGACATCCGCGCCTGGTTCAAGAGCGTGATCGCACCGAACGGCGTGCCCTGCTGTGATGTCTCCGACGGCCATCGCACGGAGTACGACGTGCGCAGCGGTGCCTATTGGGTGCCGATCGAGGGACAATGGATGGAGGTGCCCGAGCGCGCCATCATCCGCGACCGCGGCAATCCGGTGGGTCAGGCCGTTGTGTGGTACGTCCGTCACCGCGGCGCCGTCATCATTAGTTGCTTCGTGCCGGCCGATGCGGTGTAGCGCGCGATAGCGCCTCGGCGCCGCGCGTGCTAGTTCGGCCGATGGCTCCTGCGAACGACAGAACGCGCGCTGTGATGCGCTTTGTGCTGGCAGCGTTTTACATCGTGGCCGGCATCGCGCATCTGCGGGTCCCCGACAAGCTGCTTGCGATCACGCCGGCCTGGGTTCCGTTTGCAACACAGTTGATCCTCATCACTGGCGTTTGCGAGATCGCAGGAGCGGTTGCGCTGGTGACGAAGCCGCTGCGCTGGTGGGCAGGCGTTGCGCTCGCGCTCTATGCGCTTTGCGTGTGGCCGGCCAACATCAAGCATGCCCTGGAGGGCATCGACCTTCCACCCATCCCCAACAGCTGGCTCTATCACGGGCCGCGACTGGCGCTGCAGCCGGTGCTGATCTGGTGGGCTTTGTACTGCGCTGGCGTGATCGACTGGCCGTGGCGGCGCGACAAGGGGGATAGCGATCGCGCCGGGAGATGATATTCTCAGACATTCCACCAGGGAGACCTTCGTGACTGATCTTTGCGCCGAAGACCTCGCTACCATCTATGCCCAGCCGAGCCCGCGCGTGATCGCGAAAGCGCGCCCCGCGATCGATGCGCACGCGAAAAAATTCATTGAGATGTCGCCGTTTTGTGTGCTCGCGACGTCGGGAGCCGATGGCAGCGTCGATGCCTCACCACGCGGCGGCGGCGTTGGCTTCGTCCACATCGCCGGCCCCAACCAGCTGCTGATGCCTGATCGCTCCGGCAACAACCGGATCGACAGTTTTCGGAATGTGGTGGAGGGCTCGGGCTTCGTGCATCTGTTGTTCTTCGTCCCCGGCATCGACGAGACGCTGCGCGTCGGCGGTCGCGGCACGCTGTCGGCCGATCCGGACCTGCTCGCCTCAATGGTGGAATTTGGCAAGTCGCCGCGCGCGGTGCTGAACGTCGCCGTCAGCGAAGTCTATTTCCACTGCGGCAAGGCCCTGATGCGCTCGAAGCTGTGGTCATCCGAGAAGGTGCCGCGCTCGGTAATGCCGAGCATCGTCGAGGTGGTCCACGAGCAGACCGGCCTTGGTGAGCCGCAGAGCCAGGAGATCGTGGAAGAGCTCTACAAGACGCAGTTGTAGCTGGCGTCGTGGACTGTCGTCCCGGCCTGGCGCGCAATTGCGCATCAGACCGGCACGGAGTTTGTGGCAGCGCTAACGCGCCGAACTAGTGCCCCTCGCCCTCGAGCCCGCCAACGTGCTTCTGGGTATAGAGTTCGAGGCCGATGCGGCCGATCAGGTCGAGCTGGGTCTCGAGGAAGTCGATGTGGTGCTCCTCGTCGCTCATCAGTTTCTCGAACAGGTCGCGCGTGACGTAGTCCTTGACGCTGTGGCAGTAGGTCGCCGCTTCCTGGTAGAGCGCCCGCGCGCTCATCTCGGCGGCGAGATCGCACTCGATGATCTCCTTGACGTTCTGGCCGATACGCAAGGGATCGAGCACCTGCATGTTCGGGAAGCCGTCGAAGAACAGGATCCGCTCGGTGAGCTTGTCGGCGTGCTCCATCTCCTCGATGGACTCCTTGCGCCAGACCTTGGACATGTCCCGCAGGCCCCAATTGTCGAGGAAGCGGTAGTGCAGCCAGTACTGGTTGATCGCAGTCAGCTCGTGACGCAGTGCCTTGATAGTCGATAACTTTTGCGTCGCCCTGCATGGTTCACTCCAGCTCTTGCAGTCCAAATCGGCCGTAAACCGAATTTAGAACGCTTCTAAATGAGTTTGAGGACTGGGGCAACCGGCTACGGGGACGCAGCCGGGGAAAAGCTCAGCCAGGGTTGCGGAAGATTTCAGCAGGCCGCGAGGGCGAACTCGGCCGGCTGGGCCGTTTCGTCATTGGCAGCCACAGTGTGGTTGTGCGGGCAGCCGGAGCAGCAGGACGAGGCACAAGGGCCAAGCGCTTCGTCGATAATGGTCTTGATCGTCCGAGCGCAGCGGCCGCATTCGGCGCTACAGCCGAGACATCCATAGACCTGCTTGGCATGGCGCACGGCGTCGTCGGACTCGGCGACGGCGGCGCGGATGTCGTCATCGCTCAGCACGTTACAGGAACAAACGATCATGGAAGCGGCAGGCCCTTTTGGTGATGCGCCATCATCGATATTTAAGGGGCCGGCCGGATGCAAAAGGAAAAAGCGGAATTTGAAGCTATTCCAAACTAGCCCGGAAACAGCCTAGAACGGCTCTAAAATAGGGCCTTGCGCTGGATCAAGATTGCGGCGGATCTAGTCGCCTCCGCCGCCTCCACCATCGCCGCCGCCCCCGCAATCTCCGCCACTACTGCCGCCATCGCTGCTGGAACAGCTGCCGCCGTCGGTCGCGCTGCCGGAACTGTCGCTGGAAAACCAGCTCCCCAATGAGAAGCCGTCGCTCGTGCCCGCGGAAGTGTCGCCACCGCTATTGCCGCTGGCCCCGGCGCGGGAGCGCCGCTGGCCGCGGTTCTGGAGATGGGTGATCCAGCCGTAGCCGATTGCGACGACGATCCCGGCAGCGATCAATGCATTTATCATCGCGTTGCCCATCATCGCCCTCCCCTGGCAGAGCTGCGGTCCATGTTAATTGGTCGCCCCCGGCAAAGGTGCCGTTCATTGATCATTCAATCGAAGTATGGAACTTTACCCCCAAAGAGTTCCCGCGTGTTTTGCTTGAAAGGTCAGTCAATGAAGAAGTCGCTCCTGGCAATCGCTGCCGTCGCCGCTGTGGCCCTTAGCGCCGCTACACCAGCCCAGGCGCAACGCGGCGTTGCCGCGGGCGTGGCAGCCGGAATCATCGGGGGCGCCATTGTCGGTGGGGCGCTGGCCTCTCCGTACTATTACGGGCCCGGCCCTGGCCCCGGCTACGCATATGGTCCGGGATATAGCCCGGGCTACTATCCGCCGCGCTACTACGCGCCGGGCCCGGGCTACGTCGCCGACGACTATTACGGCAACGGCTGCGTCTGGCAGAAGCAGCGCTTCTGGGACGGTTATGCCTGGCGCGTCCGCCGCGCCAGAGTCTGTGGCTGAAGTCGCCCCAAGCCGGTTCATTCCAGATGCGCCGTTCATCTAGGGGCCTGAAAAAGACCGCTTTTTCTCGTCACAGCTCCGTGCGCGTTTACCGCAGATTGACCATTTGCGCGCTTCCTAGCTGCAAGGCCATTTCCATCAGAGTCTGCGTGAACCTTTGAACCCCGGGCGCTCCTAACAAGGAGCATCCATCTCTCAGGAGAGCCAAGAGTATGAAGAAGACTTTAGTTGCCGCCCTCACGGTTGCGACGATCGCCGGTTCGCTGGTGACCGCTACGCCATCCGCCCAGGCCCATGACGGCGTCGGCGTCGGCATCGCAGCCGGCCTGATCGGCGGCGCGATCGTCGGCGGCGCAATCGCATCGAGCCGTCCCGCCTATGGTGGACCGGTTTACGTGGCCGAGCCCGGCCCGCCGCCGCCGCCCTGCTACTGGCAGCGCCAGCGCTACTGGGACGGCTACGGCTGGACCGTCCGCCCGGTTCGCGTTTGCTACTGATCTGATCGCATGGCGCTCATGAGCGCCGCGATCGAAGCCCGGCCGAGCACCTCGGCCGGGCTTTTTTCTTTTGGCTGGCCCTGTGCCTACGGCGCCGCCTGGATCGAGCGCAGCACCTCTTCGCTCGGCCAGCAATCGACCTTGAGGCCTGCGGACTTCTGGTAGGCGCCGAGCGCAGCGCGCGTCTGCATGCCCGCCTTGCCGTCGATCTTGTCCTTGTAGAGCCCCGCGCGCGTGAGCCCGCGCTGCATCGCCTCGACATCTCTGGTTCGCAATTGCTTCGAGGCAGACCACGGCGTCGCGAACGGTTGCGGGCTCGTCATGCGGTCGGCGAGATGGCCGACGAACAGCACGTAGAGATCGGAGAAATTGTATTCCTTGATGACGAAGTAGTTCTTCGTGGTCAGGAAGGACGGGCCGTAGATGCCTTCGGGTTGCAGCAGCGAGGCCGGCTGGGCCTGCTCGGCGGCAGTGAGCTTTTGTCCACGCACCGGCACAAAGCCTTCGCGCAGCCACTGTCCGATCGGCTTCGTCACCTCGGGCACGCCGGCGGTGCAATCGACCTTGGCCGGTGCCTGCACCTCGTAAGCCCAGCGCACGCCGCTCTGCCAGCCCTTGTTGACGAGCTGCTGCGCGGCGGAGGCCAGCGCATCCGGCACCGAATGCCAGATGTCGATGCGGCCGTCGCGGTCGAAATCGACGCCGTGCTTGTAATATTCGGACGGCAGGAATTGCGTGAGCCCGGTCGCGCCGGCCCAGGACGAGCGCATGTCCTTGCGTGTCACCACGCCGTCACCGAGAATTTTCAGCGAGAGGATGAACTCGTTGCGATAGGTGTCCTTGCGACGGCCGACATAGGCCTGCGTCGCCAGCACGCGCACGAGATCGTAAGGCAGTGTGTAGCGGCCATAGTCGGTCTCGCGGCCCCAGATCGCCAGCATGACGGTGGCCGGCACGCCCGAGCTCTTCTCGATCTCGGTCAGGGCCGGACGATATTTTTGCAGCAGCCGCTGCCCCTCGCCCGCAAGCCGCGCGATCGAGGCTTCCCTGACATAGTCCGCCGGCACCTGCACGAACTCGGCCTGCGACGGCGCCCCGGTCGCGGGCCGCCCCGGCAGGATCAGATCCGGCAGCTTGTAATCCGGCTCGAGGCCGCGCGTTTCTCGTTCGAACGTCGCGCGCGATACGCCAGCGGCCTCCGCCTCCGGCCACAGCGAGGCGATGAACTGCGTGAAGGCGGCATCAGCGGCGCGGGCGGGCGACAGGCCGCAGGTGATAGCGATCACCGCAGCTATGAGCACCCGCCGCATCATGCCGAGATCACCGCGTCAGCTTCTTGTACTTCACGCGATGCGGAATGATGCTGTCCTGGCCGAGCCGGCGCATCTTGTCCTTCTCGTAGTCCTGGAAGTTGCCCTCGAACCATTCGACATGGCTGTCGCCTTCGAAGGCCAGGATGTGGGTCGCGATGCGGTCGAGGAACCAGCGATCATGGCTGATGATGACGGCGCACCCGGCGAAATCCTCCAGCGCCTCTTCGAGCGCACGCAGCGTGTCGACGTCGAGGTCGTTGGTCGGCTCGTCGAGCAGCAGCACGTTGGCGCCGGATTTCAGCATTTTCGCAAGGTGCACGCGGTTGCGTTCACCGCCGGAGAGCGCGCCGACTTTCTTCTGCTGGTCGGCGCCCTTGAAGTTGAACGACGAACAATAGCCGCGTGAATTGACTTCTCTCTTGCCGAGCAGGATCAGCTCGTTGCCGCCGGAGATCTCCTCCCACACGTTCTTGCTGCCATCGAGCGCGTCGCGCGACTGGTCGACGTAACCGAGATGAACGCTCTCGCCGACCGTGATGGTGCCCTTGTCCGGCTGTTCCTGCTTGGTGATCATCCTGAACAGCGTGGTCTTGCCGGCGCCGTTGGCGCCGATCACGCCGACGATACCGCCGGGCGGCAGCTTGAAAGTGAGATCGTCGATCAGCATGCGATCGCCGAAACCTTTGCTGAGCCCTTCGAAGTCGACCACGTTCTGACCTAGGCGCTCGGCCACCGGAATCGTGATCTGCGCGGTCTGTGTCTGCTTTTCGCTCGCCTGCTTCAGGAGCTCGTCATAGCGCTGATAACGCGCCTTGGATTTGGCCTGGCGGGCTTTCGGCGAGGACGCGATCCATTCCTGCTCGCGGGCGAGCGTCTTCTGATGCGCAGCGTCCTCGCGGCCCTCCTGCTCGAGCCGCTTCTGTTTCTGCTGCAGCCAGGACGAGTAATTGCCCTCGTAGGGAATGCCCTTGCCGCGATCGAGCTCGAGAATCCAGCTCGTGACGTTGTCGAGGAAGTAGCGGTCATGGGTGACGATCAGGATCGCGCCGGGATAGTTGCGCAGATGGCCTTCCAGCCACGACACCGATTCCGCGTCGAGATGGTTGGTCGGTTCGTCCAGCAGCAACAACTCAGGCTGGTCGAGCAGCAGCTTGCACAGCGCGACGCGGCGGCGCTCACCGCCGGAGAGTTTCGACACGTCGGCATCGTCGGGCGGACAGCGCAGCGCGTCCATGGCCTGGTCGACCTTGCTGTCGAGATCCCAGAGGCCCTGGGCCTCGATCTCGTCCTGCAGCTTGGTCATCTCGTCGGCGGTCTCCTCGGAGTAGTTCATCGCCAGCTCGTTGTAGCGATCGAGGATGGCCTTCTGTTTGGCGACGCCCAGCATGACGTTCTCGCGCACGCTGAGTGCCGGATCGAGATGCGGCTCCTGCTCGAGATAGCCGACGCGGGCGCCCTGGGCGACCCAGGCCTCGCCGTTGTACTCCTTGTCGAGGCCGGCCATGATCTTGAGCAGCGTCGACTTGCCCGAGCCGTTGACACCGAGCACGCCGATCTTGGCGTCCGGGTAGAAGCTCAGATGGATGTTATCGAGCACCTTCCGGGTCGGGTAGCTCTTGGTCAGGCCCTGCATGAAATAGATGAACTGGCGCGCCATCGGTCCCGAAAACCTTCGATTTGAGGAAATTTGCTTGCCGCCGATGTAGCGATCCCGCCCCCAAAGGGCAATGTTTTCCCTCCGTTCACCACGGATGAATACGGGACGGACACCATCCCGCCGCTGATCCGGACAATTGAAACCATCTTTTAATAAATCAGGCCAAAGCTCGTTTTCGCGCGGAAACAGCGCCACCCGCTCAGAATGAACGGGAGCATAGCGAGACAGCGTCATGGCCATGATCGAGACCCATTCCCTTCCCGTTCCGGCGGAAGCCGGCAGCGCCGCCGCATTTGCCTCGGAGATCAAGGGCTTCTGGAAGCGCTTCTTCGCCCCCGCTTTCAATCCCTACCGGCCCGAACTGCACTACATGCGCGGCCCCGGCCCCGCCTGGCGTGCCAAGCACGGCATGAATGCGCCGTTCCGGCTCAAGCCCCGCGACCTCTGAGCCTTTATCAGCTGTCGGATTTTTGAAGACGCGAACGGCTTGCGCACGGTCCTGATTGCGCGCAACCATGGCCTGGTTCCACCTCTCGCCATGGAAGAACGCTGATGACGCGGCTGCGCTGTGCAATTCTGGACGACTATTTCAACCTCGCCCTCGACGTCGCCGATTGGCAAAGCCTGTCCGACCGGATCGACGTCACCGTGTTCAGCCACCCCTTCGCCTCCGAGCAGGCCGCGGCGAGCGCGCTGGCCGATTTCGAGATCGTCTGTGCGATGCGCGAGCGCACCGCGTTCCCGAAGAGCCTGTTCGAAAGCCTGCCGAAGCTGAAGCTGCTGCTGACATCAGGCATGCGCAACGCCTCGATCGACATGGAGGCCGCCAAGGCGCGCGGCATCACGATCGGCGGCACGCAATATTCGCGCGATCCGACTGCGCCCCTCACCATGGGCTTGATCCTGGAACTGACCCGCGGCATCGGCCGCGAGAACGCACGCATGCATGCGGGCGAGCCTTGGCAGGCCTTTGCCGGCGTCGAGATCGAGGGATTGACGCTCGGCGTCGTCGGGCTCGGCAAGCTCGGCAGCAAGATGGCTGATATCGCGAAGGCGTTCGGCATGAACGTGATCGCCTGGAGCCCGAACCTGACCCCGGAGAAGTGCAAGGACGCCGGCGTCGGCTACGCCACCAAGGAGGAGCTGTTCTCCAAGGCCGATATCGTCAGCATCCATGTGGTGTTGAGCGAGCGCTCGCGCGGGCTGGTCGGGGCTGCCGATCTCGCGCGGATGAAGCCGACGGCCTTCGTCGTCAACACCGCGCGCGGGCCGATCGTGGACGAGCAGGCGCTGCTCGAGGCGTTGCAGCAGAAGAGGATTGCAGGCGCCGGCATCGACGTGTTCTCGGTCGAGCCGCTGCCGACGGACCATCCCTTCCGCAAGCTCGACAACCTCGTGCTGACGCCGCATCTCGGCTACGCCACCGAGGACGGCTTGCGCATCCATTACGGCCAGATGGTCGAGGCGATCGACGCCTTCACCAAGGGCAGCGGGCTGCCGCGGAAGCTGGCCTGAAGCCTCAGGCCGCCGTGCGGTGGCCGGCGGGCTGCCGCGCTGCATCGGCAAAGCTGTGGCGCCAGGAGGCATGCGCCGGCAGCCAGCCGAGCTCGCGCTTGACCTTGGCGTTGGATGCTCCGCGCACCTCCGTCATCATCGCAACAATGTGCTCGCCCGCAAGCAGGCGGCCGAGCCAGGCGGGGATGTGACGCGGCGGCTTGGCACCAAGGAGTTCGGCCAGCGCGGGCAACCAATCCTTCACCTGCGCCGGATGATCGTCGACGATATTGTAGATGCTGCCGGCGCGTCCGCGTTCAAGCGCGGCGAGCGTGGCAGAGGCGGCATCTTCGGTGTGAATGAACGACCACGTGCCGCCGCCATCGCCGATCACCGGCACACGCCGGTGGCGCAGCTGGTCGATCATCGCCGGCGAGAGCGTGCCCGTACCTGGTCCATAGAAGAATCCATAGCGCAGCACGATGCCCTCCGGTTTCGTTGAAGCGGTGACGCTTCGCTCCAGATAACGGATTGCCTCAAGCGTGCGTCGCAGCTCTCGCGGCGGATTCGAGTCCAGCTCATCGGTCTCGGTCTTCACCGTTCCCCCGGCGCGACTGAAGGTCCAGCCGCAGAAGCTTTGCGCGATGAAGCGCCTGGCGCCCGCCTCGCGTGCGGCATTCAGCAGAATGTCGGTTCCGCGGGTGCGGAGCTCGTTGGTTCGCGCGAAAGCCCGATCGAAATGGCGGAGGTCCGTGGCGGCCGCGAGATCTGTCATCTGGTGGATGACGGCGTCGGGCTTTGCCGCAATCACCGGAGCGCGCATGCTGTCGGCATCGAGGCCGTCGGCCACGACCGGCTCCGCACCCAATCGCCGCACAAGGTCTGTTTTTGCCGCACTCCGTGTCGTGCCGATCACGGAATGACCCGCGGCGACAAACGCCGGAACAAGATACTGACCGACCGCGCCGGTCGCGCCCGCAACAAAGATGCGCATCCTGTGCTCCTCAATTCGTTGCAATCCTCCCGGACGTAATCGAGGTGCGGAGCCGTTCAAGCAAGGCATGCGCATACGCAAGCGAGACATGCTCGCATGCGCCAAATGATGACGGCGCGTGACCGAAGGCCACGCGCCGTCATCAGATCAATTCTTGCTAGATCAATTCTTGCGAGGCCAGTTCAGCGCACGGTGACGGGCGCGGGCAGCGGCGGCACCACTGTCGGCTGGGTGCCTCCGACCGGGCCGGCCTGTGCGGCCATCGGAGCGGGGCCGGCAGCACCGGGCACGGGCGCGGCGGATGCGGTCGCAGTTCCCGGCGGCGGACCACCCGGCATCACGACCACGCGGGTGCCGACCTTGACGCGATCGAACAGATCGGAGACGTCCTCGTTCAGCATGCCGATGCAGCCGGAGGAAACGAACTTGCCGATGGTCGAGGGCTGGTTGGTGCCGTGGATGCGGTAGACGGTCGAGCCGAGATACATCGCGCGGGCGCCGAGCGGATTGCCGGGACCGCCGGCCATGAAGCGCGGCAGATAGGGCTGGCGCTCGATCATCTCCGTCGGCGGATGCCAATCCGGCCACTCGGCCTTGCGAGTGATCTTCTGCACGCCGGTCCAGGTGAAGCCGTCGCGGCCGACGCGGACGCCGTAGCGGATCGCACGGCCGTTGCCGAGCACGTAATAAAGGTAGGTATTCGGGGTATCGACGATGAGCGTTCCGGCCGGCTCCTTGGTCGCCAGCGAGACTTCCTGGCGGCGCAGGTTCTGCGGCAGCTGCGCCGGGGCAGCGTCAGGCTGCTCCTCGGGCGGGAGCGAGGCGATCGCCATCGGCCGGCCGTCGGCACCCACGGGCGGCTGCCCGGCCTGGACCGTTCCGGTCGCGCCGGGACCACCGACAGCCTCGGGCGGACGCAGGCCGTCACTGCCGGGCGCCTGAGCCGGACGATCGGCGTAGATCACCGCGGGCGGGCCGGCAGGGCGGCCGTAGCGCGGATCGTCGGGTGATGTCACGGGCCCCTGCGGCGGCGCGGCCGAGTAGACGGGGGCGCCGGCGGGACGGCCATAACGGGGATCATCGGGCGACATCACCGGCCCCTGTGGGGGCGCGGCGGAATACACCGGGGGAGCGCCGGGCGGACGGCCGTAGCGCGGATCCGGGCCGGGCGGCGGCAGCGCTGCCTGCGGCATCGAATCGTCTTCATCGTCGAGCGCGTCGAAACTCGGCGCGCGGTCGCCGGGCCGATATTCGGCCGGCGCGCCATAGTTCGGCGCCTGCTGGACCGGATAGCTCTGGGCCTGCGCGAGCGAGGTTCCCGCCGCAGCGACTGTTGCGGCAGCGCATATCGTCAGAAAATGTTTGATCATCATCGCTCTTGTATAGTCCCCGGGCCCCGTCCGGACCGTTAACGGCCAGATGACGGAAGATAGCGGCACATTCAAGACATGACAGGCGGATTTGTGCCTGATTTGCCGATTTGTGATCCGCAAGACTACCGTTGCCTGCTTGCATCAGGGGACGAAAATCAGCCCACGCCCGAGATCGCAGGAGTCGCCGGCTCCGTTTTTTACGGAACGGCGCGGAATCGTTGCGGTATGTTCGAATCAGCCTGATTCGCCTCCGCTTTGAGCTTCGATCCCCGCGTGGCGAACGCGGCAAGCAGTACCGTCACCGCGTTCAGATGGCTCATGGGCCCTGGCCACTTCGCCGCCGGGGCGGAAATTCGCAATCCCTCGATGCTTCCCGGCTTTCGCTTCCTGTTTGCCGCGATCCTGCTGTCAGCCTCCATCCTGGTGTTCGGCCTGGGCGCCGCCGCGCTGCTGCGGGCGAGCCACGAGCAGTATGTCAGCAACCCCTCCTGGCGGAATGGTCCGCAGGAGCAGGTGTTTGCACAGGCTCCCGAGCCGGCCCTGCCGGTGCTCGCGGTCCTGCGCGCCGAGCCGGAAGCAGCCACCGATCCGACACCGTCGCTGCGCGATCAAGTCCCGACCATCGCGCTGCCGATGAGCGAGCCCGAACAGGTCGTCGCGCTGACGACTGAGACCGACGGTCAGCCGCAGGTCGCTGCACCTCCGGCCGACGTCCCGGCCGAGCCGGCCAATGTCGAGGCCGAGACCAAGGCCGAGAGGACGATGGACGCCGCGGCGCCGGCCTCAAGCAACACGCTTACTCCGGCCGACGCCAGCGCATCCATCGCCGAGACCAAGGCCGTTTCGATCGCTCTCACGAGCAAACCAGCACCTGCCGCCCCCAGCGGAGCCCCGGCTTCGTCCACGTTCGACATGGCGAGCGCGAAGTTCGCCGCATTGAACGACCCGGCGACCACGGCCTGGAAGGATCCGCCGGCGAAGACCAAGGCCGACTCTAAGGCCGACAGCGGTTCGCCGGAGAGCAAGGCGACCAAGCCGCGGGCGCATCGCGTGAAGAAGCGCCGCCGCATTGTCCGGCGTCCGCCGCCGCCTGTTCAGCAACTCGATCCGTTTGGGCAGCCGCAACCCACACTCGCCGCGACGACGACCGCGCGCGCACGTCAGTAGGGTTACGCTGGCCCCGTCGCGATCGGCGGTCCCTTTTCCTGCCCCCATTCCGACCACGAGCCGTCATAGAGCGCGGTGTCGGTGATGCCGAGGCGATAGAGCGCCAGCGTCAGCACGCCGGCGGAGACGCCGGAGCCGCAGCTCGTCACAATCGGGGCATCGAGCTTGACGCCGGCGCCCGTGAAGGCGGCGCGGAGATCATCGAGCGGCTTCATCGTGCCGGTCGCGGCGTCGAACAGAAGATTGTAGGGCACGTTGCGCGCGCCCGGGATATGGCCGGAGCGAATGCCCGCGCGCGGCTCCGGCGCCCGTCCCTCGAACCGGTCGGCGGCGCGCGCGTCGATCACCTGCTCGGCACGGCTTTCGACGTTGGCGATCAATTGCTGCATGCTGCGCACGCACTTGGAATCGTAGCTCGCCTTGAATGTCGCTGGCTTCGGCTTCGCCTCGCCGCTCTCGACGGGACGCCCCTCGGCGCGCCACTTCTTCAGGCCGCCATTGAGGATGCGCACATTGCTATGGCCGAAAGCCAGGAACATCCACCACGCGCGGGGAGCAGCGACCCAGCCGCCGGCATCGTAGATCACGACGGTGTCGGCATTGGAGATGCCGAGATGACCGACGTCGTGGCCGAACTGCTCGGCGCTCGGATACATGTGCGGCAGCGGGTTGGAATGGTCCGAGACCGCGTCGACGTCGAAGAACACTGCGCCTGGCAGATGCGCGGCGAGGTAATCATCCTTCGGCAATGGCAGCACGCCGGGCAGCTTGAAGCTGGCGTCGAGCACCTTGATGTTGGCATCGTTGATGTGGGCGGCGAGCCATTCGGTGGAGACGAGGGGATCGGTGGTCATGCGAGGTCTTTCTTGTCATTCCGGGCTAGCGCAACGTGAGCGAGGTTGAAGCAGTGTGCATCCAACTCCGCTGTCATCGCCCGGCCAGTGCGCAATTGCGCACTAGGAACGGGCGATCCAGTATTCCAGAGGCGATTGCGATTGGGCCGAAAGGCCGCCGCGTACTGGATTCCCCGCTTTCGCGGGGAATGACGCCGGAGATTGGAGCGGCAGCGCAGCACCCTCACCCCTTCTTCTTCGGCTCCCACTGTTGAGTCGGCCCGCCGGCGTCGCGCCAGGCGGCGTAGCCGCCGGCGATGTGGGCGACGGGTTTGAGGCCCATGTCCTGCGCGGTCTTGGCGGCGAGCGCAGAGCGCAAGCCGCCGGCGCAATGGAACACGAACTTCTTGTCCTCCTGGAACACCGGCTTCGCATAAGGGCTCTGCGGATCGATCCAGAATTCGAGCATGCCGCGGGTGCAGGCGAACGCGCCGGGGATGCGGCCGTCGCGCTCGATCTCGCGGGGATCGCGGATATCGACGATGACGACGTCGCCGTTCTTCGAGATCTCGATGGCGTCCTTGGCGGTGAGCGTCTCGATCTCGGCATTGGCCTCGTCGATCAGCGCCTTGATGCCGCGGGTGATGGTCTGGGGCACGTGGTCCTCCCTCTTGTTGTCATTCCGGGGCGCGCGGAGCGCGAGCTAGTGCGTCAATTCCTTCATCGCACCCTCAAGCCCCTCGATCGTGATCGGGTACATGCGGTTGGCGAAGATGCGTTTGATGATGGTGGTGGATTCCGAATAGTCCCAGTGCTTCTGCTGCACGGGATTGAGCCACACCGAATGCGGATAGGTGCGGATGATGCGGTCGAGCCAGACCGAGCCGGGCTCCTCGTTGACGTGCTCGACCGAGCCGCCGGGCACCATGATCTCGTAGGGCGACATCGATGCGTCGCCGACGAACACGATCTTGTAGTCGTGCGGGTATTTATGCAGCACGTCCCAGGTCGGCGTGCGGTCGGTGAAGCGACGCTTGTTCTGCTTCCACACGCCTTCATAGAGGCAGTTGTGGAAGTAGAAATACTCCATGTGTTTGAACTCGCTCTTCGCGGCCGAGAACAGCTCCTCGACCTGCTCGATATGCGCGTCCATGGAGCCGCCGATGTCGAAGAACACCAGCAGCTTCACCGCGTTGCGCCGCTCGGGCCGCATGTGCACATCGAGATAGCCGTGATTGGCGGTCTCGCGGATGGTGGTATCGAGATCGAGTTCGTCAGGCGCGCCGGTGCGCGCGAACTTGCGCAGGCGACGCAATGCCACTTTGATGTTGCGGATGCCGAGCTCGACATTGCCGTCGAGATCCTTGAACTCGCGCTTGTCCCACACCTTCACGGCGCGGTTGTTGCGGTTCTTGTCCTGGCCGATGCGGATGCCTTCGGGATTGTAGCCATGGGCGCCGAACGGCGAGGTGCCGGCGGTGCCGATCCACTTCGAGCCGCCCTGATGGCGGCCCTTTTGCTCCTCGAGGCGCTTCTTCAGGGTCTCCATGAGCTTGTCCCAGCCCATGGCCTCGATCTGCTTCTTCTCGTCCTCGGTGAGGTATTTTTCGGCGAGCTTCTTCAGCCACTCCTCGGGGATCTCGGCCCCCTCCATGGCGTCGAGCAGGCTTTCCAGCCCCTTGAAGACGGTGCCGAAGACGCGGTCGAACTTGTCGAGGTTGCGCTCGTCCTTCACCAGCGAGGTGCGCGAGAGATAGTAGAAATTCTCGACCGAGTAGTCCGCAAGATCAGCGTCGAGCGCCTCCATCAGCGTGAGGTATTCGCGCAGCGTCACGGGGACCTGCGCATCGCGCAGAGAAGTGAAGAATTGCAGGAACATGGGTGACAGATTGCCCGTCGGGGGGCGAACGTCAAGGGGCGGAGGCCACTGCTCTGCGCTGGACCGGGAGGCTTTTTGCTCTAGAATTGGTTGTCTCACGGGGTTGTTTTGGGGACGTTTGCAATGGGAATTCTCGCAGCGCTCATCATTGGCGCGATCGCAGGCTGGCTTGCCGGCAAGATTGTCCATGGGGCGGGATTTGGGCTGATCGGCAACATCGTCGTCGGCATCATCGGTGCACTCGTGGCCAGCTGGATTCTGCCTCAGCTGCATATCCAGCTCGCAACCGGCACGGTCGGGGCCATCGTGGATGCCACGATCGGCGCGGTGATTGTGCTCGTCATCCTTTCGCTGATAAAACGGGTCTGAAAGCCTGACCGAACCAGGAACGGCCGCCACGCGCGGCCGTTCCGTTTGTTGGACCAGGGCCATGAAACTGGCAATTCCTGGGACGACGACCAACAAGGACGCACGATGAAATTTACCGGCACCAAGGACTATGTCGCGACCGACGATCTCAAGGTCGCGGTCAATGCCTCGATCGTGCTGGAGCGCCCGCTGCTCATCAAGGGCGAGCCCGGCACCGGCAAGACGGTGCTGGCGGAGGAGGTGGCGAAGGCGCTGAACGCCCCGCTCCTGACCTGGCACATCAAGTCCACTACCAAGGCGCAGCAGGGCCTTTACGAATACGACGCGGTGTCGCGCCTGCGCGACAGCCAGCTCGGCGATGCCCGCGTGTCCGACATCAAGAACTACATCAAGCGCGGCAAACTGTGGGATGCCTTCACCGCCGAGCAGCGCCCGGTCCTCCTGATCGACGAGATCGACAAGGCCGACATCGAATTCCCGAACGATTTGCTGCTCGAGCTCGACCGCATGGAATTCCATGTCTACGAGACCGGCGAGACGATCAAGGCCAAGCAGCGCCCGATCATGATGATCACCTCCAACAACGAGAAGGAGCTGCCGGACGCGTTCCTGCGCCGTTGCTTCTTCCACTACATCAAGTTCCCCGACGCCGACACCATGACCCGAATCGTCGACGTCCACTTCCCCAACATCAAGAAGCAGCTGGTCGAGGAAGCCTTGCGCATTTTCTTCGAGGTCCGCGAGGTGCCCGGCCTGAAGAAGAAGCCGTCGACCTCGGAGCTGCTCGACTGGCTCAAGCTGCTGCTCAACGAAGACATGAGCGTCGAGCAGCTGCGCGAACGCGACCCGCGAAAACTGATCCCGCCGCTGCACGGCGCGCTGCTCAAGAACGAGCAGGACGTGCATCTGTTCGAGCGACTCGCGTTCCTGAGTCGGAGGGAAGTATAGGTTCGAGCGCACTCCGCTGCCGCGCCACCTTCCGGTGTCATTCCCCGCGAAGGCGGGGAATCCAGTACGCCGCGGCTTCTCGACTCAATCATAACCGCCTCTGGAATACTGGATCGCCCGGTCAAGCCGGGCGATGACACCGAGAGTGTGGCGCACTCTCTCCACCTCGTCATTGCGAGCGCAGCGAAGCAATCCAGGCTGCCTCCGCGGAAAGATCCTGGATTGCATCGCTGCGCTCGCAATGACGGAGCAAGGGCGAGCATCGCCCTCTCGAACTCGCGTTTCAAATCGCGAGGGGCGGACCAAGGTCGCGTGAGATGGGCCTCCGGCTCTGCAGCGCACAGCTGCACCGGACGATGCTTCGCATCGCTGGGGAAGCGGTGCGCTGCGTCTGGGGCACGAGACCTTGCTACGCCACCGCCGCATCCGGCACGCGCGCGGCTTCCATCGGCTGCTTGCCGCGGATCAGGTCCGAGGCGCGGTCGGCGATCATCATAGTTGAGGCATTGAGGTTCGCCGAGATCATGCGTGGCATCACGGAGGCGTCGATGACGCGGAGACCTTGCAACCCGTGAACTCGGAGCTGGTCGTCGACCACCGCCCAGGTGGAGTCCGCCGGGCCCATGCGGCAGGTGCAGCCGGGGTGGAAGGTGGTGGTGCCGCGTTCGGTGGCGGCGGCCAAGAACTCGTCGTCGGTGTTGATGTTCGGGCCCGGGAAATCCTCGTAGGCGTAATAGGGCGACAGCGGCGCGCTCTTCAGCAGGCGCCGCGCCAGCTTCATGCCACCGACGATGACGCGGCGGTCGAGCTCGGCGTCGAGATAATTGGTCTGGATGATCGGCGGCGCAAACGGATCTGACGAGCGGATCCGGACATAGCCGCGGCTCTCCGGACGCTGCTGCCAGGACGCGACGGTCATGCCGGGCTCGTCCTCGAGCTGGCCCTGCACGCCTTCCTTGTAGGACGCCGGCGTGAAGGTGAGCTGCAAGTCGGAGCTGTCGGCGCTCTCGCCGGAATGCCAGAAGCAATAGACCATGGTCGGCGACAGCGACAGCAGGCCTTTGCGCGCGGTCGCCCATTTCATCGCCTCGACCCAGAGACGCCAGCCGCGGCGAAGCTCGTTGATGGTCCTGATGTCTTTGACGCGCGCGACCGTTCGCGGCGCGTAATGGTCCTGCAGGCCTTCGCCGACCGGAAGCGCGTGACGCACGGCGATGCCGTGGGCGCTCAACAAATCTGGCGAGCCGATGCCGGAGAGCTGCAACAGCTGCGGCGAATTATAAGTGCCGCCGGAGAGAATCACTTCCTTGTTGGCGCGCACTTCGACCGGCGTGCCGCCACTACCGCCCTTCATGTAGCGCACGCCGACGGCGCGCTTGCCCTCGAAGATGATCTCGGTCGCGTGCGCGTGGGTGTGGACATGCACGTTCGGACGCTTCATCGCGGGCTTCAGAAACGCGGTGGCGCCGGAGACGCGCAAGCCCCTATCGATGGTGCGCTGGCAGTAGGAGACGCCTTCCTGGGTCTTGCCGTTGTAGTCGGGATTGCGCGGAATCCCGAGGCTCACCGCGCCTTCCATGAAGGCTTCGCAAAGTGGATCGCGCCAGTTCATGGTGGTGACGGTGAGATTGCCGTCGCGGCCGCGATAAACATCCTCGCCCTCGCCGACGCGCTTCTCCAGCCGCCGGAAGTAAGGCAGCACGTCGGCATAGCCCCAGCCGCGATTGCCCATCTGCGCCCAGGTGTCGAAATCCATGCGCTGGCCGCGATTGTAGATATGGCCATTGATCGAGGACGAGCCGCCGAGCGTCTTGCCGCGCGGCGCGTAGATGCTGCGCCCGCCGGTCCAGGGCCCGACCTCCTGCTGGTAGGCCCAGTTGATGCTCTTCATGTGGAAGGTCTTGATGAAGCCGGCCGGCAGATGGATGTAGGGATGCCAGTCGCTCGGGCCCGCCTCGAGTACGCAGACGCTGGTAGCAGGGTCTTCGCTCAGCCGGCTGGTGAGCACGCAACCGGCGGAGCCCGCGCCGACGATCACATAATCAAATCTGTCCATGGTGCCTCGGCCGCCTCTAGCGCGGCTTGTCATTGAGTTGATAATTCAAATGCATTCGCACGGTCGGCCATTCGGCCGCGGTGATGCTGTAGACCACGGTGTCGCGGAGCGTGCCGTTCGGCGCGACCTGGTGGCTGCGCAGGATGCCGTCCTGCTTGGCGCCCAGGCGCTCGATGGCGCGACGGCTCTGGTGATTGAAGAAGTGGGTGCGGAATTCCACCGCAATGCAGTCCAGGGTTTCGAAGGCGTGGGTGAGCAGCAGCAGCTTGCACTGCGTGTTGAGCGGGCCGCGCTGCGCGCTCTTGCCATACCATGTCGAGCCGATCTCGACGCGGCGGTTGGCGGCATCGATGTTCATGTAGGTCGTCATGCCCACGATCTTGCCGCTGCCATCGAACACGGTGAAGGGGAGCATCGAGCCCGCGGCCTGAAGACCGAGCCGGCGGTCGATTTCCTTGCTCATGTTGTCCGGCGTCGGAATCGCGGTGTACCAGATGGTGGAGAGCTCGCCGTCCTTCACGGCCTCGATCAGCCCCTCGCGGTGCTGATGCGACAACGGCTCCAGACCGGCATGCTGTCCGCGCAGGGTAATGGGATCAGGCCAGGGCATTTGAAACTCTCTTTTAGTCATTGCGAGGAGCGAAGCGACGAAGCAATCCAGACTGTCACCGCGGACGCATTCCTGGATTGCTTCGCTTCGCTCGCAATGACGGTCACTAGCACCGTTTACTTGTTTAGGAAATTGAGCGGCAAACCGCCACGCGGCCAGTCCATCGCGATCAGTTCGCCCTTGCCTGAGAGCGTGATGTAGGCGGTCTTCAGCTCGGGACCGCCGAAGGCGATGTTGGTGGTGACGCGGTCGCCGGTCGGGACCTGCTCGACCAGGGTGCCATCGGGCGCGATCACCGAGATGCAACCGGAGACGAGGGTGGCGACACAGACATTGCCGTTCGCTTCGACCGCCAGCGAGTCGAACATCTGGTAGCCGCCGAGGCCGCAGATCGGTTTGCCGCGCTCGCCGCGATAGATCACGTCGCGCGGCTTCAGCGTGCCGGGCGCGGAGAGCTCGTAGGCCCAGAGCCGGCCGGTGGGCGTCTCCGCGATATAGACGGTGGCCTCGTCCGGCGACAGGCCGATGCCGTTCGCCGGCAGTATGCCGTGCACGACCTCGACGATCTCTTTCATGCCGGGCTTGAGATAATACATGCCGCCGACGTCCATCTCGCGCGCGCGGCGCTTGCCGAGATCGGAGAACCAGAGGCCGCCCTGCTTGTCGAACACCAGATCGTTCGGCCCACGCAGATCGTGCTCGCCGCATTTCGTCACGACGGTCTCGATCTTGCCCGATTGGAGATCGACGCGCTGGATCGAGCCGCCGAGATAATCGTCGGGCTGCGGACCCGGCATGATCATGTTGCGGGTCGGGATCCAGGAGAAGCCGCCATTGTTGCAGATGTAGATCTTGCCGTCGGGGCCGAGGGCTGCGCCGTTCGGGCCGCCCGGAATCTTCGCGACGATCTCCTTGCGCCCGTCGGGATGGATTCGGGTCAGGCGCTGGCCGCGGATTTCCACCAGCACAACCGAGCCGTCCGGCATCACGACCGGCCCTTCGGGAAATTCGAGGTCGGTGGCGAGAACTCGGACGTTGGACATGTGGACCCTCCCGGCTGCTTGTTATGACTTGCACGGGATGTCCGGCACGGCCCCACACGCAAGATTGCCTGCGGTTATGACAAAGTCGCCGGGGCTTGCCAAGCAAGCGGGATGGTATGCCAGCGTTGCGCGCTAATCTCGCACGGGTATCCAAATCTCCAGGCCGCCATTGCCGGTGGCGGGATCGAATTTCTCGTCGTAGCGTTCGAAGTTCGGCGCATCCGCAGCCTTCAGGCCGGAGGCCGGCAGCCACTGATTCCAGATCGCGTTGACGGTGCGCCTGATCGAGGCGACGTGGTCGGCGTGGGTGAACACCGCATAGCGCTGCTCGGGGATACGGATACGGCCGAAGCGGCGCGGCAGTTCGGAGAAATCGCCGACCTCGACGCCGGCGATGTAGTCGAAATTGCCGGCATCGTCGCCGTTGCAGCAGACGCCATAGGCGACCGGTCCAACGCGCGCGGGAATGTCGCCGACCTCCCGGTGGAAGCGCTGCCACAGACCTGGAATGGCCGCGCCGTTGTCGCAGGAGATGCGCTCGTTGATGCCTGCGACGAGGAAGGCCTTTGTGGTTTCGAAGCGCGGGGTGGCGAGTTTGTCGGAGATGGTCGAGTCCATGAGGATCGGCTCCTGAAGCTTGAGATGGCCGGTGCATTGCGCGGCCCGCACCGCTTCCGGCGTGGTGCCAAACTGGTCGCGGAACGCGCGGGTGAATGCTTCGTGCGAGCCGTAATCGGCCTCCAGCGCCAGCGACAGGATGTCCGGCGCGCCGTTCGCAAGACTGCGCGCCGCTTCGCTCAGCCGCCGCGCGCGCACGTACCGCATCACCGGCAGGCCGGTCGCGGCAGCAAACGCGCGCACGATGTGGAACCGCGACACGCCGGATATCGCCGCGATCTCATCGAGCGTCATCGGCTCGGCCAGATGGCTCTCGACATACCAGAGCGCGCGCTGGGCTGGGTTCATGGCGTTTCTCGTTCGAAGCGCGACCATGGTGCACGGAAGTCCGCAGGCTTCGCTTGATCGGCGTTGCGGTCCCGCAAGATGATAACGCCGGAACAGCCACTGGCAACGTCCGGGCGTTCATGGCTACACTCGGGACGTCCTGGCAACCGCTCACGAGAAAGCAGGAGGAACTGCGTCATGAAGATCACCGATGTGCGGGCGCACCATATCCGCATCCCCTATGACGCCGGTGTCGCGAGCTTCCGTCAGGGCGCCTCCGCCATCACGGCCCTCGACATGGTGATGGTCGAGGTCACCACCGACGCCGGGTTGACCGGCTGGGGCGATGCCTTCGCCTATGTCTGCCCCCGCACCACGCGCAGTGCCGTGGAGGAAATGATCGCACCGCAGGCGCGGGGGCTGGAGGTTCCCGATGCTGCCGGCATTCCGGCGGTGATGGAGCAGATCCAGCGTAACCTGCATCTGTTCGGCCGATACGGCATCACCATGTTCGCGATCTCCGGGTTCGACATCGCGCTGTGGGACCTCGCCGCCAAGATCAAGAGCGTGCCGGTGCATCGCCTGCTCGGCGGCACCAGGCGCCCGGCCATTCCGGCCTATGCGAGCCTGTTGCGGATCGGCTCGCCCGACAACATCGCCGCCGAATGCAAGAAGGCGCTGGCGCTCGGCTACGGCGCCATCAAGCTGCACGAGACCACGGCGCCGGCGGTGTTTGCCGCGCGCGCGGCGATCGGGCCCGGCATTCCGCTGATGGTCGACATGAACTGCCCGCTGTCAGGCGAAGAGGCGATCGCGTTCGCCAGGACATGCCGGGACGCGCAGCCGATGTTCCTGGAGGAGCCGGTCTGGCCGCCGGAGGATTTTGCGGCGCTCGCCGAGGTCCGCAGCAAGGGCGGGCTCGGCGTCGCCGCCGGCGAGAACGCCTGCACGGAATATCAATTCCGCCAGATGATGGATGCGGGCGCGGTCAGCCACGCCCAGCCGTCGGTGATCAAGGTCGGCGGCATCACGGAATTCCTGAAGGTTGGGGCGCTCGCAGATCGGGTCGGCGTCAAGATCGTTCCGCACTCCCCGTATTTCGGCCCCGGCCTGCTGGCGACCTTGCATCTGCTGGCGGGGCGCGACGACGGCTTCGTCGAGATGTTTTACCTGAAGCGCGAGGCCTGCCTGTGGGGCGGCCGCGCCGATGTCGATGCCACCGGCCATGTCGCGGTGCCGACCGGACCTGGGCTCGGTTATGAGCCCGACCGCAGCGTGATGGAGCGATATCGCGTCGCCTGAGCGCGGCGCCTATTTCGCCGCATCCTTCGGCGGCGGCGCATCCTGTTTCTTCTTCACATCCTCAGCGGTCTTCGCCTGCGCGGCCTGGAGATCGCCGAGCATCTTCTGAAAGCCGGCCACGGTCGTCTTCAACGCGTCGATCTGGCGACCCGCGGCGTCCAGCTTCTGCTGGTGATCGAGGTTCAGCTTGGTGATCGTCTTCTGCAGGAAGTCGACGTTGCTCTGGAGGCAGCTGGTGCGGCGCTCCATGGTCTTCTCGACGGTGCAGATCTCGATGCCGGGCACGTCCTGCGCGCGGACCGGCGCAATCGCCAGCGTGGCGAGCAGTGACATCGCGAAACAGACGCCGGCGCTTCGAAGCAGCATGCAGGTTCCTCGTCAAATCAATCACGGCAATGTGCGCTTTTTGCACGCAGCCTGTCGAGGCTACCACACTCGCACCGCATTCTCGCGTTGAGCTTGCGCTGTTCCCTCAGACGGGGAGCGATGATCTGCACGCGGAGGAAATGGGCGCTCCTTCCGCGGCTTTGTTTAGGGGAGTTTTTGATGGCAACGCGCGACAGACGACTGGCGGAATTTGACGGCGCCGGAGAACCGCCGCCTGGCCTTGCAGTCGAAGTGCTGTGCGAGGACCACAGCGGGACTTATCAGCTGCCGTTCGCCTGCCGCTATGTCGAGGGACGCTGGCAGAACCACGCGGCCGGCGTCGCAGTCGAAGCAACCGTCATCGGCTGGCGCGTCCCGCGCATGAAGCATTCGGGCGTGGCCTGAGCACTGATTTCTGTCTCAAAATGCAACGGGGCCGCGTCCCGGCTTAACCTTCGGAACGCGGCCCGAACGAATCACGTCCGAATCAGCCGTAGGCCCCCGTACGCGCCTGTTCACGGCTAGATGTCGCAAGCAGCCAGCGCGCGCACACAATATCTGCGCAGCGCGTGAGCCAGCCCAGCCGGCCACGGGCGTCAAACGTTAACGGCTTCAATGACATGACTGCGGGGTGCGGCGGTTGGATGCTCGCTCCCAAAACAGGCAGATGGCACCCCGCCTGCCTAATATTCGACCTCGAGCTCCTCGATCTCGGCCGGCTCGTCCTTGGCCGCCGCGATCCATTCCTTCATCTCCGGCATGGCCATGATGGTATCGGCATAAGCCTGCTGCCGCGGATCGAGCTTGACGTTGTAGGTCACGAAGCGCGTCACCACCGGGGCGTACATCGCATCAGCCATGGTGCGGGTCTCGCCGAACAGGAAGGGCCCGCCCGATTTCTCCAGGCAGTCGCGCCAGATCGCCCAGACGCGATCGATGTCAGCCTGCGCGCGCGACCAGATCTTGAAGCCCGGGAAGTGCCCCTTCAGGTTGACCGGCAGCGACGCGCGCAAGGTGGTGAAGCCTGAATGGATTTCCCCACAAATCGAGCGGCAATGCGCGCGCTGAACGCGATCCGCGGGCAACAGCCCGGCATCCGGCATCGCCTCGTTGAGATATTCGGCGATCGCCAGCGTATCCCAGACGATCGCGCCGTCGTGCCGCAGGCACGGCACCAGGATCGAAGACGACAACAGCAGGATTTCGGCGCGCGCCGACGCGTCGTCCGGTGCGGTGACGATCTCCTCGAAATCGAGCCCGGAAAATTTCGTGAGCAGCCAGCCACGCAGCGACCAGGACGAATAGTTCTTGCTGCTGATGGTCAGTGTCGCCTTCGCCATGTGGCCTTCCCTCACGCCTGTGACTCGCACCCTGCCCGGACTCTGCGGGAGTGCGCACCGCCTGTGCTTCCCGCGAAAAGAGCAGCAAGCGACGTGCCAATCTTGAGGACGGCCCATCTCCGGATTGGCTCCGATATTGCATAGCAGCACGGGGACAGGTGGGCGTTTCAGTATGATGTCGATGTATTATCAAGCCTTTCAGAACCATATGGACCTGACGGCGCCGTGGCGATCGGGGGCCTCCTCCGCGCTCAAATTCCTCAATCTGGTGCCGCAGGGCTTGTCGGATCAGGTCGTCGGCCGGCTGTCGGCCGCACTGGAGCTAATCTCCCGCTCCACCCTCACCTATCACCGCCCCGCCTACGGCATCGACAGCGTCATGGTCGGCAATCGCGAGGTCGCCGTGACCGAGGAGATCGCTTACGCGACCCCGTTCGGCTCGCTGCTGCGTTTCAAGAAAGAGGGCGTGGGCGAGCAGCCGCGCATGCTGCTGGTGGCGCCGATGTCCGGCCATTTCGCGACGCTGCTGCGCGGCACCGTGAAGACGCTGCTGCAGGATCACGATGTCTACATCACCGACTGGCACAATCCGCGCGACATTCCCCGCAGCGAGGGCCGCTTCGGGCTCGACGACTACACAGAGCATCTCATCGACTTCCTCGGCCAATTGGGCCCGCGCCCGCATATGGTCGCGATCTGCCAGCCCTCGGTCTCGGCGCTCGCGGCTGCCGCAATCATGTGCGAGGGCAACCATCCTTCGCGGCCGGCGACGTTGACGCTGATGGCCGGCCCGATCGACACGCGCATCCTGCCGACCAGGGTCAACGAATTCGCCAAGAGCAGGCCGATCGACTGGTTCGAGCAGAACCTGATCAACTACGTGCCGATGCAGTGCCGCGGTGCCTTGCGGAAAGTCTATCCCGGCTTCGTGCAGCTCACCGCCTTCGTCTCGATGAATCTCGAGCGCCACATCAAGCAGCACATCGATCTCGCCGATCACATCGCCAAGGGCGAGAAGGAGAAGGCGGCCAGCATCAAGACCTTCTACGACGAATATTTCGCCGTGATGGACCTGCCGGCGGAATTCTACATCGAGACCGTTCGCGACGTGTTCCAGGAGCATCTTCTGCCCCAGGGCAAGCTGATGCATCGGGGACGTCCGGTGAACACCAAGGCCGTCAGCCGCATGGGGCTGATGACGGTCGAGGGCGAGAAGGACGACATCTGCGCGATCGGCCAGACGCTGGCCGCGCAAGACCTCTGCACCGGCGTGCGCGCCTACCGCCGTGTGCACCACATGCAGGCCGGCGTCGGCCATTACGGCGTGTTCTCGGGCAAGCGCTGGAACAACGAGATCTACCCGCTGCTGCGGGATTTCGTGCACGTGAACTCCTGAAGCTCCGCCAAATTTCTTCAGCAGGATCGGACAAGGCAGCGCGGCTTTGGGAAAGACGCCGACCCTGCACCAAACCTAAAACACGGACATGCCGCTCCCGCCGGAGGCCAAGCCATGTCCGAATTGCCACCCCCTGCCGCCACTCCGGCCGCGATCGTCGACGCGCTCAAAACGGTCGCAGGCAATCCGCCGAAGGTGCGTGCGAGCTTCGCCAAGGGCCGATGCGTGCGCGGCACCTATGCCCCGTCCGACCGCGCCGCAGAGATCACGCGATCGCTGAGCTTCACCAAGCCCTCGCGCGTGCTGGCGCGCTTCTCCGTTGGCGGCGGCAATCCCGGGGTGACCGACACCAACAACCTCGTGCTGCGCGGCTTCAGCTTCAGGCTTGGCGACGACGCCCATCGCTCCGACATCCTGACCGAAACCGCTCCGGTGCATTTTGCACGGACGCTCGACCAGATGCTCGCCTTCCTCGAGGCGCGAATTCCGGGCGCGGACGGCGAGCCTGACATCGAGAAGGTCCGGGCTTTTTCCGCGGCCAATCCTGAAACGCTGAACCAGGCGAAGTACATCGCGGCGCGCCGGCTGCCCGGCAGTTTTTCCGGCACGACCTATTGGGGCGTGCACGCCTTTCCCGCGACGAACGCGAAGGGCGAGACCCGCTTTATCAAGTTCAAGGTCGCGCCTGTCGGCGGCGACGTCACCTTGAGCGAAGACGAAGCCAGGACAAAGTCGGTCGATTTCCTCCATGACGATCTCGCGCGGAGGATCGCAGCCGGCGACGTCCGCTTCAACGTGATGGCCTTGCTCGACCGCCCCGAGGATCCCACCATGGACGTGACCCTGCGATGGCCGGACGAGGACAACCGTGAACAGGTGCGGCTCGGGACCATCGTCATCACCAGCCTCGAGGCCAATGAGGCCTGCGACGGCTCCATCTTCAATCCGGCCAATCTTGCCGACGGCATCGGCCATCCGCTGGACGAGATCTTTGCGGCGCGCCGCACGGCCTACACCTATTCGCTGGAAACGCGGCGCTGACTAGATCTTTTCCCGTCCGCCATCCGTTTCGCGGCGCCACGCGCCCGGACTGACGCCGACCATGGACGAGAACACCCGGGTGAAATGGCTCTGATTGGCAAATCCGGCCGAGATGGCAATCTCGGACAACGGCAGGTCGCGGACTGTCATCAGTTGCTTGGCCGCCTTGACGCGCTGCTGGAGCAGCCATTGATGCGGCGGCAGGCCCGTGGAGATCCGGAATGCGCGTGAGAAGTGGCTGACTGACAGGCCAAGCTCGGTCGCGATCAGCTGCAGCGCGATCTTGCCCGAGAGATCGGAATCGAGCCGGTCACACGCACGCTTCACCTGCCATGGCGCGAGACCGCCGCGGGTTGGTTCTGCGGCTGGCTTCAGCCCGCCATAGGTCTGGGCGACATGGGCGGTGAGCGCGAGCATCATGTGATCGACGAAAAGCTGGTTGGTCTCGTCGGGCCGACACAGCCCTTGCCGCAACGAGGCACCGACATGTCGAACGACCTCGTCGTCATGACCGACACCGGGCTCGTAGCTGAGTTCGCCAACGCGCGGTCCGCCCGGTTGCCTGGCAATGCCGTTGAGCGCCGAGCGCGGCAAATAGAAGAAGAGCGAGTGAAATGGCTTGTCGATCACATAGCGCGGGTCGCGCTTGAGGTCGTACAGATAGGTCGCACCTGCGCGAACATCCGCCTTGGTGACACAGCGGCCCTCCTCCCAGCATTCGCAATCCGGATAGTCGCGGAGTTTCAGGCTGAGGAGATAGGCATCTTCCGCAGCCAGCGAGCCGGAAATATCCGGTGTCGGATCGTCGTTGCGGACTTCGGTGACCGCGAGCTCGGCGCTGTGCAGCGAACGCGTGATCAGAACCGGTGCTTGCTTCGAGCGAAGGCCCTGCCCGAGCCTCTGCCCGTAGACGCCTGCTTGGGTCATTTTAGTAAATCCATCCGTAAAGGCATGTCTTCGCCAGCCTTCCCGAGATCCGCGCATTATCGGAGATCGCCGGCCGACGGTCCAGCTGCAGCGCATAGCACGAAGCTGGCGCGGTCGGCCCTCGCACCAGATTGCGCCGCGATGATTTCATTGTGATTTCAGCGTGATGTCACAGGCCCGGCAGGGCGAAGGACAACACCGTTGACCTGCCCGACAGATTGCTGCGCGATTCCATCGTGCATTTTGGAAATGAATTGCGGCCTGCGCACGTCAGGCGGACCATTCCTCGCCCCAGACCTGGACGACATGGCCCGGCGACACCTCGCGATATTGCCGAACAGGCGGCTGGTAGTCGGGCGCGCGCACCGGGCTTCTGATCTCGTCGTTCGCTACCTCGCGCCTGGTGCCACGGCGCGCTGGATCGGGCACCGGCACGGCCGCCATCAGCTTCTTCGTATAGGGATGCTGCGGATTGCCGAACAGGGCCGCGCGCGGACCGGTCTCGACGATCTCGCCGAGATACATCACCGCGACGCGATGGCTCATCCGCTCGACCACCGCGATATCATGGGAAATGAAGAGGTAGGCAAGTCCCATGCTGGCTTGAAGATCGAGCATCAGATTGACGACCTGCGCCTTGACCGAGACGTCGAGCGCCGAGACCGCTTCGTCCGCGACGATCAGCTTCGGTCCGAGCGCGAGCGCGCGGGCAATGCAGATGCGCTGGCGCTGGCCACCGGAGAATTCGTGCGGAAAGCGCGCGGCCATGTCAGCGGTGAGACCAACGCGAACGAGCAGGTCGGCGACCTTCTCCCGCGCCTGCGACGCCGTTGCGAGCCCGTTGGCGAGCAATGGGGCCGCAATCGCCGTTCCCACCGACATGCGGGGGTTGAGGCTTGCGAACGGATCCTGGAACACGATCTGCATCTGCTTGCGAAAGTCACGCAAGGTGCGGGCATTCATGGCCAGCACATCCTGCCCGTCGATCAAAACGGTGCCGCTGTCCGGCTCCGTCAGCTTGAGAATGGAGCGGCCCGTCGTCGATTTGCCGCAGCCGGATTCGCCGACCAGCGCCAGCGTCTCCCCGGCGCGCAAGGTGAAGGAGACGTTCTCGACCGCATGGACGCGGCCCGAGATCTTGCCGAACAGGCCCGAGCGAATTGGAAAGCGCGTCGTGAGGTTGGAGACTTCGAGCAGCGGTCGCTCGGCAATCGAAACTGTATCGGGCGTCTCTGCCGGCTCGTCCGAGGTGCCCGTTAGCTTGTCCACGATCGGAAAACGCATCGGCCGCGTCCGCCCATCCATCGAGCCGAGGCGTGGCACGGCCGCGAGCAGTGCCCTTGTATAGGGATGCGAAGGGGCGGCGAAGATGCGCGAGGTCACGTTGGTTTCCACCGCCTGGCCGCCATACATCACCACGGTGCGGTCCGCGATCTCGGCCACCACGCCCATGTCGTGGGTGATGAAGAGGATCGACATCCCCTCTTCCTGCTGAAGCTCCTTCAGGAGCTCCAGGATCTGGGCCTGAATGGTGACGTCGAGCGCGGTGGTCGGCTCGTCCGCGATCAGCAGCCTCGGCTTGCAGGCCAGCGCCATCGCGATCATCACGCGCTGGCGCATGCCGCCGGAGAAACGATGCGGATGCTCGTGGAAGCGCGATTTCGCCGCAGGTATCCGCACGCGATCGAGCAGGCGAATGGTCTCGACCTCCGCCGCCACGCGCGACAGGCCGCGGTGCTGGATCAGTGCTTCCGCAATCTGGAAGCCGATGGTCAGCACCGGATTGAGGCTCGTCATCGGCTCCTGGAAGATCATGGCGATGTCGTTGCCACGAACATCCTTCATGCTCGCTTCGGGCAGCGTCAGCAGGTCGCGACCGGCAAGCTGGACGCGGCCTTCGACTCGGCCGTTCTCCTTCGGAATGAGCCGCATGAGCGAGAGCGCGGTGACGCTCTTGCCCGAACCGGACTCGCCGACGATCGCCACGGTTTCCCCCGAGGCAATATCGAACGACACGTCGCGGACGACGGGACTCCATTCCCGCTCACGTAGGAAGGACGTCGTCAGGCCGGAAACCGACAGCACCGGCGACGGCGCGTTGGCAGCGACTTGATCAGCTCCGCTTGCGCCCATGCTCATGCCGGTGTCCTAATAGCCACGACTACGATCGACACGCCCAGGCAGCTCCTCGCCGCGGCGGTGGCGCGCGATCACGTCCAGCACGAAATCGACCGCCGTATCCGGCGTGGTCATGCTGGCATTGTGCGGTGTGACCAGGATGCGCGGGTGGCTCCAGAAAGGATGCCCCGCAGGCAGCGGCTCCGGCTCGGCGACGTCGAGGACGGCACCCGACAACGCGCCGCTGTCGAGCGCCGCGAGAAAGTCGGCTTCGACCAGATGCGGGCCACGCCCGACGTTGACGAGCGACGCGCCGCGCGGCAGGCGCGCGAACAAGTCCGCATTCAGGATGCCCCGGGTCTGATCGGTCAGAGGCAGCAGGCAGACGAGAATGTCGGTCAGCGCAAGAAAATCCGGCAACGTCTCCATGCCCGCGTAACAGGTGACGCCGTCGATCTCGCGGAGTGAGCGGTTCCAGCCGAGAAGCGGAAAGCCGAACGCCGTGAGGCGTTCGAGCACGGCCTGGCCGAGCAGGCCAAGACCCATCACGCCGACGCGACGACGTTTGGCCGGCGTGATCCGGATCTCGCGCCAGACCTGCGCCTTCTGCTGGGCGATGAAGTGCAGGAGATCACGATGCAGGGCGAGCACCGCCATGGCGACGTATTCCACCATAGTCTCGGCGATGCCCGGCTCCAGCATACGCACCAGCGGAATGTGCGGCGGAACTTTTGACGCGTCGAACTGGTCGACGCCCGCACCGACCGAGAAGACCAGCTCGAGATTGGGGAAAGTCGTCGCGATGTCTTCCGGCGGCACCCACGCCACGAGATAGCGCACGTCGGCGGGATCGCCGATGTCGGGCCAGAGCCGGAATGGCACATCGGGCGCGCGCTCGGCGAAGAAGCCCGCCCACTCCGCGCCGCGAACCATGTTGGCCTTGTAGAGAAGCGTCATGCCGCCAAACCCTCAGAACGGGCTGACCGGCGCGAGCCGGCGGCCGTCGATCAGGCGCCTGTGGCTGTAGGCCGCGGGATCGACCAGCGGCGTCGCGCCCGTCACGATGTCGGCGGCGAGCTTGCCGGCCGCTGGACCGATGCCAAAGCCGTGGCCGGAGAAGCCGGTGGCCAGGAAGAAGCCGGGCATGGCGTCGACCGACGAGATGACCGGAATGGTATCCGGCGTGCAGTCGATCGTCCCGCCCCAGGCTTCCGCGATCTCGATGTCCTTCAATTCAGGGTTCGACTTGATCAGCGAAGCCAGCGCTGCATTGACCAGCGACATGTCAGGCGCGGGATCGCGCACGCGCTCGGTCTCGAATGGCGACGGCTTGTCCAAGCTCCAGCTCGTGCCGCGCATGAGCTGGTCGAAGAAGGATTTGCCAAACGACAGTTTCAACCCGTTCTTGCGATGCAGATAGGTGGGCCAGAAGGTTCGCGCGTAGCGGAACAGGTCGGGTGACAGTTCGACCGTGCCGCGATTGCGCAGCGCCAGCGTAAAGCCGCCGTCGAGGCGGCGGCGGATGCAATAGAAGTCGGTGCCGAGCGCGCCGGAGGTGATCTCCGGCCCCGGCGTGGTCCGGCATGCGGTGGCGTTGACGAGACCGATCGGCAGCTCGATGCCGTGGCGTCGGCAGAACAGCGACGACCAGGCGCCGCCCGACAGCAGCACCGATTGCGTGCGAATGGTACCATTCTCGGTGACGACGGCGCTCACCCGTCCGCCTTGCGTCTCCAACCCACGCGCGGCGCAGCCCTGGTGAATGGTGACGCCGTGTTTTCGCGCGGCGGTCGCAAGCGCGGGCACAGCCATCGACGGCTCGGCGCGCCCGTCGCTCGGCGTGTGCAGGCCGCCGACCCATGTCTCGGAATTGCCGGGCAGACGCTCGGCGACCTCGGCCGGCGTCAGGACGGTCGAGTGCACCTGCATCTCGCGCGCCGTTGCGGCCCATCGCTCCCAACTCGCGAGCTCATCCTTGCTCTTGGTCAGGAACAGCACGCCGGTGCGGCGGAAGCCGGCATCGACGCCGGCATCGTTCTGCATGTCCTCCCACAGGCGCAGCGCCTCGCGGGCCAGCGGGATCTCCTCACGCGCGCGACCCTGCTGGCGGCACCAGCCCCAATTGCGGCTCGACTGCTCGCCGCCGACATGGCCCTTCTCGATCAGGGCGACGGAGAGGCCCTTCTTCGCGAGATGATAGGCCGCGGAAACGCCGATGACGCCGCCGCCGATGACGACGACATCCACCTGCGCCGGCAGGCGTTCGTCACTGTTTATACGGGTGAGCGGCGGGGACATAGGACACTCCAGATATTCAGTTCGATCGAGACAGCTCGGCTCGTCGCCAGTTTGCAGATCATGGGATGTTCATCCGCGGGTCGAGCGCGTCGCGCAAGCCGTCGCCGAGGAAGTTGAAGCTCGTCACCGCCAGCGTGATGGCAAGGCCCGGCGCAATCGCGAGCCAGGGCGCGCTGGTGAGATAGATCTGTGCGTTGTTGAGCATGTTGCCGAGGCTCGCGGCCGGCGGCTGGATGCCGTAACCGAGATAGCTGAGATAGGATTCCAGCAGAATTGCCTTGGCGACGTTCAGCGTCGCCGCCACCACGATCGGCGCAATCGCATTCGGTACGAGCTCGCGGAACATGATCCGCAGGTTCGACGAGCCGAACGCGAGTGCAGCAACCGCAAACTCGCGTTCCCGCAGCGAGCGCACCTGGGCCTCGACGACGCGGGCCACCCACATCCAGGCGGTTGCCGCGATCAGCACCGTGGTGGTGACGAAGCCGGGCTCGATGAGCGCCGCGAGCGCAAGCAGCAGGAAGATGGTCGGAAAGCACAGCATCGCATCGACGAGCCGCATCAGCACCGCGCCGACCACGCCGCCATAGAAGCCGGCGAAGGCGCCGACGACGATGCCAACCGCCATCGCGATCACCATCGCGACGAAGCCGATCGACAGCGAGACACGCGCGCCCATCATCAGCCGCGCCAGCACGTCGCGGCCGAGCTCGTCGGTGCCGAGGATGTGCGCGCCCGACAGCGGCGGTGCGAACCGCTTCATGATGTCGATATAGGTGTCGTCGAACGGCAGGAGGTACGGCCCGAATGCCGAACCGAGAACAAGGACGAGAATGATCACCGCGCCTGCAAGCGCAAGCCGGTGCCGACGAAATCGCCGCCACGCGGCCTGGCCCGGCGCAATTTGATCGGTGGAGAGGGCGGCAGTCGTCATCCCTAGCCCACCCGGATGCGCGGATCGACGACGGCATAGAGGATGTCAGCGAGCAGCGATCCGATCAGCACCATGACCGCCGAGAACATCAGGATGCCCATCACCACGGGATAGTCGCGATAGCCGATAGAATCGAGGAACAGCCGGCCCATGCCGGGCCAGGTGAACACGGTCTCGGCGACCAGCGCACCACCGAGCAGCGTCGGAAACTGAAGGCCGCCCACCGTGATCATCGGCAGCAGCGCGTTCCGCAAGGCGTGAACCGTAAGGATTCGCCATTCCGGCATGCCCTTGGCGCGCGCGGTGCGAATGTAGTCCTGGTTGATGACTTCGAGCATCGAGGAGCGCATGAAGCGGCCCCACATCGCGGTCTCGACCAGCGCCAGCACCAGCGCCGGCGCAATGAGATGATGAAGCAGATCGAGCGGCGAGCCATCGCCGACGGTCTGCCGGTTGCCCGCCGGCAGCCAGCCGAGCTTCACCGAGAACACATAGATGGTGACGAGGCCGAACCAGAAGGTCGGGATCGACAATGCGATCATGGCGCCGACGGTTGCTAGCGAATCGAACAGCGAATAGCGGCGCAGCGCACCGAGCACGCCAATCCAGCAGCCGAGCAGGACCGCGATGATGGTCGCAGTCGCCATCAGTTCCAGAGTGGCGCCAAGATGCGACGAGATCACCGCCAGCACCGGCTCGCCGTCGCGATACGAGCGGCCCCAATCGCCCCTCAGCATCCGGCCGAACCAGTCGAGATACTGGATCGGCAGCGAACGATCGAGGCCAAGCTGCCTGGTGACGCGATCGAGATCCTCCTGGGTCATCTGCGCGGACGCCGCGAATTGCGAGAGCGGGCCGCCCGGCGCCAGATGCAGGATGGCAAAGCCGATCGCGGACACGATCACCAGCAACATGATCGCCTGCGCCAGGCGATTGGCGACGTAACGGGCCATCTCAGGCGATCTCGCGCACCTGAACCATCAGGCCCAATACCATTCGCGGATGTTCCAGCAGTTGATCGACATGTTGATGTTGGGGCGGAAACCCTGGAGTCCTTCCTTCACGCCTTCGGCAATGAAGCCCTGGAACAGCGGCAGGATCGCGAGGTCGTCGCGGATGAGCTTCTGCAGATTGCCATAGGTCGTCTTGCGCTGCGCCAGATCGAACTGCTTGGCACCTTCTGCGAGAAGTCGATCGGCCTCCGGGTTGCGATACTGATAGGTGTTGTAGCCGCGGCCACCCTTGGCAGGAATGGCGCCGGAGCCGAAGCGGGGCGTCACGTCGGGGTCGCTGCCGAGCATGAAATTCACCCCCACGATCACCGAGTTGAATTTCGATTGCTGCCAGAAGTCGCCCCAGATCACCGCGGCCGGCATGTTGTTGACGCGCATCGCGGCACCGATTGCGCGCCAGTCCTGGATCAGCAACTGCTGGGTCTGCTCGCGCACCGCATTGCCCGACGTCGTTGAATTGGTGAATTCGAGCTTGACGCCGCCTTTCTCGCGCACGCCGCCGGCGCCGCGGACCCAACCGGCCGCATCGAGCAGCGTGTTGGCCTTGGCCGGATCGTATTTGTGCTGCGGCAGTCCCTGCTGGAACGACCAGGCCTGTTGCGGCACGAAACTTTCGGTCTGCGTCGGCAAACCGTAGTTCAGCGCATCGATAATCGCCTGCTTGTTGATCGCGAGATACAGCGCCTCGCGCACGGTGCGGTCCGCCAACGCGCCGAACTCCAGATTGGGTGCGATGTGCTCCACCGACGACGTCGAGGAGACGAAGATCTTGCGGCCCTTCAGCGTCTTCGCCTCCTGCACGAAGTTTGGCAGAATGCCTTGCAGGCCGGTGTAGTCGACCTGGCCGGTGCGGAACTGGGTGTAGAGGACGGTGAGATCGGGAATGTATTTGAACACCACGCGTTCGACGTACGGCCCCTTGCCGTGATAGCCGGCGTGAGCATTCAACTGAATGTGGTCGCCCGGCACGCGCTCGCCCCAGCGGAACGGTCCAGTGCCGACAGGCGCGTTGTGGAACGGCGAGGCGTTCGGATCGGTCACCTTCTCCAGGATGTGCTTTGGCACGATGAAGGTCAGCGATCCCAGGATCGACATGTAGGGCGAATAGGGAGCTTCCATACGCCAGTGAATCTCGTCGGGCGCGACGACCTTAATGTCTTTCACGAGGCTATGGCCGACGCGGCTGCGCGCGCGGAAATCGGGATTGTTGATCAGCTCGAGCGAGAACTTGACGTCGTCGGCCGTGAACGGCGTGCCGTCGTGCCATTTCACGTCGCTGCGGAGCTTGATCTTCCAGGTCAGGCCGTCGGCCGACAGGCCGCCGTTCTCGAGGGTCGGGACTTCGCGGGCGAGGTCGGGAACGAACTGGCCGTCGGGATCGATGAACCAGAGCGGCGAGAACACCTGCCACCAGATGCCCTGATCGACTTCGATGCCCGGCATCAGGGGATGAAAGACCGTCGGCTCCTGCGATAGCGCCGCGATCACCTGCCCGCGCGGCTTGTCGGGCGGATTGGTCGGGCGTTCGGTCTGCGCGAATGCGTTGCCTGAAAGCGTCCATCCCGCCGCGGCGCCCGCGCCGAGCTGGAATATCTGACGGCGATTCGGATTGCCGAGATGCAGTGCCCCAACGCCGAACTTCCCGGTGTCGTCCGCCATGACCACTCTCCGTTGTCGCACGCGGCACCGTCTCCCGCGCCCCGAGATCCCCGGCAAAGGGACAGGAGTGGGCTTTAGTGCTTCTAAATTTTTCTATCAAAAGTTCATCACGACTAAATACAGCTGTCAATCGCATTGCTAGGATGCGCGACCTTTTCACTTCGACTGAAGCTCCAGACCGTCGTTGTCCGGGGCTGAGATGATGCACGGGAGAGCGACATGGATGGTCGCGGCGAGATCAGCGATCCGAAGGATGCCCCGGCGACCGAGGCCGACGATGCCGTCGACCAGCGCCTGGGCGAGACCGTGCGGCTGCTGCGGCAGCGTGCGGGCCTTTCGATCCAGGACGTTGCTAACAAGACCGGCCTCTCCAACGGCATGATCAGCCAGCTCGAACGCGCGCGTGCCATGCCGTCGATACGGACGTTGCGCCTGCTCAGCATCGCGCTCGACGTTCCTATCTCCTATTTCTTCGAGACCACCGATCCCGCCGATGTGCAGCGCTACATCGTGCGCAAGAACAGCCGGCGTCTGCTGCGGCTCACCGCCAGCGGTGTCGTCAAGGAGGCCTTGACGCCGGCAGACAAAGGCCAGCTCGAACTCTACGAGCTCACGCTCAATCCCGGCGCCTCGTCCGGCACTGATTTCCTGCAGCACACCGGCGAGAAGGCGGGCTATATCCTCTCGGGAAGCCTGCGGCTGTGGCTCGACAACCAGGCCCATCTGCTCGAGGCCGGCGACAGCTTTCGCTTTCCGAGCATCGTTCCGCACATGTTCGACAACCCGACCCAGCAGACGGCCCGCGTGATCTGGGTGACCACGCTGCGCCAGACCGATTCGCCGGCAGGTTGAAGCGCCGCCAACCCGGCACCACCGCAAATTGCCCCTCGACGCCGCCGCGCGGAATCTGTAGCTCACATCTGTAGCTGACGTGGAGCCGGACATTGACAGGGCGGCCACGGGGGCCGCGACTGACGCGTTGGTGTGAGACCATGAAACTCAGGGGGCTTCTGACACTCGCGATGGCCGCGCAGGTCATCGTGACCGCGGCGGCTCTCCTCGTCTCCTATGCCGCGACCGGAACCGGGTTCGGCATTGCCCAGATCGTCGCCCTGCTCGCAAGCGGCGCCATTGCGGTCCTGCTCGCTCGTCTGTGCACGCGCGCGATCGAAACCGCGCAGGAAAAACGCGCCGCCGCGCTACTGACCGAGCAGGCGCAGGCCAGCGCGCAGATGACGCAAGCCGTCATCAAGACCGCGCTCGACGCCTTCATTCAGACCGACCAGAGTGGCATCGTGCTGGAATGGAGTCTTCAGGCCGAGGCCCTGACTGGATGGACGCGCAAGGAGGCGCTCGGCACCGACGTCGTCAACCTCCTCATCGCCGAGCCGCTGCGCGACGGCTTCAGGCAACGCATGATGCGGCTGCTGCCGGAATTGTCGGATACGCCGATCGGCATCCGGTTCGAAGCGACCCTGCTGCACCGGGAGGGCGACGAGATCCTGATCGAGGCCTCCAGCACGGCGCTCCGCATCGGGGGGCGCACCCTCATCAACAATTTCGTCAAGGACGTCACCCAGAAGCGCGCCGCCGCGGAGCAGCTGATCCAGGCCCAGAAGATGGAGGCGATCGGCCAGCTCACCGGCGGCATCGCGCACGAATTCAACAACATGCTCACCGTAATCACGGGCACGATCGAGATCCTCGCCGACGCCGTGAAGGACAATCCGCCGCTTGCGACCATCACCAAGCTGATCAGCGACGCCGCCGACCGCGGCGCCGCGCTGACGTCGAGCCTGTTGTCCTTTGCCCGCAAGCAGGCGCTCAGGCCGGCCGAGAGCGACATCAACGAACTGCTCGAAGAGCTCGCAAAGCTGCTTCGGGCAACCTTCGACAAGAAGATCGAGATCGTGACCCGGCTCGACGGCAACATCTGGCTCGCCCTCGTCGATCGCGGCCAATTGAGCTCGGCACTTCTCAACCTCGCGATCAACGCCCGCGACGCGATGCTGGACAGCGGCAGACTGACGTTGACGACGCGCAACGTCGTGTTCGGCGTCCGCGAGGCCGTGGCGGTCGGGGCCGGCTATGCCGGCGACTATGTCGAGATCGAGATAGCCGACACCGGCACCGGCATTCCGCCGGCCATTCTCGAGCGGATCTTCGATCCCTTCTTCTCGACCAAGGACGTCGGCAAGGGCACGGGGCTTGGGCTCAGCATGGTGTTCGGATTCATCAAGCAGTCCGGCGGCGGCATCAAGGTCGCTTCCGAAGAAGGACGCGGCACGATTTTCACGATCTACCTGCCGAAGGCGGAGGCGAGCACGCTTCGCCCGACCGGCTATGACGAGCGCAAGGTCGTGGGCGGGACGGAAACCATCCTTTGTGTCGAGGACGACCGCGACGTCCGCCAGTACGTTACGGTCCAGCTCGAAAGCCTCGGCTACAAGGTCATCCCGGCCGCCAATGCGGCCGAGGCACTCGCCATCGCGGCCGAAGGCACGCCCTTCGACCTGCTTTTCACCGACATCGTGATGGCCGGCAGCTTGAATGGACGAGAGCTCGCCGACGAGATGGTGGCAGCGCGCCCCTCGCTGAGGGTGCTGTTCACGTCGGGCTATGCCTACGACGCTCCGCATGGGCAGGGACGCGCCACCAAGGCCGCGCCGCTTCTGACAAAGCCCTATCGGAAGGCCGAGCTCGCGCGCATGCTGCGCCGCTCTCTCGACACCGCCGTCGACGCGGTTGGCGATCCGATCCCGACGCCCTATTCGGTGCAGGCCGATCTCGAAGGCTTTCTGCGCAGGCAGGCCGCTGAACGCGACAGGCGTTAGGGCGCGTCTTGCGCATGGACAGCGCATGGCTGCTGCGCAACACTCCGTGTCAGTTACAATCCCATTGGAGGCGAGCCATGACGTCACTCGAAAAAGGCATCACCGCGAACGGTACGGGCTATGGCGGCAAGACCTGGAACATCCTCGGCCAGGTCTACTTCCCCAAGGCCGTCACCGAGTCCACTTTCGCGTTCGAGACCAACAGCGATCCCGGCCAGTTCGTGCCGGTGCACATCCATCCGACCCAAGACGAATTCATCCTGGTGCAGGAAGGCACGCTCGACCTCAAGCTCGACGGCCAATGGGTCAAGGCCCACGCCGGCGACCTCGTGCGCCTGCCGCGGGGCATCCCGCACGGCTACTTCAACAAATCCGACAAGCCGGCCCGTGCGTTGTTCTGGGTCTCGCCGATGCAGAAGCTGGAGGCGTTGTTCAATCAGCTCCATGACCTGACCGACCCGGCCGAGGTCGTGCGCATCTCGGCGCTGCACGAGGTCGACTTCCTGCCGCCCGAAGCCAACGACTAGGCTAAGATCCCCCGACCGACGAATCGTTGGGGGAACCGGCCATGCCTGCACGACGTCAACTCCTCGCAATCATCGCGGCGCTTGGGCTGCTCCTTGCGACACTGGCCCCGAGCCGGGCGCAGACGCTCACGACGAGGCAATCGGAGGCGGTTGCGAGCTACGAGCGTGCGCTCGGCGACTTCAAGGCGATTCTGGCCGAGCGGCGCCGCCAGATCGACGCCAAGCAGCCGCTGCCGAATCTGCCGGGCCAGGCGCTGTATCTGGCACGCGTCGCCGTGATCAGTGCTTACAAGGATCTCACCGACGCCATGCCGTCGCGGATCGGGAGGCCCAACAAGTTCGAGATACCTCCGGCCTATTTCGATGCCGACATCGAGCCGCTGGTCGACGAATACTCAAAACTGTTCGAGATCATGGAAGCGCCGCCGGCCGGGGCGCAGAACTCGGCGACGCCGTTCAAGGACGTAGTCGATCTCGCGGTCGCGATCGCGCGCGCCAAGGGGCTTGCGCCTGACCACGCCGAAGCCGCGGGCCGGATCAGCCTCGGGCTGTTCTTCGCCGAGACCAACGGCAAGCAGAACGTCCGCAACGGGCGCTCGAACACCTATATGGGCAGCTTCCAGACCGGCCCATCCGAGGACCGCAACGGCCGCAGGAAATGGGAGACCATCAAGGCCGAGATCGCGGCCGCCGATCCCGGGTTGAGCGCGCGCGACGACAAGGAGGAGGCGCGCGCCCGCGGCACCGATCATCGCTTCAATCACTGGACCAACGTGCGCGACGGCCTGATGAACGCGCATGCGGATGTTTTCCGGGAGATCCCGGGAATCGTGAAGACGCTGCCCGACCCGATCGACCAGATGAAGCTGTTCGAGCTGATCCAGATCGTTCCTACGCCGACGCGGTCGGCGCTCAAGTCCGGCGATCTCCTGAACTACAGGGTGTCCAGTCCGACGATCATGAAGCACCTGCGCAACAACAGCATCTTCGCATTCGGACAGGCCGACCGGGCGCGCACCTCGGCAAGCTTCCGGGAAATCCTTGGCGCGATGTGGCTGTTCAAGCGAAAGTTCGAGAAGGCGATGGCGAAATATGCGGAGATCAAGCCGCGTTGAGGGGCGTCGCCGCGTGGCACGCGGGTGAGAGCTAGCTCCCGCCTTGTAGCCGTCCGTCGGCGTCTTCAAAGGCAAACGGTCGCCGCCTGGTCATTGCGTCCTGCGCCCGGTGCATTTAGCTTCTCCGGACAAGAACAAATCTCGGGGGGACACATGACAGCCGCTCTTCGCAAGCGCACGCACCGTGCCGCATGGGCCTTGATCTCAACATCGCTGGCCGGCCTGGCCAATCTCGCCGCGCATGCCGAGATCGTCGTCACGGCCAATGACGGCAAGATGGTGCTCGAGAACGGCAGCGCCGTGGTGCGCAAGCAGCCGCTGCCGGACACGGTGAGCGTCATCGACTTCACCGAGGGTGCCTTGAAACTTCTCGGCGAAGTGCCCGCCCCGGCCAGCGTCGTCGGCCCGCCTCCGAGCGTGGCCATTGCGCCGGATGGCGCGTTCGCCCTCGTCACCGGCGCGATGAAGCTCGATCCTGCGGATCCGGCCAAGACGGTGCCCGACGACAAGCTCTCGGTCATCGACCTGAAATCCGTACCCCCCAAAGTGCTGGCGACCTTGCAAGCAGGCGCCGGCGCTGCCGGCGTTTCGATCAACCGTGCGAGCACGCTGGCACTGGTTGCGAACCGCAGCGAAGGCACGGTCTCGGTCTTCACGATCAGCGGGAGCACGCTTGCGGCGGCAGGCAAGATCCAGCTCGGCGACGCCAAATCAGGACCCAGCCACGCCGTCTTTTCCCATGACGGCGCGACCGCGCTGGTCACGCGCGACGGAGACAGCAAGATCTCGCTTCTGACTGTGGACGGGAGCAAGGTCGAGTACGCCAAGCGCGATCTCTCCGCGGGCATCCGCCCCTACGACATCGACCTCACCGGCAGCGGCGACAACGACTCGATCAGCCTGATCGACATGACGGCGAAACCGGTCCGCGTCGTCACGACAGTCACCGTCGGGCAGACGCCGGAAGCCGTGAAGATGTCCCCGGACGGCAACTACGTGGCCGTGACCGTCATGAACGGTTCGAACAAGCCGTCGGCCTCGCCGTTCTTCAACGATTTCGGCCTGCTCAAGGTCTACAAGATTTCTGGCACTGACCTTACGCCGGTGACGGAAGCCAAGATCGGCCATTGGTGCCAGGGCATGGTGTGGTCCAAGGACTCCAAATATGTCGTGGCCCAGTGCATGGTCGAAAACGAGCTGATCGCCTTCTCGTTCGACGGCAAGGCGCTGAACAAGACATCCACGCTCAAGATGCAAGTGAGCCCCGCGGGCATCCGCACCGCGGAGCCGTAGGGCCGGAGCGCGGCGCAGTCATCCTGCGCCGCCGCCTTATTCGGTGCGGATCGGCGTGTCCTTCAGGCCGTTGTTGTCATATGCCTTGCGCAAGGTGCCGTTCGTCACCGCCTCGTTCATGAACTTGGCGACGAAGGTCAGCGCTTGGGGACGGCCGAGCGGCACAGCGACGGCCGTGACGGTCTTCTTGAAGGTCTCGTCGAGCACGCGCGTGCCCGGAACCTTCTGCGCCATCTTGTTGAGCTGATCGCGCGACAGCGCGAAGGCATCGATCTCGCCGTTCTTCAGGAGGCCGAAGATCTCGTCGTAGGTCTGATAGCCCGTGACCTTCGCGTTCTTCAGATGCGCGACCGCGCCGCGCATCGTGGTCGTGGCGTTGACGGCCGCGACCTTGATGCCGGACTGGTCGAGCGTGGCAAAACTGGTGATGTTCGAACCGGCCTTCACGATGTAGGTGGCGTCCGCGACCTCGTAGATCGGGCCGAACATCATCCTGGTCTCGCGCTCGGGATCCTTGGGGAGCCAGGTGACATCCCAAGCACCTTTCTCAAGAGCGCCTTTCGATGCCGCATCGGTGATCTGGCCGGAATTCTGGTGCACGACATATTCTACGGGGACGCCGAGCTGGGCGGCCATCTCCCTGCCGAGATCGACGGGCACGCCGGCATAACCGGCTTCGGTCTTGGTAGACCAGAATGCACCGCCCGCCGGGCTGATTGCGATCGCAACCCGCAGCTTGCCGGTCGGTGCGATCTCGTCCTTCAGACCATCGGCTAGCGCGGGCATGGCAACGGCCGCGGCGAGAACGAGGCCGGCAAGGACCGACTTAAGGACCGACTGGAGAGACGTGGGCATGTCATGATCTCCCGACCTTTTCTTCTTTTATTCTTCTCTTGTTCGTTCCGAACGCTTCGCGCGTCGTCGCTCGGCCTTTGAGATAATTGTGGTCGATCGTGCGCGCGATGAAAAGCGGTTTGTCATGACAAACCCCGTCAAAGGCCACACCGCCGCTTGCAGTTCAAGGCCGCTGACTGCCATGGCTATGGTGTTCCATGGCCGGGTGTTTGTTGGTAGCCTGCCGCACCGACAGATAGCAACCGGGGCCACCGAATGACGCGCGCGAATCTCGCATCACCAGCACAGCGCATTGGGGCCTGGAGGCATGTCGGGCCGGCTGTGGCCGCCGTCGCGGCCGTTGCCATCCTCGCCGGCTGTGAGGACAAGAATACGTTCGTTGCCCCGCCGCCGCCCAAGGTGGACGTCGCCGCGCCGGTGCAGCGCCCGGTGACGCGGTATGTCGAGGCCACCGGCAACACCGCGCCGGTCAAGAATGTCGATCTCGTCGCGCGCGTGCAAGGATTCCTTCAATCGATCGACTACCAAGACGGCGCGTTCGTCAAGCAAGGCACCCAGCTGTTCACGATCGAGCCTGAGACCTACAAGCTCAAGCTCGATCAGGCGCAGGCGGCCGAGGCCGGCGCGCAGGCCTCGCTCCGGCAGACGGAAGCCGACTTCAAGCGGCAGGCCGAACTGGTGCAGCGCCAAGCGGTCTCGCAGGCGACCCTGGACACTTCGACCTCGAACCGCGACAACGCACAGGCCAACCTCCAGCAGGCCCAGGCCAACACCCGCCTCGCCGAAGTCAACTACGGCTACACCAAGGTGAGCGCACCATTCGACGGCGTCGTCAGCGCGCATATGGTCTCGATCGGCGAACTCGTCGGGGTCTCCTCCCCGACTCAGCTCGCCTCCATCGTCGCGATGGATCCGATCTATGTGAACTTCACAATCAACGAGCAGGACGTGCTGCGCATCCGTGCCGAGGCCGCTCGCCGGGGGCTCACCGCCGCCGACATGAAGCAATTTCCGATTCAAGTCGGCCTGCAGACCGAGGCCGGCTATCCGCATGAGGGCAGGCTCGACTATGTCGCCCCGACCCTCACCCAGTCGACGGGCACGCTCGCGGTGCGCGGTCTCGTGCCCAACGACAAGCGGGTGCTGCTGCCCGGCTATTTCGTCCGCGTTCGCGTGCCCTTCACCCAGGAGAAGGACGCCCTGCTCGTGCCCGACACCGCGCTCGGCAGCGACCAGGGCGGCCGCTATCTCCTCGTCGTCAACGGCGACAACGTTGTCGAGCAGCGCAAGGTGCAGATCGGTCCCGTGGACAACGGCTTGCGCGTGATCGAAAGCGGCTTGAAGCCGGATGATCGCGTGGTGATCGCAGGGCTCTTGCGCGTGATTCCGGGCCAGAAGATCGACCCGCAGGTGACGAAGATCGAGCAGCCGCAGGCGTCTGCCAAGTAAGTAGGAGCGCCGGCCATGATCTCAAAGTTTTTCATCGAGCGGCCGGTCCTCTCGAACGTCATCGCACTCCTGATGATCCTGATCGGCGGCGTCGCGCTGTTCAACCTCGCGATCGCGCAATATCCCGACGTGGTGCCGCCGACGGTGCAGGTCACGACCCGCTATCCCGGCGCCAGCGCCAAAACCGTGATCGACACGGTTGCCTTGCCGATCGAACAACAGGTCAACGGCGTCGAGGATATGCTCTACATGCAGTCCTACAGCGGCTCCGACGGCACCTATACGCTGACCGTGACCTTCAAGATCGGCACCGACCTCAACTTCGCGCAGGTGCTGGTGCAGAACCGCGTCTCCAGCGCGCTGTCGCAACTGCCCCAGTCGGTGCAGAACCAGGGCGTCACCGTGCAGAAGCGGTCGACGTCCATCCTGCTGTTCGTGACGCTGACCTCGCCCGACAAGACGTTCGACAGCCTTTATTTGAGCAACTACGCCACCATCAACCTCCGCGACGAACTCTCGCGCCTGCCCGGCGTCGGCAACGTCACCGTGTTCGGTGCCGGTCAGTATTCGATGCGGGTGTGGCTCGATCCGAACAAGCTGCAGGTCCGTGGCCTGGTGCCGCAGGACGTCATCCAGGCGATCCAGCAGCAGAGCCAGCAGGTCTCCGCCGGCCAGGTCGGCGCGCCGCCGACGCCGCCGGGCCAGGCGTTTCAGTATACACTGAACGTCAACGGCAGGCTCGACGACACCACCGAGTTCGAGAACATCATCGTCAAATCGGGCACCAACGGCGACGTCACGCGGGTGCGCGACGTCGGTTGGGTCGAATTGGGCGCGCAGACCTACAGCCAGATCTTCTCCCTGAACAAGCAGCCGGCCACCGGCATCGGCGTGTTCCAGTCGCCAGGCGCCAATGCTCTCCAGGTCGAGCAGGCCGTCGAGAAGAAGATGGCGGAGCTTGCAAAGGCCTTCCCGCAAGGGATGAAATACGACACGCCGTTCGACACCACCAAATTCGTGCAGGCCTCGGTGCACGAGGTCTACATGACGCTGATCGAGGCCGGCCTGCTGGTGCTGGTCGTCATCCTGGTTTTCCTGCAGGACTGGCGCGCGATGCTGGTGCCGGCGACCACGGTGCCGGTGACCATCATCGGCGCCTTCGCCGCCATGGCGGCGCTCGGCTTCACCATCAACATGTCGACTTTGTTCGCGATCGTGCTGGCGATCGGCATCGTCGTCGACGACGCCATCGTCGTGGTCGAAGGCGCGGCTCACAACATCGAGCAGGGCATGAACGGCCACGACGCCGCGATCAAGGCGATGGACCAGCTGTTCGCGCCGATCGTCGGCATCACGCTCGTGCTGATCTCGGTGTTTCTGCCGGCCTCGTTCCTCGCCGGGCTCACCGGCCGCATCTATTCGCAATTCGCACTGGTGATCGCCGCGACCGCGCTTCTGTCCGCCATCAACGCGGCGACGCTGAAGCCGACGCAATGCGCACTGTGGCTGCGGCCGACGGTGCCGCCGGAGCAGCGCAACTTCTTCTATCGCGGCTTCAACGCGGTCTACAACCGCGTCGAGCGCGGCTACATCCGGCTGATCGGCGTGCTGTGCAGGAACAGCACGATCTCGGTCGCATTCGCGCTGGTGCTGATCGGGATCGGCGGCTATGGCCTGTCCCGGGTGCCGACCGGATTCCTGCCGATCGAGGACCAGGGCTACCTGATCGCCGCCGTGCAACTGCCCGACGGTGCCGCGCTGGAGCGGACTCAGAAGGTGCTCGACAGAGCGAGCAAGCTGATCAAGGACACGCCTGGAGTCCAGCAGGTCATCACCATCGCCGGCATCTCCGCGCTCGACAACAGCGCCAGCCTTGCCAATGCCGGCGTCGCCTACATCATCCTGAAGGACTGGGACGCGCGCAAAGGACCGGGCGAAGATCTGCGCTCGCTGGTCTACGGGCTGAACGACAAGCTCGCGGTCATCATGGAGGCGCGCACGCTGGTGCTGCCGCCGCCGCCGATCCAGGGCATCGGCAACGCCGCCGGTTTCTCGATGCAGGTCGAACTGCGCGACGGCAACAGCGATTTCGCCAAGCTCCAGGCCATCACGGGCGCGATGGTCAGCAATGGCCAGAGCCAGAGCGCGCTCCAGCGCGTGCAATCCTCGTTCCGCTCGTCGGTGCCGCAGTTCAACGTCGAGATCGACCGCATCAAGACCCAGACCCTGCACGTCACGACCGACCAGGTGTTCGCCGCGCTGTCGACCTACCTCGGCTCGTCCTATGTCAACCAGTTCAACAAGTTCGGCCGCGTGTTCCAGGTCTACACCCAAGCCGATCCCGCCTTCCGCGTCACCGAGCGCGACATCGCCAACATGATGGTGCGCAACTCGAACGGCGACATGATTCCGATCGGCACCGTCGCCACGATCACGCCGGCCACCGGCCCCTCGCTGATCAGCCTTTACAATCTCTATCCGTCGTCGACCGTGATCGGCCTGCCCGCGCAGGGCTACTCTTCGGGCCAGTCGCTGAAGCTGATGGAGGAAATCGCGGACAAGACGCTGCCGCCGGGCACCGGCTTCGAATGGACCGCGATGTCCTATCAGGAGAAGGCCGTCTCCAACCAGATCTACTGGGTGTTCGGGCTCGCCATGCTGCTGGTCTATCTCGTGCTCGCCGGCCAGTACGAGAGCTGGTACGCACCGATCTCGGTGATCCTGGCGGTGCCGCTGTCGTTGCTCGGACCGATGCTGATCCTCAATGCCCTGAAGATCGACAACAATCTCTATTGCCAGATCGGCCTGATCCTCTTGATCGCGCTGTCGGCCAAGAACGCCATCCTGATCGTCGAGGTCGGGCTCGAGCTGCACGGCCGCGACGGCAAGCCGGTGCTGGAATCCGCGATTGAAGCCGCGCGCGCCCGCTTCCGCCCGATCCTGATGACGTCGTTCGCCTTCATCCTCGGCGTGGTGCCGCTGGTGATCGCGACCGGCGCCGGCGCCAGCGCGCGGAAGTCGATCGGCATCACCGTGTTCTCGGGCATGCTGGCCTCGACCTGCCTCGCGGTGCTGTTCGTGCCGGCGTTCTTCGTGGTGGTGCAGCGCTTCGAGAACTGGCGTGCGTCGAAGAAAACCCCGAAGGCGGTGGCGGTGGCCGAGGTGAAGTCCTAGGCCTTCTCCGCAGGGACCTGCCGCGCCTCGCCGCTCGAGACCAGCAGCACCGAGACCTTCGCCTGCCTGAGCACGGCGTCGGCGACGCCGCCGAAGGAGAGATGGTCGGCCTGGATGCGATCGACGCCCATCACCACGAGATCGACGTCGGTGGTCTCGATCTCGCGCAGGATCGCCGCTTCAGGCGCCCGGTTCGCGCGCAAGGTCGTGGTGATGTCGACGTCGTAGCGGGCGGCGAGATCGCTGGCGTCCTTCAGGATGCCGGCCTCGTGGCTCAGACCACGAGAGGCGCCGCGTTGCGCGCCCTTGTCGCGCGTCGTCGCGACATAGATCACCCGGAGCGAGCCTGATCCCGCCTGCGCCAGCGCGACCGCGACCTCGGCGCCGCGCTTGGAGACGCCGCTGCCGGAGACCGGAACGAGGATGTTGAGCGCCTCGGGCGTCGGCTGCTTCAGGTGCTTGCCCTTGGCCGCCACGATCGCGAGCGGTCCTTCGAACTTCGCTGCAATGCCCTCGATCTTGCGGTCGAATCGATCCTTGGTGGCTGCGACCTTGTCGGTGCCGACGACAAGGAGATCGAAGCCCTTGCGCGCTTCGTCGGCAATGGACTCGCCGAGCTCCGCACGCCTTGCCCGGGTGACGACGTCGACGCTGCCGGCGTCGCCATCGCCATGGGCCGATACCGCCTCAGCGGCTTTCTTCACCACGGTTTCGGGGCTTTCCTCTTCGTCGCGACCCTTCTCCTGATCCTTGGCGCGCTTGCCGATGTGCAGCACGGTGATCGGCAGGCCGCGCATGCCGGCGATCAGGCCGGCGATGTGGGCGGCGAAGGTGGCGTTGACGCTTTCGTCCACTGCGAGCAACGGACGTTCGAGGTTGGCGACGAAGCCGCGCCTCTCGAACTCTTCGCGTTCCAGGCGCTCTTGCTCCTCCTTGTTCATCGGCAGCTTTGCTAGCGCCGCGCGCAGCATCGGCGGCATGGCCATCGTGGTCACGATCGCCATGGTGACGATCATCGTGAAAAGATTCTGGCTGAGCACGCCGATCGAAAGACCGATGGTGGCGATGATCACTTCGGTCGAGCCGCGCGCGTTCATCCCGCTTGCGAGCGCCAGCGACTCCCGTGTGTTCAACCCGCCCACGGTTCCGCCGACGAAGGCGCCGCCGAACTTGCCGACGCTGGCGATCACGACCAGCAGGCCGGTGAGCATCAGCAGATCGGGATCGCGCAGCACTGTGAGGTCGGCGCTCAAGCCGGCCAGACCGAAGAACACCGGCATGAAGAAGCTCGAGATCAACCCGCGCAGGCGCTCGTCGATCTGCCGCGTCAGGATCGGGGACTCCCCGACCAGAATGCCGGCGACGAAGGCACCGAGCACGGTGTGGACGCCGATCAGATGGGTGATCAGCGCCATGGCGCACATCAGCAGCAGGATCACCGTGATGACCGGGGCGGTGCTGACGAGATTATCGTTGGCCCATCGAATGAGCTGGAACACGAGGCGGCGACCGATGGTGAAGCTGATGGCGAGGAAGGCCAGCGTGCCCAGCACGGCTTTCGCCACCGAGGCGATATCCAGCGTGCCGTGCGAGGCCAGGCTGAAGATGACGGCGATGATGATCCAGCCGATGGTGTCGTCGATGACGGCGGTGGCGACGATGATCTGGCCGACATTGCGGCGCATGAAATTCATCTCGCGCACCACCACCGCGACGATCTTCACCGAGGAGATCGACAGCGCCGTGCCCATGAACAGCGACGCAACCAGGCGGGCTTGCGGATTCGGCAACAGCGCGTCCGGCAGAAATTCACCGAGCGCGAAGCCGCAGGCGAAGGGCACGAGGATGCCGGCGATCGAGATCGCGATCGCGGCCTTGCCGACCTTCCTGACCAGCTTGAGGTCGGTCTCCATGCCGGTCAGCAGCAGCAGAAGCAGGATGCCGAACTGCGCGATGCCGTCGATCATCGCTTTCTGCTCGGGCGTTTTGGGGAAGATCGCGTGCTGTGCGTCAGGCCAGACCCAACCGAACAGCGACGGCCCCAGCAGGATGCCGGCGAGCAATTCGCCGATCACCGAGGGCTGGCCGAGGCGCTGCATGATCTCGCCGAGACCGCGGCCGACCGCGATCAACAGCACGATCTGCGCCACCAGCAGGAATTCGGACGGACCGGCCGATTTGCCGCCCTCGGCACTGGCCGCAACGGTGGTGAGGACGAGAGCCGCGGCGACAAGGCCGACCGGTCGGAGCAGGCTCCACTGCATGCAGGAATTTTCCCCCTTCATCTGCCCCGGCGAGGTGCCGGGATGACGGGGATAGAACCCGCGGTGGGCGCAGCGGGTTCCTGTCGCTTGCAGGGGGGGTTAGGGGGCAACACAAAAAAACGCTAAAACAACCCCATGCACAGTAGAGATGAGGTTGAAAAGGCTGAAGAAAATTTTGTGTGCGCCGAAATCATATTTCGTCTTTGCCGAAAACTGATTGCTCCGTCGGGCAAAACACTGGCATGATGGCATCATGAGTGGTCTGCGCAGGGTGCCTCCTCATCCCCCGTCATTGCGAGCGCAGCGAAGCAATCCAGACTGCCGCCGCGGAAAGATTCTGGATTGCTTCGCTGCGCTCGCAATGACGACGTGGAGGCAGCCGCGCGCCTCACGCCGATCCCTCACACCGCCTGCGGTGTCCTGATCTCGCGCGGGAGAATGATCGCCGCTGCGATCGCGAGCAGGCAGAGGGCGGCGAAGGCGTGCAGCATGGTGACGAAGCCGCCCTGCTCGTAGAGCCAGGCGACCAGGCCGACGGAGGCGCCGGCGGCGGTGAAGCCGATGAAATAGCGCACGGCATAGGCGCGCGAGCGCCATTCCTCGCTGGTGTATTTGCCGACCATGGCGTCGTTGACCGTGACCTGCCCGAACGCACCCATGACGATGCCGATCGAGACCAGGATCAGCGGCAAATTGGACAGGCTCGCGGCCAGATACAAAAACGGCGCCAGCATGAAGGACAGCGGCAGCGCCACCGTCTTCAGCGAATAGCGGTCGAGCAGCCGGCCGATCGTGTACTGCGTCATTGCGCCGAACACGTAGACGCAGGCCGCGATGACGCCGAGCAGCGCCGGGCTTTTGGTGAGATCGGCGAGCCGCTCGGCGAACAGCTTTGGCAGCGCGACGGTGACGGCATTGAAGGTCGTCGAGATCGCGATCACCACGATCAGCAGCGACAGGATCACGCGCCACATGTCCTGCTTGGCGACGCGCGCCTGCGCCGCCGCCTGTTTCGAACCCTTGCGGTCCTCGTGCACGACCATCATCGCAAACGCGATGCCGATCAGGATGGTGACGATGCCCGGGACGATGAAGGCGAAGCGCCAGCCGAGATACTGGCCGATCACGCCGGTGACCAGCGCCGACGATGCGACGCCGAGATTGCCCCAGACGCCGTTGATGCCCATCTCGCGGCCGAGCCTGTCAGCGTAGGAGACGATCATGGCAGTGCCGACGGGATGATAGATCGAGGCAAAAATGCCGATCGCGAACAGCGCCGCGCCGAGCTGCGCCGGGGTCTGCACGAAGCCGACCGAGATCATGGAGGCGCCGATGCCGACGAAGAAGATCAGCATCATGTGGCGGCGGCTCCAGCGGTCCCCGAGCCAGCCGGTGAGCAGCGACCCAGCGCCAAAGGCGACGAAGCCCGGCGTCGCATAAGGCAAGAGCTCCGAATAGGCCATGCCGAGCGCCGGTCCCATGATGATCACTGCGGCGGCGAAAATCAGCATCGCGTAATGATCGATGAAATGGCCCGCGTTGACGAAACTGATCACCCGGCTGGGGCTGTTCATGGGAATCCTCTCCTGCTCCGAAATGAGTTATATGTCTTGGGCATGACGGGATGCTGCCAATGACTGTCGTCGAGACGCCAATCCTCCGGGCGGTCCGGAGCAATCATCGCTCGCCCGCGGGCGTGCATCTGGTCGCGCGCGACTATCCCAAGGGCATGCGGATTGATCCGCATTTGCACCGCGAGGCGCAGCTGATCTATGCCGCCAGGGGCACCATGCAGGTGACGACGCCCGGGGGCCGTTGGCTGGTGCCGCCGGACCGCGCGGTGTGGGTGCCGGCCGGGCTCCAGCACGCCATCGATCTGCTGGCCGACATCGAGATGCGGACGCTCTATTTCGACCTCGCCTGGCTGAAGCGCGAGCAGCGCCATGAGGGACTGACTAGGGAATTCGTGGTGCGGGTGTCGCCGCTGCTGAACCAGGCGATCCTCGCGCTGTTCGATGCGCGCAATACCGAGGAGCGGACCGATCTGCTGGTTCGGCTGGTGATGCTGGAACTGGTCCAGGCCGAGGATTCCGCGACCTTCGTGCCGCTGCCACACGAGCCGCGCTGCCGGCGCGCGGCCATGATCGTGCTCGACGATCCCACCGGCCTGCACGACATCGACGCGCTGGCGCGCGAGGTCGGAACCTCCGCGCGCACGCTGTCGCGGCTGTTTTCGACAGAGACGCAGCTGAGCTTCAAGAGCTGGTGCCAGCGCGCAAGAATTGCGGCGGCGATCCAGCGGCTGTCGACCGATGCCAATGTGTCGGTGAAGCAGCTCGCGACCCAGCTCGGCTATGCCAGCGTGCCTGCGTTTTCCGCAGCGTTCCGTCAGGTGACGGGGCGGACCCCGACGGAGTTTGCTACACACTCGGTGTCATCGCCCGGCTTGACCGGGCGATCCAGTACTCCGGGACGGCGCGGCTAGAACCGAAAAGCTGCGGCGTACTGGATGCCCCGCCTGCGCGGGGCATGACACCTTTCCTGGAGACGCATGGCACCACTAAACTTGCCAAATTCCCCCGCTTGATTGTGATCGGCTTCCGCCCAAATCCCGTGTAAGATTCCCGCACCGCACAAACCCGACACGAAAGCCCCGATGGCCAACGCCTTCTTCTCCGACTTGCTCACCACCATCTCCGAGCGCGGCCGCACGCTGCTTCGCCGCGGGGATTCTGCCGACACCAAGCCAGACGCCGACGGGCTCATCGAGCTCTGTGGCGCGCTGCTGTCGGGCCGGGGCGAAGCGTCGGGCACGGCGATGGCGCGTGAGGTGCTCGACATCTACCAGGAGCTGGATGCGGCGGGACGTCGCGCTTTCTTCGAAGCCCTGGTGCGCGATTTCGGCCCGGATCGGGAACGCCTGTCCAAGGCGATCGAGACATGGCGTGCCAAGCCGGCCGACGAGGATGCCAGCGCGCTTCATTTCGCCTCCGAGCCGCGCCGGCAGGAGCTGATCCGCCGCCTCAACCGCGCGCCCGGCGGCACTGGGGATCTCGTCAAGATGCGCGCCGACCTGCTCGACATGAGGAACGGGCACACCGATCTCGCCGCACTCGATCGCGACGTTTCGCATCTTCTCTCGTCATGGTTCAACAGGGGGTTTCTCGTGCTGCGCAGGATCGACTGGTCGACCCCGGCCAACATCCTCGAAAAGATCATCCGTTACGAGGCCGTGCACGAGATCAGCGACTGGGACGATCTGCGCCGCCGCATCGATCCGGTCGACCGCCGCTGCTACGCCTTCTTCCATCCCGCAATGGTGGACGAGCCCCTGATCTTCGTCGAGGTCGCGCTGACGGAGACGATCCCCGGCGCGATCGCGCCGCTGCTCGCCGTCGATCGCCCCTCCGTCCCGATCGAGCGCGCCCGCACCGCCGTGTTCTACTCGATCTCCAACACCCAGCGCGGTCTCGGCGGCATCTCGTTCGGCAGCTTCCTGATCAAGCAGGTGGTGGAGGAGCTGCGCCGCGAATTGCCCAAGCTCGACAATTTCGTGACGCTGTCGCCGGTGCCGGGCTTCATGCCATGGGTGAAGCAGGACAAGGATTTGCCGCTGTCGGACGAGGACCGCGAAGTGCTGAAGCGCCTCGACGATCCAAAATGGTTCGAGAACCCCGAGACGACCACGCTGCTGCGTGGCGTGATCGAACCGCTCGCGGCGCACTACTTCCTCAAGGCGCGCACGCCGAAAGGCAAGCTGATCGACTCCGTCGCCCGCTTCCATCTCGGCAACGGCGCCCGCCTCGAGCGCATCAACTGGTTAGGCGATCTCTCGCCCAAGGGCGTGCGCGAGTCCGCCGGCGTGATGGTCAACTACCTCTACCGCCTCGACGACATCGAGAAGAACCACGAAGCCTACGCCAATGACGGCGAGGTCGTGGCCTCGAGCGCGGTGAAGAAGCTCTTGAAGGGCGAAGGACGGCGGCTGCTGGATATGCGGCTGTCGTAGCGATGCTGTCGTCCCGGCGAAGGCCGGGACCCATAACCACCAAAGACAGTTTGATGAAGACCCGCAGTTGCCAACTCCCTCCATAACCTCTCCCTGGGGTTATGGGTCCCGGCCTTCGCCGGGACGACACCGAATAATTAGCGCGGCCGTCGCCCCTAACATGCCTCCTACTCCGCCAGCGCCTTCATTTCCTTGTAGAGATCCGATTTGCCCTCGAAGCCGATGCCCGGCAGGTCGGGCATGGTGATGTGGCCGTTCTCGACGCGGACGCCGTCGGGGAAGCCGCCATAGGGCTGGAACAGGTCGGGGTAGCTCTCGTTGCCGCCGAGGCCCAAGCCGGCTGCGATGTTGAGCGACATCTGGTGGCCGCCGTGGGGGATGCAGCGGCTGGGCGACCAGCCATGAGTTTTCAGCACCTCCAGCGTGCGCTGGTATTCGCACAGGCCGTAGGACAGCGCGCAGTCGAATTGCAGCCAGTCGCGGTCGGGCCGCATGCCGCCGTAGCGGATCAGATTGCGGGCGTCCTGGTGGCTGAACAGGTTTTCGCCCGTTGCCATCGGGCCCGGATAGAATTCGGCGAGGGCTGCCTGCAGCGCGTAGTCGAGGGGATCGCCGACTTCCTCGTACCAGAACAGAGGATAATCCCGCAGCATCTTGGCATAGGCGATCCCGGTCTCGAGATCGAAGCGGCCGTTGGCGTCCACGGCGAGCTGCGCGTCCTTCCCGATCTCCTTCAGCACCGCCTCGATGCGGGCGCGATCGTCCTCGATATCGGCGCCGCCGATCTTCATCTTCACGACGTTGTAGCCGCGATCGAGATAGCCGCGCATCTCGCCGCGCAGCATCGAGAGGTCCTTGCCGGGATAGTAATAGCCGCCCGCGGCGTAGACGAACACGCGCGGATTGGCTTTGACGCCATGACGCTCGGCGAGCAGGCGGAACAGCGGTTGGCCCGCGATCTTCGCCACCGCATCCCACACCGCCATGTCGATAGTGCCGACCGCGACGGAGCGCTCGCCGTGACCGCCCGGCTTCTCGTTGGTCATCATCGCGCCCCAGACCTTGTCGGGGTCGAGATTGTCGCCGGAAGCGTTCAGCAGCGATTTCGGGTCGGCCTCCAGGATGCGTGCGGCAAAGCGCTCGCGGATCAGGCCGCCCTGCCCGTAACGGCCGTTGGAGTTGAAGCCGTAGCCGACGACGCGCTTGCCGTCGCGGACGACGTCGGTGACGACGGCAACCAGGCTCGTCGTCATCTTGGTGAAATCGATATAGGCGTTGCGGATCGGCGAAGAGATCGGTTTCGTGATCTCGCGGACGTCGACGATGCGGACGGACATGGGGTTGGCCTTTCACTTTCGTCATTGCGAGGAGCTCTTGCGACGAAGCAATCCAGACTGCCTTCGCGGAAAGATCCTGGATTGCTTCGCTACGCTCGCAATGACAAGGAGAGAGCGCGCTCGATGACGGGTGGAGAGCGCGCGCTCCTACTTCTTATCCCTGAAATACGGCTCGACCGGGCCGTGCACCTTGATGGTCAGCGGGTTGCCGTGGCGGTCCTTGGCGTTGCCTGCGGTGACGCGAACCCAGCCTTCGCTGATGCAATATTCTTCGACATTGGTCTTCTCGACACCCTTGAAGCGGATGCCGACGTCGCGCGCCAGGATGTCCGCATTGTAAAAGGGGCTGTTCGGATCGACCGAGAGGCGGTCCGGGAATTCGTCGCTCATGATTGTCTCGCTCATAACAGGGTCTCGATTTGCTGCCGCAATCCTTCGGGCCGCGCGGTCGGCGCATAGCGCGAAACTACCTTGCCGGCGCGATCCACCAGGAATTTGGTGAAATTCCATTTGATGGAGGCGCCCAGCAGGCCGGATTGCTGGCGTTTCAGGTACTCATACAACGGATGCGCATTGCTGCCGTTGACGTCGATCTTCTCGAACAGGGGGAAGGTGACGTCGTAATTGGTCGAGCAGAACGCCTGGATCTCGCTCGCCGGTCCAGGCTCCTGCGCACCGAACTGGTTACAGGGAAAGCCGAGCACCGAGAAGCCGCGCGGATTGAGATCGCGATGCAGATCCTCCAGCCCGCGATATTGCGGCGTGAAGCCGCATTTGCTCGCGGTGTTGACGATCAGCAGCACCTGCCCCTCGAAGCTGCGCATGGGCACTTCTTCGCCGAGAAGCGAGTTGGCCTTGAAGTCGTAGATCACCGACATCGCTAACCCACGGGATCGATCGGCGACGGCGGCACGCCGCCCGCCTCGATCGCTTCGCCGGCAAGGAGACAGAGATCCTCGCGATAGCGGCCGGACACGATGTGCACGCCAACGGGCGCCTTGCCGACGAGGCCGGTGGAGACCACGAGGCCCGGCAGGCCCATGAAGGGAATGGCGATCTGCGGCAGCTGTGCTTCCCAGACGCGTTTGAAGGACTCGTCGTCCTTGCGGTCGAGATGATCGGGGAACGGCAATTCGCCGGAGACCGGCGTCAGCAGCACGGCATAGGTCTCGAAGAACAACATCCAGTCGCGGGTCAGCGTGGCGCGGCGGGTCAAAGCCTTGGCGTAATTTGCCTGGTCCATCGGCGTAAGCCTGGCGCGATTGCCGCGCAGGCACGCCAGAGCGCCCGGATCGCCCTCACGCTCGGCCATCTCCAACTGCGCCTCGTAGCCGTCGCCCAGCCAGAGCTTGATCTGCCACTCGACGGCCTCGCGCATCGGCGGGGTGTCCTCGATTGTCTCGACGGTCCAGCCGGCACGCTCGAGCCGCTTGCCGGCGTCGATGACGGCAGCCTTCACCTCGGGCGCGGTGGCCAGGCCGTCCGGATTAAGACACAGCGCGGCGCGCTTCGGCCGCGCCGGGCCTTCCAGCGGTGCCGGCACGAACCAGGGATCGCGGATGTCGCGGGCCGACATCGCCGCGAGCGAAATCCTGATGTCGTTGACGGTGCGCGCCAGTGGGCCCGACACCGCCATGATCTGCGGGCCGATCGGGCGCTCCGGCAGGGCCGGATTGAAGGCCGGGATGCGGCCGAGCGTCGGGCGCAGACCATGCACGCCGCAGGCATAGGCGGGATAGCGGATCGAGCCGGCAATATCGGTGCCGTGGGCGATATGGCCGATGCCGGCCGCGACCGCCGAGCCGGCGCCGCCGGACGAGCCGCCCGGCGTCAGCGAGGCATCGCGGGGGTTCTTGGTGTCGCCGTGGACCAGGTTGGTGGTGAACCAGCGATAGGAGAAGGCCGGGCAATTGGTGCGCCCAAGCAGAACGGCGCCGGCTTTGCGGAAATTGGCGACCACCGGATTGTCCTCGCGCGCGATCAGGTCGCGCTGCAGTTTCAGGCCGTTGGTGGTGGCAAAGCCCGCCTGGTCGACATTGGCTTTGATGGTGACGGGCACGCCGGCCAGCACACCGGGGTCCCCACCCCTGGCGATGGCGGCATCGACGGCGTCGGCCTGCTTGAGCACGTCCTCCGGGCGGTGGTCGATCACGGCGTTGAGGCTGGGATTGACGGCGTCGAGCCGGGCCAAGCCGGCCTGCGCGGCCTCCCTGGCGGAGACCTTTTTGGTTTTGACGAGGTTGGCGAGGTCGGCCGCCGACAGGCGCCAGAGATCTTGCATGGCTTGCTCCGTTTAACCGGCGTCTTTTAGCCCCGGGAACGCGGCAAAGCCATGCGGATTTCGCAGGGGCGAAGGGCGGGGGATGCCGGGTGACGCCTCATTCTCCGTCATTGCAAGCGAAGCCAAGCAATCCAGACTGCCTCCGCGGAAGCAGTCTGGATTGCTTCGTCGCAAGGGCTCCTCGCAATAACGGGGAGAAAGCGTCGGAGGCTAATGCCGCGTCGCGGACTGGTCCGGGATGTCCAGGAGTGCCTCGGTGAAGGGGAATTCGAGCACGATCTCGCCTTCGCGGTCGGTGACCTCGATGACAGCCTCGAGCAGGGCCGGCTGGGTGCCTTCCGATCTCAGCACCTCCAGAATCATCTGGCGGGCGACCTCCCAGGCACGATCGGGATTGCGCAAATCCTCTCCCTCGGGATCCACGATCAGTTCGTCGCCGATACGGGTGTTGAAGAAATATCTGGGCATCACGAAGTTCCAGTTGGGTCGCCTGTACCGGATTGAAAGCTGCACTGCACTCACAACTGCTTTATCAGGACAGGGTTCGCGACCGAATGCGCCAAGCGCAGGGCCGCATCACCAGAAAGTACTGTTCCCCGCGCTTTTCTCGCGGCGCAATATGCCCTTGTTCGGGAAAATTTCACTGGCGAACTTTTGTGCTCGCAGTAACTTAGCCCCGGGCGGATACGTCCGAAATCTCGAAAATGGAGAGCCGAAATGGCCTGGAAAGCCCCCAAGATCGTCGAAGTGCCCTGTGGCATGGAAATCAACATGTATGTGAGCGCCACCCGCAAGTAAGCGGTTGGTGAATTCGCGTTCTGCGCAGGTGGATCTTTCGGTCACGATGCATGTCCGGAAGACAGGATTTGTGTTTGCTTGAGGTCCACCTCGCGACATTGCTTCCAGGAGACGGATCATGCTTCGCGTCGTCGTCCTGGGCGCCGCAGCCGGCGGCGGAGTGCCGCAATGGAATTGCGGCTGCGAGGGCTGCCGGACAGCCCGTGAAAACGGCCAAGAGCTGCAACGGACCCAAGCCTCGGTCGCCTTCAGTGGCGATGGCGAGCACTGGTTCTTGATCAACGCCTCCCCCGACCTCCGCCAGCAACTGAATGCCACGCCACAGCTGCATCCGAAGGCAGGCGCGCTGCGCCATACGCCGATCGCAGGCGTGATCCTGACCAACAGTGAAGTGGACGCGGTGGCAGGCCTGCTGTCGATGCGCGAGGGCTCGCCCTTCACGGTCTATGCGCATGAGAAGGTGCTGGCGATCCTGAAGGCCAACAGCATCTTCAACGTGCTGAACGAGAAGAACGTGCAGCGCCAGCCGGTCGAGATCAACGAGCCGTTCGAGCCGCGGCTGCCGGACGGGGCGCGCTCAGGCATCGAGGTTCTGCCCTTCGCGGTCTCGGGCAAATCGGCCTGGTACCTGGAAGGCAAGGCGCATCCGGGCGGCGACGCCGGCGAGGGCGATACGCTGGGGCTGAAGATCACCGATAAGTCGACCGGCAAATGCTTCTACTTCATCGCCGCCTGCGCCAAGGTCACCGACGCGCTCAAGGCCGAGATCGACGGCGCCGCGCTGGTGTTCTTCGACGGCACGGTGTGGCAGGACGACGAGATGATCAAGGCCGGGCTCAGCCACAAGACCGGCAAGAGCATGGGCCATGTCGCGATGTCCGGCGACCACGGCGCCATCGCGCGGCTCGCCGACCTCACTCTCGACAGGAAGATATTTCTGCATATCAATAACTCGAACCCGGCGCTGCTGCCCGCTTCCCCCGAGCGCAAGGCCGCTGAAGCGGCGGGCTGGCAGATACCCGCTGACGGAACGGAGATCGTGCTGTGAATGCCGCCTCACTGAGTGGAATGACCGCGCTCTCGGTCGGCAAGGACATCAGGCTCACGAGCGCCGAGGAGCTGGAGGCGGCGCTGCGCCATATCGGTGCGACGCGCTATCACAGCCTGCATCCGTTCCATAAGATGCTGCACGGCGGCAAGCTGAACAAGGGCCAGGTCCAGGCCTGGGCGCTGAACCGCTACTATTACCAGAGCACCATCCCGATCAAGGACGCGGTGGTGATCTCGCGCTTCCGCGACCGCGCCACGCGCGTGGAATGGCGCCACCGCATCGAGGATCATGACGGCGATATCGGCTCCGAAGGCGGTATCGAGCGCTGGCTGAAGCTGACCGACGGCCTCGGGCTGGACACGGCTTACGTGGAATCGACCGAAGGCATCCTGCCTGCGACGCGCTTTGCGGTGGAAGCCTATGTGCACTATTGCCGCGAGAAGTCGCCGCTGGAGGCGATCGCCTCCTCGCTCACCGAATTGTTCGCGCCGAACCTGCACGAAGAGCGCATCTCCGGCATGCTGGAGCACTACGACTTCGTCAATCCTGACATCATGAGCTACTTCAAGCGCCGGCTGGCGCAGGCGCCGCGCGACGCCGGCTTTGCGCTCGACTATGTCAAGGCGCATGCCACTACGCCCGAGCAACGCGCGTCGGTCTGCAACGCGCTGATCTTCAAGACCAACGTGCTATGGGTGCAGCTCGACGCGCTCCAACACGCCTATGTCGAGGGCCACATTCCGCCGGGCGCGTTCGTGCCCCAAGAACACCAAAAAGCGAGTTGAGGAACAATGGTCGGGCCGCGCAACATCAGCGTCAGCGAGACCAGCCGGCCGGTTCTGCCGAGGCACGCCAAGCTGAAATATGACGAAACGCGAAAAGTCTGGGTGATCCTGGCGCCCGAACGCGTGCTGGCGCCGGACGAGATCGCGGTCGAGGTCTTGCAGCTCTGCGACGGCGAGCGCAATGTCGGCGAGGTTTCCGACCAGCTCGCCGCAAAATACGCCGCGCCGCGCGAGGCGATCCTGGCCGACGTCATCGTCATGCTGCAGGACCTCGCCGACAAGGGCTTTCTCACGGAGGCCCGGGAGAAGACGTCATGAGCGATGTGCTCGGCAATCCCACCATCCCGCCCGACGCCAGCGACAGCCTCGCGGTGCTGGAGAAGAGCCGCTCGACGGCGGAGACGTTTGGCATTCCGCTCGCCGTGCTGCTCGAGATCACCCATCGCTGCCCGCTGCAATGCCCCTATTGCTCCAACCCGGTCGAGCTCGACCGCTCGGGCAAGGAGCTGACCACCGAGGAATGGAAGAAGGTATTGAGCGAGCTCGCCGAGATCGGCGTGCTCCAGGTGCATTTCTCCGGCGGCGAGCCGACGGCGCGCAAGGACCTGGTCGAGCTGGTCAAGCATGCCAGCGACGTCGGCCTCTACACCAACCTCATCACCTCGGCGGTGCTGCTGTCGCGCGAGCGGCTGAGCGAGCTTGCCGATGCCGGGCTCTGCCATGTCCAGATCAGCTTCCAGGGCGTTGAAGAAGCCCTCGCCGATCGCGTCGGCGGTTACAAAAACGGGCACCGCAAGAAGCTCGAAGTCGCAAAATGGACGCGCGAGCTCGATTTGCCGCTCACCGTGAATGCGGTGATGCACCGGCAGAACCTGCATCAGCTGCCTGATATCATCCAGATGTCGGTCGATCTCGACGCCGACCGGCTCGAGGTCGCCAACGTCCAATATTACGGCTGGGCGCTGAAGAACCGCGCCGCCTTGATGCCGACGGTGGCGCAGCTCGACGAGTGCACCCGCATCGTCGAAGAAGCGCGCGAGCGGCTGAAGGGCCGGCTGACGATCGACTATGTGGTGCCCGATTATTACGCGCTGCGGCCGAAGAAGTGCATGGGCGGCTGGGGCCGGCAGTTCTTCAACATTTCGCCGGCCGGCAAGGTGCTGCCCTGCCACGCCGCCGAGAGCATCACCGGGCTTGACTTCGAATCGGTGCGCTCCAACCATTCGATCGCCTGGATCTGGCAGAACTCGGAGGCCTTCAACCGCTATCGCGGCACCGGCTGGATGAAGGAGCCGTGCAAGAGTTGCGAATTCCGCGAGGTCGATTTCGGCGGCTGCCGCTGCCAGGCCTTTGCGCTGACCGGTGACGCCGCCAACACCGATCCTGCCTGTGCGCTGTCGCCGCTGCACGAGACCATCTTCAAGCAGGCCGAGCGCGAGGCCGAGGGCGAAACCAACCGCTTCGTCTATCGCAATTTCGCCGGCGGCACTCTGGAATCCGGGAATGATGCCTGACGCCGACGCGGCCAGCTCAGTCAAGCGCGCCGATCCCTTTGCGCCGCTGACCTCCGAAATGCTCGACGTCGGCGACGGCCACGAGCTCTATGTCGAGAGCGTCGGCCGCACCGACGGAATCCCCGCGGTCTATCTGCATGGCGGCCCCGGCAGCGGCTGCCAACCCGACCATCGCCGCCTCTTTGATCCCGACCGTTTCCATGCCGTGCTGTTCGACCAGCGCGGCTGCGGCCGCAGCCGGCCGAAGGGATCGCGCGCACACAACACCACGCAGCATCTGATCGCGGACATGGAACAGATCCGCGAGAAATTCGGGGTCGCGCGCTGGATGGTGGTCGGCGGCTCCTGGGGCGCGACGCTGGCGCTGGCTTATGCGCAGGCCCATCCTACGCGCGTCTCCGGGATTGCGCTCCGCGCGACGTTTCTCGGCACGCGTGCTGAAGTCGAGATCGCCTTCACCTCGCGCCTGTCGCAATTCTACCCCGCCCTCTACGAGGATTTCCTCAGCGTGCTGCCGGTCGAGGAACGCGCGCGGCCGGTGGAGGCCTATTATCGCCGCATCCTCGATCCCGATCCGGCCGTGCATGGCCCCGCCTCGCGCGCCTGGCACGATACCGAGCGCGCCCTGTCGGAGCACAAGGCGGCAAAGACGCGGATCGACCTGGCGTCGCTGAACGTGTGGCGCACATTGCCGGCGACGCCGTTCATGGAGGCGCATTATTTCGTCCAGGACAGCTTCATGACGGAGAACCAGTTGTTGCGGAACGCCGGCAAGCTCGACGGCATCCCCGGCATCATCGTCCAGGGCCGCTACGATCTGTTGTGCCCTCCCGAGACATCGCAGGCGCTCGCGAAAGCGTGGCCAGGTTCCGAGATTCGCGTCGTGGAAGAAGCCGGCCATTCGCTCTATGATGCCGGCGTGCGGGACGCGGTCATGAAGTCGATCGCGGATATCGCCTCGAAGATTTCGCGATAGCGGGACAAGGAAATGCCACTCGCAGGTAAAGGCATGCTGCTGACGTCGATGAATATCGACGTTTCAGATGAAGCCGATTTCAATCGCTGGTATGATCGCGAGCATCTGGAAGAGCGCGTTGCGATCGAGGGTTTTCTGGAGGCGCGGCGCTATGTCGCGCGCGCCGCCAATCCCAAATACCTCTCGCTGTATTCGACCGCGACACTCGACGTGCTCGACAGTCCCGCCTACCGGGCGCAGCTCGTTAACCAGACTGAATGGTCGCGGCGGAGCATGGCGCATTTCAAGGACATGCTGCGCGTGGTCGCCCGCATCACGATCAGCAATGGTACCGGACGCGGCGCGACGCTCGGCCTCGTGCGGCTGCGGCCGACGCCGGACAATGCAGCCGCGTGGCGTGACGCACTGCAAGAACGGCTGGCGCCGGATAAGCACGACGGTATCATCTCGATGCATCTGCTCGAGAGCGAGCCGGAATTGTCGGGCGCAACGGCGGATGTTCCGGCAGTACGCAATGAAGGCGCGCGCGACTGGTTCGTGCTGATCGACGGCACGCATGTCGGCGCGGTCTCGGCCGTGATCGCCGCGCGCTTCACCGGCCCTGCCGCCTCGCCATTCCCGCTTCCCGTGTCGGTCGGCACCTACAGCCTGATGTGGGACCTCGCCAAGAGCGACATCGCGCGCAACTAAGCCGTCGCACGCATTGCAACATGTTGCACCGCCACATACTGCGCGCGGCCGTTAATGCTGTGTGCGCGTGGCTCCCATGAAAGAGGGGAAGCGCGAAATTTGCCGTTGTACTTCGGAACGGTTCTAATAAGCTAACCCAATGACGTCATTCAGAAACCAGATCGCCGCGCGTTAGCGTTCGCCAAGCTCAAGAAAAGGCCGCCGGGTCTTTGAGCCTGCGCGGACAGGGTAGGAATGAAACCGACCGATATTGCGGCCCCCGACTACTTTCACAAAGTAGTCGATTGCCAATGGGCCTGTCCTGCGCACACCCCCGTTCCCGAATACATCCGACTGATCGCCCAAGGCCGCTACAGCGACGCCTATATGATCAATTGGAAATCGAACGTGTTTCCCGGAATTCTGGGACGCACCTGCGATCGTCCATGCGAGCCGGCGTGCCGCCGCGGACGTGTCGAGGAGACGCCGGTCGCGATCTGCCGCCTCAAGCGCGTCGCCGCCGACTTCAAGGACGACATCACCCAACGCCTGCCGCGGCCCTCGGCCAAGAACGGCAAGCGCGTTGCATTCGTCGGCGGCGGTCCCGCTTCGCTGACGGTGGCGCGCGATCTCGCGCCGCTCGGCTATCATTGCACCGTGTTCGACGCCGATCCCCAAGCCGGCGGCATGATGCGCTCGCAGATCCCGAAATTTCGCCTGCCCGATTCGGTCATCGACGAGGAGACCGGCTACATCCTGGGTCTCGGGGTCGACTTCAAGGGCGGCCACCGCATCGAGAGCATGAAGGCGCTGCTCGCGGAGAAGTACGACGCGATCTTCGTCGGCTCCGGCGCACCGCGCGGCCGCGAGCTCGACATTCCCGGACGCAAGGAAGCAGCCGCCAACGTCCATATCGGCATCGACTGGCTGTCATCTGTCTCGTTCGGCCATACCGACAAGATCGGCAAGCGCGTCATCGTGCTCGGCGGCGGCAACACCGCGATGGATTGCTGCCGCACCGCGCGCCGCCTCGGCGGCGAAGAGGTGAAGGTCGTCGTGCGCTCCGGCTTCGAGGAAATGAAGGCCTCGCCCTGGGAGAAGGAAGACGCGCTCCACGAAGACATCCCGATCCTCAACTTCCTCGTGCCCACGGCTTTCGTCCACGATAACGGCAAGCTCACCGGTATCACCTTCCAGAAGGTGAAGGCCGAATACGACGCCAAGGGCCGCCGCAACCTCGTGCCCTCGGGCGAGCCGGACCAGACCATCGAATGCGACGACGTGCTGGTCGCGGTCGGCCAGGAGAACGCTTTCCCCTGGATCGAGCAGGATTGCGGCATCGAGTTCGACAAATGGCACATGCCCAAGGTCGATCCGAAGACGTTCGTATCCACCAATCCAAAAGTGTTCTTCGGCGGCGACGCCGCGTTCGGGCCGAAGAACATCATCTGGGCGGTGGCGCAGGGCCATGACGCCGCGCTGTCGATCCACAAAATGCTCTCGGGCGAGGACGTCACCGAGCGGCCATTGCCGGAGGTGCACATCTCCTCGCAAAAGATGGGCATCCACGAATGGAGCTATGATAACGACATCTCCAACGACAAGCGCTACAAGGTGCCGCATCGCGACAAGGTGATCGCGCTGAAGGACATCCGCACCGAGGTCGAACTCGGCTACGACGTCAAGCTCGCGCTCGGCGAAGCCCATCGCTGCCTGAACTGCGACGTCCAGACCGTGTTCTCGACATCGCTCTGCATCGAGTGCGATGCCTGCGTCGACATCTGTCCGATGGATTGCATCACCTTCACGGAGAATGGCGAGGAAACCGATCTGCGCCAGCGCCTGAAGGCGCCGTCACTGCATCCCGACCAGGACCTCTACGTTTCCTCTGATCTCAAGACCGGGCGCGTGATGGTGAAGGACGAGGACGTCTGCCTGCACTGTGGGCTGTGCGCCGAGCGTTGTCCCACCGGCGCCTGGGACATGCAGAAATATTTGATCGAAATGACTCAAGCGGGTTCGACATGTCCGACAAAAAGCCGATCAGCAGCGTAAACGACTTCGTCGTCCGCTTCGCCAACGTCAACGGATCGGGCTCGGCCAGCGCCAACGAGATGTTTGCGCGCGCGATCCTGCGCCATGGCGTTCCGGTGAGCCCCCGTAACATCTTCCCCTCCAACATCCAGGGCCTGCCGACCTGGTACGAGGTGCGGGTGACCGAAGACGGCCATCTCGGCGCCCGCGGCGGCGTCGACATGATGGTCGCAATGAACCCGCAGACCTGGGACAAGGACGTCGCTGGCATCGAGCCCGGCGGCTATCTGTTCTACGATTCCACCAAGCCGATGCCGTCGACGAAATTCCGCGACGACATCACCGTGATCGGCGTTCCCCTGACTGCGATCACCAACTCGACCTACACCGATCCGCGCCAGCGCCAGCTGTTCAAGAACATCATCTATCTCGGGGCACTCTCGGCGCTGCTCGACATGGATCCGAAGCTGATCGAGCAGCTCATCGGCGAACAGTACAAGGGCAAGGAGAAGCTCTTGTCCTCCAACGTCCACGCGTTGCATCTCGGCCGCGACTGGGCGCTGCAGAACCTGAAATGCCCGACCGGGCTGCGGGTGAAGAAGTCCGACAAGGTCGGCGACCGCATCTTCATCGAGGGCAACAGCGCGGCCGCGCTCGGCGCCGTCTATGGCGGCGCCACGGTATGCGCCTGGTATCCGATCACGCCATCCTCGTCGGTAGCGGAGGCTTTCACCGCCCACTGCAAGAAGTACCGGCACGATCCCGAGACCGGCAAGGCGAAGTACGCGATCGTGCAGGGCGAGGACGAGCTGGCTTCGATCGGCATCGTGATCGGCGCCTCCTGGAACGGCGCCCGCGCCTTCACCGCGACCTCAGGCCCCGGCATCTCGTTGATGACCGAGTTCATCGGCCTGTCGTATTTCGCCGAAATCCCGGCCGTGATCATGAACATCCAGCGCGCCGGTCCTTCGACCGGCATGCCGACCCGCACCCAGCAATGCGACATCATCGCCTGCGCCTATGCTTCGCATGGCGACACCAAGCATGTGCTGCTGTTCCCCGAAGATCCCGCTGAAGCGTTCGAGTTCGCGGCCGCGGCCTTCGATCTCGCCGAGCGGCTCCAAACCACCATCTTCCTGATGCTGGACCTCGACATCGGCATGAACCACCGGCTCTGCCGTCCGCTGAAGTGGGACGATTCCAAGCAATATGACCGCGGCAAGGTGATGACCGCGGAGATGCTGGACGAAGGCCGCGACTTCGGCCGCTATCTCGACGTCGACGGCGACGGCATCCCCTACCGCACCTATCCCGGCACGCATCCGACCAAGGGGTCCTATTTCACCCGCGGCACGTCGCGTGACCGCTATGCGCGTTACTCCGAGGAAGGCTCGGTCTACGCCGACAACATGCAGCGGCTCATGCGCAAGTTCGAGTCCGCGCAGGACATGGTGCCGCGGCCGCTCCAGGCGAATGCGGAACGGCCGACCAAATACGGCGTGATCTATTTCGGCTCGACCTCGCCGGCGATGGACGAGGCGATCGGCCTGCTGGAAACGCGCGGGCACCAGCTCGACCGCCTGCGCATCCGAGCCTTCCCGTTTCACTCCAGCGTGGCGAGCTTCCTCGCCGAGCACGATTTCGTCTACGTCGTCGAGCAGAATCGCGACAGCCAGCTGCGCCAGTTGATCGTCAACGAGAACGGCATCGACCCGGTGCGGCTGGTGCCGATCGTGCATTACGACGGCTCACCGATCACCGCCCGCTTCATCGCAAAAGCCATTGGCGACCACCAGGATCACCTCAAGGTGACCCCGCTCCGCAAGGCCGTGTCATGACCTACATTGCAAAGCCGAAATTCCACCATCCCGGGCTGAAGAAGAACGAGCTCGGCTACACCCATCGCGATTACGAAGGCAAGATCTCGACGCTGTGCGCCGGCTGCGGCCACGACTCGATCACGGCCTCGATCATCGAGGCCTGCTATGAGCTTTCGATCGAGCCGCACCGGGTCGCCAAGATCTCGGGCATCGGCTGCTCGTCGAAGACGCCCGACTATTTCCTCGGCAATTCGCACGGCTTCAACTCCGTGCACGGCCGCATGCCGTCGGTCCTGACCGGCGCCAACCTCGCCAATCGCGATTTGATCTATCTCGGCGTCTCCGGCGACGGCGATTCCGCCTCGATCGGCTTCGGCCAGTTCGCGCATTCGATCCGGCGCGGCGTCAACATGACCTATATCGTCGAGAACAACGGCGTCTACGGCCTGACCAAGGGCCAGTTCTCGGCGACCGCCGACCGCGGCTCGAAGTCCAAGAAGGGCGTCACCAACACCGACAACGCCATCGACCTCGTCGCGATCGCGCTGCAGTTAGGGGCCACTTTCGTCGCGCGCTCGTTCTCCGGCGACAAGACCCAGCTCGTGCCGCTGATCGCGGCCGCGATCCGCCACAAGGGCGCGTCGTTCATCGACGTCATCAGCCCCTGCATCGCATTCAACAACCACGCCGGCTCGACCAAGAGCTTCGACTATGTCCGCGAGCACAATGACGCGGTGAACCGGCTCGACGTGCTGGTTGGCCGCGATCCGATCGCGGTGGATTACGCACCAGGCACGGTGCAGATGGTCGAGCAGCATGACGGCAGCAGGATCGCGCTGCGCAAGATCGACGCCGACTACGATCCGCATGACCGGCTCGGCGCCCAGACCTTTCTGCAAAAGCACGCCGCCAAGGGACAGATCGTCACCGGCCTGCTCTACGTCGACCCTGATGCGGAAGATTTGCACGAGCATCTCAACACGGTCGAGACGCCGCTCAACACGCTGGAAGCGGACACGCTCTGCCCGGGCTCGGCGGCGCTGGACAAGTTCAACGCCAGCCTGCGGTGACCGACTACCGCGCCGCGGCCGGCTGCCTGACCCGTATAGTGATCTTCTCCGACACGATGGGCGGCTCGAACGGATAGTGCCTGGCATCGCCCAGCACGAGTTGAAGCGTGTGCGTTCCGGGCGGAAGCTCGAGCAGCGTTTCGGTCTGCCCTGCCCCGAAATGCAGATGCGACTTGTCCTGCAGGATCGGCTCCTTGGGATCGATGGGGTCGTTGACGTCGATCAGCAGATGATGGTGACCGGCGTTCTGGTATTCGTCGCCGGCATGGGTCACTCCCATGTTGCGCAAGCCGAACCGGACCCAGAATCCGCCGCGGACCTTCTGCCCGTCATGCGGGGTGATGAAATAGAGCTTGGCGTCCTTGGGCGCTGCCTTGCCTTGTGAAAAGGCTGCCCCCGGGAGCAATGCGAGCGCCGCCGCCAGCGCGACGCAACGAAATATCTGCATCAAACCAACTCCACCATTTAGGGGCTGAGCGCCACGCGGAATCCGTGCGTGGGATAACGAACATTGGTGTCGTAGCCGTCGCGGTTGGACGGCCGCACATATCTCGAATCGTTCTTCCAGGAGCCCGAGCGCAGGACATGAGCGCTGCAGTCCCCGTTGCTCCATGCCGAGGCGTCGCCGGGCGCGCCCTGATAGGTCTTGTGCCAGCAGTCCTCGACCCACTGATCGACACCGCCGCCCATGTCGTGGAGCCCGAACGGATTCGGCCTGAAGCTGCCGACCTTCGCGGGCTGCTCGGCCGCGAGATCACCGCAATCCTTGCAGCCGGCCATGCCCGGCTGCAGCTTGTCGCCCCACCAATATTTGGTCTGCGTTCCGCCCCGCGCGGCATATTCCCATTCGGCTTCGCTCGGAAGCCGATAAGTCTTCTTCGTCGCCTGAGCGAGATAGGCCGCATATTGCTGCGCGTCGGTCCAGCTCACATTGCTGACAGGCGCATCGTCCTTGCCGATCGCCGTGAAGCCGCACGCCTTTGCAGCGGCGCACTCGTTCCATTCCTGCACGGTCACCGGATATTTTCCGATCGAGAACGGCTTGACCGTCACCTGATGGACAGGACGCTCGGTCGGGTCGTCGTTGCTTCCCATCGCAAAGCTGCCGCCGCGAATGGCGACCATCTCGGGTTCGCGGACGGGAATTGGCGATTGACTTGCCGATTGACTCGTCGATTGAATTGGCGCCGGAGCGGGCGACGGAGATGACGAAGCCGCGGAGGGAGACGGCTGCGGCGTCTGCGGCGCCGCTTCGCGCGGCGGAGGCTGCGGGCTCGGCGATGCGGCCGGAGAAGTGGCAGGAGAAACGGTAGTGACGGCGGCCTGCTCGCCCACCCTGCCCGGCGTCTGAGCCAGCAGATACCACAGCACGCCGGCGGCCATCACCGACAGCGTGATTCCCAGGAGAAAGATCAGAGCATTCTCGCGCCGCCCGCGCGTCCTGCCGACCGCGTCTGCATCCGGCAGCACTTTATAGACCCGCACGGGATCGGTGATGTTCTTGACTTTGCGGTCCCCGAGCGACTCGTAACCGCACACGACCTTGTGCTTTATCTGCTCGTAGATCGCGCCGGAGATAAAGACCTGGCCTGGCTCTGCGATGCCCTCGATGCGCGTCGCGATGTTGACGCCATCGCCGTAGACGTCATCAGGCTCCACGATGACGTCACCGAGATTGACGCCAATCCGGTACTCGATCCTGGTCTCCTTCGGAAGCGAGGCGTTGCGGCCGATGAGATTTTGCTGGATGACGATGCTGCATCGCACGGCCTCGACCGGACTGTCGAAGATCGCGATGAAGCCATCGCCCGTCGTCTTCACCAGACTTCCGTGGTGCTCGACGATGCTGGGCTGGATGAGATCCCGCTCGATCCGCTTGACGCGGACGTGCGTGCCCTCCTCGTCGGCCTGCATCAGGCGGCTGTAGGAAGCGATGTCACCGACAATGATGGCCGCGAGACGACGAGGCATAGGGCCGTGTGTGGGCGGCTCGTCATTCCCGGATCTGAAGTTGCGAATTTCGCCCATTGCGGGGGGACTCCACAAACTACAAGGCAGACCCCAGCCTACGACTGCGAGAGGCGATCGTCTGTGAAGGCTATCACATCGATGAAATCGGGCAACGTCGGAGCAATCGTCGGCGTCGAGTTCCGAAAGGCGAAGGCGTCAGCTCGAATGAACCTTCGTGACCCCACCGAAGACTAATGCCCGGCGTGGAACTTCACCTCGCTCCCTCCTGCGAAGATCACGTCAGATTGCGAACGTTGAACGCGTCGTACCTGGGCGGCGTCTACAGCGTACAGCTCAGTTGCTGCACGCGAGGCCATCATGAAGTTTTTTCTCGTTGCTGCCGTCTTCCTCGCCGCGTTTGCCGGCGCGGCCCACGCCGAGGAGGCCGACGATATCCGTGAGGCCAGCAAGGCCGAAGTCGAGACCTTCAACGCGCGCATGTATGTCGGTGCACCCGGCAACAAGGCCTATGCCTGCTTCGTGCGGCGCTACGATGCCGAGCATCTGGCGCACCATCCGAAGCAGAAGGTCGCCTCGATGAAGCTGCTGATCTCGGCGGAATTGGACACGGAGGACAAGCAGCTCCACAACTCCTTCCGCCTCGGATTCAGATATCGTCACCGCTCCGGCGATTTCGACTCCAGCGGCTCCTGTCATCACGCCGTGTTCACCAAGGACGGCACCGAGATCCGCCTCGGTTGCGGCGTCGACTGCGAGGGCGGCGGCATCGGCGTCGCGCTCTCGAAGGACGACAAATCGGCGATCGTGCGGCTGGCGCGGGTCAGGGTCTGGCAGAACAACAAGCCGGATGAGGATGCCGAGCAATCGCTGGTCGCCGGGGCCGACGACGGGATTTTCCGCCTAGATCGAACGGACAACAAGGAATGCGCCTCGCTCGTGACCGACCGCAAGGAACTCGCCGCGCTCCGCCACAAATGATATGTGTCCGGCGCAATCGAGGGAGATCGTCATGAACCGCCGGAACATCTTGTGGAGCGCCATCTCAGGCCTGGGCGCGGCGCTTGGCGCCTCCAGCGCGAAGGCCGCGACCGAAGCCGGCACGGGCAACAAGCTGAAGGTGGTCTATCATTTGAGCGATGCCGAGAAAGTCAATTTCGTGCTCGGCAACATCCAGAACCACATCGACGGCGTGGGCGGCCCCGAGCATGTGACGATCGCGCTGGTGATCCACGGACCGGCGCTGAAGGCGTTTCACTGGGCGCAGGCCAACCCTGACATCAGCAAGCGCGTCGGCGATTTCTCCAAGGATGGCGTCGAGCTTGCCGCCTGCGGCAACACGATGAAGGCGCAGAACGTCACGCTCACGGATCTCTTGCCGGGCTTCGTCAGCGCGGAGAAGGGCGGCGTGGTCCGTTTGGCCGAGCTCCAGTCTCTGGGCTATCTCTATCTGCGGCCGTAGGGCGCGGGAGGCGCCGCTACATTGTCCGTCATTGCGAGCGCAGCGAAACAATCCAGTCCCTCCACTGAGGCAGACTGGATTGCTTCGTCGCAAGGGCTCCTCGCAATGACGGCGGAGCGGGTTGCGCGAGCGAGGACCACACGCTCGCAACGCTCTTGACTTATCCATAACTCCACGGTTATGAATACATCCATAACTTACAGGTTATGGATTATATGTCCGCCGCCGCCCACGATCTTCTGTTCAGAACGCTCGCCGACCCCACCCGTCGGGCGATCTTCGAGCGACTGTGCCGCGAGGGCGAACAGACGGTCGGGGCCCTGACGGCAATGTCGGGCGTGTCCCAGCCGGCGGTCTCAAAACATCTCGGTGCGCTGAAGCAGGCCGGCCTCGTGCGCGACCGGCATCAAGGGCGGCAGACCCATTACAGCGCCCAGCCCGGCGCGCTCAATCCGCTGATCGACTGGACCAGCCAGATGGCCGGGTTCTGGCAGAACCGGCTCGACGCGCTCGACGATCTCCTAAAGAGGATGGACCAATGAACGAATCCGCGGCCGAAACCCGATCTGTAGTCATCGAGCGCGAATTTGCCTTTCCGGCAGAGCGGATCTGGCGCGCGCTGACGCAGCCACATCTGATCGAAGAATGGCTGATGAAGAACGACTTCAAGCCGAACGTGGGCCACCGCTTCAACCTTCGCGGCGAGTGGGGCGGCGTTTTGGACTGCGAGGTCCTCACCATCGAGCCGCAGAAGACGCTCGCCTACACCTGGAATTTCTCGCATGACGACGCGGCGTTCGATCTCAAGAGCGTCGTGACCTTCACGCTGACCCCGACCGGCGCAGGCACGCATCTGCGCGTCGAGCAAGCGGGCTTCAGCCCAACGCAGAAGCAGGCTTTCGGCGGCGCGCACGCCGGCTGGAAGCAGTTTTTCGCCAAGCTGGACGAGCTGCTGGCGCGGGCAGATTAGCTCGGCCGCCGGCCTTCATTCGATCATCTCAAGAGGAGGTTTCATTGACCGGAAATATGTGGATTCGGCAGATCCATCGCTGGCTGTCGATCGCTTTCACGCTTGCCGTCATCGCCAACATCGTCGCCCTGACGCTGCAAGTCCAGGCGACGTGGATCGGCTTGCTCGCCTTCGTCCCATTGATCCCATTGCTTGCGACCGGGCTCTATATGTTCGCGCTGCCATATCTCGGCCGCCGCCGCGGCGCCCGACAAGAGGCGTGAACATGAAGACGGCCGTGACCGCGAAAAACAGCAGCACGACGAAGACGGATGGCGCCTCGCCATCCAGGATGATCGACGGCAGGATCAAGGAGCTCGGCGACTGGCGCGGCGAGATGCTCGGGCGAATCCGCGGCCTGATCAAGGACGCCGACCCTGATGTCGTCGAGGAATGGAAGTGGCGCGGCGTTCCCGTGTGGGAGCACGACGGCATCATCTGCACCGGCGAGACCTACAAGGCCGTGGTGAAGATGACCTTTGCCAAGGGCGCGGCGCTGGAGGATCCCGCGGGCCTTTTCAACTCGAGCCTCGACGGCAACGTGCGCCGCGCGATCGATATTCGCGAAGGCGAAAAGATCAACGAGAAGGCGTTGAAGGCGCTGATCCGCGCGGCGGTGGAGCTGAATGCGTCTAAAGCCAAGAAGAAGCCGGCGAAACGTTCCGCATAGAACAGTTGTTGTGGAGCCACGAACGCTTTCCTCTCCCCTTGTGGGAGAAGGTGGCGCGAAGCGCCGGATGAGGGGTCTCTATCGACACGGGAAGTGTGGAGAGATACCCCTCACCCCAGTGAGCTTGTGTCTCCCGGCATCGCCGCCCTCTCCCACAAGGGGCGAGGGCACATCAACGCGCATCTCGACGTATTGCTCTGCACAGTCAGCCGCCCTCAGGCCACCGCCGAGATCGGGCGCGGGCTTACGACATATTCGCGCAGCACCTTGTCGTTGGCGTCGACCTCGATCAGCGCGACATCGTAGGTCCAGAGATCGGCCAGATGCTGGAGCACGCGCTTGGCGTCGGTCTCGTTGAGCTGCGCGCCCTTGATGACATGGTGATGCAGGATCAGCCGCCGGTCGCCGGAGAGATCGACGTCGACCACCTCGATATTCGCGTCGATGTAGCCGACATCGTGCTGCCGTGCCAGCTCGCGGCGGACGCGGCGGAAGCCGCGCTCGTCGTGAATGGCGTCGACCCGGATGCCGGCGCGTTCCTCGGGATCGTCATGCAGGTGGAACATGCGAAGGTGCCGCATCAGCTTCGGGCTCAGGAACTGGGCAATGAAGCTTTCATCGCGGTAGTTGGCCCAGACGTCGCGCAGCACGCCCATCACGTCGTTCTTGCCGGCGATGTCCGGGAACCACTCGCGATCCTCGTCTTCCGGCCGCGTCACGATGCGCTCGATGTCCTGCATCATGGCGAAGCCGAGCGCATAGGGGTTGAAGCCGGAGAAGCGCTGGTCGTCGAATTCGGGCTGGAACACGACGTTGGTGTGCGACTGCAGGAATTCGAGGAAATTGCCGTCGCTGATGCGGCCCTGCTGATGCAGCTTGGTCATGATGCGATAGTGGACGTAGGTCGCCGTCCCCTCGTTCATCACCTTGGTCTGGCTCTGCGGATAGAAATATTGCGCGATGTGGCGGACGATGCGCAACAGCTCGCGCTGCCAGGGCGCCAGCCGCGGCGCGCTTTTCTCCAGGAAGTAGAGCAGGTTTTCCTGCGGCAGGCCGAGCAGCTTGCGGCGCCGTTCGATGCTGAGCGCGGACCGGGTCTTGCTCTTTCCCGCCGGCACGGTGCGCCAGAGGTCGTTGAAGACCTCCTCCTCGTGCTGGCGGCGGCGCCCTGCCCGCTTCTCTTCGGCGCGGAGATCGAGCTTCTTCTTGCCGGGATAGCGGTCGATCCCATGCGACATCAGCGCATGCGCCGCATCGAGGGTGCGCTCGACCTCGACGCGGCCGTAGCGATCCTCGCAGCTCATCACATACTTCTTGGCGAAGTCGAGATAGTCCAGAATGCCGTCGGCGTCGGTCCACTGCCTGAACAGGTAATTGTTCTTGAAGAAGTGGTTGTGGCCAAAAGCGGCGTGCGCAATGACCAGCGTCTGCATCGTCGCCGTGTTCTCCTCCATCAGATAGGAGATGCAGGGCGAGGAGTTGATCACGATCTCATAAGCGAGCCCCATCAGGCCCTTGCGGTATGAGGCCTCGTGATAGGCGAACTGCTTTCCGAATGACCAGTGCTTGTAGAACAGCGGCATGCCGACCGACGAATAGGCATCCAGCATCTGTTCGGCGGTGATGACCTCGATCTGGTTCGGATAGACGTCGAGCCCGAGATCTTTCGTCGCCACCTCCTCGCAGGCATCCGTGATGCGCTGCAAGGTGTGAAAATCCCAATCGGCGCCTTCGAACAAGCGTTCCGTCATGGAGCGGCTTTCTCCTGGGCAGTGTCGCGGCGCTGGAACAGGTCGTGGAACACCGGAAAAATCTCGCTGCGCTCGCTGACCTTGCGCATCGAGAGCGGCGCGCCGCTGTTGCGCAGGCGCTCGTAGAGGGTCCAGAGCGAGGAGTCGGACAGATCGAAGGCGCTGCCGCCGGACTCGCCGACTTCGAGATAGGCGAAGAACTGGCAGACCGGCAGGATCTTGTCGGTCAGCAGCATGCCCGCGAGCTCGCCGTCGGAATAGGAATTGTCGCCGTCGGAGGCTTGCGCGGCGTAGATATTCCAGTCCGACGGGCTGAAGCGTTCGCGCACGATCTCGTGCATCGCCTGCAGCGCGCTGGAGACCAGCGTGCCGCCGGAAGCCGGGCCGTAGAAGAAGGTCTGCTCGTCCACCTCCTCGGCACGATCGGTGTGGCGGATGAAGACGATGTCGACATGCTTGTAGCGACGCTTCAGGAAGACGTAGAGCAGCATGTAGAAGCGCTTGGCGAGATCCTTCATGTGCTCGGACATCGAGCCCGACACGTCCATCAGGCAGAACATCACGGCCTGGGCAACGGGCTTGGGCACCGTCTCGAAGCGGCGGTAGCGGATGTCGAGCGGATCGATGAAGGGAATGCGCTTGGACTTCGCCTTCAGTTTTTCGAGCTGGGCCATCAGCACCAGACGCTCGTCCTCATCCGCGCAAGCGGCGATGGCGGCTTCCAGCTCTTCGATCTCCTCCTTGCTGGGACGCTTGAGCGCGATACGGCGCGCCATTGCGCGCCGAACCGTCCGGCTCACCGAGATGTTGGATGGCGAGCCCGACGTGGTGTAGCCGGCGCGCTGGATGCCCTCGCTCTCGGTCTGCGCGATCTTGCGCTTGGCCAGATCGGGAAGTTCGAGATCATCGAGGAAGAGATCGACGAATTCGTCGCGACTGAGCACGAAGCGGAAGGCGTCCTCGCTGTCGCCTTCGCCCGGACCGGAATCCTTGGCGCTGCCCTGGCCGGAGCGCTGGAGATAGTCGCCCTCGATGAATTTCTTGTTGCCCGGCAACACCATGTCGCGCGTTCCGCCGTCGCGGCGGAAACGCGGCTCGTGCATGCCGTCGAGCGGAATCGTGACCTCGCCACCCTCCAAGACGTCCTTGATGTCGCGTTCCTGCGAGGTCTTCTTGACGGCGCCCTGCACCAGGGATTTGGCCCGACGCAAGAACCGCTGCCGGTTCTCGAGACTCTTGCCGCCTGGATTCAGGCGCCTGTCAATAATGTGAATCGGCACTTTACCATCCGCCTCAACCGGCCTGCTTCACGCGCATGTACCATTCGACGAGCCGGCGAACCTGACGCTCGGTGTAGCCGCGCTCCACCATGCGTGCGACGAACTCGCCGTGCTTCTTCTCCGTCTCGCCGTCCTTCTTCGACCCGAAGGAGATGACCGGAAGCAGGTCCTCGACCTGGGAGAATATCCGCTTTTCGATCACATCGCGAATCTTCTCGTAGGAGATCCAGGTCGGATTCTTGCCACCGTTCTGGGCGCGCGACCGTAACGAGAATTTGACCACCTCGTTGCGGAAATCCTTCGGGTTGGCGATGCCCGCCGGCTTCTCGATCTTGGTCAGCTCCTGGTTCAAGAGTTCGCGATCAAGCAGCTGGCCGGTGTCGGCGTCCTTGAAATCCTGGTCCTCGATCCAGGCATCGGCGTAATCGACATAGCGGTCGAACAGGTTCTGGCCGTAATCCGAGTAGGATTCGAGATAAGCCTTCTGGATCTCGTTTCCGATGAACTCGGCATAACGCGGTGCAAGGTCCGCCTTGATGAATTCGAGGTAGCGCTTCTCGACTTCCTCGGGCAGCTGCTCGCGCTTGATCGATTGCTCCAGCGCGTACATCAGATGCACGGCGTCGGCGGCGACTTCCTGCGGATCGTGGTTGAAGGTCGCAGCCAGGATCTTGAAGGCAAAGCGGGTGGAGACACCGTCCATGCCCTCGTCGACGCCGGCGGCATCGCGATATTCCTGGACACTGCGCGCCTTCGGATCGGTCTCCTTCAGGCTCTCGCCGTCGTAAACCCTCATCTTGGCGTAGGTCGTGGAATTTTCGTGCTTCCGCAGCCGCGACATCACCGAGAACCGCGCCAGCGTCTCCAGCGTCGCGGGCGCGCAAGGCGCGGCCGCGAGCTCGGAGCCCTGGATCAGCTTCTCGTAGATCTTCTGCTCTTCCGTGATCCGCAGGCAATAAGGCACCTTGATCACGCAGATGCGGTCGATGAAGGCCTCGTTGTTCTTGTTGGCCTTGAAGCTCGACCACTCGGCTTCGTTGGAGTGCGCGAGGATGACGCCGGTGAACGGAATAGCGCCGATGTTCTCGGTGCCGATGTAGTTGCCTTCCTGCGTCGCGGTGAGCAGCGGGTGCAGCATCTTGATCGGCGCCTTGAACATCTCGACGAACTCGAGCACGCCTTGGTTGGCGCGGTTGAGGCCGCCGGAATAGCTGTAGGCGTCGGGATCGTTCTGCGCGTAGGTTTCGAGCTTGCGGATGTCGACCTTGCCGACCAGCGAGGAGATGTCCTGGTTGTTCTCGTCACCCGGCTCGGTCTTGGCGATGCCGATCTGGCGCAGCCGCGACGGCTGGATCTTTGCGACCCGAAACTGGGAAATGTCGCCGCCAAAGGCTTCCAGCCGCTTGTAGCACCACGGGCTCATCAGGCCGGTGAGACGGCGGCGCGGAATGCCGTATTTCTCTTCCAGCATCGGGCCGAGCTGATCCGGATCGAACAGGCTGAGCGGGCTTTCGAACACGGGCGAGAGCTCGTCGCCGGCCTTGAGCACGTAAATCGGGTGCACTTCCATCAGCGACTTGAGCCGTTCGGCGAGCGAGGACTTGCCGCCGCCGACCGGACCGAGCAGATACAGGATCTGCTTGCGCTCTTCGAGGCCCTGCGCCGCATGACGGAAGAAACCTACGATGCGCTCGATGGTTTCTTCCATGCCGTAGAAGCCGGCGAATGCCGGATAGGTGCGGATCGTGCGGTTCAAAAAAATACGGCCAAGGCGTGGGTCCTTGGCCGTGTCAATCGTCTGAGGCTCACCGATCGCTGCTAGCAGTCGTTCGGCCGCGTTCGCGTATTTCATGGGATCGCTTCGACACGATTCCAGATATTCCGCCATCGACATGTCGTGTTGGCTTCTCGCCTCGAACGACTTAGCGAAAGCGTTGAATAGAGAATCGTTGTACATGATCCCTCTCCGCGTGAGTTCCGCTACACAATTGAACGAAAGCAGCGACCGGACCGTTCCTTAGCGCCACTCTCGAATCAGCGTGAGCACATGACGATCATTCGACACCCGGGCGCCTTCTCGGCGCAACGCACAACGTAGGCACAGGGTGAGTTACGAACAGGCACCTGCCTGATATTTGAGCGAATCTTTGTCTATATTGGCTCATTTCCAGAAAATGTCACTCGCTCGCAACATCCGGGCGTTACCGGGGATGCGTTCATCCGGCGCCCCATCATAGCGATCTGCGAACGGCGATCTTATGACGCTTGTACGGCGAAGCCTTGGGTGCCGCGTTCATCTTCCTGCTGCAATGCGGTGCGTGGACCGCCGGCGGCGTGACAGTCGCGGCAAGCGCGCAGCAGTGTATCAAAATCGGTCGCCAGGCCCTCCGACTGGATGACGATGCGGTCGTTCTGCCGATCGTCCTGCGCACAACGGGCCAAGCCGCGGATGGTGCAGAGCTGCCGCTGCAAGGCCGGCGTCGGCGTCAGCACGATCACCTTGCGCCCGCGGCGTTCTTCAGCCGAAATCTCCGCAATCGAGTCCCACAGCAAAAATTCATTGCCGATGCGGAGATCGCGGATGCCATAGGGGGTGACGATCACCACCGATCCCCGTTCGGCGGGGAGCATCCAGATCAGCCGACCGGTAATCAGGGCGAACACCACCACGCCAGCAGAGCCGACCGTCGTGTCGTAATCGCCAAAAGCATCCCACCAGCCCAACGCGAGTGTCGCGCTGAGCAGCGTCATGGCGAAGCCTGCTACGACCAGCAGCCGCGTTTGGGTCGTACATGGACCGATTTCGAGATCGTGGGACGCATCGACGCTTCCGGTCGACGTGACCGATTGGGGACTGTCTGTGACAGCGAGCGCCAGACGGTCATGATGTGCTTGCATGCTTTCCCCCAGCATGGCCATTCGCGACCGAGCCACGATGCATCAGGCGGACCGGAATCCGCTGATGAGTACTCCGCGCAGCCACGAGCGACGAGCCGAAGCAGCTGACGTTACGCAACGAGGCCAGGCCGATTTCTCGCGGCCAACGACCTTTTACGCAACTCGGCTCCCTCTACGCGGATCGCCATGATCGCGACGGAGTTACACTGGAGGATATGACGCCCATACCCTTGATTGGTTCCCTCAAGGAAGCATGTAAGCTAGAGGATAGCGCGTCAGGACCGGCGCGGAAACCCCTCGCCCGCAGGCTTGGAGATAAATTAGCATCATGAATCCCGTCAAAGAACTGGAAAAGCACGGACAAGCCGTCTGGCTGGACTTCCTGGCCCGTGGCTTCATCGCCAAAGGCGACCTGAAGCGGCTGATCGACACCGACGGCGTCAAGGGCGTCACCTCCAACCCCTCGATCTTCGAGAAGGCGATCGGCAGCTCGGACGAATACGACGCGCCGATCGGCAAGGCATTGAAGCGCGGCGATCGGTCGGTCGCCGACCTGTTCGAGGCCGTCGCGGTCGAGGACATCCAGAACGCCGCCGACGTGCTGCGCCCAGTCTACGACCGCCTCAAGGGCGGCGACGGCTATGTCAGCCTGGAAGTCTCGCCCTATCTGGCGATGGACACCGGTGAAACGGTCACCGAGGCACGGCGGCTCTGGAAGGACGTCAACCGCAAGAACCTGATGGTGAAGGTGCCGGCGACGCCGGACGGCCTGCCGGCGATCGAACAGCTCATCGGCGACGGAATCAGCATCAACATCACGCTGCTGTTCTCCAGGGACGTCTATCTGCAAGTCGCCGAGGCCTATCTCGCCGGTCTGGAGCAATACGTCGCAGGTGGCGGCGACCCCTCCCACGTGGCGAGCGTCGCGAGCTTCTTCGTCAGTCGCATCGACTCGGTGGTCGACAAGCAGCTCGACGAGAAGATCGCCCGCGCCAACGATCCGAGCGAGAAGGAACGGCTCGCCGCGCTGAAGGGCAAGGTCGCGATCGCCAATGCGAAGGTCGCCTACCAGGATTACAAGCGCCTGTTCTCGGGGCCGCGCTGGGAGAAGCTCGCGGCCAAGGGCGCCAAACCGCAGCGCATGCTGTGGGCCTCGACCGGCACCAAGAACAAGGATTACAGCGACGTCCTCTATGTCGAGGAATTGATCGGTCCCGACACCATCAACACCGTGCCGCCAGCGACGCTGGATGCGTTCCGCGACCACGGCACGCCGCGCGACAGCCTGGAAGAGAATGTCGACGACGCCAGGCGCGTGCTGGACGAACTGGAGCGCTCCGGCGTCTCGCTCGACGCCATCACCGAGGAGCTCGTCAAGGACGGCGTCAAGCAGTTTGCCGACGCCGCCGACAAGCTCTATGGCGCGGTCGCCCACAAGCGCGCCACCGTGCTCGGGCCCGCGATCGACCGCCAGCTTCTCTCGCTCGGCGACGGTCTCGGCAAGGCCGTGGCCAAGAGCACCGAGGAATGGCGCGCATCCGCCAAGATCCGCCGGCTTTGGCAGCGCGACAAGTCGGTCTGGACCGGCACCGACGAGGATAAATGGCTCGGCTGGCTCGACAGCGCCGCCAAGGCCGACGTGGCCGACTATGAGGATTATGCCAGCCGTGTGAAAGGCCAGAAATTCTCCGACGCCGTCGTGCTCGGCATGGGCGGATCAAGCCTCGGGCCGGAGGTGCTGGCCGAGACCTTCGGCAAGAAGCCCGGGTTCCCGAAGCTGCACGTGCTGGATTCCACGGATCCGGCGCAGGTGCGGGCGATGGAAGCCAGGATCGACATCGCCAACACTGTGTTCATCGTCTCCAGCAAATCCGGCGGCACCACCGAACCGAATGCGATGAAGGATTATTTCCACGAGCGCGTCGCGCAGGCGGTCGGGCCGAAGGTCAAGACCGGCCATCGCTTTATTGCGGTCACCGATCCCGGGTCGTCGCTGGAGAAGGCGGCGAAGACGCTGAACTACGCGCGCATCTTCCACGGCGAGCCCTCCATCGGAGGACGCTACTCGGTGCTCTCGCCGTTCGGGCTGGTGCCGGCGGCAACCGCGGGCATCGATATCAAGACCTTCGTCAAGCACGCGCTTGCGATGGCCCGCTCCTGCGGACCGGACGTGCCGCCAAGTGAAAACCCCGGCGTGCAGCTCGGTCTTGCCATGGGCCATGCAGCGCTGGAAGGTCGCGACAAGGTGACGATCCTGTCGTCGAAGAAGATCGCCGATTTCGGCGCCTGGGCCGAGCAGCTCATCGCGGAATCGACCGGCAAGGACGGCAAGGGCCTGATCCCGATCGACGGCGAGCCGCTGGGCGAGCCCGCGGTCTATGGCAATGACCGGCTCTTCATCGACATCCGTATCGAGGGTGAGGCGGACCCCGCCCATGACTCGCAGCTTGCTGCGATCGAAGCGGCCGGCCATCCCGTCGTGCGTATCGTGATGAAGTCGATCGACCATCTCGGCCAGGAGTTCTTCCGCTTCGAGATGGCAACGGCGGTCGCGGGCAGCATCCTTGGCATCAACCCGTTCGACCAGCCGGACGTGGAAGCGGCCAAGATCAAGACCCGAGAGCTCACCGCCTCGTTCGAAAAGACCGGCACGCTGCCGGCCGAACGGCCGGTTGTCAGCACCAATGAGGCCGATCTCTACACCGACGAGACCAATGCCGCGGCCCTGCGGGCCGCCGGCGCCAACGGCGACCTCACCTCATGGCTGAAGGCGCATCTGTCGCGCTCCAAACATGGCGACTATGTCGCCCTGCTCGGCTACATCGCCCGCGACAAGGCGACGATCGACGCACTCCAGACCATGCGGCTCGAAGTGCGCGAGAAGCGACATGTCGCAACCTGCGCCGAGTTCGGCCCGCGTTTCCTGCACTCCACCGGGCAGGCCTACAAGGGCGGGCCCGACAGCGGCGTGTTCCTCCAGATCACCGCCGACGATGCCAGGGACTTGCCGGTGCCGGGCCAGAAGGCCAGCTTCGGCGTCATCAAGGCCGCGCAGGCGCGCGGCGACTTCGACGTGCTTACCGAGCGCGGCCGGCGCGCGCTGCGGGTCCACCTGAAGGGTGGGCTCAAGAAGGGTCTCGCGGCGCTCAATGCGGCGCTCAATGACGCACTGAACTAAGGGAATTTCTCAAATGCAACTCGGCATGATCGGCCTCGGCCGGATGGGCGGCAACATCGTTCGCCGCCTGATGCGCCAGGGACATTCGACCGTGGTCTACGACAAGGACGCCAAGGCCGTCGCGGGCCTTGCCGCAGACGGCGCGACAGGCTCGGCGACGCTCGAAGAGTTCATTGCGAAACTGGAGCGGCCGCGCACGGCCTGGGTGATGCTGCCGGCCGGCCACATCACCGAGACCACGATCGATACCATCGCGGGCGTGATGCAGGAAGGCGACGTGATCATCGACGGCGGCAACACCTTTTGGCAGGACGACGTCCGCCGCGGCAAGGCGCTGAAGGAGCGCGGCATCCACTATGTCGACGTCGGCACCTCAGGGGGCGTCTGGGGCCTCGACCGCGGCTATTGCATGATGATCGGCGGCGAGAAACAGGTGGTCGATCGGCTCGATCCGATCTTCGCCGCGCTCGCGCCCGGCGCCGGCGACATTCCACGCACGGAGGGACGTGAGGGGCGCGATCCCCGCATCGAGCAGGGCTACATCCATGCCGGTCCGGTTGGCGCCGGGCATTTCGTCAAGATGATCCACAACGGCATCGAATACGGCTTGATGCAGGCCTATGCCGAAGGTTTTGATATCCTCAAGAACGCCAACATCGAGGCCTTGCCGGCGGATCATCGTTACGATTTCGATCTCGCCGACATCGCCGAAGTGTGGCGGCGCGGCAGCGTGATCCCGTCCTGGCTGCTCGACCTTACCTCGACCGCGCTCGCGGATAGCCCTGCGCTGGCGGAGTATTCCGGTTTCGTCGAGGATTCCGGCGAAGGACGCTGGACCGTGAATGCCGCCATCGACGAGGCCGTGCCGGCCGAAGTCCTGACCGCGGCGCTGTTCGCACGTTTCCGTTCCCGCAAGGAACACACCTTCGCCGAGAAAATACTCTCAGCGATGCGAGCCGGCTTCGGCGGCCACAAGGAGCCGAAGCAGTCGGCTGCTTCGAAGCCCAAATAGCTCGAAGCGGAAGTAAAACGTAACAAGCGAAGGCCAATAGTTCGTGACAAAAGACCCGCAGCCAAAGCGCAAGCCGGAAAATTGCGCCTTCGTCATCTTTGGCGTGACCGGAGACCTCACCCATCGACTGGTGATGCCCTCGCTGTACAATCTGGCGGCCGAGAAAATGCTGCCGGTGAAATTCTGCGTCGTCGGCGTGGCCCGCAAGGGCCAGTCGGACGACGAATTGCGCGTGAGCCTGATGAAAGGCCTGCGCGAGTTCGCGACGCGCCCCGTGGACGACGTCGTCGCCCGGCAGCTCCTGCAATGCGTTACCTTCGTGGAGGCCGACGCAAAGGACCCGCCGTCATTCGATCGCCTGCGCGCGCATCTCGATCAGCTGGAATGTTCGGAAGGTACGGGTGGCAACCGGCTGTTCTACCTTGCGACCCCGCCGGCCGCATTCGCGCCGACCGCGCGCGAGCTCGGCCGCACCGGCATGATGAAGGAGAACGGCGCGTGGCGGCGGCTGGTGATCGAAAAGCCGTTCGGCACCGATCTTGCGTCGGCGCGCGCGCTGAACACCGAACTCCTGAAGATCATGGACGAGCACCAGATCTACCGGATCGATCACTATCTCGGCAAGGAGACGGTGCAGAACATCCTGGTGCTGCGCTTTGCCAACGGCATGTTCGAGCCGATCTGGAATCGCAACCATATCGACCACATCCAGATCACGGTGGAGGAAAAGCTCGGCGTCGGCCATCGCGGCGGCTTTTACGACGCCACCGGCGCGCTGCGCGACATGGTGCCGAACCATCTATTTCAGCTGATGTCGCTGGTCGCGATGGAGCCGCCGGCGCGTTTCGACGCCCATTCGGTGCGCTCCGAGAAGGCCGAGATTCTGACCTCGATTCAGCGCCCGAGCGAAGAGGAAGCGCTGAAGAGCTCGGTGCGCGCCCAATATCTCTCGGGGCGAATCGGCGACGATGAGATCCCGGACTATCGCAAGACCGAGGACGTCAAACCCGGCAGCACCACCGAGACCTATGTCGCGCTGAAGCTGATGATCGACAATTGGCGCTGGGCCGGCGTGCCGTTCTATTTGCGCACCGGCAAGGCGCTCGGCCACAAGCGCACCGAGGTCGCGATCAAGTTCAAGCAGGCACCGTTGTCGATGTTCTCAGGCACGGCTGTCGATCGCCTCTCCCAGAACTTCCTCACGATCGGCATCGCGCCGACCGAGACCATCGAGCTCCAGTTCAACGCCAAGATCCCGGGGCCGAGCGTCACCATCGACGGCGTCGAGATGAAGTTCCGCTATGGCGACTATTTCCGGGCCGATCCCTCGACCGGCTACGAGACGCTGATCTACGACTGCATGATCGGCGACAACATCCTGTTCCAGCGCGCCGACGGCATCGAGGCCGGATGGCAGGCGGTGCAGCCGTTCCTGGACGCCTGGAAGAACGCGGGCAGCAACGGCATCGAGACCTATCAAGCCGGCAGCGACGGCCCCGCCTGCGCCGATGAATTGCTCCGCCGCGACGGCCGAAGCTGGCGTAAGTTTTCGTGACGGCTGCGGGACAGCCGAAGCTGATCGTCGAGGCCGACGCCGAGGCTCTCGCGCGGGCCGCGGCCGAGCGGGTGATGGCGCGAATCGCGGCCAATCCAGGGCGCATCGCGATATGCCTGACCGGCGGCTCCAGCCCGAAGAAGCTCTACCAGCTTTTGGGCAGCGAGGTCTGGCGCGAAAAAATCCCGTGGGAGCGCGTGCACTGGTTCATCGGTGACGAGCGCTTCGTGCCCGAAAGCGATCCCCTCAACAACATGGCGGTCGCGCGCGCGACCTTTCTCGATCGCAACGCGCCCTCCGGCCATGTTCACCCGATCCCGACGACGGCTGACACCCCCGATCAGAGCGCCGAGGCCTATGCGCGCGAGCTGCAGGCTTTCTACGGCGCGGAAAGCCTGGACCCGGCACGGCCGATGTTCGACATGGTCTTGATGGGCGCAGGTCCCGACGGCCACACTGCTTCGCTGTTCCCGGGCTATCCTGCGATCGAGGAGACCGAGCGCTGGGTGGTCGGCGTCCCCAAGGCCAATGTTGCCCCCTTCGTGCCGCGGGTCTCGCTCACCCTGCCCACGCTGGCGTCCTGCCGCGAAATGCTGTTCGAGATAGCGGGGCACGACAAGCAGCCGATCTTGACGCGCCTGCTCAATGGCGAGACTCTGCCGGCCGTACGCGCGCGCTCGAATGGCGAGACCGTCTGGCTGGTCGACCAGGCCGCGCTTCCGGGGGGAATTCGTGACGGGCGTTGAAGCACCTTGTGCATTGATCGTGATGGGCGTGTCGGGCTCGGGCAAGAGCACGGTTGCAAAAGCGTTGGGCGAGCGCCTCGGCTGGCGATTCGAGGACGGAGACAGCTTTCATCCCGCCAGCAATGTCGAGAAGATGCGGGCCGGCCATCCCCTCACCGACGAGGATCGCTGGCCCTGGCTCAACGCCATCGCCGACGAGATCGCGCGGGTCTGTGACAAGGGCGAGCACGTGATCATCGCCTGCTCGGCGCTAAAGCATACTTATCGGGATGTGCTGCTGCGCGGACGCGACGACGTCCGCTTCGTCTTCCTAAGGGGCACGAAGGAGCTGATCGCCGCCCGCCTCGCGCAACGCAAGGGGCACTTCATGCCGCCCGGCCTGCTGACGAGCCAATTCAACACGCTGGAGCCGCCGGAAGCTGGCGAGCACGTGATCACCGTCTCGATCGACGAATCCGTGGAAGCGATCGTGGACGGCGCGGTGCGGCAGTTGAAACTGGGCGGCGCGAAACGCTGAGGCCAAACACCCAAGAAACACCCAAGGGACCGTCATGACAAAAATCTCGCTCGTCGTCTCCGACGTCGACGGTACGCTGCTGACCAAGGACAAGACGCTGACCGACCGCGCGAGGTCAGCGGTGCAGCGTCTGCACCAGGCCGGCATCGGTTTCACGATTACGTCGAGCCGCCCCGCGATCGGCATGCGCTTCCTGATCGAGCCGCTGGCGCTCTGGCTGCCGGTCGGCCCGTTCAACGGCTCCTCGATCGTCGATCCCGAGATGAATCCGGTCGAGCAGCATCTCATCCCCGCCGGCGCGGCCGAGCGAAGCTTGCAAATTCTCCGGGACTTCGGCGCCGACATCTGGCTGTTCACCACCGACAAATGGCTGATCGACAGGCCTGATGGCCAATACGTCGCTCACGAGCAGCATACGATCCGCTCCGATCCGACCATCGTCACGGATTTCTCGCCGTATCTCGCCAGCGCCTGCAAGATCGTCGGCGCCAGCGCCGATGCGGCGGGCCTCGAGCGTTGCGAGAAGGCGATGCAGAAGGCGCTCGGCAGCGAGGCGACGGCGGTGCGTTCGCAAACGTACTACCTCGACATCACCCCGCCCGGCTTCGACAAGGGCACATTCGTGCAAGCCATGGCCAAGCGCCTCGGCATTTCAACCGACGCGGTCGCCACCATCGGCGACATGCAGAACGACCTCGCCATGTTCCGCGTCAGCGGCACCTCGATAGCCATGGGCAACGCCGCCGACAACGTCAAAGAGCAGGCGACCCACGTCACCGCGACCAACGAGCAGGACGGTTTTGCGGAGGCGATGGAGATGATCTTGAAGCGGAACGGGGTCGCCTAGGTCACTACTTCGACCGCTGCATCGCCGGCTTCTGGCTGCCCTGCCTTGCCGCCGACAGATTATGCGCGGTGTTGACCAGCGCAATATGAGTCAGCGCCTGCGGGAAATTGCCGGTCTGACGCCTGGCGCCTGAATCATATTCCTCGGCCAGCAGCCCGACGTCATTGGCGATACCGACCACGCGATCGAACAGGACTTGCGCCTTGTCGAGATCGCCCGACAGCACATGGGCATCGGCCAGCCACAGGCTGCAGGCGAGAAAGGCGCCTTCGAGCGGCGGTTGCCCCGCAGGCACCTCGCGGGGATCGTGCCGCAGCACGAAGCCGTCGCGCAGCATGTGGTTTTCGACCGCCGCGATGGTGCCGCGAATGCGCGGATCCGACGCTTCCAGGAAGCCGACGGCCGGCAGCAGCAGCACGCTGGCATCGAGCAGCTTCGAGCCGTAGGACTCCACGAAGGCATTCTCCTCCACGTCGAAGCCCCTGTTGCAGACGTCGCGATGAATGGCGTCGCGCAAGGTGCGCCAGTGCAGCAGGGGCGCCTTGAAGCCGAAGGTCTCGGCGCTCTTGATGCCGCGGTCGAAGGCGACCCAGGTCATCACCTTGGAGAAGACGTAGTGCTTCGGCTCTCCGCGCCGCTCCCAGATGCCATGATCGGGCTGGTCCCAGACTTCGGCGAGGTGCTTGAGCACGGCGCATTCCAGCGCCCAGCTCTCGTCATCGAGCTTGAGCTTGGCCATCCGCGATTGGTGGAAGGCGTCGATCAGTTCGCCGTAGACGTCGAGCTGGAGCTGCGCATGCGCGGCATTGCCGACGCGCACCGGCTGCGCGCCCTCGTAGCCGTCGAGCCAGGTCGCCTCCCATTCCAGCAGCCGCCGCTGGCCCCAGATGCCGTACATGATCTGCATGTTCGACGGTGAGCCTGCCGCCGCACGCAACAGCCAATTGTGCCAGGCCGAGGCTTCCTCGGTGTAACCCGAGTTCATCAGCGCCAGCAGCGTGAAGGTGGCATCGCGCAGCCAGCAGAAGCGGTAGTCCCAATTCCTGGCGCCGCCAAGCTTCTCCGGCAACGAGGTGGTCGGCGCCGCGACGATGCCGCCGGTCGGACCGAAGGTCAGCGCCTTGAGTGTGATCAGCGAGCGCACGATCAGGTCGCGATAGTCGCCATCGCGATTGCAGTGGCTGCACCAGTCCTGCCAGAATTTTTCCGTCTCCTGAAGCGCGAGCTCCGGGTCGATCGGCGGGGGTGGCTCGAGATGCGAGGGGCCGTAGGTCAGCACGAACGGCACGGTCTCGCCGGCCTTCACTTCGAAATCGGAAACCGTGGTCAGATCCTCGCCGCGGGTCTGCGCCGGCGTCCGCAGCACGGTCATGTCCTGCCCGGCGACCGCCAGCAGGGAATGGTCGATCCGCCGCACCCACGGGATGTCGACGCCGAAGCCGAAGCGGATGACGAGCTCCATCCGCATCTTGACCGTGCCGCTGACTCCGCGGACCAGCCGCACGATGTCGGAGGCCTTGCCGCGCGGCGGCATGAAGTCGATCAGCGCAACGGTGCCGCTCTTCGTCTCGAAGCGCGTTTCGAGGATGAGGGTGTCGCCGAGATAGCGGCGCGACGTCGCGGTGACGTCCTCGCCCGGCGCGATCAACCAGCGGCCGTTCTTGTGCGTGCCGAGGAGCGCGGCAAAGCAGGCGTCGGAATCGAAGGCCGGCCAGCACAGCCAGTCGATAGAGCCGTTGCGGCCGACCAGCGCCGCGGTCTCGCAGTCGCCGATCAGCGCATAGTCCTCGATTTTCTGAGACAATGTCGTGCGAGCCTCGAAAACGACGTCCGGAGACCCCAGCGATCAACGCCCGCCGGGCAACGAGCGTTCGCGTGTAGCAGCCTTCAAAGCCGCGAGATCGACTTTCGAGGCGATCTTGTCGAGCGTCACGGGCAGGCGCTGGCGCCAGTTCGGATGCTCGTCGATCGTACCGGGAATGTTGGGCTGGTCGATCACGCCGAGCAGATCCTCCAGCGATACCGCAAGCAGCCGCGAGGGCGTGCGCGACAGGAAGGCGAGCACCGAATAGACATCATTGGCACGGATGCCGTTGGCACGCAGGATCTCGTCGAGCAGGCCGAGCGCATCCCAGCGGGCCTGATCGTTCTCGCCGGGATCGAGCCCGAGCGAGCGCTTCATCTTGAGATCGCTGAATGAGCGCCAGCCGGCATAGGTCGACAAATCATGGGTGTTCAGCGTCACCAGCGCGTTGGGCCGGTAGTGATCGACGGGCCGGAAGTGACCGGCATCGTCGCGCTCGAACATCATGACGAGGTAGGACCAGATGCCGAAATCCTGCATGGTCTCGCGAAAACCTTCCGGCACCGTGCCAAGGTCCTCGCCGATGACGATGCACCTATGGGCCGCGCTCTCGCGCGCCACGGTCGCCAGCAGCGCCTCGAACGGCATCTGCACATAGGCGCCATTGTCGGGCTTGAAGCCGCGCGGCACCAGATACAGCCGCTTCAGGCCCAGCACGTGATCGAGACGGATCGCACCGGAATGGCGCATCGAAGCCGCGAGCATATCGGCGAACGGCACGAAGGATTGCGCCTCCAGGCCGCCGGCATTGAAGCCCGCGAGGCCCCAATCCTGGCCAATGGTGTTGAGCACGTCCGGCGGCGCGCCAACCGCGAGATGACGGGAGATCGCCCCCTGCTCGTTCCAGGCATCGAAGCCGTTCGACTGCACGCCGACGGCGACGTCGAGATAAAGCCCGACCCGCATGCCGAGCTGGCCGGCCAGCTCCTTGGCGGCATGCAATTGGCTATCGGCGGTCCATTGCACGAATTCGACGAACTCGACCTCGTGCTTGTCGGGCCCGCTGCGCAGCTCGGCGCATTTTGTCTCGTCCGGCTGCTGCCATTCTATCGGCCATTCCCACCACGGCGCCACGAAGCGATGACGGAGCACCTCAAAGCAGGCAAAACGGGACAACAGCGGCGCGCGAGCCGCGCGGAAGGCGTCGAACTGGTTGCGGCGGACGCCGCTCGCGGTTTTCACGAAGCTGTCGAAGGCGGCACGCAAGGCCAGCCATTTCAAGGCCGCCATGTCCGAATAGGGCACACGATCGCCTTCACGGAGCCGCGCGGCGGTCGCGGCCGCGTCGGGGACGAGGTCGGGGGAAAATTCCGGGATCGCCTCGACGTCGATATAGAGCGGATTGAGAAACAGCCGGCTGTTCGGTGAATAGGGGCTGCAATCGGCCGGATGGTCGTCGAACAGCACATGCAGGGGATTGAGCCCGACGCCGTCGGCGCCCAACTGCTTGGCGAGCCGGACGAGACCGGCGAGGTCGGTGAAATCGCCGATGCCCCAATTGCGCTCCGAACGGACGCTGTAGAGCTGGACGGCAAGCAGCCAGCCGCGGTCGAAATCGCCGCCAAAGGCCCGCTCCGGCGCCACGATCATCGGCACCTCTTCGGTCACGCCTTCGGCATCGGTCAGCGTCAGGCGGTGATAGCCGAGCGGCAGGCCGGCGGGCCAGGCAATCACGGGCTCGCGCGTCTCACCTTGCGCGATCAAATTGCCGTTGCCGGTCATCTTCCATTTGAGCGGCGGCGCACCGATCGTCACCAATTCGGTGCGCGGCTGTCCCAAGGCGCGCACCACCACGGGCCCGCTGACGAAGCGGTAAACCCGCTTCTCAGGCAGGGCATCGAGGATGGATTTGAGGGCCACGGGATCGGTGACCCGCAGCTTTCCGAGGGCATCGACGAATTCGGATTGAACGCCCTTGATCCGGGCTTGAGCTAAAAGATCCATTCGGCACGCAGCTTGCAAGCCATTCTCTGGCCGGGGGAATTGATTTTAACGAGGTCACGGAAGAGGTTAGTCTGGGTTAACTCGCAAACCGCGCCTGCCGTTCCCCAGGGAACCAATGACACACAAGCGGCTTTCTATAGTGGTATCAAGCGTAGGTTCCCGGCAAGGGAAACGGGCTCCTGCTTTCTTGTCAATGGCATCACCGTGAACAAGACAATTCAAACTGTCGAGAGTGCCGCAGCCGGCAGCACTTTCCTCATCGAAGACGTCTATCCCCTGATCGACGGCGGGCGCTTCGCCGTGAAGCGGATCGCGCGCGAACCGGTCGAGGTCTGGGCCGACATCTACCGCGACGGCGACGCCGTGATCGGCGCAGCGCTGATCTGGCGACAAGAGCAGGACCGCGAATGGCAGAGCGAGCCGATGATCCCTCACGGCAATGACCGCTGGTCCGGCGCGTTCACACCCGTCGAGCCCGGCAAATATGTCTATGCGATCGAAGCCTGGACCGACGAGTTCGCCACCTGGTCGCACGCGATCACGCGCAAGCAGCGCTCCGGTGCCGACGTCACCCTCGATGCGATCGAGGGCGCCGGCCTTCTGACCAAGGCGCATGGCGCGCAGCAGGACGCCGCCGCCGTCATCGTCAGGCAATGCGAGGATTATCTTCAGACCGGCGACGTTGCCCCGCTGCTGGCAACCGAGCTCGGCGCAGCCATGGCCGAGAGCCAGTCGCGGCCTGATCTGACGCGCTCGGCGCTATTCCCACTGTTCGTCGACCGCGACAAGGCACGCTTCGGCGCCTGGTATCAGATGATGCCGCGCAGCCAGAGCCTGGTGCCAGGACAGCATGGCACGCTCCGCGACTGCATCGCGCGCGTGCCCGACATCGCCGCGATGGGCTTTGACGTGCTCTACTTCACGCCGATTCATCCCATTGGCCGTACCCGGCGCAAGGGCCGCAACAACACGCCGGTGGCGGGCGACGGCGATCCCGGCTCGCCTTATGCGATCGGCGCCATTGAAGGCGGGCACGACGCGCTGCATCCCGAACTCGGCACGATCGAGGATTTTCGCGCGCTGGTCGCGACCTGCCTGGAATACGGGCTCGAGCTCGCGCTCGACTTCGCCGTGCAATGCTCGCCGGACCACCCGTGGCTGACACAGCATCCGGAATGGTTCAAATGGCGCCCGGACCGCTCGGTGCGGACGGCTGAGGGCCCCTATTCCGACATCGTCATCCCCGATTTCACGTCCGTCGACCGGGCTGGACTGTGGAACGCATTTCGCGACGCCATGCTGTTCTGGATCGACCACGGCGTCACCATCTTCGCCATCGACAATCACGACACCGCGCCGCTCGCCTTCTGGGAATGGCTCATCCGTGACATCCGCCGCCGGCATCCCGAGGTAATCCTGTTCTCCAAGACGTATGCCCGCCCGAAGCTGATGAAGGGCCTCGCCAAGCTCGGCTTCGCACAATCCTTCTGCTATTTCCCCTGGCGAACGGCGAAGTGGGAGCTGGAGCAATATCTCGGCGAGCTGACGCGCTATCCCGAACGTGACTTCTATCGGCCGAACCTGTTCGTGAGCACGCCCGACCTGCTGCCCTATCATCTGCAGGGCGGCGAGACCTGGACGTACAAATCGCGCGTCGCGCTGGCGGCGACCTTGTCCGGCAATTACGGCGTCTACAGCGGGTTCGAGTTGCTGGAGCACGACGCGATCCCCGGCCGCGAAGAGTATCTCGACTCCGAGAAATACCAGATCAAGCAGCGCGCCTGGGACAAGCCCGGCAATATCAAGACGTACATCACGGAGCTCAATCGCATCCGCAACGAAAATGCTGCGCTTCAGCAGGCGGCGAACCTGCGCTTCCTCGGCATCGAAGACGACGAGACGATCGCCTTCGTCAAGGAAGCGACCGACCCGGCCAACATCGTCGTGGCCGTGGTTGCGCTCTCGCGCCACGTACGCGAATTCTGGTTGCCGCTCGGCGACATCACGGTTGACGCCGGCGGGCAGCGACACCACGTGTCGGCACTCGAAAACCTCCTCACCGGCGAACAGGCCCGCATCGAATGGAGCGGGATCAGGTTGCGTATCGATCCCGACCGCGATCCGGCGCTGCTGTTCCGCTGCCTGGCGTAAAGGCGCACGCCATGAACGTATTGTCTTCCGTCGACACCAAGAAAGCCGAGGCTGCCGAGATCGTGGATGAACTCTGGTACAAGGACGCCATCATCTATCAGCTTCACGTCAAGGCGTTTGCTGACAGCAATCATGACGGCATCGGCGATTTCGCAGGGCTGACCGAGAAGCTGCCTTATCTCCAGGAGCTCGGCGTCACCGCGCTGTGGCTGCTACCGTTCTATCCTTCGCCCGGCCGTGACGACGGCTACGACATCGCCGACTACGGCGCGGTCAATCCCGATTTCGGGACGATGAAGGATTTCAAGCGCTTCATCCAGGAAGCGCAGAAACGCGGGCTGCGCGTCATCACCGAGCTCGTCGTCAACCACACCTCGGACCAGCACAATTGGTTCAAGCGCGCGCGCCGCAGCCCTCCGGGCTCGAGCGCCCGCAACTGGTATGTCTGGAGCGACACCGACCAGAAATACCAGGGCACCCGCATCATCTTCACCGACACCGAGAAGTCGAACTGGACCTGGGATCACGAGGCCGGCGCGTTCTATTGGCACCGCTTCTTCTCGCACCAGCCGGATCTCAATTTCGACAATCCGCGCGTCGTCAGCGCCCTGATCCAGGTGATGAAGCGCTGGCTCGATGCCGGCGTCGACGGCTTCCGTCTTGACGCCATTCCCTATCTCTGCGAGCGCGAAGGTACCTCGAACGAGAACCTCCCCGAGACGCATGCCATCATCAAGCGGCTGCGCCACGAGCTGGATTCCTACTCCAAGGGCAAGCTGCTGCTGGCCGAAGCCAATCAATGGCCGGAGGACGTGCAGGAATATTTCGGCCGGGGCGACGAGTGCCACATGGCCTACCACTTCCCGCTGATGCCGCGCATCTACATGGCGATCGCCCAGGAGGACCGTTTCCCGATCACCGACATCCTGCGCCAGACGCCGGACATTCCGGCGAGCTGCCAATGGGCGCTGTTCCTGCGCAACCATGACGAGCTGACGCTGGAGATGGTGACCGACGTCGAGCGCGACTATCTGTGGACCACCTACGCCAACGATCCGCGCGCCCGCATCAATGTCGGCATCCGCCGGCGCCTTGCGCCGCTGATGGACAACGACCGGCGCAAGATCGAGCTGATGAACTCGCTGCTGCTGTCCTTCCCCGGCACGCCGATCATCTATTACGGCGACGAGATCGGGATGGGCGACAACATCTATCTCGGCGACCGCAACGGCGTGCGCACGCCGATGCAGTGGAGCCCGGACCGCAATGGCGGCTTCTCGCGCTGCGACCCGGCCCGCCTCTACGCGCCGCTGATCATGGATCCGGTCTACGGCTACGAATCGGTGAACGTGGAGGCGCAGTCGCGCAGCCTGTCCTCGCTGCTCAGCGCGACCAAGCGCCTGATCTCGGTGCGCAAATCGACGCTCGCCTTCGGCCGCGGCACCATGACCTTCATCCGCCCGGCCAACCGCGCCGTGCTGGCCTATGTCCGGCAGTACCGCGACGAGGTGATCCTCTGCGTCGCCAATCTGTCGCGCGCGGCCCAGGCGACCGAGCTCGATCTGTCGCCCTGGAAGGACCGCATCCCGCAGGAGATGCTCGGCCGCACGCGTTTTCCGGCGATCGGCGAACTGCCCTACATGGTCACGCTGGGGCCCTATGGCTTCTACTGGTTCCAGCTCACCGAGCGCGATAAGTCCGAGCCGGTGACGCCGCGCGCTGTGCCGGAATTCGAGACGCTGGTGGTGCCGGTGAACTCGACCTGGGTGTCGCTGGCGCGCGAGCGCGGCGTGTTCGAGCACGAGGTGCTGCCGGGATTCCTGTCGCGCACGCGCTGGTATCCGGAGCACAATCCCAAGCAGATCAAGCCGACGCTGACCTCGGCGGTGCCGTTCTGCGACATCGGCGACAACAGGCCCTGGATCGCGTTCTTCGAGGTGGCGCAGGGCGACGTCACCACGCGCTACGTGCTGCCGATGCAGATTGAATGGGTGCGCTTCGACCGCGAACGCTTCAATCCGAGGGCACTCGCCGCCGTCCGTCAGGGCGCCCGCGAAGGGACGCTGCTGGATGTGGCAACGGAGCAGATCTTCATCGGGCTGTTCCTGCGCAACCTGTCGCAGAACCTGGTGGTGGAAGAAAACAATCTGCGGCTGGAGTTCAAGGCGACCAGCCGGTTTGCCGAGTACACCATCAAGGAGCCCGAACGCATCCGCGCGATCGAGCAGTCGAACAGCACCGCGCTGGTCGACAACCAGTATGTCGCCAAGATCTATCGCCAGCTCGAAGCCGGCATCAATCCCGAGATCGAGATCGGCTCCTACCTCACCGAAATCGCCCGCTTTGCCAACACGCCGGCACTGCTCGGCAGCGTCGAGCTGGTCGAAGACGACCGTCGCAGCGCAGTCGGCGTGCTGCACGCCTATGTCGAGAACCAGGGCGACGGCTGGGGCGTCACCGCGGGCTATCTCGACCGCTATATCGACGAGCAGCGGGTGCTGCCACCGGGCGAGATGCCCCGCGAGACCCAGGAGCAGGCGCCCTATCTGCACTTCATTACGCAGATCGGCCGGCGGCTCGCCGAGTTGCATGTGGCTCTGGCCGCCGCAAAGCCAGGCGATCTCGCGCCGGAGCCGATTGGCTCCGCACAAATCAAGCGCTGGTCATCGGAGCTCAAGGCACGGGCCGAGCGGGTTTTCGAGCGGCTGGCCGCCAGCACCAACGGCCTGCGGGAGGCAGATCGGCCGCTGATCAATCAGCTCGCCGCGGACCGCGCGTCCCTGTCCGGTCGGCTCGACGCGCTTTTACCTTCCGAGATCGGCGGGTTGAACATCCGTCATCATGGCGACTTCCGCCTCGGGCAAACTCTGATCGTGAAGGACGATATCTTCATCATCGACTTCGACGGAGATCCGCGTTTGCCGCTGGCCGACAAGCGGCGCAAGCTGCCTGCGGCGCGCGACGTTGCCGGCCTGATCCGCTCGATTGATCTTTCGGTTAACGCGGCGCTCCACCGCGCGCTCACCGGTGCTTCCGACGAACAGGGCCGGCTTACGGCTGCGCTGGACGAATGGCGCGAGCGCACCACCGCGACGTTCCTCACCGCCTACCGCGAAGCCATGACCGATCGGCGACTGTGGCCGGAGGATCCGCAATCCGCGGCAGGCCTGTTAAGGTTTTTCCTGCTTGATCAAGCGTTCGAGGAAGTAGAGTACGAGCTGTCCCACCGGCCTGAAGGGCTCCATGCGCCGCTGTCCGGACTGCTTCGCATTCTGTCCAGTATCGAGAGCGAAGCCCATGCCTAAACTCCCTGCCGAAGCCTATGCAATCATCGAGGGTCGCCACTCCGATCCGTTCCACTATCTCGGGCTGCATCCCGAGGGCGATAAGAGCGTGGTGCGCGCGTTTCTTCCTGATGCCTCCAACGTCGAGGCGGTGGGCGAGCACGGCGAGGTGGCGAAGCTAGATCGCGTTCATGATTCCGGCCTGTTCATCGGGGCTCTGCCGAACGGCGCGAAGCACTACCAGCTTCGCGCGAAGTTCGGCGACAACGTCATCGAATTCGAGGACACCTATCGCTTTCCACCGATCCTGACCGATTTCGACCTCTATCTGCTCGGCGAAGGCACCCACCAGCGCCTTTACGACAAGCTCGGCGCGCATCCGATGCGGCTCGAAGGCATCGATGGCATCGGCTTCGTGGTGCTGGCGCCCAACGCCCGGCGCGTCTCCGTGGTCGGCGACTTCAACTTCTGGGACGGGCGCCGCCATCCGATGCGGGTGCGCGGCGCGGGCTATTGGGAATTGTTCATCCCGCACGCCAAGGCCGGCGATCACTACAAGTTCGAAATTATCGGACCGCATGGCCATCTGCTTCCGCTGAAGTCCGATCCGATGGCCTTTGCAAGCGAGGTGCGGCCGAAGACCGCTTCCATCGTGTTCGACGAAGCACATCTGCCGCGGCCGCGGCCGGCGCCCGACGGCATCAACGCATTGTCTGCGCCGATGTCGATCTACGAGGTCCATCTCGGCTCATGGCGGCGCAAGAACGGCAATGAATGGCTGACCTATCGCGAGCTGGCCGAGCAGCTGCCGGCCTACGCCCGCGACATGGGCTTCACCCATCTCGAATTCCTCCCCGTGAGCGAGCATCCTTTCGACGGCTCGTGGGGCTATCAGCCGACCGGGCTGTATGCGCCGACGAGCCGCTTCGGCACGCCGGAGGATTTTGCCGCGCTGGTCGATGCCTGCCACCGCGAGGGCGTCGGCGTGCTGCTCGACTGGGTGCCCGGCCACTTCCCGGACGATCCGCACGGGCTCGGCAGCTTTGACGGCACAGCGCTGTACGAGCACGCCAACCCGCTCCAGGGCCGTCATCTCGATTGGGGCACGCTGATCTACAATTACGGCCGCACCGAAGTGACGAACTTCCTGGTGTCGAACGCGCTGTTCTGGCTCGAGCGCTACGCGATCGACGGACTGCGCGTCGATGCGGTCGCGTCCATGCTCTACCTCGACTACAGCCGTCCGCCCGGCGCGTGGATTCCGAACCAGCATGGCGGCCGGGAGAACATCGAGGCGATCGCGTTCCTGCGCCGCTTCAACACCGAACTGTTCGCGCGTTTCCCGCAGGCGACCACGGCCGCCGAAGAGTCCACCGCCTGGCCGCAGGTCTCGCGTCCGGTCGAATTCGGCGGGCTCGGCTTCGGCTACAAGTGGAACATGGGCTGGATGCACGACACGCTGAACTACATCAGCAAGGACCCGATCCACCGCAAGCATCATCACGGCGACATCCTGTTCGGCCTGCACTACGCCTTCTCGGAGAACTTCGTCCTGCCGCTGTCGCATGACGAGGTGGTGCACGGCAAGCGCTCGATCCTCGGGCGCATGCCCGGCGACGAATGGCAGCGTTTCGCGAATTTGCGCGCTTATTACAGCTTCATGTTCGGCCATCCCGGCAAGAAGCTGCTGTTCATGGGCGCCGAGATCGCGCAAAGCCGCGAATGGAATCACGACCAGTCGCTCGACTGGCACTTGCTCGAGTACAAGCCCCATTCAGGCATCCAGGCGCTGATCCGCGATCTCAACCGGCTCTATCGCGCGGTGCCCGCGCTGCACCAGATGGACTGCGAGCAGGCCGGCTTCGAATGGCTGATCACCGACGATGCCAACCGCAACGTGTTCGCATGGCTGCGCAAGGGATTTGACGAGCACGCCCGGTGCATGGTGATCGTCAATTTCTCACCCAACGTCCATCGCAACTACCGGGTTCGCGCGCCGCTCGGCGGCAAGTGGAAGGAAGTGTTCAACTCGGACTCCGCCCATTACGGCGGCAGCAATGTCGGCAACATCGGCGAAGTCCACGCCGTCAATGGCGAGCTCCGCCTCACCATTCCGCCGCTCGCCGCGATCTTCCTCGTTCCGGAAAGCTGAACGATGCGCCTGACTGCTGGATCGCCCGCACGCCTCGGCGCAAGCTGGGACGGACGCGGCACCAATTTCGCGCTGTTCTCCGCCAACGCGCAGAAGGTCGAGCTGTGCCTCTTCGACATGCAGGGCCGCCGCGAGCTCGAGCGCGTCGAGCTGCCGGAGCGCACCGAGGATGTCTGGCACGGCTATCTCAATGACGTCTCGCCCGGCCAGCTCTACGGCTACCGCGTGCATGGCCCCTACGAGCCCGAGCACGGCCACCGCTTCAACGCCAACAAGCTGCTGCTCGACCCCTATGCCAAGCGGCTTTCCGGGCGGCTGGTCTGGAGCGACGCGCATTTCGCCTATCGCACCGGAAGCCCGCGCGAGGACCTGTCGTTCGACCGGCGCGACAACGCGCGCGGCATGCCGAAGGCCGTCGTCGTCGACGAGACCTTCAACTGGGGCCGCCGCGAGATCCGGCCCAACATTCCCTGGGAAGACACCATCATCTACGAGGCCCACGTCAAGGGGCTGACGCAGAAACGCGACGACGTACCGCCTAACCTGCGCGGCACTTACGGCGGGTTGTCGTCGCCGGCGATGATCGAGCATCTGAAGAAGCTCGGCGTCACCACGGTCGAGCTCCTGCCGGTCCACGCCTTCATCGACGACCGCATCCTGGTGGAGAAGAAGCTCGCCAATTACTGGGGCTACAACACCTTGTCCTTCTTCGCGCCCGAGGCGCGTTATGCCCAGGACAACGCCCTCGATTCCTTTCGCACCACGGTCGCGCGCCTGCACGATGCCGGCATCGAGGTGATGCTCGACGTCGTCTACAACCACACCGCCGAGGGCAATCACCTCGGCCCGACGCTGTGCTACCGTGGCATCGACAACGCGTCTTATTACTGGCTGAACCGCGAGAACCCGCGCTATTACGACGACTTCACCGGCTGCGGCTCGTCGGTGAACCTCACCCATCCGCGCGTGCTGCAGATGGTGATGGATTCCCTGCGCTACTGGGTCGAGGTCTGCCACGTCGACGGCTTCCGTTTCGACCTCGCCACCACGCTGGCGCGCGGGCCGAACGGCTATGATCGCGGCAGCTCGTTCCTGACCGCGATCCGCCAGGACCCGGTGCTGGCGAGCGTCAAGCTCGTCGCCGAACCCTGGGACCTCGGCCTCGGCGGCTATCAGGTCGGCGCATTTCCCTCGCAATGGTCGGAGTGGAACGACCGTTACCGCAGCGCCATGCGCCGCTACTGGAGCGGCGAAGGCAGCCTGATCGGCGACATCTCCAGCCGCATGACGGCGTCCTCCGACCTGTTCAACCATGATGGACGGCGGCCGCGCGCCAGCGTCAACCACATCACCGTGCACGACGGTTTCACCCTCGCCGATCTCTTCAGCTACAACGAGAAGCACAACGAGGCCAATGGCGAGGACAATCGCGACGGCTCCAACGACAACCACAGCAACAATTGCGGTGTCGAGGGCCCGACCGACGATCCCCAAATCGTCAGCTTGCGCCGGCAGCTTCGCAAGAACGTGCTGGCTTGCCTCATGCTGGCGCAAGGCATTCCGCTGATCCTCGCAGGCGACGAGGTCGGGAATTCGCAATCAGGCAACAACAACGCCTATTGCCAGGACAACGAGGTTGGCTGGGTCGGCTGGGACAATCTCGGCAAGGACGGCGACGACATGGTGGATTTCGTCGCCGAGCTCGCCGATATCCGCCGTCGGTTCTCGCAGCTTCGCAGCCATCGCTGGCTCGACGGCCGCCCCAAGGACGGCATCTCCTACGGCGCGCTGTGGCTGACGCCGGCCGGCGACGAAATGACGGAAAGCGACTGGAAATTCCCGGAAGGGCGGTTCCTCTCCTATGTGATGGGGCCGATGGAACCCGGCAGCGCCGCGATCTTTATCGTACTCAACGCAGCCCCCGAAGAGATCGCATTCAAATTGCCAAAAATGACCGAATACAAGAGGTGGCAGCAAATCCTGAACACGACCGACGCCAAGCTGAACACGGTCGACTTCCAGCCCGGAAGCGACAGCAAGGCGCCGCCGCGCTCCGTGCTCGCTTTCGCGGGGGCGCTATGAGGCCATCCTTCGGGGCGAGGCCGACGAAGGACGGCGTGTCGTTCCGGCTGTGGGCGCCTGCGGCGCGCCGTGTCGATCTCCTGCTCGACAGACGACACGCGATGCAGCGCCGGCAGGATGGCTGGTATGTCGCCGAGATTGCCAATCTGCCCGTCGGCAGCAACTACAAATTCAGGATCGACGACGAGATCGACGTGCCCGATCCGGCGTCTGCATTCCAGCCCGACGACGTGTTCGGCCCGAGCGAGGTGATCGATCATGACGCCTTCGCCTGGCACGCATCCGATTGGCGCGGCCGTCCCTGGGAGGAGACGGTGCTGATCGAGACGCATGTCGGCACCTTCACCGCGGAAGGCACCTATCGCGCCATGATCGACAAGCTCGATCATCTCGTCGCGACCGGCATCACCGCGGTCGAGCTGATGCCGCTGGCCGACTTCGCCGGTCGCCGCGGCTGGGGTTATGATGGCGTGCTGTGGTACGCGCCCGACAGCGCCTATGGTCATCCCGATGATTTGAAGAGGCTGATCGACGAAGCCCATCTGCGCGGGCTGATGATGTTCCTCGACGTCGTCTATAATCATTTCGGGCCCGAGGGAAATTACCTCGGCCGCTACGCGCCGACCTTCTTCACCGACGCGCATACGCCATGGGGCAGTGCGATCGATTATCGCGTGCCGCAGGTTCGCGCTTTTGCCGTCGAGAACGCGCTGTCGTGGCTCAGCGACTATCGCTTCGACGGCCTGAGGCTGGATGCCGCCAACCACATCATGGCGATCCCCGGCGAGCAATCGATGCTGCAGGACCTCAGCGTCGCCGCGGGCGAGCTTGCCAAGGCGACGGGGCGGCACATCCATCTCGTGCTGGAGAACGGCGACAACCGCGCGAGCCTGCTCGACGCGGCGCAGGAGCCACCGAACGGCAAATATCGCGCCCAGTGGAACGACGACTACCACCACGTCTGGCACGTGATGCTGACGGGAGAGCTCGCCGGCTATTACGCGGACTATCAAACGCCGCGGCTCGATCTCGCACGCGCGCTCGCCTCCGGCTTCATCTATCAGGGCGAGATCTCGGAATTCTGGGGCAAGCAGCCGCGCGGCGAGAAAAGCGACGAGCTGCCGCCGGCAACCTTCGTCAACTTCCTGCAAAACCACGACCAGATCGGCAACCGGCCGCTCGGTGACCGGCTCGAAAGCCTGGCATCGCCCAAGCAGATCGAAGCAGCACTCGCGGTGACCCTGCTGGCGCCGATGGTGCCGATGCTGTTTCAGGGCGAGGAGTGGGGCTCCACCGTGCCCTTCCCGTTCTTCTGCGACTTCCAGGGCGGACTGGCTGATGCCGTCCGCAAGGGGCGCAAGCAGGAGTATGCCTGGGCCTATGAGACGTACGGCGACGAGGTGCCCGACCCGCTCGATCCGGCAACGCTGCAATCGGCCGTGATCGACTGGACAGGCCACACGCCGGAGCAGGATGCACGTCTCGCGCTGGTGCGGGAGCTGCTCGCACTTCGCCACAAAGAGATCGCGCCACGACTGAAAGGTGCGCGCTTCGGTGATGCCGCCGTGGCCGATAGCGGCCTGCTCACCGCGCATTGGCACATGGGGGATGGCACGACGTTGCGCCTCGTCGCCAATCTCTCCGACAAGGACGCCGCATATTCCGGCGGTGTGGGCACCCTGATCTGGGGCGGCGCGACCGGCGACCGGCTTGCGCCCTGGTCGGTGGTCTGGCGCCTCGGAGCTTGACATGCCTTCAGCCGTTCCTCTCGCAACCTACCGGCTTCAGCTCACCGCGGATTTCGACTTCGACAAGGCCGCCGCGGTCGTGCCCTATCTGAAGGCGCTGGGAATCACGCATCTCTACACCTCGCCGGTGATGAAGGCCCGCAAGGGCTCGACGCACGGCTATGACACCGTCGACCACAGCCAGTTCAATCCGGAGCTCGGCGGCGAGGCCGGCTTCGCCCGGCTGAGCGAGGCGCTGACGCGACACGACCTCGGCCTCATCATCGATTTCGTACCGAACCATGTCGGCGTCCACTTTGCCGACAATCCCTGGTGGCTGGACGTGCTGGAATGGGGCCAGGCCTCGCCGCACGCCGTCTCCTTCGATATCGACTGGGATCAACTGGCTTTCCGCGCCCGTGGCGGCGTGCTGCTGCCGATCCTCGGAGCGTCCTATGGCGAAGCGCTCGAGAGTGGCGATATCGAGCTGCGCTACGATGCCAATGAAGGTAGTTTCTCCGCCTGGTATTTCGAGCATCGATTGCCGATCGCGCCGGAGCGTTATGGCGAGATGCTGCGGATGATCGTGAAGGAAGCCGACGCCGCCGAGTCCGAGGCCGGCAAGCGCATGCTGTCGCTCGCGGCGCGCTACACGGGACTGCGCCGTCCCAACCGCAAGGAAGCGCCCGGCTTCAAGGCGGAGCTCAGGGAGATCGCAGGCAGCGCCGACATCATCGCGCGCGGCCTCGGCGCGTATCGCGCCGCCAAGGACCGCCCCGCGCAGACGCTGGCGCTGCATCATTTGCTGGAGCGCCAGCACTACAAGCTCGGGCACTGGCGGCTTGCCTCCAGCGACATCAACTATCGCCGCTTCTTCGACGTCAACGGGCTCGCCGGCATGCGCGTCGAGGATCCCGGCACGTTCGCCGCCACGCACCGGCTGGTGAAGCAACTCATTGCCGAACGCAAACTGCAAGGCATCCGGCTTGATCATATCGACGGGCTGCGCGATCCCGCGCAATATTGCCAGCGGCTGCGCCGGCTGGTGCGTGACGCGCAGGGCACCACAAAACCGTTCTATACGGTGATCGAGAAGATCCTGTGCGAGCACGAGCGCCTGCCGCATTTCGCCGGCGTCCAGGGCACCACCGGCTATGAGTGGATGAATGCCATCACTCACGTTCTGGTCGACGCCAAGGGGCTGGAGGCCCTCGACGAGATCTGGCGGCAGATCAGCAACCGGCCGCCACGGCTGGCGCCTTACGTCAAGGACGCCAAAAGGCGCGTGCTGGAGACGCTGCTGACCAGCGAATTCACCGTTCTGACGCGCCTGCTTGCGCGCATCGCCAACGGGCACTATTCGACCCGCGACTTTTCCGCCGACAGCCTGCGGCAGGCGCTCGAGCTCTATGTGCTGCATTTCCCGGTGTACCGCACCTATTTGACGACAGGCGCGCCGACGGCGAACGATCGCAAGCTGATCGACGACACCATCGAGCAAGCGCGCCGGGAATGGTTCGCCGCAGACGAAGGCATTTTCGACTTCCTGCGCGACGCGCTCACCATGGATCTGCTCAAGCCCGGCCGTCCTCCGCACAGTGCCCCGAGGGTGCGCCGCTTTGCGCTGAAGGTGCAGCAATTCACCGGCCCGATGATGGCGAAGTCGCTGGAGGACACTGCCTTCTATCAATTCCACCGGCTACTCGCCCTGAACGAAGTCGGCGGCGATCCCGCGAGCAAGGGCCTCACCATTTCCGCTTTCCACGACACCATGCAGGCTCGCGCCAGGGAATGGCCGCAAGGGATGACGGCGACCGCCACGCACGACACCAAACGTGGCGAGGACGCCCGGGCGCGGGTCGCCGCCTTAAGTGAAATTCCCGGCGAATGGACCAGCGCGGTCGCGCGCTGGAAAGTCCTCAACGCACCGCACATCGCGCTCGACGGTAATCTGCGCGCTCCGTCGGCCACGTTCGAATACATGCTCTACCAGACGCTGCTCGGCGCCTGGCCGCTTGTGGAGACGGCCGATGCCGGTTTCGTCGCGCGTATCCAGGCCTATGCGCTCAAGGCCGCGCGCGAGGGCAAGGAGGAGACGAGCTGGCTCAACCCGCACGAGGCCTATGAGAACGGCGTCAAGAGCTTCATCGCGAAGATCCTCGATCCCGCGCTGTCAGGCGAATTCCTCGAGGCGCTGCAAACCTTGGCTCGCCGCGTCGCGCTGCTCGGCGCGCTGAATGCGCTGAGCCAGCTCACGCTCAAGGCGACGCTGCCGGGCGTGCCCGACTTCTACCAAGGCACCGAATTCTGGGACCTGTCGCTGGTCGATCCCGACAACCGGCGTCCGGTGGATTTCTCCGCGCGACACGCGGCGCTGGGCACGCTGGACAATCCGGACTGGAATCACCTGATCAAGAGCTGGCCGGACGGCCAGCTCAAGCTGGCCTGGACGCGGCACCTGCTCAAGCTGCGCAGCGAGCTGCCCGACGTCTTCGCGCGAGGTGACTACCAGCCGCTTCAGGTGCGGGGCGCACATGCCGAGCATGTCGTGGCCTTTGCCCGCCGCCACGGCCGCGCTGCAGTGATCGTCGCGGTCGGGCGCCACTTCGCACCTTTCACGCAAGCCGGACGCGAATGGCCGGCGCTCGATGGGGCCGACGCCACCATCGACGTCACGGGCTACAACGTGCCGGGTTTAGCCGGCAACGATCTGCCGCTCGCGCAGGCGCTTCGCGGTTTTCCCGCTTCTGTGATCCCGGCGCGCCCCGCGGGTGCGACGAAGCCGGTCCGGCAGCGCGCCCGCGCTTGAACGCTAACTTTTCGCGTCTTTGCCCAACAGCAGCTGGCCACGTTTGCGGATCGTGGCCTGCGCCATCTCAGCAAAGCGCTGCAATAGCCAGGGCAGCACGACCTGCACCTTGACATGATCGTCGGCGACGTCGACCTGCCCCGTCGCGATCTGCCCGAGCGCGCGGATGCGGAAATTCATGCTGTCGCCGCTCCAGCGCTCCTCCTCGACCTGCATCACGGGAATGCTTGCCGCAGCACGGCCGAGCCCAGTCTTGAGCCGGCGCACCGCCTCCTCGCGGCCGAGGCGGTGGGGAATGGAGACGACAAGCGGTGCTGACATGGCTCTGCCCGGTTAGTGATTGAACCTCACATAGTCATGCCCGCCGGTACCACAAAGGTTCCATGCAAGTTGCGCGTGCACCCGGTGTTTCATTGGCGGAACTTTAGAACCTGCGGCAAGTTGCCCTCGCACCACGGGACAGGTTGCAAACGACCCTTCAACGAAGGGCTGGAGGAGATTTCCGCATGTCTATCGGTACGATCATTCTGATCATTTTGGTCATCGCGCTGCTCGGCGGCTTCAGCGGCATCGGCGGCGGCCCGTTCTACGGCACCGGCTATTACGGCGGCGGCGGCCTCGGGCTAGTCATCGTGATCTTGCTGATCCTGTTACTGCTGGGACGGATCTAGCGACCGAGCGAATATCTAGTAGGGTGGGCAAAGGCGCAACGCGCCGTGCCCACCTTTTTGCTCGGCCGAGGAGAGGATGGTGGGCACGCTTCGCTTTGCCCACCCTACTTCGTTTTCCCGGCGAGCTTCTTGATCGCGGCCTTGATCGACGCGGCGGCATCGTCATAACCATCCCACGCCTTCGACCGCGGCAGCAGCCCCGGCACGCTGCGCAGCGTGTAGCGCTTCGGATCGAGATCGGTCTTCACCTGCGCCCAGGTGAGCGGCATCGACACGGTGGCGCCGGCGCGCGCACGCGGCGACAGAGGGGCCACCGCCGTCGACATGCGGTCGTTGCGCAAATAGTCCAGGAAGATCTTTCCCTCTCGCAACTTCTTCGACATGTTGAGCAGGTAGCGCTCGGGAGCGTCGTCCGCCATCCACTGGCAGACGCCTTGTGCGAAGGCCTTGGCCTCCTTCCAGCTCACCTGATCGCCCGCGCCATGACGCAGCGGTACCACGACGTGCAGGCCCTTGCCGCCGGTGGTCTTGCAGAAGCTTTCCATGCCGATGTCGGTCAGCCGCTGCCGCATCTCCTTGGCGGCCTCGACGACCTCGGCGAAGACGACGTCGGGCGCCGGGTCGAGATCGAACACCAGCCGGCCCGGGATATCGTAGGCGTAGGGCGCGCAGTTCCAGGGATGCAGCTCGACGCCACCAATCTGTGCTACGGCCGCGAGCCCCTCGACCCGATCGATCTGCAGGTAAGGCTTGCGGTCGCCGGAGACCCGCGCGAGCTCAAGAAGGTTCGAGGTGCCCTGCATGGCGTGGCGCTGGAAGAAGCATTCGCCCTTGATGCCGTCCGGGGCGCGGATCAGCGAGCACGGCCGGCCCTTGAGGTGCAGGATCATCCATTCGCCGACGGCTTCGAGATAGCGCGCGAGATCCAGCTTGGTGACCGGATCGCCATTGCCGTCGTCCGGCCAGAGCTGCTTGTCCGGCTTGGAGATGACGACTCCCATCACTTCGGCACTGCCGCCAGCCTGGGCCGTTCGTGCGCCAGTCTTCGCTTGCGCGCGCGGCTTGGCGCGCCGCTTCGTCGAAGGCTCGGCAAGCTCCGTATCCACCGGTGTCTCCGCCTCGACCTCCTCCGCCGGTTTGTCCTGCCGCAGCCCCTTGAAGGCGGCTTGGCGGATATTGCCGTCGGCGGTGAAGCCGGCGAACTCGATCTCCGCCACGAGCTCCGGCTTCAGCCAGTGCACCTCGCGCGCTTTCTTCGGTGCGTTCTTGCCGCCGAACGGGCTTTGCTTCGCCTCCATGGCCTTGAGGGACGGCATGATGCGCTTGACCTTGTCGGCGCCGAAGCCGGTGCCGACCATGCCGACGAAGGCGAGATGATCGCCACGGTGCACGCCCGCCATCAGCGAGCGGAATTTGCCGTTGGTGGTCTTGTAGCCGCCGATCACGACCTCATGGCCGGCGCGGCATTTGGCCTTGGTCCAGCTTTCCGTCCGCCCCGAACGATAAGGCGCGTCGAGCTTCTTCGACACCACGCCCTCAAGCTCGAGCTTGCAGGCCGATTGCAGCACGGCGTCGCCGCCGCTTTCGAAATGCTCGACATAGCGAATCTGGCTCGATTTCTTCTTACGTGCCTCCAGGAGCTCCTTAAGGCGGTCCTTGCGCTCCCCGAGCGGTAGCCGCCGCAAATCGAGGCCTTCGACGAACAGGAGGTCGAAGGCGAAGAAGATGAGCTCGTCGGTCTTGCCGTCCGACAGCGCGGCCTGGAGTGACGAAAAATTGGGTGCTCCGTTGTGATCGAGCGCGACGATCTCGCCGTCGATCATCATATCCGGCAACGCGCCCGCCTCCTTCGCGATGCTTGCGAATTTTTCGGTCCAGTCGAGGCCTTTGCGCGTCTTCAACGTCGCCTTGCCGCCCTCGACCCGCAGCTGCACGCGGTAGCCGTCGAACTTGATCTCGTGGCACCAGCCGTCGCCACCCGGCGGGCGCTCGACCGAGGTGCAGAGCTGCGGCGCGACGAAGTCCGGCATCTCCGCCGCCTTCTTCGCGGTCGTGGCGGTCGTGGCTTTCTTCTTTGCCGTTTTGCCGGTTTTCAACGCCGCGCGGGGCGTCGGCTTGACCGTGCGCTCTTTCGCCTCGTCCGCCCGGTTGGACTGCCAGACCGCGTCGGCCTTGGCCTTGGTGCCCTTCGCCAGCATGAACGGTTTTGGCGCGCGCCCCTTGCCTCCGGCGATCTGCTCCATCGGACGGCCGGAGGCGACCGATTTGTCCTCCTCGAGAATGTCGTTGTCTGCGCCCTCGCGAACATGTTCGTCGCGATGCTTGATCAGGAGCCAATTGGTCCGTTTGCCGCCGGTACGGTCGTTGCGCATGCGCACCAAGACCCAGCTGCCGTGTAGCTTCTCGCCATGCAGGGTGAACTTCAGATCGCCCTTCTTGAAACCGCGTTCGGGATCTTCGGATTCCCAAGTGCCGCGGTCCCACAGCATGACCGTGCCGCCGCCGTACTGGCCCTCCGGAATCGTGCCCTCGAAATCACCATAGTCGAGCGGATGGTCTTCGACCTCGACGGCCAGCCGCTTGTCGTGCGGATCGAGCGAGGGCCCTTTCGTCACCGCCCAGGACTTGAAGACGCCGTCGAACTCAAGCCGCAGATCGTAGTGCAGCCGCGTGGCGTCGTGCTTCTGGATCACGAAGCGCCGCTGCTTCGATGGCGCCACCGCGGTTTTGCCCGACGGCTCCGGCGTCTTCTCGAAATCACGTTTCTGTCGATACTTGGAGAGCTTTTGCAGCACGACTGGTCCCGGATTCTCTTTCGGCGTGGAAGCCTATCACGGCCCGCATCCCACCCGGAACCAAAACCCCGCGGGACGGTTGGGGTTCCAAAATGACTCGCAGACGCTGGAGAACGGAATGGCACCGCGCGCCTATTGGAAGGGAACGTTGAAGCTCTCGCTGGTCAGTTGCCCCGTCGTGCTTTATCCGGCGACCACCGCGGCCGAGAAGACGCGGTTTCACATGATCAACCGCGAGACCGGCAACCGGTTGAAGCAGCAGATGATCGACGCCGAGACCGGCGACGTCGTCGAGAGCGACCAGAAGGGACGCGGCTACGAGCTGCGTAAGGGCAAATATGTCGAGATCGAGCCGGAGGAGCTCGAAGCCGTCCAGATCGAGAGCAACCACACCATCGACATCGAGAGTTTCGTGCCGAGCGACGAGATCGACCAGCGCTATCTCAACCATCCCTACTATATCGCGCCCGACGGCAAGGCCGCGGTCGATGCTTTCGCCGTGATCCGCGACGCCATGAAGGACCAGGATCGCGTCGCGCTCGCCAAGATCGTACTCACCAATCGCGAGCACATCATCGCGATCGAGCCGCTCGGCAAGGGCCTGCTCGGCACCACGCTGCGCTTCCCTTACGAACTGCGCGACGAGGACCAGTTCTTCGACGACATCAAGAGCCCGAAGATCACCAAGGACATGGTTGAGCTCGCCGGCCATATCCTCCAGACCAAGGCCTCCCATTTCGATCCCAGCAAGTTCAAGGACGACTACGAGAACGCGCTGAAGGCGCTGGTGAAGCGCAAGGCCAGCGGCAAAAAGATCGAGCTGCCGGAGCCCCAGGAGCGGCCGAGCAATGTCGTCAGCCTGATGGATGCGCTGAAGCAGAGCTTGAAGGGACGCGGCGGGAAGAAGACGGCGGCGAAGTCCCATGCGCGCCGGGCATCGGGGCGAACGCGGGCCGCGAAGAAGACGCATCGGTCGACGGCGCGGCAGAGGAAGGCGGGTTGACTTAATCCGTCATTGCGAGCGCAGCGAAGCAATCCAGCATCTTTCCGCGGGGGCAGTCTGGATTGCTTCGCTGCGCTCGCAATGACGATGCTGATGCAGGCTTGCGCCGACCGTCATGCCCGGGCTTGTCCAGGGCATCCACGTTCTCGGTCCCCTGGGTCAAGACGTGGATGGCCGGGACAAGCCCGGTCATGACGGATCGTTGCACGTGGGCAGCCCTAATCCCCTGCCCTTAACCGGTACCCGATCCCCGTCTCCGTCAGCACATATTGCGGCCGCTCCGGATCGGCTTCGATCTTCTGCCGGAGCTGGCGGACATAGACGCGCAGATATTGGGCATCCGTCAGTTCGTCCCAGAGCTCCCTCAGCAGGAAGCGGTGAGTGAGCACCTTGCCGGCGTGCTGCACCAACACACGCAGGAGGTCATATTCCTTCGGCGACAGTTTGACATCGCGCTCTCCGACCCTGACGATCCGGCGCACCAGATCGACCGAAAGATCGCCGGCACGAAACACCGGCCGTTCGCCCTGAATCTGAAGCTGGTGCCGCAGCGCGGCGCGCAGGCGCGCCAGCAGCTCGTCCATGCCGAACGGCTTTGTCAGGTAATCGTCGGCCCCGAGATCGAGCGCCTCCACCTTGCCGGCCTCATCGCCACGGCTCGACAACACCACGATCGGCACAGCTTCATTGCGGGCGCGGATGGTACGTAACAGCTCATGGCCCTGGATATCGGGCAGGCCGAGATCGAGGATGATCAGCGCGGGATCCTCGCTGAGCTTCTCCAGCGCGGTCTTGCCGTTCGACGCCTCCAGGATCTCATAGCCTTGCGTCGAGAGCCCCATCCGCAGCAATTTGCGGATCGGCGGCTCGTCGTCGATGACAAGCACTTTGATCGGGGCTGCGCTCATGCGGCGGTATCCAATGCGTGGGTCCGGGCTGGAATGGACAGACGAATCGTCAGAACCGCCCCGCTCCGGTCGCCGCGATTCGCGGCCGAGATCGTGCCACGCATCGCCTCGACGAAGCCGCGGGAGATGGCGAGCCCGAGCCCGGTGCCGGGACGGACATGGTCGCCCTTCTGCGCGCGATAAAACTTGTCGAACACGCTCTCGAGCTCCTCGGACGGAATGCCGTCACCCTCGTCGGCGATCTGGAGCACCACATGATCGCTGTCGCGCCGGCTGCGGATCGAGACCGTGGCGTGGGGCGGCGAATATTTGGCGGCGTTGTCGAGCAGGTTGAACAGCACCTGCTCGAACAGCACCGCATCGAGCTGGAGCATGGGAAGATCTGCGGCCAACTCCAGCTCCACCTTGTGGGCGGTGAGGATCTTGGCTGCACGCCGGAGCGCACTGCCGACGATCTCTCCGAGATCGTGCAACGCAGCGTTGGGCACGATGGCGCCGGATTCGAGCTTGGTCATGTCGAGCAGATTGGCAATGAAGCGGTTGAGCCGTTCGGATTCGTCGATGACCGTCGCCAGCAGGTCGCGCTTCTCGGTGTCGGAGAGCGCGCTGGCAAGATCGCGCATAGTCGAGGCCGCACCCAGCACGGATGCGAGCGGCGTCTTCAGGTCGTGTGAAATCGAGGTCAGCAATGCGGAACGCAGCCGCTCGGATTCGACGGAGCGCTTGACGCGATCGACGTCCTCGACCAGCAGCACGCGCTCGATCGCCAGCGCGCCTTGGTCGACCAGCGCGTCCAGCAGCCGGCGCTGGTCCGGCGTCAGCAAGGGACCGGTGCGGTCGTCGTCGATGCCGATGACGCCGATCGGGCCGCGCCCGGTGCGCATCGGCAGGAACAGCCGCTTTGCGCCGGGCAGCGTGTCCGAGCCGCGGCCTGCAGGGCGGTCGTTGCTCCTGGCCCAGTTGGCGGCGGCAAGGTCGGCCTGATCGAGATCGTCCTCGGGGGGATAGCCCGACTTCACCGTGAGCAGACCTTCGTCCGGCAATAGCAGCACCACGCGGACTTTCAGCATCAGCGCGATCTGGTAGGCGGTCGCCCACAGCACGTCGTCGAGCGTACCGGTGCCGGCGAGCTTGCGGCTGAAAGCATAGAGCTGCTCCGTGGTCCGGATGCGGCCGATCGCAGCATCAGCCTGGGTGCGGACCCGCCCCGCCACGTTCGACACCACGAACGCTATCAGCATGAAGAAAAAGAACGCCGCGACATTGGTCGGATCGGTGATGGTGAAGGTATAGACCGGCGGCAGAAAGAAGAAATTGTAGGCGAGCGACGCCGCGACGCTCGCAAGCAGCGACGGCCATAATCCGTAGCGCACGGCAACCGTCACCACGGCGGTCAGAAACATCAGGTCGACGTTCTCAATGCCGAAATAAGGCTTGATGGCCACGGCGGCGGCGAGGCCAAGCGCGGTGATCCCGAGTGCCTTCAGATAGGGCCGCGCATCGAACGGATCCGATCGCGTTGCGGTCTGCACCGCCGTCTTCGGCGCCGGCTCGCTCGTGAGCTCGTCGCCTGGGATGACATGCACGCTGATATTGCCGGCGCGGCGCACCAGATCGTGCACGACGGAGCCGCGCGTCATCTCGAACCAGAGCGAGCGCGTCGACTTTCCGATCACGATCTGGGTGACGTTGTTGCCCTGCGCGAAGTTGACCACGTCGTCGGCGAGGCGGCGGCCGACGCCCGGGATCGTCAGCGCCTCGCCGCCGAGCGACTCCGCGAGCCGCAGCGTATCGGCCAGCCGGTCGCGCTCCTCATCGGACATTTGCAGGGACCGCCGCGTCTCGATCGACACCGCGATAAACGGCGCGTGCAGCCGATCGGCCAGCCGCTTGGTGTAACGCACGAGGCTGGCCGCGCGCGGATCTTCGCTGACGCAGACGAGGATGCGCTCGCCTGCGGCCCAGGGACCGGCGATCGCGTTCGCCTGCATGTGGGTGAGCAGCTGCTCGTCGACCCGTTCGGCCGTGCGCCGCAGCGCGAGTTCGCGCAACGCAGTCAGGTTACCCGGCGAGAAATAATGCTCCAGCGCCCGCTCGGCCTGCCTGGGGACATAGACCTTGCCTTCCTTCAGGCGCTGGATCAGGTCGTCGGGCGTGAGGTCGATCAGCTCGATGGCGTCTGCGCGGTCGAACACCGAATCCGGCACGGTCTCCCGCACCCGCACATGGGTGATCTGCGCGACAACGTCGTTCAGGCTCTCGATGTGCTGGATATTGACGGCGGTGTAGACGTCGATGCCGTGGGACAGCAGCTCCTCGACATCGAGATAGCGTTTCGGATGACGGCAAAGAGGAGCATTGGTGTGGGCGAGCTCGTCGACCAGCGCGATTTTCGGCCGGCGCGCGATCACGGCGTCGAGGTCCATTTCCTCGACAATCTGGCCGCGGTAGTCGAGCTTCTTGCGCGGGATCACTTCCAGCCCGCGCGCCAGCGCCTCGGTCTCGGCGCGGCCATGGGTCTCGACGAAGCCGACCACGACGTCGATGCCGGCCTTGCGCTTGGCGTGGGCGCTTTGCAGCATCTCGTAGGTCTTGCCGACGCCGGGAGCGGCGCCGACGAAGATTTTCAGCTTGCCGCTCACGCCCTCCTCCCGGCGCGCGGCCTCCAGCAGCGCCTCGGGCGAAGGACGTTGTTCGGGATCGCGGCGCTCTCGGACCATCAGATCAATATAATCATCCGCGCGGACCTAGCCTAGACTACTTCGTGGCACGATCGAGCGCGAGATTCAGAGTCAGCACGTTGATCCGGGGCTCGCCGATCAGGCCGAGCAGGCAGCCCTGGGTGTTGGAAGCCACCAGTTGCTTGACCTGATCCTCCGGCACGTTTCGCGCCTTCGCGACGCGCGGCACCTGGAATTGCGCCGCTTCCGGCGAGATATCCGGATCGAGGCCACTGGCTGAGGTCGTCACGAGGTCGACCGGCACGGCGGCATTCGGATTCTCGCCCCTGAGCTTGTCCACGTCTTCCTTCAGCCGGTCGGCCAGCGCCTTGCTGGTCGGGCCGAGATTTGAGCCACCCGAATTCGCGGCGTTGTAGGGCGCCGGTACCGTCTTGGTCGAATCGTTCGGATCCGGCGCCACCGTCGCCGAGGGACGGCCGTGGAAATATTTGTCGTCCTTGAACTCCTGCCCGATCAGGGCGGAGCCGACCACCTTGCCGTCCTTCTCGATCAAGCTGCCCTGCGCCTGCGCGGGGAAGATCGCACCGGCAATAGCGGTCATCGCGAGCGGGTAGGCCAGGCCGGTGATGGCGGTGAGCACCAGCAGCAGGACGATGGCGGGGCGGATTTCTCTGAGCATGCGTTTCTCCTATTTCTTTCGTCGTGGCGAGGAGCGAAGCGACGAAGCAATCCAGTCTCTCAGCCGCGGCAAGAATTCTGGATTGCTTCGCTTCGCTCGCAATGACGGGGTTAAGCCAGGTGCAAGGCAACGACGACGAGGTCGATCGCCTTGATGCCGATGAAGGGAATGACGATACCGCCGAGGCCGTAGATCAGCAGGTTGCGCCGGAGCAGTGCGCCGGCCCCGACCGCGCGATAGGCGACGCCCTTCAGCGCCAGCGGGACCAGTGCGATGATAACAAGTGCGTTGAAGATGATCGCCGACAGGATGGCGCTCTGCGGGCTCGACAGGTTCATGACATTGAGCACGTTGAGCTGGGGGTAGAACGCCAGGAACATCGCCGGGATGATCGCGAAATACTTCGCGACGTCGTTGGCGATCGAGAACGTGGTCAGCGCGCCGCGCGTCATCAAGAGCTGCTTGCCGATCTCGACCACCTCGATCAGCTTGGTCGGGTTGGAATCGAGATCGACCATGTTGCCGGCCTCGCGGGCCGCCTGCGTGCCGGTGTTCATGGCGACACCGACGTCTGCCTGTGCGAGCGCCGGCGCGTCGTTGGTGCCGTCGCCGCACATCGCCACCAGCTTACCTTTGGCCTGCTCGTCGCGGATCAGCTTGAGCTTGTCCTCGGGAGTTGCCTGCGCCAGGAAGTCGTCGACGCCGGCCTCCGCTGCAATCGCGGCGGCCGTCATGGGATTGTCGCCGGTGATCATGACGGTGCGGATGCCCATGCGCCGCAGCTCGGCAAAGCGCTCGCGGATGCCGCCCTTGACGATGTCCTTGAGCTGGATGACGCCGAGCAGCCTACCGTCCCTGGCGACCGCCAGCGGCGTGCCGCCGGCCTTCGATATCTCGTCGGCAATGGTCTGGATCTCGCGGCCGATGTCCGAGAGCCCGGCGAGCTGGATGGAACGAGCCGTGTTGCCAGAGGCAACCACCAGCGGTGCACCGCCACCGACATAGTTGAGCATCGCATCGACCGCGCCCTTGCGCACCGACGAGCCGCCGGCGTCGACACCGCTCATGCGGGTCTGCGCCGTGAAGGGGATGAAGGTGGCTCCCAACTCGGCCATCTCGCGGCCACGGATGCCGTATTTTTCCTTGGCCAGCACCACGATCGAACGGCCCTCCGGGGTCTCGTCGGCGAGCGATGCGAGCTGGGCGGCGTCCGCGAGCTCCTGATCGGTGACGCCACGCACCGGGCGGAAAGAGGTCGCCTGGCGGTTGCCGAGCGTGATCGTTCCGGTCTTGTCGAGCAGCAGCGTGTCGACGTCTCCGGCGGCCTCGACCGCACGGCCGGACATCGCCAGCACGTTGAAGCGGACCAGACGGTCCATGCCGGCGATGCCGATCGCCGACAGCAGTGCGCCAATCGTGGTCGGGATCAACGTCACGAACAGGGCGACCAGCACGACCACCGAGATCGAGCCGCCGGCATAGGCCGCGTAGCTCGGGATGGTGACGGTGGCGAACACGAAGATGATGGTGAGACCGGCCAGCAGGATGTTGAGCGCGATCTCGTTCGGGGTCTTCGCCCGTTCCGCGCCCTCGACCAGCTTGATCATGCGGTCGATGAAGGTCGAGCCCTGCGCTGCCGTGATCCGCACGCGGATCCAGTCGGACAGCACCTGGGTGCCGCCGGTCACCGCCGAACGGTCGCCGCCGGATTCGCGGATCACGGGTGCGGACTCGCCGGTGATGGCGGCCTCGTTGACGGACGCAACGCCCTCGATCACCTCGCCATCGGAGGGAATAGTATCGCCGGCCTCGACCAGCACGATGTCGCCGACCTTGAGGCTGGTGCCCGGCACGAGATTGAAGGCCAGGCCGGCGCCGGTCAGCAGCTTTGCCTGGCTCTCGGTGCGGGTCTTGCGCAGCGATTCCGCCTGCGCCTTGCCGCGGCCTTCGGCCACCGCTTCGGCGAAGTTGGCAAACAGCACCGTGAACCAGAGCCAAACGATGATCTGGAAGGTGAAGCCGAGATTCTCGCCGGCGGTGAGGAGATCGCGGAGGAAGATCACCGTGGTGAGCGCGGCCACGATCTCGACCACGAACATCACCGGATTCTTGATCATCAAGCGTGGATCGAGCTTGGTGAAGGACGCGCGGATCGCAGGTACGACGATCTTGGGATCGAGCATCGCCGAGACGGACGCGCGTTTTTGCAGTTTCATGGTATCCATGGAGGTCACTCCAAACAATCAGAAGGCGGTCGATCAGAACACTAGTCGTTCAGAACACTTGTTGTTCAAAACACTTGGCCGGCGTTCATCGCGAGATGCTCGACGATGGGGCCGAGGGCGAGGGCCGGGAAGAAGGTGAGGCCGCCGATGATCAGGATCACGCCGACGACGAGGCCGACGAACAGCCCGCCCGTGGTCGGGAGGGTGCCCGCGGACGGCGGGATCGATTTCTTGGCGGCCAGCGAACCCGCAATCGCCATCGCCGGGATGATCATGAAGAAGCGGCCGACGAACATCGCGCTTGCGAGCGTGAGGTTGTAGAAGAAGGTGTTGCCGGTGAGGCCCGCGAAGGCCGAGCCGTTGTTGCCGGTCGCCGAGGTGAAGGCATAGAGCACCTCGGTGAAGCCATGCGGCCCGGCATTCGCCATCGAGGCGACCGCCGCCGGATAGACCACGCCGACCGCGGTCCATCCCAGATACATCAGCGGCAGCACCAGGATCGCGAGCATCGCCATCTTCACTTCGCGCGCCTCGATCTTCTTGCCGACATACTCCGGCGTGCGGCCGACCATCAGGCCGGCCACGAAGATCGCGAGCACGACGAACAGCAGCATGCCATAGAGGCCGGCGCCGACGCCGCCGACGATGATTTCGCCGAGCTGCATATTGATCAGGGGAATCATGCCGCCGAGCGCCGTGAAGCTGTCATGCATGGCGTTGATCGCGCCGCAGGAGGCGGCCGTCGTGATCACGGCGAACAGGGAGGACGCGACGATGCCGAAGCGAACCTCCTTGCCTTCCATGTTGCCGCCGGTCAGGCCGAGCGCGTGCAGGGTCGAAGTACCGTTGGCCTCCGCCCAATAGGTGATGGCGACACCGGCGACGAACAGCACGCCCATCACGGACAGGATCGCCCAGCCCTGGCGCTGGCTGCCGACCATGCGGCCGAACACGTTGGTCAGCGCCGCACCCAGCACGAAGATCGATAGCATCTGAATGAAGTTGGACAGCGCGGTTGGATTTTCGAACGGATGCGCCGCATTGGCGTTGAAGAAGCCGCCGCCATTGGTGCCGAGCATCTTGATCGCGACCTGGGAGGCGACCGGGCCGACCGCAATGGTTTGCTTGGCACCCTCGAGCGTGGTGGCCTCGACATAGTCACCGAGCGTCTGCGGTATGCCTTGCGAGACCAGGAACAGCGTATAGACGATACAGATTGGCAACAGCACATAGAGCGTGCAGCGGGTGACGTCGACCCAGAAATTTCCGACGGTGCGTGCCGACGCACGCGAGAAGCCGCGGATCAGGGCGACCGCGAGTGCGATACCGGTCGCCGCCGACAGGAAGTTCTGGTGCGTCAAGCCGAGCATCTGCACGAGATAGGAGATCGTGCTCTCGCCGCCGTAGTTCTGCCAGTTGGTGTTGGTGATGAAGGAGATCGCCGTATTGAAGGAGAGATCCGCGGCGACCGCGCCTTGGCCGGCCGGATTGAACGGCAGTACGGCCTGCAACCGCATCACGCCGTAGATGATGAGGAAGCCGCCGACATGGAACAACAGCATGGCGACCGTATAGGTCAGCCAATGCTGCTCGCGCTTCTCGTCGACGCCGGAGAACCAGTAGATGCCGGCCTCGATGGGACGCAGCACCGGCGAGAGGAAGGTCCGCTCGCCGTTGAACACGCGCGTCATGTACCAGCCGAGCGGTTTTGTGAGCGCGACGATAATGACGCAAAAGAGAATGATCTGGAGCCAACCGATCACAGTCATGACATCAACCCTTCAGGCTTCGTGAGCACGGTCAGAACCGCTCGGGCCGCAGCAGCGCGTAAGTGAGGTAGAACAGGAGGCCGAGCGAAACGGCGCCGGCGAGCGAATAATCGAAGATCATGGTCCGCTCCCTCACAGCCGTTCGCAGGCATAGGTGTAGCCGATCGCAAGGGCGAAGAAGCCGAAGCCCAGCGCCAGCATCAGAATGTCCATCATGGAGATACTCCTCGTTGCGCCCTTGATTTGGGCGCAACCGTTTCTCGGGAGATCCGGTCGGCGCGTGAAAGGAAATTCCAGTGCATTTCCACGGCGCCCACCGGGACCTTTTGACCGGGCTGAAGTGCCACCGCGGGCATAGGTTTTCGAGACGAGGGCCGTGGCGAAGTTATAGGAATCTCATAAAAGGCCGGGGCTGACGGCGTGGTCGGACAACGCTCGCGAGGCACATGACATCGTCGTCCCGGCGACGGCGGAGAATGGCGCGCCACCGCCCCCATCCCGCACTTATGAAATCCCTATATCTCCCGCCCCGCCCCCATCTCGTTTTCAAATGCCGTTTTGGCCATCTTGGAGAGGCCGGCCGACTGACCGACGCCAATTCCAGGAGGCCTGACATGACCGCCGCTCTCCGGCACTACGATCCGCCCTCACTCAGCGAGCGCCTGCGCCACGCGCACACGATGACGCGACCGCTGATGCTCGAGATCATCGATCACGCCTGCCGGCACTTCCCTTCGCTCGGGCAGAGCGAGCGCACTGCGCGCGTCACGCGCCTGATCGAAGCAGAAGCTTGGGCCGATGCCGCGCTGGCACTGATGGAGCTGTAGCTGCCGCTGTGGCAAGTCCGCCGCATCGCCTACGACGAGGGTGAATGGCACTGCGCTCTCTCGCGCGAGCGCGAGTTGCCGGACTGGCTCGACGCCGCGGTCGAGGCGCGCCACGCCGATCTCGCGCTCGCGCTGCTGTCGGCTTTCATAGAGGTCGAGGCATTGGCCCTGGAAGTTTCGCGTCCGAGCGTTCCCACTATTCGTCCCGCGCCTGACCCGCTCTACGAGCCGGTCGGCTGTGAAAATTTCGGCTAGTGGGCGCGGTCCTGACGCTCGTCATCACACTCGTGGCGCGCGGGCTCGGAGCATAAACCGTCACGCCCATCGACCGCGAATTGACCATGGCTGCCTGCGGGGCGAGCAACCTGCTCCGCAGCGCGGTCGCGACGCCCGGCTGACGGCACGTCTCCCGCACCAAAAACACTCGGCCGATCTGGCGCAGTTTCACGGAACCGTGTAGATCGGTTTCATGAGCATCAGCAACGTCAACGTCGTCGCCCATCCCCTGGTCCAGCACAAGCTCTCCCTGATGCGGGAGAAGGACCGCTCGACCAAGAGCTTTCGCGAGATCCTGAACGAGATCGGGATGCTGCTCGGCTACGAGGTGACGCGCGACCTGCCGCTGGAGCTGGTCGATATCGAGACGCCGATTGCGCCGATGCGGGCGCCCAAGATCGCCGGCAAGAAGCTCACGCTGGCGCCGATCCTGCGCGCCGGCGTCGGCTTCCTCGACGGCATGCTGGCGCTGATGCCGTCGGCGCGCATCGCCCATATCGGGCTCTACCGCGATCCTGAGACATTGCAGGCCGTGGAATATTACTTCAAGGCGCCGCAGGACCTCTCGGACCGCACCGTGATCCTGATGGATCCGATGCTGGCGACCGGCAACTCGGCTTGCGCCGGCGCCTCGCTGCTGAAGGCGCGCGGCGCCCGCGACATCCGCTTCGTCTGCCTTCTGGCCGCGCCTGAAGGGATCGCGCAGTTCCAGAGCGAGCATCCGGACGTGCCGGTCTGGACCGCCGCGATCGACGAGCGGCTCAACGACCACGGCTACATCGTGCCGGGGCTGGGCGACGCCGGCGACCGGATGTTCGGCACCAAGTAGACAGGTTCGCGCGGTCGGGTTAGTCCGGTTGCCATGAGCGCCAACGAGTTTTCGCTGCAATCGCTGATCCGGACCGAGGCGGCCGCCGATCCGGCCTTCGTGTTCGACGGCACGCCGGTCTCGCGCGCGGAATTCTCGGAAAAGATCGAGCAGACCGCCGCCTGGCTTGCCGCACGCGGTATCGGCACGGGCGACGTCGTCGCGGTCTGGCTGGTCAACCGGATCGAATGGATCACGCTGCTGGTCGCCGCCGCCCGGCTTGGGGCAATCGTCGCCGCCGTCAATACACGCTACCGCAGCGCGGAGGTCGCGCATCTCCTGAAGCTCTCCGGCGCCAGGCTGATGGTGATCGAAGCCGCGTTTCGCTCGATCGACTTTGCCGCTATTCTCGCCGACGTTGCGAAGGACGAGGTGCCTACGCTGCGAGAGATCGCGGTGGTCGGCGCGGATGAGATTCCCGCCCAATGGACATGCGTGCGCTTCGACGCCTTCGACGAGCCCTATCCGCCGGCCCCGCCGGCTCAGGATGATTTCGATCTGCCGGTTCTGCTCTACACGACGTCGGGCACGACCAAAGGACCGAAGCTTGTCGCGCATTCGCAGCGAACGCTGGCCACGCACGCCGCCTCCGTCGCCGAGGCGCTAAAACTCTCGCCCCAGCGCCATGTGCTGCTGGCCATGCTACCGTTCTGCGGCACCTTCGGCATGACGAGCCTGCTCGGCTTCGTCGCAGCGGGCGCGATCGTCCATGCGCTCGCCGCCTTCGAGGCCGCGCCGGCGCTGAAGATTCTCCGCGAGTGCGGGATCACGCATGCCTTTGGCTCGGACGAGATGTTCCGCCGCATCCTCGCCGTCACCGACGCGCCGCATCCGTTTCCGCATCTCGAACTCTGCGGCTTTGCCGCGTTCCAGCCCGGCTGGCGCGAGCTTGCCGCGGAGGCCGAGGCGTGCGGCATGCCGTTGCACGGCCTCTACGGTTCGAGCGAGGTGCAGGCGCTGTTCTCGATCGCACGCTCGAGTGATGGCTTCGCCGATCGCATCGAGGGCGGCGGCTGGCCGATGTCGCCGGAGGCCAAGGTCCGTGTGCGCGACACCGAGACCGGCGAACTCGCGGCTCGCGGCGTCTCCGGTGAGATCGAGATCCATGCGCCGTCACGCTTCCTCGGCTACTACAACAATCCCGACGCGACGCGCGACGCCATCACCGCGGACGGCTTCTTCCGCACCGGCGATATCGGCCGGCTGCGCGGCGACGGCTCCTTCGTCTACGAAACCCGCGCGGGCGACGCCATGCGGCTCGGCGGGTTTCTTGTCGCACCCGGCGAGATCGAGGACGAGCTCAAATCGTGCGCCGGCGTGGCCGACGCCCAGGTCGTCGCGGTCGATCTGAAGGGAAACGCCCGCTGCGTTGCCTTCGTGATCCCCACCCAGGACCCCCAGCACGAACCGCCGCGGCAGGACGCGTTGATCACGCGCCTACGCGAGCGGCTCGCCGGCTACAAGGTCCCGGCGCGGATCTATGTCGTGGAGGCCTTCCCCATCACCGACAGCGCGAACGGCGTCAAGATCCAGCGCGCCCGGCTCCGGGCCATGGCGATGGACCGGATCGCCGCGGAATAAGCACGGCCACCGGGATAGCACGCGAATTCGTCTCGGCTAAAAGGTCGCGCATCAGCTAGTACGACTTCGCCAGCCCCAGCACCTTTTCCGCAATGAAGCTGAGCGCAAGCTGCGGGCTGACCGGCGCGATGCGCGGGATCAGAACTTCGCGCAAGTAACGCTCGACGTGGAATTCCTTGGCGTAACCGAAGCCGCCATGGGTCATCACCGCCTGCTCGCAGGCATGATATCCGGCCTCACCGGCAATGTATTTCGCGGCATTGGCGGCGCCGCCGCAAGGCATGCCCTTGTCGTATTGCCAGGCCGCCGACATCACCATCAACCAGGCCGCCTCGAGCTCGACCCAGTTTACGGCCAGCGGATGTTGAATGCCCTGGTTCTTGCCGATGGGTCGGTTGAACACCACGCGGGTCTTGGCGTATTCGGTCGCGCGCGACAACGCGAGCTTGCCGAGGCCGACGGCTTCCGCTGCGATCAGGATGCGCTCCGGGTTCATGCCTTCGAGGATATACTGGAAGCCTTTGCCTTCTTCGCCGATCCGATCTTCCATGGGGATCTCGAAATCCTCGAAGAACAGCTCGTTGGAATCGACGACCTTGCGGCCCATCTTCTCGATCTCGTGGACCTTGATCCTGTTGCGATCGAAGTCCGTATAGAACAGGCTCAGCCCATGCGTGGGCGAGCGCACATCCTCCAGCGGCGTGGTGCGAGCCAGCAGCAGGATCTTGTGCGCAACCTGCGCGGTCGAGATCCACACCTTCTGGCCGTTGACGATGTAGCGGTCGTTCTTGGCCACCGCGCGGGTCTTGAGCTGGGTCGTGTTGAGGCCGGTGTTGGGCTCGGTCACGGCAAAGCACGCCTTTTCGCGGCCCTCGACCATCGGCGGCAGCATGCGCTTGCGCTGTTCCTCGGTGCCGAACACGACCACGGGATTGAGACCGAACACGTTGATGTGCACCGCGGATGCGCCCGACATGCCGGCGCCGGATTCCGCGATGGCGCGCATCATGATCGCGGCTTCGGTGATGCCGAGCCCGGAACCGCCGTAGGCCTCCGGCACGCAGATGCCGAGCCAGCCGGCGTCGGCGAGCGCCTTGTGGAAGTCGTGCGGGAAGCCGCCGTCGTGGTCCTTCTTCAGCCAATAGGCGTCAGGAAAGCCCTCGCAGATCTTCGCGATGGCGTCGCGAATGGCCTCCTGCTGATCGGTGAGCGCGAAATCCATGATGGTCTCCTTGTTGGGAGCCGCGCCCGCGCCATCTCCCCTCTTCGCGTTTCCCACGCGAAGGCCGCGGCCGATTGCCGTGCCCGGACGTGCCCTCGCTTGCGTTCTTTAGCTCGAAAAACCGGGTACAGATACGTGAATTTGCCTGCCAACTGTGTGTACCATGCATGGGATCATGCGGCGCGATGGTGTGAGCGCGCTGTTATTTCGCAGGGAGGAAGACCGCGATGGCCGGACTTTATTTCGAGGAGTTTTCCGTGGGCCAGGAGTTCAGGCATCCCCTGACGCGGACCGTCACGGAGATGGACAACACCATGTTCAGCCTGCTGACGCTCAATCCGCAGCCGCTGCACATCGACGCGCATTTTTCGGCCCAGACCGAGTTCGGCCAGCGCATTTTCAACAGCCTTTACACGCTCGGCATCATGATCGGCATGACGGTCTATGATACGACCATGGGCACCACCGTTGCCAATCTCGGCATGACCGACGTCACCTTTCCGAAACCGGTCTTCCATGGCGACACACTGCGGGCGACGACCAAGGTGCTTTCATTGCGGGAGTCCAAATCGCGTCCCAAGGCGGGAATCGTCGAGTTCGAGCACCACGCTCTCAACCAGAACGACGAGATCGTCGGAAAATGCCGCCGCATGGCGATGATGCACAAGAGGCCGGTCTGATGCGTTCGATGCTATTCGTGCCGGGCGACTCCCCGCGCAAATTCGAGAAGGCCAGCGAAGGCAAGGCCGACGCGCTGATCATCGATCTCGAAGATTCCGTCGTCACCGACAAGAAGCCGGAGGCTCGCGGGTTGACGTTGGCGATGCTCAACGGCCGCAACAAACCCCATCAGCTCTATGTCCGCGTCAACGCGCTCGACACCGGCATGACGCTCGCTGACCTTGCCGCGGTGATTCCAGGCAAGCCCGACGGCATCGTGCTGCCGAAATCGCAGGGCGGCGACGACGTGCGGCAGGTCGCGACCTGGCTCGAAGCTTTGGAAGCTGCGGCTGGTATCGCCATCGGCTCAACACGCATCGTCTGCGTCGCGACCGAAACCGCAGGATCGATCTTCGGGCTCGGCAGCTACAAGGGCTGCTCTCCTCGCCTCGCGGGCCTGATGTGGGGCGCGGAAGATCTCTCGGCCTCGCTCGGCGCTACTGAAAAGGCGTCAGGCGGCGTATTCCATAGCCCTTATCGGCTGGCGCGCGATCTCTGCCTGATGGCGGCGGCCGCGGCCGAGGTCGCACCGATCGACACCGTCTATACCGATATCGACAATCTGACGGGGCTCGAACAGGAAACGCGCGCGGCGCGGCGTGACGGTTTTTCGGCGAAAGCGCTGATCCATCCCAAGCACGTCGACGTGGTCAACGCGGCGTTCGAGCCGACCGAGCCCGAGCGTAATTGGGCGGAGAAGGTGATCGCGGCGTTCGCGAACAATCCGAACTCCGGCACGCTGCGCCTCGACGGCCAGATGATCGACAGGCCGCATCTTCGCGCCGCGAAGAAGATCCTCGGCCGGAGCTAGAGCAGGACGCCGCGCTGCGACAGATGGGATACAAGCCATTCTCAGCGTCGTCGTGGCCGGGCTTGTCCCGGCCATCCACGGGCTTGCACGCAAGCGGCACCCAAAAACGTGGATGCCCGGGACAAGTCCGGGCATGACGAAGCGAAAACGTCCCGCCCCTCACTTTCCGCAGGCGGGGAGAGGGGAGCGCTAGACGATCTTGATCGACATGTCCGGCAAGCCGTCGAGCTTGCACAACAGCACGTCGCCCTTCACGACCGGGCCGACATTCTCCGGCGTGCCGGAATAGATGATGTCGCCGGCCTTCAGCTCGAAGGCTTCCGACAGTTTTGCGATCTGCTCGGCCACGCTCCAGATCATCTTGCTGAGATCCGAGCTCTGCTTCACCGTCCCGTTGATCGCCAGCGAAATAGCGCCCTTGTCGAAATGGCCGGTCTTGCTGGCCGGGTGGATCGGTCCGATCACCGCGGCGTGGTCAAAGCTCTTGCCGATCTCCCACGGCTTCTTTTCCGCGGCCATGCCGTTCTGGAGATCGCGCCGGGTCATGTCGAGGCCGAGCGCGTAGCCATAGACATGGTCGAGCGCCTTCTCGGCCGGAATGTTGGAGCCGCCGGACTTCAGCGCGGCGACCAGCTCGACTTCGTGGTGATAGTTCTTGGTCAGCGACGGATAGGGATGGTCGGCGACCTCGCCCACAGCGACGTTCTGGATTGCGTCGGTCGGCTTCTGGAAGAAGAACGGCGGCTCGCGGTTCGGGTCCGAGCCGCGCTCGATCGCGTGCGCCGCGTAGTTGCGCCCGATGCAGTAGATGCGGCGGACCTGGAACACCTGGGTTTCGCCGACGATCGGAATGGTGACCATCGGCACCGGAAAGATCGGCTTCGGCACGGCCTGCGCAGCAGCCGGCGCAACTTCCGCGATTGACGCAGCACTTGCCGCCGCGGCAATTGCAAGCAGCTCTCGTCGCGTTGCTGATCTCTCTTTCATGTTTTGTGCTCCCTTTTTGTGTTCGTTGGGCGCATCATGCGCGCCGGGCCGCCTGATAATCAATATTCACTATGCCAGCAATGCTGGACCGGCACGTCGTTTAATTGATGAGAACAGGCCGTCTGCGACCGAGCCTTCCCACCCCGGCTCCCATTCGCCCTAGCATGGAACTTGCATAAATTCTGGGCGACATGGATGCCGCATGAACCTCATCAGCCTCGATATCCGCATGCTCCGGTCGCTGATCTCCGTGGTCGAGACCGGCAGCATTACCGAGACCGCGCGGCGGCTGGGCCGCACCCAGCCGGCCATCACCCTGCAATTGCAGCGGCTGGAGGAGCTCACCGGCAAGCAATTGTTCGAGCATGCCGGGCGCCGGCTGACGCTGAGCGAGGACGGCACCACGGTTCTCACCTACGCCAAGTCCATCCTGCGGTTGCATGACGAATTGATTTCGCAATTGGCGTCACAGGAGATCGAGGGTCAGGTCGTACTCGGCACGCCCGACCTCTATGCCGCCTTCATGCTGCCGCAGATCCTCAGCGTGTTCCGAAAATCCTTCCCTCGCGTCCAGGTCGAGCTCAATTGCGCGCTCTCGACGCCGCTGGTGGGCCTGGTCAAGCGCGGCGATGTCGACATCGCGCTCGTGACCCGCATGAACGATTTTACGGGCGGCCAGGTGGTACGGCGCGAGCAACTGGTCTGGATGACCGGCGAGCAGTCCGCCGCGCACCAGGAACGGCCCATTCCGCTGGCGTTACTGCCGCCCGGAAACATCTATCGCGACTACGCGATCGACACGCTGGAACGCGCGAACTTGCGCTGGCGCATCGCCTGCGTCAGCGAAAGCGTCGGCGGCCTTCAGGCGGCGGCCTTCGCCGGCATGGCCGTGACCGTACTCGGCCGCAGCGCCCTGGTGCCGGCGATGCGCGAGATCGGCCCGAACGAGGGCCTGCCGCCACTGCCGAAGATCGAGCTGCTGCTCTACAAGTCGAGCGGCGCAACCTCGAAGGCGGCGACCGCCTTGCACGACTATCTCGCGCACTATCTGCGCCTCGACGAAGAGCTCAGCGGCCGCGGCGAGCCGATCGAGCTGTCCTGAGCTTCATACCTTCGCGCGCGCGGGACTTTCGCGGAGCGCCAGTGACGGCCAGAACACCGCCCAGGGCTGCGCCGCTTCGAACGCAGCGGCGATGCGGAAGATCGTGGGCTCGTCGAGCCAGGGAGCGACGATCTGCAAGCCGATCGGCATTCCATCGCGATCGAAGCCGCAGGGCAGGGTCGCCGCCGGTAGGCCGGCGAGGTTGATCGGCCAGGTGAAGGGCGACCAGCCGAGATGCGGATCGACCTTGCTGCCGTCGACCGTGTCGACGCCGATGCGGCCAGCCTCGAACGCGGTCACCGCGACGGTCGGCGTCACCAGCGCATCGACGCGCTCGAAAAGCTTCAGGAAGCCGCTGCGAGCCTGGCCGCGGCGATACCCCGCTTCGATATAGTCCGTGCCGCTGTAGCGTCGGCCGGCACTGATGACGTCAAGATAATCTGCTTCGGAGCTGGCGAGATCGGCCGTGGTCCTGGTCGCGACCGCGGCCGCCTGTTCGGTGAAGGCGATCGGCTTCAGCGTGTGTTCGAGGATCCCGGCATCGAGGCCGGGACCATCCATGGTGACCTGCGCGCCGCAGGCATCGAGAATGGCCAGCGCCTTGCCGAACGCCGAGCGCACATCGGGGCTGACGGCGGCGTAGCCGAGATCGACGCTGGCGCCGATACGAATGCCGTTCAACGGCGCGGCCTTCGTGTCGAACCGCCGCGCCGCCACCGGCAGGCTCGCGGGATCGCGCAGATCGTAGCCGGCGATGATCTCCAGCGTCAGCGCAGCATCCGCGACCGTGCGCGTGATCGGCCCGGTATGCGCGAGCGACCCCCAGGACGGTGGCGAGAAGCCGGGCGAACGCGGCACCAGCCCAAACGTCGGCTTCAGGCCGAACACCCCGCAGAAGGACGAGGGCACCCGGATCGAGCCGACGCCATCGGTTCCGATCGCGATCGGACCGCAGCCGGCGGCAACACCCGCCGCCGCGCCGCCGCTCGATCCGCCACTGGTGCGACCGGGGTCCCAGGGATTGCGCGTGGTGCCGGTGACCGGGCTGTCCGCCGTCAACTTGTAACCGGACTCGCAGGTCGTGGTCTTGCAGGTGACGATGGCACCCGCCTCCTTCAGCGCCGAGACAACCGCCGCGTCGACATCGGGCACGAAGGCCTTGTTCATCGGCGAGCCGCCATAGGCCGGCACGCCCGCGACAAAGACGAGGTCCTTGATCGTGACGGGCACCCCCGCGAGCGGGCCCTTGGCTTCGCCCGCGTGCATCTCCCTGGTGAGACGATCGGCATCCGCCCTCGCCTGCTCGTACATCGGCGTCACCACCGCGTTGCAGGCCTCGTTCGTCGCCTCCAGCGCGGCGATGGTGTCGTCGACCACGTCGCGCGGGGTGAACGCCTTGCGCCGGTAGCCGGCCATGATCTCGGTTGCAGAAAGCGCACCAAGGCCAGTCGGCGCCGGCGGGAGGGCCGCTCGGCCGGAACCATTAGTCATCATCAACCCTAAAGAGCTAGCTGAGCGCCGCGTCGACGGCGCGCTTGGCCATGACCGTGACGAGATGCGCACGGTAGTCGGCTTCGGCATGGATGTCGGAAGTGAGACCGTCGGTATCGATCCTGATCGCCGCGATCGCGGACGGATCGAAATTTTGCGACAGCGCCTCCTCCATCGGCGGAACACGAAACACGCCGGAGCCCGCTCCGGTCACGGCCACGCGAACGCCATCGGCGAATTTCGCGACGAACACGCCGACCAACGCATAGCGCGACGCCGGCGCCTTGAACTTTGCGTAGCCGGCTTTGAGCGGCACGGGAAAGCGGATCGCCGTGATGATCTCGCCAGGTTCGAGCGCGGTCTCGAACAGGCCGCGGAAGAACCCGTCGGCCGCGATCTCCCGTGTGCTGGTGACGATGGTCGCATCAAGACCGAGCACGCCAGCGGGATAATCGGCCGCCGGATCGTTGTTCGCGACCGAGCCGCCGATGGTGCCGCGGATGCGCACGGCGGGGTCACCGATCATCGAGGCCAGCGCGGCGAGACCAGGGATCTTCGCCTGCACCAGCTTCGAGGCGGCCACCACCGCATGTGGCGTCATCGCACCGATCGTGATGGTGGCGCCGTCGTCGCTGATGCCCTTCAGATGTCCGAGCTTCGACAGATCGATCAAGGCTGGCGGACTGGCGAGCCGCTGCTTCAGCGTCGGGATCAGCGTCATGCCGCCGGCGACGAGCTTGCTGTCCTCGATCGAGGTCAGCAGTTTAGCAGCGTCGGGAATCCGGTCCGGTTGGTGATAGGCAAACGGCTTCATTGTCATCCTCCCTATTCCGCAGCGACCGGCAGCGATGCATTTTGCAGCAGGCGCCAGATCCGGTTCGGCGTCGCCGGCATGTCGACATGGGTGACGCCGAGATGCGACAGCGCATCGACCACCGCGTTGATGACCGCGGCCGGCGAACCGATGGTGCCGACCTCGCCGCAGCCCTTCACGCCCATCGGCGTATGCGTACACAGCGTTGAATGGGTCGCGATGTTCATCATCGGCATATGGTCGGCGCGCGGCATGCAATAGTCCATCAGCGAGCCTGACAGCAGCTGGCCCGAGCCCTCGTCATAGACCGCGTTCTCGTACAGCGCCTGGCCGACGCCTTGCACGATGCCGCCGTGCAACTGGCCCTCGACTATCATCGGGTTGATAACGGTGCCTACGTCGTCCACCGCGGTGTAATTGACCAGCGTCACCGTGCCGGTTTCCGGGTCGATCTCGACCTCGGCAATGTGGCAGCCGCCGGGATAGGTGAAGTTGACGGGATCATAGTAAGCCTGCTCTTCCAGTCCCGGCTCCAGCACTTCGAGCGGATAGTCGTGCGGCACGTAGGCGGCGCCCGCGATCTCCTCGAACGTCTTCATGCGGTCGGTGCCTGCGACCGAGAATTTTCCGGCCTCGAACTGGATATCCACTTCGGCCGCCTCAAGCAGATGCGCCGCGATCTTCTTGCCCTTCGCGACCACCTTGTCCGTCGCTTTCGACAGCGCCGCGCCGCCGACCACCAGCGAACGCGAGCCATAGGTGCCCATGCCGAACTGCACGCGATCGGTATCGCCGAACACGATGTCGACATTGTCAAACGCGACACCGAGCTTTTCCGAGACGATCTGCGCGAACGTCGTCTCGTGGCCCTGGCCGTGATTGTGCGTGCCGATCATGACCGTCACCTGTCCGGTCGGATGCACGCGTACCGTAGCGCTCTCATAGAGCCCGCCGCGCGCGCCCAATCGTCCCGCGAAGCGCGACGGCGCGAGGCCGCAGGCCTCGACATAGGTCGAGTAGCCGAGCCCGCGGAATTTGCCCCGGCGCGCCGACTCCGCCTTGCGGATATCGAAGTTCTTGACGTCGGCCGCGACAAGGGCGCCATCGAGACATCCCATCGGATCGCCGGAATCGTATTGCACCAGCACCGGCGTCTGATACGGATAGGCCTCCTTCGGGATCATGTTGCGTCGGCGGATCTCGACCCGGTCGATCCCCATCTCGCTAGCTGCGACGTCGACGATGCGCTCCAGCACGAAGGTCGCCTCGGGACGGCCGGCGCCGCGATAGGCGTCGACCGGAACCGTGTTGGTGAACACTACCTTCACGTTGCAGTAGATTGCCGGCGTGGTGTAGACGCCGCCGAGCAGCGGTCCGTAGAGATTGGTGGGGATGTTCGGCCCGAAAGTCGAGAGATAGCCGCCCATATTGGCGAGCGTGTTGACGCGGAAGGCCAGAAACTTTCCGGTCTCGTCCAGTGCGAGTTCGGCCTCGGTGACGTGATCGCGGCCGTGGCGGTCGGAGACGTAGCCTTCGGAGCGGCTCGCAACCCATTTGATCGGCCGCATCACGCGCTTGGCGGCCCAGGTGATCACGGCCTCCTCGCCGTAGTGGAACTGCTTGACTCCGAAGCCGCCCCCGACATCCGGCGCCACCACGCGCAGCTTGTGCTGCGGAATGTTCAACACCAGCGCACCCATCAGGAAGCGTACGACGTGCGGGAACTGGCTGGTGGTCCACAGCGTGAAGCGATCGGTGCCGGGCTCGTATTCGGCGATCGCCGCGCGCGGCTCCATCGGGTTGCCGATCAGCCTGTTGTTGACGAGGCTGAGCTTTGCGACGTGTGCCGCTTTCCGGAACGCGGTCTCGACCGCGGCCTTGTCGCCGAGCTCCCAGTCGCAACAGATGTTGTTCGGCACGTCGTCGAACAGTTGCGGCGCGCCGGGTCGCACGGCTTCGAGCACGCCGACCACCGAGGGCAGCACCTCGTACTCGACCGTCAGCAGCTCGGCTGCAGCGCTGGCCTGCGCCGGCGTCTCCGCGACGACGAAGGCCACCATGTCGCCGACAAAGCGCACCTTGCCCTGCGCCAGCATCGGGAACGGCGGCTCCTTCATCGGAACGCCCTTGGCGTCCGTGATACCCCAGCCGCAGGGCAGCGAGCCTAACTTATCCGCGGCGGCATCCTCGCCGGTCAGGACCGCGATGACGCCGGGCGATGCCAGGGCCGCACTCTTGTCGATGCCGCGCAGGATCGCGTGTCCATGCGGCGAGCGCACGAACACACCGGCCGTCATGCCGGGACGCTTGATGTCGGAGACGTAATTGCCGCGGCCGGTGAGGAAGCGCTGGTCCTCTTTCCGTTTAGGTGAGGCGCCGATCCCGATCACATTGCCCATGGTTACTCTCCCCTGGCGGCGTTCATGGCGGCAGCGCCTGCCATGACCGAGACGACGATGTTCTGATAACCGGTGCAGCGGCAGATATTGCCTTCAAGGCCGTGGCGGACGTCGGCTTCCGTGAGGTCCGGCTTCTCGGTCGCGAGCGCCACCGCCGTCATCAGCATGCCGGGCGTGCAAAAGCCGCATTGCAGACCGTGATGCTCACGAAACGCTTCCTGCATCGGATGCATCTGGTTCGAACCGGGGGCGCCGTGAAGCCCCTCGATGGTGAGCAGCGTCGTACCGTCGAGCGCAGCAGCCAGCAGCGTGCAGCTCTTCACCGGCAGACCATCGAGGTGCACGACACAGGCGCCGCATTGGCTGGTGTCGCAGCCGATATGGGTGCCGGTGAGGTTGAGCCGCTCGCGCAGCAGCTCGGCGACCAGCGTCGCCGGCTCAACATCGATGGTGGTCGGCCGTCCGTTGAGTGTGAAGGATATCTGCACGATCATACTCCTGTGCGCGACGGGTCTTTAGGAAAGTGGAAGCGCGCTGCCGGTGGCCCATGTGGCCATCACGACGTCGCCGACGGTGAACGGATCCGCGAAGAAGGTCTTTTCTGGCACATAGGCGACGAACGCGTCGTCCGGCACGGTGTCCAGCATGACCTTGACGAAATAGCCCTGGTATTCGATCGCGAGCACGCGACTCGGCAGCGACGTAGAGCAGCCCGGCGGCAGCTCCCTGCCCGGCCGGACCAGCGCGACATCGTCGCGGCGCACGGCGATATCGATCTTGTCACCGACGCTAACCGTAGACCGCGCTTGAAGTGGGACCTCGATGCCATCAGGCGCGGCCTGCACGAGCGTAAAGGTCGAACCGTTGACCTTCTCGACCCGCCCCGACAGCACGTTCTGCCCGCCCATGAACTCGGCGACGTAGCGATCGTGCGGATGGGCATAGACGTCGCGGGCCGCGCCCGCCTGCTTGATCTTGCCCTGCTCCATCACCACCACCAAATCGGCGAGCGCGATCGCCTCGAGCTGGGTGTGGGTGACGTGGATGAAGGTGATGCCGAGCTCCTGCTGCATTCGCCTGAGCTCCTGGCGCATCTGCACGCGGAGCTGCTCGTCGAGGGCGGAGAGCGGTTCATCGAGCAAAAGTACCCTCGGCTCGGTGATCGCGGCGCGCGCCAGCGCCACACGCTGCTGCTGGCCGCCGGAGAGCTGCGCCGGCAGGCGATCGGCGAACTGCGTCAGCCGCACTTTCTCGATCATGGCATCCGCAGCGCGCAGACGATCGGCCTTCGACATGCCGCGTACGCGCAAAGCGAACGCGATATTGTCGCGCACGGTCAGGTGCGGGAACAGCGCGTAGGACTGAAACATCATCGCGGTGCGTCGCTGCACCGGCGCGAGCCCGACGACGTTCTGGCCGCCGATGACGATCTCGCCGGCGGTCGGGTCCTCGTGGCCGGCGATCATGCGCAGAATCGTGGTCTTTCCGCAGCCGGACGGACCGATGAAGCAGCAATAGGCGCCATCGGCGATCTTGAGGTTGACGCCGTCGACCACATTGCTGACGCCGTCAAAGCTCTTGCAGACGCCCGCCAGTTCGATATCGCCGCGATCGCTCTTCATTTCCCAGCTCAACCCTTTGTGCTGCTGCCGCGTTTCTTCTGGATCAGCACGATGCTGCCCAGGCTCGCGCCGATGACGATGAAGGACACGATCGTCGTCACCGTGCCGAGCGCGTAAAGCGAGGGCGACGTGACGTTCAAGGTCATGCTCCAGATCTCCAGCGGCAGCGTGTTCAGTGACCCCGCGGTCTGGAGGCTGCGCGCGAACTCGTCGTAGGAGAGCGTGAAGCCGAACAGCGCGACCGCGACCAGGCCGGGCGCCAGCACCGGGATCATCACCAGCCGGATCGACTGCCAGCGGCTGGCGCCGAGGTCGTAGGCCGCCTTCTCCCAGACCTGGTTGAAGCGCGACATCACCGCGAACATCACGAGCACGCCGAACGGCAGCGTCCAGGACAGTTGCGCGCCGAGCGCCGAGGTGTACCAGCTCGCATTGAGCCCGAGCGCCTGGAACAACAGACCGGTGCCGAGGCCGAGCACGAGACCTGGTGCGACCAGGCTGCCGATCATCATGTAGAACACGACGGTGTCGCCGCGAAAGCGCTTGCGAAAGCCGAGCCCGGCGAGGAACGAGACCACCACCGTGATGACAGTGACAATGACGGCGAGCTTGATCGAGCGATCGAACGAGCCCTTGACGTCGCCGGTTCGCACCTGGGTGAAGAGATCGACGAACCAGTGCAGCGAAGTGCCCTTCATCGGGAACACGAGGCCGCCACGGATATCCTGGAACGACAGGACGTAGATACAGAACATCGGGCCGTACAGCGCGATCACATAGAACGCGAACAGTGTCGCCAGAACATAAAACGTCCACGGCCGGCCGCCCTTGCTCGGTGCAATCGCCTTGGTCGTCGCAGGCGCGACCGTCTTTGACATGTCGGTTTTGGGCATGTCGGCGAGAACCGCGCTCATCGCGTGATCTCCTGCCTGATGTCGACGGTGCGCAGGATCAGCGAGACGATGGCGACCAGCACCAGCGTCAGCAGCACCGCGCTTGCGGCTGCGGTCGGATATTGCAATACACCGACGTCCTCGTAGAACGCGCTGACCACCGAGGCCGAGCCGCCGCCGGACATCACCTTGACCACGAAGAAATCGCCCATCACGATCGAGACGACGAAGATTGTGCCGAGGGCGATGCCGCTCTTGGACATCGGCACCACGATCAGGCGCATGATGTCGAAACGGCTGGCGCCTGCATCGATCGCGGCCTCGATCAGCTTCTTGTCGATCCGTGCCATGGAATTGAAGATCGGCACAATCATGAAAATGGTAAGCTGGTGGACATAGGCGATGACCACCGCGAGGTCCGAGAACAACAGCACTTCCAGCGGCTGGCGGATCAGACCGAGCCCCAGCAGCGCCTGGTTGATCAGGCCTTCCTTGCCGAGCAGCGGAATCCAGGAAATCATCCGGATGATGTTCGAGGTCCAGAACGGCACCGTGCAGAGCAGGAACAGGCCAATCGCCAGCAGCTGATTGCGGACGTGGAAGACCAGGAAGTATGCGACGAAGAAGCCAATGATTAGCGTGAAGACCCAGGTCAGCACCGTGAACTTGATCGTCGCCAGGTACAGCTTCAGCGTCAGCGCCGAATGCAGTACCTCGACATAGCTTGCGAGCGTGAAGCCCGGCGTCAGCCCGCCGAAGCCGTCGGTGGCGAAAAAGCTCGCGGCCAGCACGACCAGGATCGGCGCCACGAAGAACGGCACGAGCACCAGCACGAGCGGCGACACGTAGAGCCAGCCAGCGAGATTTGCGCGTGGTAGAGTTTGGGCTGGACTAAGGCTTGGCTGCATGTCGGCAAACGCCTCGAACTCGGTCATTTGGCACCGGCGCATTGCCGCGCCGGCGCTTCGTTCACGTCAGGTGAAGCAGGTTTCAGGCCACCTTGAAGTCGTTCCAGCGCTTGTTCATGTAGGCGGCTTCGTCCATCAGCGTGTTCCAGCACGAGATGTTCTTGACGCGGTCGAGGAACGAGCCGCCGTCACGCTTGGTGCCGCTCTTCTCCATCGGCACGCCATAGGGGTCGTTGACCACCTCGGGCGCGGGCTGGCCCTCGTACCAGAATGCCCATTCGGCCGGCGTGAGGAATTTCTTCGCAGTCGAGGGGACCGGGCTGTAATAGCCGTAGCGCGCGACGAAGCCGCCCTGCCATCCCGACAGATACCAGTTGAGATATTCGTAGGCCGCGTCCAGCTTCTTGCCGGAGAGATGCTTCATCAGGCCCATGCCGTTGCACCAGCCGCGATAGCCTTCCTTGCCGTTCTTGATGTTGACCGGCGCGTAGACGCACGGGATTTCCTTCACGCGTACCGCGGCAACCGCCGGCGACCACATCGACTGGATGACCACTTCGCCCGCCGCCATCAGCTGCACCGACTGGTCGAAGGTGGTCCAGGTCGCGCGGAACTGGCCCTGCTTCTTGAGCTCGATCAGCTTGTTGCAGGTGAAGTCGATCTCCTCCTTGGTCATGTTGCCCTTGTTGCCGTACTTGATCAGCCCGGCGCTTTCGAAGCAGAGCGCGGCATCCATGATGCCGATCGCAGGCACGTCGAGGATCGCGGCCTTGCCCTTGAACTTGGGATCGATCAGATCCTTCCATTCGGTGACTTCATGGCCGACGAGATCGGGGCGGTAGCCGATGGAGTCGGCGTTGTAGACCTGCGGCAGGAAGGTGGCCCATTCGGTCACGCCGTCGTTCAAATCGGTCGAATCGGGCTTGGCGATATACATGGCCTCGTAGGGCGAGATGCCCTGGCGCGGGATCTTGTGACCGTCGATCTCGCCCTTGGTGAAGATCGGCAGGATGTTGTCGAACTCCTTGACCTTCTTGACCTCGATGCCCTGGATCACGCCGCGCTTGGCAGCGAGCTTGGCCTGCCACCCCTCGAGATCGGCGATGTCGACCGTATTAGGCTGGCTTATGAAGCGGTTGATGGCGGCGGAGGTGTCGAGGTTCTGCATCGTCACCTTGAAGCCGAGATCCTTGGCCGCCTGGTCGCCGATCGCCTTCACCACCGAATAGGACACGCCGACATGGCGCAGCTCGATGTCCTTGATCTCCTGGGCCCAGATGGTCGGGAATCCGCGGATCGCGTCCGATCCTGCGGCCGCGCCGGCCACCGCCGCAGCGCCCTTCAACAGCGTGCGCCGGCTCAGCTTTTTCGCAGGCTTGTCGCTCGTCCCCGCCGGATTGGCAGTGGATGTCCCCTTGTCCCTGTCAAGCATGGCAACCCTCGTTGGCTACGATGAACGCTGCGCACCGGTCGCCATTGACCGGCTGCGGATGTGATCAATTGCGAGGGAGGCTATGGGCGGGATGTCGTGAAGTAAAATTGGAAGTAAAAATTCGCCGCATAAACGCGGCTAATGGTTCGCCCCGCTGCATCGGCTTTTGGCAGCGCGCATAAGAAGAAGTCAGGACGTGCACACAAAAACGATAGCTTCGAACGTGCGGGCCCGCTGGCGCGGCAGACGTGATGAAGGCGATCCTCAGGACCTGAGCTGGTCCCGCGCCCTCTCCGGCGCCATCAGCGTCGCGATGATGGTGACGATCGACAGTGCAATGATGTAGACCGACACGGCCCAATAAGAACCGGCCCATGCCAGCAGTGCCGTCGCAATCAGCGGCGAGAAGCCGCCGCTCAGCGCGGCGGCAACGTTGGCTCCCAGCGATGCGCCGCTGTAGCGCACCTGGGTGCGGAACAGCTCCGGCATGAAGGCCGCCTTCGGCCCGAACAGCAACGCATGCGTCAGTGTCATCGTGACGACAAGCGCGAGCGTGATCAGCGCCGGGTCCCTGGTGTCGAGGAACCAGAACAACGGAAACGCCAGCGCCACCGAGAACACGCCGCCGGCGAGATACAGCGCTTTGCGGCCGAAGATGTCGGACAGCCAGCCGGCGAGGGGCAGCGTCGCGAGCTCGACGAGCGCGGCATAGACGACCGCATTGAGGATCACCTGCCGCGGCAGGCCGAGCTGCGTCGTGGCATAGACCACGGTGAAAACAGTGAGGAGATAAGCGAGCCCGACTTCGGACACCGTGATGCCGATCGCGAGCAGGAAGCTGCGCCAGTCGCGGCGGAGGACTTCCAGCGCCGGCTGCGCCAGCACCTCCTTGCGCTCGAGCACCTCCTTGAAGTGCGGCGTCTCCGCGAGTTTCAGCCGCACGATAAAGCCGACGCCGACGAGCAGGATGCTGATCAGGAACGGCACGCGCCAGCCCCAGCTCAGGAAGTCCGCCTCGGGCAGCTGCGTCATCAGACCAAAAATGCCAGTGGACGCGGCGACGCCGACGGGGAAGCCGATCTGCACCAGGCTGCCGTAAAAGCCGCGGCGGTTGCCGGCGTGCTCGGCCACCATGACCACGGCGCCGCTCCACTCGCCACCGAGTCCGATGCCCTGGACGAAGCGCAAAATGACGAGAAAGATCGGCGCCCAGACTCCGATCTGACTGTAGGTCGGCAGGCAACCGATCAGGAACGTGCCCAGTCCCATCGCGATCATGGTCGCGACCAGCATCTTCTTGCGGCCGAGCCGGTCGCCATAATGCCCAATGATCGCGCCGCCGATCGGCCGCGCGACGAAGCCGACCGCATAGGTCGAGAACGCCGCCAGCGTGCCGACGAAGGGATCGAAGCTTGGGAAGAACAGCTTGTTCAGCACCAGCGCCGCCGCCGTGCCGTAGATCAGGAAGTCATACCACTCGATCGCGGTGCCGAGCGCGCTCGCCCACACCACATGCGCCGTCGTCGATTTCTCCGCCGCACTGGAGACCCCCGATGCTGCCGTCATCGCCATGTCCCAAGATTCCTGGGCGCCATCATGGCCAATCGCGATGGCGGTTGCAACTTGCGGGAGTGTTAGTTCTCCCCCAGATCACGATGCGAGATTTTTCGCGCCACGGCCTCCCACCGTCGTCCCGGCGAACGCCGGGACCCATAACCACAGGGAGGAGTTTGGCGAACACCCGTGCTCCGGTCCTGCGACCGCCCGGGATCAATAGATCACGCGGTGTGGGTCCCGGCCTTCGCCGGGACGACGCAGAGCCCTTTATTCGCCATTGACAAACTTATTCATCATTATCTAACTTGCTGTCACAACAACCAGCCGCGCCAAGCGGCCCATAAACGAGAGGGAACGACGATGAGAGGGCTTTTGGCCTGCGCCATGCTCGCGGCCATGACTTCGGCTGCCATGACCACCGTTGCGAACGCGCAAGTCTCCGACGACGCCGTGCGGATCGGCGTGCTTACGGATCTGTCGAGCTGGGGCCGCGACAACAGCGGGCCGGGCTCCGTCGAGGCTGCGAAAATGGCGGTGGAGGAATTCGGGCCCACCGTGCTCGGCAAGCCGATCGAGATCATCAGCGCCGACCACCAGATGAAGACCGACGTCGGCGTGCAGATCGTGCGCGGCTGGTTCGACAACGGCAAGGTCGATGCCGTCGTCGACATCCCCAACTCCGGCATCGCGATCGCCGTCCACAACATGGTGCGCGAGCGCAACAAGATTGCGCTGCTCTCCGGCCCCGGCGCGAGTTCGTTGACCGACGAGCTTTGCAGCCCGAACACCGTGCACTTCACCTACGATACCTACGCGCTGTCGAAGGTGACGGCATCCGCCGTAATCAAGGAAGGCGGAAAGTCCTGGTACTTCATCACCGCCGACTACGCCTTCGGCCAGCAGCTCGAGAAGGACGCCACGCGCTTCATCAACGAGATGGGCGGCAAGGTCTTGGGCGGCGTGAAGCACCCGACCAACACGGCCGATTTCTCCTCCTTTGCACTCCAGGCGCAAAGCTCCAAATCGGACGTCGTCGCCTTCGCCAATGCGGGCCAGGACACCGACAATGCGATCAAGCAGTCGGGCGAGTTCGGCCTGGTCCAGGGCGGGCAGAAGCTGGTCGGCCTCCTGATGTTCGACACCGACGTGCACGCGATCGGGCTCAAATCAGCGCAGGGCACCTACATGACCACGGCGTCCTATTGGAACATGGACGAGGCAACCCGCGCCTGGTCGCGGAAATTCTACGAGCGCACCAAGGTGATGCCGACCATGATCCAGACCGGGGTCTACGGCTCGGTGCTGCATTATCTCAAGGCCATCAAGGCCGCCGGCACCGACGATCCCGCCAAGGCGATGGCCAAGATGCGCGAGCTGCCAATCGAGGATACATTCGTTCATGGCGGACGCTTGCGCGAGGACGGCCGCGTCATTCGCGACATGTATCTCGCCAAGGTGAAAACACCCGAGCAGTCCAAGGAACCCTGGGATTATTTGGAGATCATCAAGACGGTGAAAGGCGAGGACGCCTTCCGTCCGGTCTCCGAGTCCAAATGTCCGCTGCTCAAGAAGTGAGGCCTGCATGACCGGCAACGAGCGCAACGCAATTGAGACTTACGAGTGCGATGTGCTCGTGGCCGGATCTGGCTGCTCCGGCATGTCGGCCGCGATCACCGCGCGCTATCGCGGTCTCGACGTCCTGATCGTCGAGAAGGAGCCGCGCTTCGGCGGCACCACCGCCCGCTCCGGCGGCTGGTTGTGGATTCCCGGCACCTCGCTGGCCAAGGCTTACGGCATTGCGGAGACGCCCGAGCAGGCGCGGACCTACCTGCGCCATGAAGCCGGCAACAACTTTGACGCCGCACGCGTCGATGCGTTCCTGAGCGCCGGCCCCGAGGCGGTCGATTTTTTCACCAGCAAAACGGCGCTGCGCTTCGACATGCCGCTGGTGTTTCCGGACTATCACGCCGAAGCGCCCGGCGGCACCCAGGGCGGTCGTTCGATGGTGGCACGCCCGTTCGACGGCCGCGAGCTCGGCGACCAGATCAAGACCCTCGGCATGCCCCTGCCCGAGCTGACCGTATTCGGCATGATGCTCGGATCCGGCAAGGACATCGTCCATTTCATGCGTGTGACGAAGTCGCTGAATTCGGCGGTCTATGTCGCAAAGCGCCTGTCGCGGCATCTGATGGACGTGCTGCGCTACGGCCGCGGCATGACGCTGACCAATGGCAATGCGCTCGCCGGGCGACTGGCAAAATCCGCGCAGGATCTGAAGATCCCGATGTGGCTGTCCGCGCCGGTGCGCGAGCTGACGGTCGAGAACGGCACTGTCACCGGCGCCATTGTCGCCCACGAGGGACGCGACGTCCGCATTCGTGCCAGACAAGGCGTCGTGCTCGCCTGCGGCGGTTTCCCGCATGATATCGAACGGCGCAAGAAGATGTTTCCACACGCGCCGACTGGGAACGAGCATTTTTCGCCGGGACCAACCGGCAACACCGGCGACGGCCTGCGGCTTGCGGAAAGCGCCGGCGGCCATGTCGAGGACCGGCTCCCGAACGCGGCAGCCTGGGTCCCGGTCTCGGTCACCAAGCGCAAGGACGGCTCAAACGGTGTGATGCCGCATTTCATCGACCGCGCCAAACCCGGCGTGATCGCGGTGATGCGTGACGGCAAGCGCTTTGCCAACGAGGGCAATTCCTATCACGACTTCGTCCAGGCCATGGTCAAGGCGGCGAAGCCCGGCGAGGAGATCGCGGCCTACCTGGTCTGCGACCACCCGACCCTGCGCAAATACGGCCTCGGCTGCGTGCCGCCATTCCCGATGCCGCTAGGTCATCACCTCAAGACCAGCTATCTCATGCGCGGCGAGACGCTGGAGTCGCTCGCGGCAAAGGCGGGCATCGACAGCATGGCGCTCGTCGAGACCGTCAAGCAGTTCAATGCGACCGCACCGCAGGGACACGACGCCGCCTTCGGCAAGGGGTCAAAGGCCTATAACCGCTATCAGGGCGATGCGCTGCACGGCCCGAACCCTTGCGTCGCGCCGATCGAGAACGGCCCGTTCTACGCCATCAAGATGGTGGTCGGCGATCTCGGCACCTATGCAGGCATCGTCACCGACGAGAACGGGCGGGCGCTCGATGCGGAAGGACGGGTCATTCCGGGGCTCTATGCCGCCGGCAACGACATGGCGAGCATCATGGGCGGCAATTATCCCGGCGCCGGCATCACGCTTGGGCCGGCGCTGACCTTCGGCTACATTGCCGGCCGTCATCTCGCCGACAGCGCCGCCAAGCGCAACGCGGCGTAAGCCACGCCAGGAGGCGCATGAAGAGAGAAAGCCGCGGCATCCAGTCGATCGAGGTCGGCGGCGAATTGCTCCGCGCCCTCGCCCGCAGCGGCGAGCCGATGATGCTGCGCGATCTCGCACGCGAGGCCGGCATGACGCCGGCCAAGGCGCATCCCTATCTCGCCAGCTTCTCCCGCATCGGCCTGATCGAGCAGGACGAGACCACCGGCCGTTACGAGATCGGCGCGCTGGCGCTGGAGCTCGGCCTGATCAGCCTGCGCCGCCTGTCCGGCGTACGCATCGCAGGACCGAAGATCGCGGCGCTCGCAAGTCAGATCGGGCATGCGGTCTCGCTCGCGGTCTGGGGGACGCACGGCCCGACCGTGGTGCAGCTCGAAGAACCCGGCCAGCCCGTTCACATCGTGATGCGCGCCGGCTCGGTGATGGCGCTGCTGGAGACGGCGACCGGCCGGGCGTTTGCGGCCTTCCTGCCGGAGAAGACGATCAACGCCGCACTCGAAAGCGGCCTCGATCGTCACGGCGTCGGCTACAATCCTAAGCGCGCCGTGAAAGGCGCGAAGCTCGCCGAGATGCTCACCGAGGTCCGCAAGCACGGCCTCGCCCGCGCGCTCGGCGACCCCCTGCCCGGCGTCAACGCATTCTCTGCGCCGGTGTTTGACCATTCCGGCCATGTCGCGCTGGTGATCACCGCGATGGGGCCGGAAGGCACTTTTGACGCGCGGTGGGACAGCCCGATCGCCCATGCTTTGCGCGATTGCGCGGGCGGCATTTCGAAACGGCTTGGTCACGGGATGACGGCTGCAGCGGAGTGAGGGGCTGGCTGCCCGCACAACTACGGCTGTCATGCCCCGCGAAGGCGGGGCATCCAGTACGCCGCAGCCACTCGGTTCAATCACGGGCGTCACGGAGTACTAGATCGCCCGCCTTCGCGGGCGATGACACGGGAGAGTGCGGCGACCTTGCCCCCTATTTCTCCTTCACCGGCACCGTGTAATTCAGAATGAGCCGACCGCCGTCTGGGTAGATGGTCTGCCCAGTGATGTAGGAGGCATCGTCGCTCGCAAGAAACGCCACGACGGAGGCCACCTCGCCCGGCTCGCCGCCGCGGCCGGCCGGCGTGCGTGACATCACGGTCTTGCGGGCATCCTCCGAGGTGTAGATGGACGATGCCACCATGTCGGTCAGAATCGTTCCCGGCCCGACCGCGACAACGCGAATATTGTGCGGAGCGAGTGCGACGGCTGCGACCGAGGTGAGCTGCTTCATGCCGCCCTTGGACATGGCGTAGGTGGCAAGCGCCGGGATTGCCAGCAGTGCATTGACCGAGGACATGTTGATGATGACCCCGCCGCCACCTTGCGCAATCATCTGCTTGGCCGCCGCCTGCACACCGAAGAATGCGCCCTTCAGGTTGATGCCAATGATCTCGTCGAATTCCTCTTCGGAGATCTCCAGGAGGTCCCGGTTACGAGCGACGCCGGCGTTGTTGACCATGATGTCGAGCCGGCCGAACTCCTTCACGGCCGTTGCGACCAGTTGGTCGACATCGGCACGCTTGGCGACATTGCCGACGACGGTACGCAAGGCATCCGGTCGCGCGAGTTCGGCGGCCGTCGCGGCCAAACCGTCGGCATCAACATCCGAGATGACGACTTTGACGCCGTCGTCCAGGAATCGTTTTGCGCAGGCCTTGCCGATGCCGCGCGCCGCGCCGGTGATGGCGGCGACCTTGCCGGTTAGTTTCATGGTCTCACTCCAGGATAGCTGCTTGGAGCAGACTGTCGCCGGGTGAGACCCGGCTCAGGCCGCCGCGAAGCCGAGATGAGCACGGAACCGGTTTTTGATAAAGACAGCATCGCGCGAGGGCAGCGAGCGCGGCGGATTTTCCGCCAGGACCTTGATGACAAAAAGCCGCGGGCCATCGGCCGTCTCGTCGAGCTGCGTCGCCAGACGTTCGACTTCCTCGAGCGTCCGCACGGTTCCAGCAGCGGCAAAGCCGCAGGCCACGGCAATCGCGGTGAGATCGACGCCGCGCCCTGTGTGGCTTGCCTGCATCCCCGTCTCGCCAAAATGCTGGTTGTCGATCACGACGATGTCGAGATTGCGCGGGCGTGCGACTCCGATGGTGGCGATGCCGCCGAGGCCCATCAACTGCTCGCCATCCCCGGTCAAAGCGAGGACGCGCTGTCCCGGCTGGGCTTGTGCGAGGCCAAGCCCGATCAGGGCGGCGCCGCCCATGGCGCCCCAGAGATAGAAATTGCCATCATGGTCGCCGACCGAATGAAGGTCATAGGTCGGCGAGCCGAGGCCGGACACGACCAGCGTGTCCTTGCGATTCTTCAAGAGCGCGGCAACGGCGGCGCGGCGGTCGAGCTGGGCTTGCATTGAGATCACCACTTCTTCTTGCCGATCAGGCGCTGTCCTATCAGCACCGCGATCTGCTGATCGGAATCGTAGGCGAGCGCTGCGGCCGATTCGACCGTCTCGACCAGATCTTCCGCCGTCTCCGCGCGCATCACCTTCAGGCCGATCGCTTCCAGCGAGGGCTGGGTCGCTCGGCTCATCGGCACCTGCCAGGGATTGAACTCGGCCCATTCGCCGCGCATCGTCACCAGCATCAGCAGTGGAAATCGTCCGATCGCCGACAGCGAGAGCATGTTGATGCAATTGCCGACCCCGCTCGACTGCATCAAGAGCACGCTACGTTGGCCGCCGAGCCAGGCGCCTGCGGCGATGGCGACGCCCTCCTCTTCCGTCGTCAGCACGTTGGTGGTGACGTCGCGGTCGGCCGAGAACAGGCTGATGAGCTGGCTGTGGCCGGCATCGGGGACGTAGGACATCTGCCGCACGTCGGCGGCCTTCAGGATGCAGTAGAGCTCGGACGGCCAAGCGTCTGCGCGCGTGTCGGGATTGGATTGAAGGCTGTGCACCGCTTGTCTCCGTGGATTTCGAGCAGCACTCTAGCGATGTTCAGGCGCCAAAGCTCTGACCGTCTGGCGCGATCAGGTATCGAGGGATTGTATAGCTGCTGCCGTTCGCATGAGTTCAGCGAGAACGATGCGCATTGCTGCGCCATGGCAGCTTCTCGACCTTTAGCCAAACCGACGCGGGCGCAGTCCGGCATGAAACCAGGTGATCATGGAATAGATGTCATACACGGGCAATCCAACTTCGGCCTGCAAAGCTGCCGCATAAGGCGGCATGTTGGTGCATTCCAGCACGATCGCGCCGACATCCGGGTTCCTGGCGACCAGCTCCTTGCCGGCCTCGACCACGTCACGTTCCGCCTGCGCGATATCCATGTCGTCCTTCTCGGCCTTGATCAGGACGCGGAAGAATTCCTTGCCGTGCTCGGTGCCGACCAGCGGCGTATCGAGCGGCACGCCGGCACCTGCGAGATGGGCCGGCGTCAAGGATGAACCGGACACCGTGACGAGGCCGACGCGCTTGCCCGGCGGCAAGGTCGCCTGCACCCACGGCACCTGCATCAGTGACGAGGTCGCGACGGGAACGCCGACCGCGGCTGCGATCTCCTTCTGGAACAGAGAGAGGAAGCCGCAATTGGTGGTGATGGCTTCGGCCCCGAGCCGCACTAGATCCTTTGCCGCATCGATGAAGTCAGGCAGCAGACCGGCCGCACCCTTCAGCACCACCTTCTCCGGCGAAGCCCCACCCACCACGCGATAGAGCACGGGGAAAGGCCAGGTGGTGCCGTTGCCCATGTCGCCGGGAATGCGGGGAAAGCGCGCCTCCAGCATCAGGATGCCGAGCGGCGCCCCATAAATGGCTTTGCCGCCGCGGGCGATTCGGGGGGACGAGTTGGCTGGAGCGGTCATGATGCGATCTCAGAGAAAACGATCGGGCGAAAACGGTGCGAGCGGAATTTCCGGCGGCTTGCCGCTCAGAAGCTGGGCGACGAGACGGCCGGTGCGGGCCGAACCGACCAGGCCGATATGGCCGTGGCCGAAGGCATAGACGATGTCGCGCGAGGCGCGCGCGTAGCCGATGCAGGGACGTCCGTCCGGCATGCTGGGCCGATGGCCAAACCAGGTCTTGATACGCGAAGCCGGAATATCCGTCGGCAGTTTCGGGAACATGCTGAAGAGGTTGTTGCGCAAAATCTCGGCGCGCTTCCAGTTGGGCTCGGCCTCGAGGCCTGCGATCTCGACCGTCCCCGCGGCGCGCAAACCCTTGTCGGTCCAGTTCACCACCATCTTCGCATCCGAGGCCATCAACGAGCTGCGCGGGCCCGTTTCCGGATTCTCGATCATGACGTGATAGCCGCGCTCGGTCTCCAGCGGCAGCGGATCGCCGACGGATGCGGTGAGCCGCTTCGAATGCGCACCGGCGGCAATCACCGCGGCATCGCACGCAATCTCGCCGGTCTCGGTCAGGACAGCCACGAGCTTGTTGTCAGATAGCTTCAGCCCGATTGCCTTGGCGCGCACAAGCTTGGCGCCGCTTGCCAGCGCATGTTGCGCGAGGGCCGCGACATAGGCTCCGGGGTCGCGGCAGCGCCCGGCCTCTTCCACCACCACGCCAAACGTGTAGCGCGGATGTAAATCAGGCTCGCGCTGACGCATCTCGTCGGCCGAAAGCTCCAGCCATTCGATGCCGACGCGCTTGCGCACGCGCCAGCCGAGATCGTTGTCGAAATTGCCGCGTGACGGGAAGACATGCATCACGCCGTTACGTTCGATCAATTCAGGGACGCCCGCCTCCTCCGCGAGCTTCCTGTGCAATAGCGGCGCGTCCTTCAGGAGGTCGCGCAGCGCAAATGCCGTCGTCTCGACCCGCGTCTCGGTCCAGCCCGACAGCAGATACTTGATCAGCCAGGGCAGCACCTTCGGCAGATAAGACCAGCGGATCGCGAGCGGCCCGAGCGGATCCATCAGATAACCCGGCACCTTCTTCCAGACGCCGGGCTCAGCCGGCGGGATCACCGAATGCGAGGAGAGCCAGCCGGCATTGCCGTAACTCGCCGCCTGTTCGCCACCGGGCTCGCCCGGATCGATCAATGTGACGCGATGTCCCTCGCGCAGCGCCTCGATGGCACTGATCACGCCGACCGCGCCGGCACCGATGATGGCGACGTGGCGGCCCTCCGACATCGCTTAAGCCTTCACCGCAGGGGCAAAGTCCTTGCCGACCGACATCGCCCGCGGATCGATGATGCAGTGGAGGATCGACGGCTTGCCCGAGGCGAGCGCACGCTCGAAGGCCGGCGCGAACTCTTCGGTGCGCTCGACGCGCTCGCCGTGGCCGCCGAACGCTTTTGCATACATCGCGAAATCCGGGTTCTTGAGCTGGGTGCCGACCACGCGACCGGGATAGTCGCGCTCCTGGTGCATGCGGATGGTACCGTATTGCGCATTGTCGACGACGATGACGACGAGGGCCGCGTCGTACTGCACGGCAGTCGCGAACTCCTGCCCGTTCATCAGGAAGCAGCCGTCGCCGGCGAAAGCTATGACGGTACGGTCCGGATATTGCCGCTTCGCGAGCACCGCGGCCGGCACGCCATAGCCCATCGAGCCCGACGTCGGAGCGAGCTGCGCCGCAAAACTGTGGAAGCGGTGATGGCGATGGATCCAGCCGGCATAATTACCGGCGCCGTTGCAGACGATCGCGTCCTTGGGCAGGCGATCGCGCAGCCAGGTCATGACTTGTCCGTACTGGAACGTGCCCGGCAGCTCGCGCGCCTTCTCGGTCCAAGCGAGATAGTCGGCATGCGCCTTGGCGGCCTCGCCTTTCCAGGCAACGGCGCCTGCCGGCTTCAGGGTCTCGACCGCGGCCGCAAACGCGGCGGGCGTGGCCTGGATCGCGACCTCAGGCTGATAGATGCGGCCGAGCTCCTCGGAGCCGGGATGAACGTGGATCAACTTCTGCCGCGGGGTCGGAATGTCGAGCAGCGTGTAGGATGAGGACGGCATCTCCGACATGCGGCCGCCGATGAGCAGAACGACATCGGCGTTGTCGATGCGCGCCTTCAGGCCCGGGCTCGGGCCGATGCCGAGATCGCCGGCATAGTGCGAGTGATCGGCGTCGATCAGCGAGGCCCGGCGGAACGAGGTCGCGACCGGCAAGTCGAAGCGCTCGGCAAAGCGCGCGATGCTCCTGGTCACCTCATCGGTCCAGCGCGAGCCGCCGAGAATGACGAGCGGTGCCTTGGCGCTCGCAAGCATGGCGCCAACGCGCTCGATATCGGCGGGCGCCGGCCAGCTCACCGCCGGCTCGATCCGCATGGCGTCCGCAACGGCAGCAGTCTCGGTCAGCATATTTTCGGGCAGCGAGATCACGACGGGACCGGGCCGGCCCTGCATGGCGACGCGGAAGGCGCGCGCGACCAGCTCCGGAATGCGGTCGGGACGATCGATCTCGACCGCCCATTTCGCCATGGTGCCGAACACCGCCTTGTAGTCGAGCTCCTGGAACGCCTCGCGCTCGCGCATGCCGGTGTCGACCTGACCGACGAACAGGATCATCGGCGTGGAATCCTGCATCGCGATGTGGACGCCGTGGCTGGCATTGGTGGCGCCGGGGCCGCGGGTGACGAAGCAGATTCCGGGGCGGCCGGTGAGCTTGCCATAGGCCTCCGCCATCATCGCCGCACCGCCCTCGGCGCGGCAGATCATGACGTCGATCGGGCTGTCATGCAGCGCGTCGAGCGCCGCAAGGTAGCTCTCGCCCGGCACGCAGGTGACGCGCTCGACGCCTTGCGCGACTAGCTGATCAATCAGGATCTGGCCCCCGGTGCGGGTGTTGCGAATGGTCATGACGGCTCCCTCAAGGCTTTGGCAATGCGTTTCGCAGCTTCGCGAAAATTATGTTCCGGGCTGGCGTAGGACAGCCGGAAACAAGGTGCAAGGCCGAAACCGCTGCCCGGCATTACGGCCTCGTCATGCCTCTTCGGCAAATAGCGGCGGCAGCCATGCCTCTCTCGGACGTCGACCTGGGAGCGGGCCCCCTTGCCGTCATGCCCCTTTGCGCTGCCGCGCGCTTGCCAGCAGCACCAGCATGAACGAGGCCGCGGTCATCAGCGTCGAGATGGCGGCGATGGTCGGGTCGATCTCGTCGCGGAGCGCGGTGAACATGCGCTTGGTCAGGGGCTGATACTGGCCGCCGGAGATGAAGAGCGCGACGATGGTCTCGTCCATCGCCGAGATGAAGGCGAAGATGCCGCCAGCGACCACGCTGGACTTGATCTGCGGCAGGGTCACCGCGAAGAAGCTGCGCAGGCGGTTCATGCCGAGGCTGCGCGCCACCATCTCCTGCGCCGGGTCGAAGCTCTGCAAACCCGCCAGCACCGAGATGATGACGTATGGCAGGCCCAGCATCACGTTCGCCAGCACCAGGCCCGGCAGGGTCGCGACCAGGCCGACTTTGGCATAGAGGAAGAAGATGCCCACCGCAGTGATGATGATCGGCACCACCAGCGGCAACAGCAGCGCCACGTGGATGACGCGCATGATGCGCAGCTTCGACTGGCTGATGGCGTAGGCGGCGGCAACGCCGAGCGGCGTCGCGATCACCACGGTCAGGAGAGCGACCGTCAGCGTCACCCGCGTCGCCTGCATCCAGGCGGCGTTGGAGAAATACTGCTGATACCAGCGCAGCGAGAACGACGGCGGCGGGAAGGTCAGGAAGCGCGCGCTGGAGAAGGAGATCGGCGCGATAATCAGCACCGGCAGGATCAGGTAGACCAGCACCAGCGCGCTGATCACATAGAGGGCAATCCGGGCGGGCGACAATCGTGTCATTTCTGCCCCAATATGCGATCGAGCGAGATGAAGCGGCTGACGGCGAAGAAGATCGCGAGCACGCTTAAGAGCAGCACGACGGCGACCGCGCTCGCGGCGCCAAACTGATTGTAGAGCTCGACATTGCGGCTCACCAGCATCGACACCATCACCGTGCGGCCGCCGCCGAGCAGTTCCGGCGTGATGTAGAAGCCGAGGCAGAGCACGAACACCATGGTGCAGCCTGCGAGCACGCCCGGTAGCGACAGCGGCAGGAAGACGCGGACGAAGGTGAGCGACGGGCTCGCCCCCAAGCTGGCGCCGGCCTGCATGAGATCGCTCGGAATCTTCTGCATGGTGGCATAGAGCGGCAGCACCATGAACGGCAACAGGATGTGTACCGTCGCAACCACGGTGCCGAAGGTGTTGTGCACCAGCGCGAGCGGTTCGCTCGTCACATCGAGATAACGCAAAAGCTGGTTGATCACACCGGTGCGCTGGAGCAGCGCCAGCCAGGCATAGGCGCGCACCAGCACACTGGTCCAGAACGGCAGCACGACCAGCGACAGGATGAGAATGCTCCATCCTTTCGGCACCGAGTTGGCGAGGTAGGCCACGGGATAGCCAAGCAGCAGCGCGATTCCCGTGACCGCGAGGCTGATCTCGAAGGTCAGCGCAAAGCTGCGCCAGTAGATGTCTTCGGTGAAGACGCGGCGATAATTCTCCAGCGTGAAGCCGTCATGGTAGATCGACTGCCAGGCGAGCCAGCCGACCGGCAGCACGATCAGAGCCAAGATCACCAGCAGCGCAGGCGACACCAATGCCAGCATCAGCGCATGCTCGCGGCGCTGATGCTTTTGCGATGGATCTGGCATGGATCTCGTCAATGCGGTCTCGCTTGGCTTACTTCTGCATGAACGACGCCCAACGCTTCTCGGCGGCTTCGCCGGCCGGCGAGGACCACCAGGCGTAGGACATCAGCGCCTGCTTGGCCGCATTGGCGGGCTCGCTCGGCAATTGCGCGGCGCGCTCGGGCTTGATCACGCCGGTATCGAACGCCTTGGGATTGCCCGGGCCGTAATCGATATTGAGCGGCAGATTGGCCTGGTGCACGGGATCGACGGCCTCGTTGAGAAATTTGACTGCCGTCTCGAGATTCGGCGCGCCCTTGAGGATGCAGAGCGAGGTGCTTTGCAAAACGCCCTGGTTGTAGGTGAAAGCGACCTTGGCGCCTTCCTTCGCGACTGCGCTGACGCGACCGTTCCAGGCCATCTCCATATCGACCTCGCCGTCATTGAGAAGCTGCGCCGACTGTGCGCCGGAGGTCCACCACACCGTGATGTGCGGCTTGATCTCTTCGAGCTTCTTGAAGGCCCGGTCGACGTCGAGCGGATAGAGTTTGTCGGGCGCGACGCCGTCGGCCATCAGCGCCGCCTCGAGCGTGGCGATCGGATGGTTGCGCAGCGCACGGCTGCCGGGGAATTTCTTGACGTCCCAGAAATCGATCCAGCTGTTCGGCGCATCCTTCGGGAACGTCTTCTGGCTGTAGGCCAGCACGCTGGAATAGAACTCGTACGACACCGAATAGGGATTGCGATAAGCCTCCGGCATCGCCGCTGCGTTGGGGATCTTCGAGAAATCGAGCTTCTCGATCAGCCCCTGCTCGCCGCCGCGCAGGCAATAGCCGGTTGGAGTATCCACGACGTCCCAGATCGGCTTGCCGCTACCGACTTGCGTCTTGATCGCGGGCCAGGCATCGGGAATGGAGTCCTGGTTGATGGTGATGCCGAGCTTCTTGGCGGAGGGATCGAGAATTGCCACCGTCTGCGCCTGCTGATAGGCGCCGCCCTGCGAGACGAAGGTGATCTGTTCGGCAGCGGCGGCGATGCCGGTTGTTGCGAATAATCCGAGCGATCCGCCCAACAACGCGTAGCCAAATCGAATATCTCGTTTCGTCGTCATCCTCGCCTCCTCTGTCACCAATTAAACGTCATTGACCGATCGCATCGAGAAGCTGGTACCAGCCGGCGACCATGCGCACGGCAGGCTCGCGCAGCGGATAGAACGGGATGGCTCTCAATCGCCGCGCGTCGAGCAGCCCAACCTCTGGCGTCTCGCCGCGCACGAAGGCGGCGAGATAGCGGCCCATCAGGCTCGACATCGCCACGCCCGCGCCGTTGTAGCCCATCGAGAACAGCGTGCGGTCGTCGAGCCGGCCGATATGCGGCACCGAGTCCAGCGTCATCCCGACCAGGCCCGACCATTTGTAGGCGAGCGGGAGGTCAGCGAGATCCGGGAAGATGCCGACCATCGCCTTGCGCAAAGCGTCGAAGGCGGCTTCCGAATCTTGCTTGCCGAACGCGCCGCGGCCGCCAAAAATCACGCGGTTGTCGACCATGCGGAACCAGCGCATCATGCGCTTGGTCTCGGTGTAGGTGCGCCCGGTCGGCATCAGGCTTCCCGCGAGGTTGCGCGGCAGCTTGTCGGTTGCGATGATGGCGCTGCGGAACGGGATCAGCGTGCGCTGCATGTTCGCGGTCGCGTCGGTGAGGTCGGAATAGCTGTTGGTGGCGATGATCGCCTGCTTTGCCCGCACCGCGCCCTGCGGCGTTTCGGCGACGATGCCGCCGTTGTCGCGCCGGAGCCTTACGACCGGCGATTCTTGGAAAATATTCACGCCGCGGCGCGCCACGCCATCGGCAAGGCCGCGCAGATAATTCAGCGGATGGATGCCGCCGGAGCCGGGATTGAGCACGCCGCCGACGAAGATGTCGGAGCCGGTCTCGTCGCGCACTTGCCCCTTGTCGAGGATGCGGACCTCCGCATCGCCCATCTCGCGTTTCATCCAGTTGGCTTCGTCGATCGCGGCCTTCAGGGTCGTCTCGTTGTGGGCGGCCTTGACCTGGCCGGTGCGCGTCAACGCGGCACTGGCGATGCCAAATTCGGAGACCAGCTCCTCGACGATATCTGTGGATTCATGCGCGATCCCGTACATGCGCTGCGCCATGGCGCGGCCGTGCACGGCGTCGATCTCGCGGAACGAGAGGCGGAACTTTGCGGTGATCACGCCGCCATTGCGGCCACTCGCGCCCCAGCCCGGTCGGTTTGCTTCAAGCACGATCGGCGAAAGGCCACTCTTGGCGATGTGGTGCGCAGCGGACAGGCCGGTATAGCCCGCACCGATGATCACCACATCCGCCTGGTGCTCGCCTGACAGGGCCGGAAACTCGCGCGCGGGCTCGGCCGTGGCTGCCCACAGCGAGTTGGCCGATGGCAGCGCGTTCCGGTCCCGTGTCATGCCACCGCTCATGCCCTACGCCGCCGGCCCGATGGCCGCATCGGCAAGCGCTTTCAAGGTCGGAAAATGGAAGTCCGGCTTGGTCAGCGTCTCCACGGCCGGTGTGCCTCCGAAGCCGGCCATGCCCTGACGACGCTCGATCCAGCACACCTTGTAGCCGAGTTTCCGCGCGATCCCGATGTCGTGATACTGGCTCTGCGCGACGTGAAGGATATCGGACTGCTTGTAACCGAAAGCAGACTGGCGCCCCTTGTTGTACGCGAAAAACTCCGGATCGGGTTTCGCAACGCCAGTCTCGTCGGCGCACACGGTATCGTCGAAGGGATTGCCGAGCGCATGCGCGTAACAGGAGAGCGCGACCCGGTCGGCATTGGTCATCGCGACCAGGCGGAATTTCGTGCGCAGGCGTTTGAGTGCCTCGACCGAGTCCGGGAACGGTCCCCAGCGCAGCACCGCGAGTTGGAAGACGTCGCAGGAGGCGTCATCGGCCTGTAGCCCGAGCTCCTTGGCAAGATAGCGATAGACATGAAACATCACCTCGCTCGAACGCTCGTGGTGCTTGTCGCGACCGCGCTTGTAGGATTCGAAGATCTTGTCATCGCTGAGCTCGGCCGGCGACTTGCCCGAGATCCGGCGCACCGCGGAGAGCACGCCGGTCTCGAAGTCGATCAAGGTGCCGACGACGTCGAAGGTGAGAACCTTGAAATTGCTGAACGAGGCTGTTGACGACATTTTTTTGGCTTCTTCTCTCGGTTGGACAAGGCTTGGGTTCAGTCCCTCACCCTGGGCACGACGATGGTGTCCTCGGGATGAAGGGTCACGGTGAGACTGCCGCCGAGCGGCGGGATGCGGCTGTAGGCCTGGTGATAGCTCGCCTGGCGCAGGCTGAGCCCGATGCCATCGGCAAGCGCCAGGAAGATGCGGAGGCTCTCGCCCTGATAGACGATGTCCGTGACCGTGCCGGTGAGCCGATTGCAGGCGTTGTCCGGCGCGCCGTCGTCGATCAGCAGCTTTTCGCTGTGCACGGCGAGCATCAGCGCGTCCCCGTCGGGAATGGCCCGGGCGCTGCGCAGAAGGACATTGCCGAGCGCAACGCTGGAGGCGTCGACGCGACGCACGGGAAGCATCGTGGCCTCGCCAATGAAACTGGCGACGAAGGAATCCGTGGGATGATCGTGCAGGCGCTCTGGCGCGTCGATCTGGATCAGCCGGCCGTCCTTCATCACGGCGACGCGGTCGCTCATGGTCAGCGCTTCGCGTTGATCGTGGGTGACGTAGATGATGGTGGCGCCGATGCGCTTGTGCAGCGAGCGCAGCTCGATCTGCATGGATTCGCGCAGCTGCTTGTCGAGCGCGGACAGCGGTTCATCCATGAGGATCAGCCGCGGCTCGAAGATCATGGCGCGTGCGAGCGCCACGCGCTGGCGCTGGCCGCCGGAGAGTTGCGCGATACCGCGCTCTTCGTAGCCGGCAAGGCCGACCATCGAAAGCGCCGCGCGCACCTTATCCGGCCAGGCCGCCTTCGGCAGCCGTCGCGCGCGCAAGGGAAAGGCGACATTCTCGCCGACGCTCATATGCGGGAACAGCGCGTAGTTCTGGAACACGACGCCGATGTCGCGCTTGTGCGGCGGCATCCAGGTGACGTCGCGGCCGCCGAACAGGATCGTTCCGCTCGATGGCAGGATGAAGCCGCCAAGGATGCCGAGCAACGTGGTCTTGCCGGAACCGGAGGGGCCGAGCAGCGAGACGAACTCGCCGGCCGCGACATTGAGGGACACGTCGTCGAGGGCGCGAACGGCGCCATAGGCCTTGCTCGCGGATCTGATCTCGACGCTTTCCGCTCGTTTGTCCAACGATCGACCTCGCCATGTCCCTACATGGCGTGCCTCACTGCGCGCCATAAGCCTGCTTTATAGACAGGACATTTGAGCACTTACGGTCGAAGCGTGCACCGCACCAACTTCTTCGCTCGCGAGCCCTGTCTTTAGGCTGTCATGTCGATGACACCAGACTTGGCAAAACTCGGCAATTGCCAAATTCTCACCCGGCTCATAACATGGTGTTATGCCCGAGCTGCGCCGGATGCTGCCCTCAAGTAACGCCCTGTTCGTCTTCGACGCAGCGGCGCGCAATGGCAGCTTCACGGCTGCGGCCGCCGAATTGAACGTCACCCAGCCTGCGGTGAGCCGGATGCTGGGTCAGTTCGAGGACCATCTCGGCGTCCGCCTGTTCGACCGCAAGGCGGGACGCGCCGTGCTCACCGAGGAAGGCGAACTCTTGTATCGCCGCGTGCTCGAAGGCTTTCGCAGCATCGAGAGCGGGCTGGTCGAGATCGAGCGGCGCCGCAAGGGCACCGAGACGGTGACGCTGTCGGTCTCCTCCGCCTTCACCACGCATTGGCTGATGCCGCGCATCGACAAGCTGCAGCGGCAATTCCCTCAGGTCGATTTGCGCTTTCAACTGATCTCCGGCGCGCTCCGCGGTCCGGTGGAAAATGTCGATCTTGGCATGCGCTTCCGCGATCGCGAGGAGCCGTCATCCGGCGGCACGCTGGTGATGAAGGAGGTCATGCTGCCGATGTGCAGTCCTGCCTATCTCGGCGAAACCGATCCCGCCGAGGGCAACACCATCATTCGGCTCGCCGAGACGCCGGGCGACTGGGCCGCGGATTACGCATCGCTTCTCACGGGGCGCCGCGGTGCGGCCAAGGCGCTGAGCTTCACGGACTATGCCGTCGTGATGCAGGCCGCCCTGCTCGGCCAGGGCATCGCGCTCGGTTGGCTGACGGTCGCCTCGCACTGGCTGTTGACCGGCGCGCTGGTGCCGGCCTCCGACACGCTCACCACCACACGCCGCATCTGCGAATTCCTGCCGCCGCGCAACCGGCCGATGCGTCCCATCGCCGCCGAGATCCGCGACTGGATCACCGCGCAGATGAAAAGCGAGATCGCCGCGATCGACCGGCTCTATCCGAAGCTCGGCGCGATGGCGGCTTGCTACTAGCGCGTTTTCGGGCGAAGTGGACCGGTTCACGTGAAGAAAACGCATCAAAACCGAAGTCTAGGCGGGTGTCAGCGCGGCACAGTAACGATCGGGCAGGTGATCGCCGATCCCCGCCGGCAGCAGCACCGTGAGCCTGCCGACGACATCCGACCGCGTGTTCTCGGATACGCCGCTGAGGAGATTGCGGACCTGCTCACCAATTCCAGCATTCGCCATTGGCTCATCCGAACCAACATTCGTCGTGAGCTGGCTACCGCTGAATTTGGCGCCGCGTGCACAGGCGAGATAACGGCCGACGTGATGAAAGCCAAGCCCAGGCGGAGGCACGGTCGGGACGATGTCGGTGCCGTGCACGAGACGATAGGTCGTCCTGCCGAACGTACCGTTGTAGAGGGCGACGAAATCGTCGCGGCCCACGCGCGGACAACCGTAAAGATAGATCTGCGCATCCGCGAGCTGGAGCTGCTCCCGCGCGAAGTCCGCCGTTGCCACCGCGATCGCGGCGCCGAGGCTGTGCCCAGTGATGAAGATCGGTGATTTGCGCGCCAGCGCTGCCGCCAGTGCGCTCTTCACGCCGTCCCACACGGCCGCCGCCGCATCGACGAACCCCTGGTGCACGGGCGCCTTCGGTCGGCCAAGCGTGAAATCGCTGACCCAGTTCAGGAGATGAAGCGGGTCGGTGCCGGCGAAGGAGACAATGGTTGCGTCGCCCTTGCTCGCGATGATCCCGCGCGTGTCGGTCAGCGGCAGCGTCGAATGCGCCGGTTGGCTCAGCAGCTTGACACCGGACAGATCCCAGAACGGAGAGATCCTATTGATGGTGTCCGGCACATGGGTCTCGTAGGCGAGTTGCGACATCCACATCATCGCGCGAGCGATGTCGAGATCAAAGCCGGTTGATGTCTCGTTGAATTTTGCAAATGCCCGCCTGTCATATTGATCGGGAGGGAGTTCGACCAGAATGCTCACATCAAGCTCCTAAATGGCTTATTGCTGCAATCCGTCGATCGAAAACGGAATGGCGCTACCTTCGCATATGGCTGGAACTTTGACAATCTGTGCGCGTGCCCGGGACGTATTCTGCCTTCCCGCTTAAGAGGACAAGGTTGAGACGAGGCACCTCTCCCTCCGCGTCATTGCGAGCGTAGCGAAGCAATCCAGAGTCTCTCCGCGGAGGGATTCTGGATTGCGTTGCCGCGCTCGCTATGACGGTGTGGATAGAGTTTTGGCCTCTATCGATGCTCGATCGCGCGGATCGCACCGCGGAGCTCGGCGAGGCCGCGGAGGCGGCCGATCGCGGTGTAGCCCGGATTGGTGCGCTTGGTCGCCGCGAGATCGTCGAGCATGCGATGGCCATGATCGGGCCGGAATACGATTTGCCGGTCGGGCGAACGCCGCGCGTTCTCCTTCAGCAGCGCCTTCAGCACCGCGACCATGTCGACGTCACCGTCGAGATGATCGGACTCGTAGAAGGACAAACCATCCGCTTCGCGCTTGGTCGCGCGCAGATGCGCAAAGGCGATGCGCGGACCGAAGCGTTCAGCCATCGCGGGAAGATTGTTCTCGGCGCGCACGCCGAGCGACCCCGTGCACAGGCAGATACCATTCGCCTTCGACGGCACGGCATCGAACAACGCCTGATAGTCGTCGGCGCTGGACGCGACGCGCGGCAGGCCGAACAGCGGGCGCGGCGGGTCGTCCGGATGCAGCGTCAGCGAAACGCCGAGCTGCTCGGCGACGGGCGTGACGCGGCCCAAAAACTCGGCGAGATGCTGCCGCAGAATTTTTGGCGTGACGTCGCGATATGTTTCGAGCCGGTCGCGGAATTGCGGAATGGTCATCGGCTCGGTGGTCGAGCCCGGCAGCGCGCTGGCGATGACCATGACGAGATAGTCGATATCGGCCTGGCTCATCTGGTCGAACAGCTTTTTCGCGCGGGCCTGCTGCTCGGATGAGTATTCCTGGATAGCGGCGGGACGCTTCAGGATGTGCAGCTCGAACGCAGCAAAGCGATCCTGGTCGAAGCGCATGGCGCGGGCGCCGTTCGGCAGCTCCCATTCCAGATCGGTGCGACACCAATCCACGACAGGCATGAAGTTGTAGCAGATGATCTTGATGCCGGCGGCGGCAACCGCCTCCAGGCTGGCGATCCACGTCTCGATCGAGCGCGTCGCCTTGGCTCCAAGACGCTTGACGTCGTCGGGGATCGGAATCGATTCCACCACCGACCAGGTCAGCTGTGAGCGGCCGGGCTGGCCACGCTCGATGAAGTTCTTGCGCTCCTCGACCGCCTTGCGCGTCCAGGGTTCGCCGATTGGCACCTGATGCAGCGCCGAGACGATGTCGCTCGCCCCGGCCTGCCTGACATCGTCGAGCGAGACCGGATCATCCGGCCCGTACCAGCGCCATCCCTCTAGCATCATGCCCATTTTCTCCGATCAGTTCGCGGTCAGCACGACCTTGACGCTCTGCGAGCGGTCGAGCGCCAGCCGCAGCGCTTCCGGCGCGGTGGACAGCGGCCGCTCGGCGGTCACCAGCGACAGCACGTCAACACTGCCGTCCGCGATCAGTTCTACCGCGGTCATGAACTCGAGCCCGAACCGGAACGAGCCGCGCAACTCGATCTCCTTGGCCATCACCGCATTGGCGGGCACCGGAATCTGGCCACCCGGCAAATTGCCGATCTGTACGACAACACCGCCGCGCCTGACGATACCGATCGCACTGGCAAGGCCTGCAGCCGTGCCCGAGACTTCGAAAGCGACATCGTAGGGGCGCGACGCGGCCTGCGCCTTCAGGCCTTCCTCGCCGGCCGAGACATTCTCGACGTGAGAAGCGCCGAGCCGGGTCGCAAAGGCCAGCGGCGCCGGCGCGATGTCGGCCACCGTGATGTCGGTCATGCCGGCGCGGCGCGCGGCGAGCATGGTCAGAAGCCCGATCGGACCGGCACCGAAGATGATGCCGCGCTTGCCTTCGATGTTGCCGGCACGCGCGACGGCGTGCAGGCAGACCGCGAGCGGCTCGGCCAGCGCCGCAGCCTGATAGGACACATGATCGGGGATCTTCACGCACTGCGCCGGAACCGCGTCGAAATAATTGGCGAAGCCGCCCTGCATGTGCGGAGTCTTCGAGGCCGAGCCCATAAAGTAGATATTTTCGCAGAGGTTTTGCCGGCCTTGGCGGCAGGCGCCGCAATGGCCGCACCAGCGCGACGGGTTGACGGCAACGCGGTCGCCGACCTTCAGGTTCGCCGCGGAGCCCGCGATCTCCACGACCTCGCCGGAGATCTCGTGGCCGAGCACCAGCGGCGATTTCACCAGGAAATCGCCGGTCCGGGCATGACGGAAATAATGCATGTCCGAGCCGCAGATGCCGCCGGCGCCGAAACGGAGGCGCACCATGCCTTCAGCGAGCTTGTCAAGCGGATGCTCGACCATGCGCAGATCTTCGGGGCCAAACAGGGTTGCGGCGAGAGCTGTGGATGTCATTTGGAAAGTCCCATGTATTTTGGCAGCCAGAGGGTCAGTTCGGGAATGTAGGTGATCGCGATCAATGCGAGCATCAGCGGCACCAGCCAGGGCAGGATCGCCACCGTCGTGCGCTCGACCGAGAGTTTTGCGACGCGCGCGAGAACGAACAAGACCATGCCGAGCGGCGGATGCAGCAGGCCGATCATCAGGTTCAGCGTCATGATCAGACCGAAATGGATCGGGTCGATGCCGAGCTTGAGCACGATCGGCAACAGGATCGGCACCAGAATGGTGATCGCCGCCGTGGTGTCGATGAAGCAACCGACGAACAGGATCAGGACGTTGGCGAGCGCCAGGAACACCCATTTGTTGTGGGTGATGCTGAGCATCCAGTCCGACAGCATCTGGGCTGCCTGCGACACCGTCAGCAGCCAGGCAAAGATCGAGGCTGCGGTGACGATGAACAGAACCGACGCCGTGGTCTCGATGGTGTCGAACGTCGCCTTCGCGACCGTTTTCATCGTCATGGTGCGGTAGCGTACCAGGCCGAGGAACAGCGACCAGATCACGGCGGCGACCGCGGCTTCCGTCGGGGTGAACCAGCCGAGCGTCATGCCGCCGATCAGGATCACCGGCGCCATCAGCGCCATCACCGCGGAGAAGTCGAAGTACCAGTCGATCGCGAGCAGCGCGAACAGGCCGAGACCAACTGCCCAATTGGTGGAGAGACCGGCGACCGTCAGAAGCCAGACGGCCATCGGGAAGCTCAATACGACGATGATCTCGAGCCCCGCCGATCCCAATTGCGGCCAGGAGAACGGCGTATCGCTGCCCCATTTGTTCTTGTGCGCGAAGTAGGTGACGGTGGCCATCATGAGCAGCGTCAGCACGACGCCTGGAATGACGCCCCCAAGAAACAGCGCGCCGATCGAGACGTTCGCCATCATGCCGTAGATCACGAAAGGCAGCGACGGCGGGATGATGGGCCCGAGCGTGGCGGACGCCGCGGTGACGCCGACGGAGAATTCCGTGGAGTAGCCGTGGTCCTTCATCGCCTTGATCTCGATGGTACCGAGACCCGCGGCATCCGCGATCGCGGTGCCGGACATGCCGGAGAAGATCACCGAGCCGATGATGTTGACGTGGCCGAGGCCGCCGCGCATCCAGCCGACCAGCGCGACGGCGAACTTGTAGATGCGCCCGGTGACGCCCGCGATGTTCATGAGATTGCCGGCCAGGATGAAGAACGGCACGGCGAGCAGCGGAAAGCTCTCGACGCCCGCGATCATGCGCTGCGCCAGCGTGACGTCGGGCGTCACGCCGCTGACCAGGATGTAGAGCAGCGACGACGCGGCCATGGCGATGGCCACGGGAACCCCGAGGAGCATCAGGATGAGGAAGCCTCCAAGCAACAGCAGCATAAAATTACCCTTCAAAACCGTCGTAGGCGCCGGGACGCTCGAGGATCGAATAGCCCTGTCGCAAATGTTGCACCGCCACCTGCAGAGAGCGCACGAACATCAGCACGAAGCCGAGCAGCACCGCATAGTAGACGTAATCCTTGGGAAGATTGATCGTGGTCATGGATTCATCGCCGATGATCTGGATGTAGACCCAGACCAGCTTGATTGCGTAGCCGAAGAAGGCGATCCGGATCAGGTCGATCACCGTCGACAACACCCGGGCCACGAGGTGCGGCAGATAGCGATAGATCAGATCGACCTGGATGTGCCGCGACAGCCGCACGCACATCGATGAGCCGATGAAGACCACGCCGATCAGGCAGTAGGTCGCGATCTCCTCGGTCCAGGCGTAGCTGTCGTTGAGCACATAGCGGGTAAAGAACTGGAGGAAGACGGCAAGCGCCATCACCCAGAAAATCGCCAGCGCGACCCAGTCCTCAAAGGCGTAGATGCCGAGATCGACCTTCGGCGCCGCCTCTTCCTCGAAGGTGTGGGCGATCTCGTCCGCGGTGATCTGCCGGTGCGTTTCGGCGGTGGACATGGGTTGCTCCTCAAACTGATCACGTCGTTCCGGGATGGTGCGTCAGCACCAGACCCGGAACCTCGAGATTCCCAGGTGCGCAATTGCGCACCTGAGGTTCGGTCCTGCGGACCGCTCCGGGATGACGACTACGTCGTCACTTCACCGCCTGAATGCGTTCCCAGTCGGCCTTGCGATAGCCAAACGTCTCGAACGCGACGTTCTTCAGCACGGTGTCGCGGAACTCGTTCTTGTCGACCTCCGTGACGGTCAGGCCCTTCTCCTTGAAGAAGGCGACCAGCTTGGCCTCGTTCTGCTTGATCTCCGCGGTCGCCTTGGCGGCTGCCTCCTGCGCGACGTCGGTGAAAATCTTCTTGTCCTCATCGCTGAGCTTCTTCCAGAGCGCGCCGGCCACCACCGTGTTGAGATGGTCGACGATGTGGCCGGTCAGCACGATGTGCTTCTGCACCTCGTAGAACTTCTTGGCCTCGATCGTGGTCAGCGGGTTCTCCTGCGCCTCGACGGTGCCGTTCTGGAGCGCCAGATAGACTTCGGCGAACGCGATCGGCGCGGTGTTGGCGCCGCAGGCGCGCGGCATCGCCAGATAGGCGGGAACGTCGGGCACGCGCATCTTCAGGCCCTTGAGGTCGGCACAGGTCTTGATCGGCTTGTTCGACGAAGTCTGGCGCACCCCGTAATAGGTCACCGCGACGATGTGGTGGCCGCTCTTGTCCTCATAACCCTTGGTGAGCTCCTTGAAGATGTCGCTCTTGGTGTAGGCGAGCAGATGATCGGCATCGCGGAAGGTGTAGGGATAATAGGTGACGCCGATCGGCGGAAAGCTCTTCGCGGCAAAACTCGAGCCGGAGATGATGATGTCGACCGAACCAAGCGAAAGCCCCTGGTTGATGTCGGCCTCCTTGCCGAGCTGCGAGGCCGGATAGACGTCGATCGCATAGCGCCCGTTGGTGCGCTTCCCGATCTCCTGCGCGGCCCAGACCGACGCGGTGTGGAACGGCTCCGAGGTCTCGTAGACATGGGCCCATTTGAGCTTGGTCTGCGCCGTGCCGGCGCCAGTCGTAGCAATCATCGCCGCGGCCGAGACCGCCAGCACCATTGTCATCTTTTTTAACACTGACTTTCCTCCATCTTTCAAGTCTGCTTCTTTTAAATCTGCTTCTTGTCAGCCCGTCCCCAAGGCGGGTGCGGGCCGCACAATGTCATCGCTGTCGCGCGCTGCTGCTCGCAGCTCGCTTCTTCTTCGGCGCACGTTCCGGTTTTGACGGCTTTGCCGTCGATCGCGCGGTGCGCCCGGAAGACGGTGCTGCCGCTTTCTCGGCGCCGAAGTTCTGCGCAAAGCGCTCCTGGGATCGCGCGAGATGATCGCGCATCGCGTCGCGAGCCGCTTCAGGATCGTGTGCGGCGATGGCGTCGCGCACCGCGCGATGCTCGTCGAGCGCAGTGCGCCACGTGCCCGGGCTCTCGAAATAATGCGCAAGCTGCGCGAAATAGGGATTGAGGCGCTGGTCGAACAACTCGCCGACGACACGGACCAGAACGGCATTGCCGAGGCTTCCGGCGATCGCGACGTGGAAGGCGCGGTCGTGGACCATCGAGGCTTCGCCGGGGTGTTCTACATTCTCCATCGCGACAAGGGACGCATCGATGCGGGCAACGTCGTCCTTCGTCGCCACGCGCGCGGCTTCTTCGGCGATGGCACTTTCCAGGAACTCGCGGGCGCGCAGCAGCTCGAACGGGCCCTCGATGACGGAAGCAGGCGCGGTCGCCGCAACCGCCGCGGGCTCGATCACATAGATGCCGGAACCGACGCGGATGCGGAGGCGGCCCTCGACTTCGAGCGCGATCAGGGCTTCGCGCACCGTCGGCCTGGAAATCCTGAGCTGCTCGGCGAGTTCGCGTTCGGTCGGCAAGCGGCTGCCGACCGCGTACTCGCCGCTGTCGATCAGGCTTCGCAATTGATCGGCGACTTGGCGATAAAGCCGTCTCGCCTCCACAGCTTCCAGCGGCACGCTGGTCCTCCCGAAAGGGTCATGCCGGCAGCTCTCGCTGCCCGCGGCCCGCCAATTTTGGAAAATTGGTCTTACCAATTGACCGCAGCATTGACCGAGGATAGGCGCCATGTCAAGCAGCGGCCAAACAAGAGGAGAGACGACCATGCGCCTTGATCCAACGCGCCTTGGCCGCGCCAATCTCGATCGGCTGCCACCAGGTATCCGCCGCCCGGCCTACGACCGTTCGCGCGTCACCTCCGGCATCGTGCATCTCGGCCTTGGCGCGTTTCATCGCGCCCACCAGGCCGTCGTCATCGATAATTGCCTTGCGGCCGGCGCCACCTCGTGGGGCATCGTCGGCGCCAGCCTGCGCAGCCCTGACACACGCGACGCCCTCGCCCCGCAGGATCATCTCTATACGGTCGCCGTCCGTGCAGCCGAAGGCACCGAACACCGCATCATCGGTGCGCTGCTCGATAGCGTGGTCGCGCGCGAGAGCCCGGCACGACTGGTCGAGCGAATGGCCGATCCCGCCATTCGCATCGTCTCCCTCACCGTCACCGAGAAGGGCTACTGCCACACGCCGCAGACCGGCGATCTCGACGAGCGGCATCCTGATATCGTGCACGACCTCAACAATTTCGACGCGCCGCGCTCGGCTCCCGGCTTCATCGTGGCCGCGCTGGCGCGCCGGCGGGCCCTGGGCGCCCCGCCCTTCACCGTGCTGAGCTGCGACAACCTCGCCGCCAACGGCCACACCGTACAGCGGATCGTGACGCAATTCGCCGCGCTACGCTCGAAGGATCTCGGCAAGTGGATCGCGGATACCGCGGCCTTCCCCTCGACCATGGTCGACCGCATCGTGCCGGAGACGACGGATGGTGACCGCGATGCGGTTTCATCAGCACTCGGTTTGCACGACGCATGGCCGGTCATGACCGAGCCGTTCACGCAATGGGTGGTCGAGGATCGCTTTACGGCAGGCCGGCCCGACCTTGCCGCCGCCGGCGTCGAACTGGTGAACGACGTCAAGCCGTTCGAGTTGATGAAGCTGCGGCTGCTCAACGCCAGCCATTCGGCGCTGGCCTATCTCGGCTATCTCGCCGGCTACGAGACCATCGCCGACACCATGCAGGATCCGCATTTCGCGCGCCTCGCCGCGCAGGTGATGGAAGAGGCCGCGGTGACGCTGACGATGCCATCAGGCGCAGACCTGGCCGCCTATCGCGCCTCGCTGCTCAAGCGCTTCGCCAATCCGGCACTGCATCACCGCACCTGGCAAATCGCGATGGATGGCTCGCAAAAGCTGCCGCAGCGGCTGCTCGGCGCGATCCAGGATCGTCTCGCCAGGAACCTGCCGATCGCGACGCATGCGCTCGCGGTGGCCGGCTGGATGCGCTACGTCAGCGGCCTCGACGAGAAGGGCCGCACCATCGACGTGCGCGATCCGCTCGCCGCCGAGTTCGCCGATTTGGCGCGCGAGGCAGGTCCCATCGCCGAACGATTGGCGCCCGCGCTGCTCGGCGTCGCGAAAGTGTTCGGGCCGCTAGGCGCGGAGCCGCGCCTGCGCGAGGCCGTGACCGTGGCGCTCGGCCGACTCTACAAGGATGGCGCGCGACGTGCGGTGGAGACCCTGGTCTCGGTGTGACCACAAAACCGGCAGCAATGCTGCATTGCGGTCCAGAGCGAACGGAAAGTCGACGGAAGTCTTGCTTGATTTTTGCCTGTCATTGCCCCACCCGAGAGGCATGGCAAAGGACACCAAGGTGATCGCCGCGAACGCAGCGTTCTACGCCGCCTTCTCGACTGGCGATTTCGACGAAATGGAGCGGATGTGGGCGGACGATGACGCCATTTCCTGCATTCATCCCGGCTGGCCGGCCATCATCGGCCGGGCCACGGTGATCGGAAGCTGGCGCGACATCCTGCAGAGTCCGGAACGGCCGCAGATCGTCTGCGCGGAACCGCAGGCCATCGTCGATGGCGACAGCGCGCGCGTGCTCTGCATTGAGATCGTCGACGGCACGGCATTGGCTGCGGCCAACCATTTTCGGCGCGTCGGCGACGACTGGCGCCTGGTGCACCACCAGTCCAGCCCGATCGCGCAAATTGTCGAGCAAGCTGAGGACGATAGAGCGAGCCACCGCGTCCATTGAGGGCACTCGGCCCGCAGGCACATTCTACTGTGCATGGGGTTGTTTTTCAGTTTTTTTGTTTTGGCGCCTCACCCCGAGCCCAGACAGGTCATCCAGCACGACCCGCGCCTGGCTAAAATTGTCGTCCCGGAAGAACATGCTTCTGGTGATGAGCACGGGAATGTTCGCCCGCGCGGCTGCGATCAGCCCGTTGGCGGAATCCTCGATCGCGACGCAGTCGGGTGCGTTGAGCTTCAGCCGCACCAGGATCTCGAAATAGACATCCGGCGCAGGCTTTTTGTGCGGCACATCATCCCCGGCGACGATCGCATCAAAATCCGCGGCCCAGCGCTTTCCCAAAGCCTGCGACAGCAGCGCATCGATGTTGCCGTGCGACGTGGTCGTCGCGATCGCGAGCCGCTGGCCGCGCGCCTTGGCAGCAGCGAGGAGATCCGTCACCCCGGGCCGTAAGGGGCAGCAGCCGGTTTCGACCAGTTCGGCATAATGCGCGGTCTTGATGCGGTGGAGTTCCGCGATCTCCACATCTGACAATGGCGCGGCGATCCTCAGCCTTTCATGGTGGGCGCGGATCCGTTCCTTGCCGCCCGTAACCCGCAGCAGATCCTTGTAGACGGCCCGGTCCCATTGCCAGTCGAGACCGTGGCGGGCGAAGGCATGGTTGAAGGCCTGCCGATGCAGCTCTTCGGTCTCAGCCAAGGTACCGTCGACGTCGAAGATCAGCGCGGCGGCGCGGCGGATCAGCTCGGCGGCGTCACATGGCCTTATGGCGGGCGCTTCTGCCTGCATGATCTATACGTCCCTCCCGACGAGCGACCATCGCCTGCACAGGCGGGCGAGACAAATTGCAATATCTTTTGCCGGACCCAAAAATCTCTTATGAGCGGAGGCGCGCTGCGGCGCGAACGGGAACTCCGACCTGCAAGGAAGATGTATGCGTCTCTTTATCCTTGGCCTCGGCTACAGTGCGCAGCACTTCGTCCGCCTGTTCGGTGGCCGCTTCTCGCATATCGCCGGCACGGTGCGCGATCCCGCGCAGCGGGGCGATCTCGCCAACATCGAGGTGCATGCTTTCTCCGGCAGCAGTCCGGCACGCGAGACGATCGAACGCATGAGAGACGCGGATGTCCTGCTCGTTTCGATCCCGCCCGGCAGCGTCGGCGATCCCGCAATCGGGGCCTTCTCCGGCCTGCTGGCGGCGGGCGGCGACCGCAAGATCGTCTATTTGTCCACGATTGGCGTGTATGGTGGTCACGCCGGCGGCTGGGTCGATGAGAGCACGCCGCCGAAGGCGGACCTCGACCGCACGCGCATGCGGGTCGCAGCGGAACAGGCGTGGACCGACACGACCGGTGGCGACGCCGCGATCCTGCGGCTTGCGGGTATCTATGGCCCCGGCCGTAACGCGCTGGTGACGCTGCGCGCTGGAACGGCCCGGCGCATCATCAAGCCGGGACAGGTGTTCAACCGCATCCACGTCGACGACATCGCGAGCGCGATCATGGCCGCGATTCATCACCCGAGCGGCGGCACGTGGAACGTCTGCGACGACGAGCCGGCGCCGCCGCAGGACGTGATCGCTTACGCGGCGAAGCTGATGAACGTTGCACCGCCGCCGGAAGAGCCGTTCGAGACCGCCGAGATGTCGGCGATGGCCCGCAGCTTCTATGCGAGCAGCGCCCGCGTCTCCAACGCGAAAATGAAGCGCGAGCTCGGCGTCACGCTTGCTTATCCGACCTACCGCCACGCCCTCGAGGCGTTGTGGCAAGCGGAGGAAGGAGGATAGGGCTCCGGCATTCCCGGCGTCCTAGCCATGCCCTGCCCGCGCTTGACTTCGCGCCGGTGCGGTCGTGATCTAATCGCTGAGCGGGCCAATGCATAACGAGCCCGAGCTTGAGAGGATTCCATGAAGAACATCGCCATGATCGCCGCGACCGCTGCCGCCATCACGTTCGGCGCAGCGCGCGCCGCACCGCTGCCCGAAGCTAGTCCAGACGACGCCGGCTTCTCGAAACAAGGCCTTGCACGGCTCGACAATTTCTTCGCGCGTGAGATCGCCGCCAAGCGTGTCCCCGGCGCGGTCGTCGCGATCGCCCGTGACGGCAAGCTCGTGCACTACAAGGCCTACGGCATGCTGGATCCGGACAAGGGCACGCCGATGCCTATCGACGCGATCTTCGCGCTGGCTTCGATGACCAAGCCGATGGCCGCAGTCGCGGGCCTGACATTGATGGAGCAGGGCAAGCTGCCGCTCCAGGCCAAGCTGTCCGACTATTATCCCGGCTTTGCCGACATGAAGGTCGGCGTTCAGCAGGCCGACGGTTCATTGAAGCTCGAACCGCAGGCATCACCGATCTTCATTCATGACCTGTACCGACACACGTCTGGCCTGATGTACGGCGGCCGCCCGGACAGCGCGAGCCCGGTGGCACGGCAATATCCGGAAGGCACCGCGCCAGCGATCGAAGGTGACACTCAGGCCTTCATCGATCGCATCACCAAACTACCGCTGGCGCATCAGCCCTCGACCGAGTTCGAATACGGTTTCTCGATCGACGTGCTCGGCGCCGTCGTCGAGAAGGTGAGCGAGCAGAAGCTCGGCGACTATCTCGCCGCCAACGTCTGGCAGCCGCTCGGCATGAAGGACGCGACCTTCCACCCGACCGACGCACAGCGCCCTCGCCTCGCCCGCCCGTTCGCCAACGATCCGCTGACCGGCAAGCCGCAAGCCATTAAGCTTTTGGACACGCCGACAAAATTCGACTGTGGCGGCGCCTGCTCGTTCGCGACCGTCGGCGACTACATCCGCTTCGGACAGATGCTGCTCGACGGCGGCGACCTTGACGGCCAGCGCATCCTCGGTCCCAGGACCGTGCATCACATGACGACCAATCATCTCGGCCCGGAGATCAAGAACAACGTGGCGAACATCGAGCCGCATCGCGCCGGGTTCGGCTTCGGCCTCTCGGTCGCGGTCCGCACCAGCGAGGGATTGTCGTCGGTCCCCGGCAATCCCGGCGAGTTCACCTGGAACGGCGCGTACGGAACGCAGTTCTTCTGCGACCCCAAGGAGCGTCTCGTGGTCGTGGTGGGAACGGCGGCGCCGGGCGAGCTGCGGAAATATTATCGCGAACAGGTTCAGGACATCGTTTATGGCGCGATGGTGAAGTGAGATCGACGCCTTGGAATAAAAAGGGCGGCCGCTCGGGCCGCCCTTTTGAAGATCGGCGTCAGCTCAGGACGCCATACTTCTTGAACCAGGCCTGCGCCTGTTTCCAGGCATCTTCTGCGGCGTCCTTGCGGTAGCTGCCGCGGTAGTCGGCATGGAAGCCGTGCGGCGCTTCCGGATAGATCTTGAACTCGGCTGTCTTCTTGTTCTGCTCCAAGGCTGCCTTGAGCTGCTCGACCTGGGCGACGGGAATGCCGGTATCGGCGCTACCATAGAGGCCGAGCACCGGTGCCTTCATCTCGGGCGCGAGCTGCATCGGGCTTTTCGGCCACAGCGGATTGGCTGGATCGACCGGCGGACCGTAGAAGGCGACGCCGGCCTTGAGGCTGCCGCTGTGAGCGGCATATTCCCAGACGGTGCGTCCGCCCCGGCAGAAGCCGATGATGCCGAGCTTACCGGTGTCGCCGCCTTGCGATCCCGCCCACGCCACCGTCGCATCGAGATCGGACAGCAGCTCGGCGTCCGGCTTGGCATTGACGATCGGCAGCAGGTCCTTGATCTCGGTGACCTTGGTCAAATCGACGCCCTTACGGAAATAGTAGTCGGGCGCGATCGCGAACGCGCCGAGCTTGCCAAGGCGCCGCGTCACGTCCTTGATGTATTCGTGCAGGCCGAAAATCTCCATCGCCACGATGATCACCGGCGCCTTGGTGTCGCCGGCGGGGCGGGCGAAATACGCAGGCATCTCCTCGGAACCGACCTTGATCTTGGCGTCCCCGGTCCGGAGGCCGCTGGTGTCGGTCGTGATCGCCTCGGCGCGCACGGGCCCGGCCGCAAGCGTGTAGCCGGCGGCGACGGCTGCGGTGGCGCTCATGAATCCGCGGCGCGAGACCGGGGCGACCTTGGTCAGCCCGACGACGTCGGATGTCATGGTGGTTTCGATACTCATCGGTTAATCCTTCCTGATGCGCGGCCCTGATCCTTCAGGCGCGCATTCGCCAATAATTGCCGGTGAAACGCAAATCACCAGCCTGCGAGCGCGCCACTTTCGGGGCTTGTTTTCAGATCTTGGTCTGACGCTGTTTCACCGGCGCAGTCTCGGGCATGAGGCTCATCGCGACAAGTCCAACGATCGCCGCAAGCAGCAGGTACCAGGCCGGCGCCAGCGGATTGCCGGTGACGTGGAGGAGCCAGGTGACCACGAGCTGCGCCGTCCCGCCGAAGCTGGCGATCGCGACCGCGTAGACGGTCGCGAACACGCCGCCGCGGATGTTCTGGGGCAGCGCTTCGGTGAAGGTCGCGTAGAACGCAGTGAACGGCAGCGAGCCGATGACGGACAGAACACCGAAACCAACCAGGAGCGACAACGCGCCGGGGGCATGGACGATCCAGAGGAAGGTCGGGTAGGTCAGCAGCAGCGTTGCGAGCTGCGGCCAGATCATCACCGGCTTGCGACCGAGACGATCCGCCAGCCAGCCCCCGACCAGCGCGCCAACAAACTGGATGCCGTTGCTGACCAGCGACACGGTGAAAGCCAGGGTCGATGACACATGCAGCGTATTCTGCGCATAGGTCGTCATATATTGGGTGACGTAGGTCGAGATCGTGCCGCTTGCCAGGATCATCAACGCAAGTCCGATGATGCCAAGGTGCCGTCTCGCCTGCGAAAGATGACCGGTGTGCTCGACGGTGCCGGCACCGGCTTCGGCCTGCGGGATCGTCTCGGGCAGCGTCCGGCGCATCCAGAAGCCGAACGGCAGGCACACCGCCCCGATGAGAAACGCCACCCGCCAGCCATAGGCGTCGAGCATCTCCGGCGCCATCGTCCTGCTCAGGATGACGCCGACGAGCGCGCCCGCGGTCGCGGCGATCTCCTGGCTCGCCGGCTGCCAGGCCACCACCAGCGCGCGATGCTCGGGCGGAGCGATCTCGATCAGATAGGCGGTGGTCGGTCCAACCTCCCCGCCCAGAGCAAAGCCTTGCGCCATACGCGCCGCGATCACGATGACGGGCGCAGCAAGGCCGATCGTTTGATAGGACGGCGTGAGCGCGATAGTCAGGATCGATAGCCCCATGAGCGCAAAGCTCAGCAGCATGGCAGGCCGCCGGCCGATCCGGTCGGAATAGATCCCAAGCACGATTCCGCCGATCGGCCGCGTCACGAAGCCGGCGCCGAAAGTCGCCAGCGACAGCATCAGGCTGCCGTACTCGCTTCCCGTCGGGAAGAAGGTATGGCCGATCTGGATGGCGAAGAAGCTGTAGGTGATGAAGTCGTAGAATTCGAGCATGTTGCCGACGGTGGCGGCCAATGCTGCGCGCTTGACGCTGAACGGCTTCACTTGCTCGATCACGGACGACACTCTGGCATTCCCGGGCTCGATCCTATTTCGATTTGACCGCCTGGCCCCATTGCAACGCAACATCCATTAACCGCAAACGGTGGTTCGCTCGCGCCCCTTTCCGCCGGCCCGAGTTGCGGCCGATCCGCCTGCTCGCGCGATTCGAAGCGCATCACGCAATAAATGGGCTTTGCGGTGGTCGCAACGACACATCATGTTGCACGCACATCCCACGCTATCGGAATTTGCGCGTACTCCGCGGTCATTTGACTGAAATTTTCAGAAGAGTTGAGCCGGGCGATTTACTCGAACTTTCTTCGCGACGCTCTAGTTCCACGACCGGAAGGTTCCACCTCTTTGGGGATCCTCCTTATCCGCCGCCCGGATTGCGCTACCAAAAGCTCAATTGAATTAAGATTTACCGACCTGGAATTGAAATGAACTTGGCTCGCGAATCGATTGAACTGCTGGAACAGGTCGCCCGGATCCTGTGGTTCGAAGGCACCAAGCACGGCTTGCGTGACCGCGAGTGGATGGCGCTGCGTTTCCTTTCCCGCGCCAACCGGTTTTCCAGGACGCCGTCGGCGCTCGCGAGTTACGTCGGCACCACGCGTGGTACCGCCTCGTTCATCATCGGCGAGCTGGAGCGGCTCGGATATCTCGAGCGAAAGCGCTCGGCCCAGGACAAGCGGTCGGTGATGCTGAGCGTGACACAACAGGGCAAGAAGTTCCTGGTGCGCGACCCCGTCAACGTCCTCGTCGAGGCCATCGCCGTGCTCGAGGGCGAGGCGAAGGTCAGCTTCCGCGACGCGCTCCGCCACGTGCTGGATCAGTCGGACGCGGCCGAACAGCGGCACCATACCGACGTCTGCAAGCGATGCATCTTCCTCCGCGAAGATCGCACCACCACGGACAGCAGGACGACGGCCGAGTTCAGCTGCCGCCTGTTTCGGGCGCCGATCGCGGAGGCGGAGGTCGATCTGCTATGCACCAGCTTCGAGCATCACCGCAAATAGAAGTGGCCCTCGATCAGGGCGTGGCCTTGCGTGACGAATAGATGACGCCCCCGCTGGACTCGACCACCAGACGTCCGTTCTCGTTTTTGATCTCCTCGATACGGCCAAGGCCGGGCACCTGCTGTCCCAACACCGCCTCGACGACGCCGTTCGGGCCTTGCAGGATCGCAATCCCCTCATAGGCCTGGCGGACCGACCAGCCCTTGACCGTCTTGCGCAGCGCCGAGATGCGCTCGGACGGTGCTACCGATCCCGTGATCTCGGGCGTAGCGGCCGAGGCCATCATTGGCATTGGCTGTGTGGCGACGGGCGCCGGAGCCTGGGCCTGCACCTGGGCAAGCTTGTCGAGCTTCACCGTAGAGGACGAGCTCACCCGTTCGATGCGATCCAGATTTTCGCCAAACCGGCCAAAACGGTCATTGGTCGCCTTGCTCGATTGATCGACCGCGGTGCGCAGGCCGTCGAGATTGTCGGACACGCCCGACACCTGCCTGCGCAGTTGCGCCACCGTCTCGCGCAGGTTCCTGATCTCAGTATTGGCCGCGACGTTGCTCTGGGCGGGCTGCGTGGTGAGATAGGCGATTACGCCGGTGCAGGCACAGACGACCAGGATCGCAGCAACCGCCAATGTCGCGAGCGGCACGACCCATGTCGGGCGCGGCGGCAGCGGTTTGGCCACGATCACGGCCGGCTTGATCACGATGGGCGTAGGCTTGGAGATTGCCATCTTGTCGAGGCGCGCCTTGGCGCGAATACGCTTCAGACCCTCGAGCGCCTCTTTCGCCAGAGTTTCATCGTTCGCTGCTGCCGACGCGGGCTTGGTGCTCGCAGCGGGCTTGGTATTCGCGGCAGGCTTGGTATTTGCAGTGGGCTTGGTATTTGCAAAAGACTGGGTATTTGCAAAAGGCTTGGCCGTCGGCGCCACATTGTCTCTGGCATCGCGCGTCTCCGCAGCCGGTTTCGCCGCTGCGGAAACATCGGCGGTCGCGTTGGGACGAGCTTGTCCATCGGACAACATGCGAGAATGCTCCGTTCGGTTCGATCTGTCGAACGGTGACATTATTTGCCGAAGCTTGCCTGAAACGTACGTATCGAAAACTTTTCATCACGCGCGATGCGACGTCACATGAGTCAAACGCGTCACGCACGTGGCGAGAGTGCGACTCGAAAGACACACCCTCGCCAAGATTTCGCCAAGCTGGAGTCGCCTCGCCATACATGAGTCGAATTGTCGCATGTGGGCAGACGATGACGAGAGTCAATCCCGGGTTGAAAACCCACCGATGTGCGTTAAGCGCAGCACCACCCAAAATGTCTGTAATCATACGGGGATGCGGAACTTTAGAACCGCCAGGGTGCAAAACTAGTTCGAATTCCAAATCAACTGATGCGATTGAATATACAAAGAAACAACTCGAACCAAACAAACAGCATCAAGCACGTGTAGCAAACGCTTAGTTGCGCACGCTTGATCGGAAATCGGCAATTGTTACGGTCCTACTCAAGTGATTCTCGCCAGTTGGCGAGGGGATTGACACAGTACAGTAGCGTTCGGATGCAATGAGCAACTTGGCGCAACTGTTCTAGGTCGCTTTCTCAATCCGCTCCGCGAGGTGATCCGCAAGACACCCGCCGAGCCTCACGCAGTAAGCGTTCAGTATCGAGTCGAAGTAGCAGGCCTGCGAGACGCAGGCACTGAATGCGTAGGGCTGCCCGCGAATATCGAAACCATAATAAGGGTTCGCGGGATGGAATATCGTCAAACAGCACAGTTGCCGAGCCGGGCATCACAACAAACAACCGGCCGAAACAAGTGCGAAACAGGGGCGAAAAACTGATGTATATTATCGTTGATGATCGCGAGAGCGTCACGAACAGCTATGTCGGAGGGCTCGTTCGCGAAGGTGTATCGTCGATCGGCTTCTCCTCCGGAGAATTCTGGGACTGGCTGCAATCTGCGAGTGAATCGGATCTGGCCGCGGTGGACGCCTTCCTCCTCGGGGATTGCGACACCCGCGGAAGCCTGCCGCGGGCGATGCGCAAGCGCTCCTCGGCCCCTATCATCGCCATGAGCGGCCAGAAGATGCTCAAGAACACGCTGGAGCTCTTCGAGTCGGGCGTCGATGACGTCGTCCACGTGCCGATTCACCTCCGCGAGATCCTCGCCCGAACGGCCGCGATTGCGCGCCGCCGGGTCGGGGAACTGCCGAGGCCCTGCGAGACCAGGATCCAGGTCTTCTTCAACGGACGTGACCCCGAGATCGCTGGCCACGCCCTCACCCTGCCCCGCCGCGAACTGCGCATTCTCGAATATATGGTCAGCAACCACGGCAAGTGGGTCACCAAGACGCAGATCTTCAACGCGGTCTATGGCATCTTCGAAGCGACATTCGACGAGAGCGTGATCGAGAGCCACGTCAGCAAACTGCGCAAGAAACTCCGCGACCGCCTCGGCCTCGATGCAATCGTGGCCCGGCGTTACGTCGGATACCGCCTCGACATCCCGGCCGGCGAGACCATCGACGTGCCGATGCAGGAGCTCGACGAAGTCGGCATCCTGCTGAACAGGGCGCATACCGCCCCAGTGGCGTATCCGGCCGGAAACTGATCGGCAGGGCGCTGCCACGAAACCGACAACGGCCTCTGCGAACCACCTTCGCAGAGGCCGTTGTAGTTTCTGACGTCAACGGCGAATAGAGCGCGGCAGTACCGGCGCTGCGGCTCGCGTGTAAGTATATTCTAGAGGCTCGCTTCTGATTAAATCAGAACCGGTAATGCCCTAGGGCTTCTGCTGGAATTCTTCCTTCGACACGTAATTGAAGTCCTCGACAAGGACGTCCTGGACGACTTCGGCCTGCATTCGCTCGTTGACACGCTGCTTGATGGCCGTCGTGAGGATGGAGAGGTCGTAACGGGCGAGCTTTCTGAAATCGAGGCGGTCGTCGGCATAGATCCTGCGGAAGGCTTCATCGACGACGAACGGCTCGGGCGGAACGTTGAGCTGGTGCATGGTCCGCGCCTCTACGGTATAGACGAAGCGCGCGACGATGTAGCCCTGCACGTTGCCACTCTCGACCATCGGCACGCTCAGCGCCCGCGTCTTCTGGTACTGCAGCCCGTCAAGATATTCGTCCTTTGCCGGCAGCAGGCTGCCATTTTCCTTCCAATAGGCCACGGCATAGCTCGTTCCCGCGGTGAGGATGCATACCCAGAGCCCGGCCAGCACGAGTCTGATCATTTTCCGTCCTGTGCTGCGCGACCGGTATAGGTGCCGTCCGACTCGGCGTCCTTGATGGCCTTGACGATGATGGTCGCAACCTCGCGCACCGCATCGTAATGCATTTCGAGGATGGAACGGTTTCGCTCGAGCTTCTCGCGCAGCCGCTGGACCTCCTCGGTGATCTCGAGCTCGCCGCCGAGGTGCATTCGTGCCCGCATCAGGCGGACGAATTCCAGCATGCTCCGGCTCTTCCGGGCGCTGAACTCGTCGAAGTCGATCTTCTTGCCCGTCGCGAGCGCAGCCGTCTCCTCTTCGACGATGCCTTCGAGCCGGCGGATCGCAGCCAACAGGCCGCGCACCTCGTCCGATCTCGCCGCCTCCGCACCGTCGTTCGCCACCTCGCCACCGACATTCGGCAGCAGCACGGGCAACAGGGCATCCCCCGAAATGGCCGCCGTCGTCATCGCCTCGGTGTCCACGGCCGGCTGCTCCATCACCATGGCCGCCGCGCCTTCTTGTGCCTGCATAGGAAATTCACCCTTCAACTTCTGTCACCCATTCCCGAATCATCCGGCCTTGCCCGTAGCGTCCGGTCCCGCCGGATGCGCGGCAGCAAACTGCTTGGCAATGCCAATGCCCTTGCCCTTTGCCAACTGCGCACCAAGTTGCTCCGCCAGCATCGACTTCCAGACGCCGCCCGCCGTGCCCTTCCCGAAGACCTCCTCGGACTCCTTCGGCAGCATCGTCTCGACGAAGGTCTGGAGGATGAAGGCCTCGAACTTGCGGTACACCTCGCCGGATGCCGGCGCCTTGATCACCTGCACCGGCGCCCCGTTCACCGCGCCCGACTGCGGTTCCGAAACCTTCGTCGCGGATTGATCGGCAGCTGCCGTCTTGGCCTTCGCCTTGCCGACCTCCGCGTCCATCGTGGCGGCGAAATCCGCGTCCGATGATTTCAACGCGTCGAGCTTCGCGGTGGCCGCGCGCTGCGTCACGGGATCGGCAGCATCGAGGACGTCGAGAACGAGGTCGGGTGTCGCTGTCACGATCATGTCTTGGTCCGATTGGCTTGCCGTGGCGTCCACTCGCGCACGGTGAGGCTTGTTCCCGTCATTTCCTCGAGCGATCGCTTCTCGGCGTCGCGAAGCTTGTCCGCGAGCGCCGCCTTCGCGACCTGCTCGAACTGCTTCACACGGCGGCTCTCCGCGCGAACCTGGTCGAGCTGCTGCGAGGCCTGCGCCTGAACCGCGCGCGCGCCGACGCTGGTTCTGGTCAGACGCCGCGCGACCGATTCGCTCGATGATCCCGCTGGCGGCTTGCCCTCGTTGAGAGTTCCCACCAGCCATTCCTGTTCATCCTGCAAGCTGCGCTCCTGCTGCCGCAGATGCGCGAGCTGCCACTCTGACAGCCGGAGCTGGAGCTTCACGAGCGAGACCATCCGGCCGAGCTTGTCCGCGCGCGACGTCATGGCCGATCACTCCGCCAGCCACGAGGAGACGCCAAGCATGAATTGCGTCAAGAGCTCGTCGCTGGTGAGGTAGAGCAGCAGGAAGCCACCGAACAGCACGAACGGTACCGAGATGAAATAGACCGGAATCGCCGGCGTCAGCTTGTTGATCAGGCCGACCGCCAGGTTGACGACGACCGAATAGACGATGAAAGGGCTGGCGATCCGCAGCGTCAGCACGAATGCCTCCGACAGCCTTCCGACGAGCTGGTCGAGCGGCATGCTGCCGCCGAGCCGGTCGCCGGGATGCCAGACGTCGTAGGAGTTCATCAGGCCGCGCAGGACCTGCCAGTGCTGGTCGGTCATGAAGAACAGCGTGGTGACGGACGTCATGATCAGCGGCACCAGGGCCGGCGCCGGATCGGTGTCGCCGACCGGCGTCCCCGGGATGTTGCTCAACCCGATTGCGCTGGCCATCACGGTGGCCATGGTCTGGAGTGCGAGAAAGAACACGCGACCGCCGAGCCCGATGACGCTGCCGACCACGAGCTCGGAACAGATCAGCAGCACGAGGGTCAGCGGCGCCGCGTTGTCCGTAAGTGGTTTCAGGACGGCGATCAGGATCGGCGTCAGCGCAAACGTCGTGACGAGCGCGACGAACAAGCGGACTTGGGCCGGAACGTTGACGCTGGAATAGCCGGGCACCAGCATCAGGCAGGCACCGATGCGGCAGAACACGATGAACGTCACCAGCACGCTATCGGTGAGGCCGCTGATCACGATATGGCTCCGAGGGCCCTGATCTCGGTGCTGCGCGCGACCTCGACATGCGACAGGATCGGCAGGGTCGGAAAGACCCGCTCCAGGATCATCCGGACATAGGGACGCGCTTCCGGGGTCACCGCCAGCACCACGCTGGTGCCGTTCTCGGTGAACTTGCGGATCGCGGCGCTGGCTTCGGTCGCAAACTGCTCGATCAGGCGCGGATCGGCGTCGAATTCGACGACGTCGCCCTTGGCGTCGCGCTTCAGGCTCTGGTGGAACGCGAGATCCCAACGGTTGCCGAGACGGACCACGTTGAGCACGCCGTTGTCGGTGAGATCGCCGCAAATCTGCTGGGCAAGACGTGTACGCACATGCTCTGCCACCTGCTCGGAGCGCCGCACATGGGGCGCGATCTCGGCGATGGCTTCGAGGATCAGATGAAGGTTGCGGATCGACACGCGCTCGGCCAGCAGGATCTTCAGGATCGCCAGCAGCCCCGAATACGATATCTGCGACGGGCAGAGATCCTCGACCAGGCGCTTGTATTCGGGATCGAGCCGGTCGAGCAGGCCGCGCATGTCCTTGTAGGACAGGAGCTGGGCGAGGTTGGCCCTGATCACTTCGCTCAGATGCGTGAGCAGCACCGAGAGATTGTCGACCGGCTTGCAGCCCTGGCGCTTGACCTCGTCGGTGAACGCGTCCGTCACCCACAGCGCCTTCATGCCGAAGGCCGGCTCGATCACCTCTTCGCCGGGAACGTCGGGCTTGCCATCCTTGTCGACGAGCACCAGCACTTCGCCGAGCCTGAGCTCGCCCTGGGCGACGCGGGTGTCGTGGATTCGGATCTGGTATCCCTTGGGATCGATCGACAAATTGTCGGTGAGCTTGATCTCGGGAACCACGAAGCCGTACTGCTTGGCGAACTTCTTGCGGATCTTGGCCACGCGGTGCGCCAGCTCGTTGCGCGAGCCCAGCAGATGGACCGAGAGGTGGCCCCCGAGCGCCAGCTCGATCTCCGCGGTCTTGAGCGATTCCTTGACGGACTCCTTGGCATCGACCTGGGCGCGTTCGTCGGCCTTGCGAGCATCTTCCTTCTGCTTCAGGGCTGCCTGCCGCCTCGGCAGCGAGTATCCGACGAAAGCCATGACGCCGCCGAGCAGCAGGAAGGGCGCCGTCGGCAGCCCCGGCATCAAGGCGAGCACGAACATCATCAGCGCGGCGGCCGACACCGCGCGCGGATAGCCGCCGAGCTGGCGCAACACCGCCTGCTCGGCCGAACCTCTGGTGCCGCCCTTCGAGACGAGCAGGCCCGCCGACAGCGACACGATCAGCGCGGGCATCTGCGTTACCAGACCGTCGCCCACGGAGAGCTTGGTGTAGACGTCGGCGGCGCGTGCCAGCGTCAATCCGTGATGCGTCACGCCGATGATGATACCGCCGAAAATGTTGATCGCGGTGATGATCAGGCCGGCGACGGCATCGCCGCGGACGAATTTCGAGGCGCCGTCCATGGCGCCGAAGAACGCGCTCTCCTCTTCCAGCTCGCGCCGCCGGCGCTGGGCCTCCTTGTCGTCGATCAGGCCCGCGGACAGATCCGCGTCGATCGCCATCTGCTTGCCGGGGATGGCATCCAGAGTGAAACGGGCGCCGACTTCGGCGATACGCGTTGCGCCCTTCGTGATCACGACGAAGTTCACCGTGACCAGAATCGCGAAGATGATCAGGCCGATGACGAAGTCACCACCCATGACGAACTTCGAGAAACCGGCAACGACATGGCCCGCGGCGTTTTCGCCCTCCCCGCCGCGCGACAGGATGAGACGGGTCGTTGCGACGTTGAGCGCAAGCCGCAGGATCGTCGCGATCAGGAGCACGGTCGGGAAGGCCGAGAAATCGAGCGGCCGCTGGATCCACAGCGCGACCATCAGGATCAGCGCCGACAGCGCGATCGAGAATGCGAGGCCGAGATCGATCAGGATCGGCGGTATGGGCAGGAACAGGATCGTGAGCATGGCCACGATGCCGCCTGCGAAAAAGGCGTCGGCGCCCAATCGTCGCGGGGTCGGCAGGCTAGCGGCTAACGTATCCGTCATGGGTCACCGGCAGAGGATCCGGCCCGTAATCTGCCGTGCAAAGCTTACGCGGGGGTGGTGGCAGGGGTGGCAGAGGCGGCCGGGGCCGCCCGGATCAGAAGCCGCGCTCGATGTGCGAATAGACCATCTCGGTGAAGGTGGAGAGATGGGCTCCGATGAAGGAGCCGGAGATGGCAACGACCACGAGAATGACGATGATCTTCGGAACGAAGGTCAGCGTCACCTCCTGGATCTGGGTCAGCGCCTGGATCAGCGCGATGATGGTGCCGACCAGCATCGCGGCACCGACGGCAGGCCCGGAGGCGACGATGATGGTCCAGATCGCCGCCTGGACGATGTCGAGGGCATCCCGTTCGTTCATGACTGGCTGATCGTGAGACCGGGGCCGATCGCGACTTTCGTACCGTTCTCGAGTGTCGCGATGGAGCCGTCGCTGTTGATGGAGACCGAAGCGACCTTGCCGCTGAAGCTTGCTCCGGTCGAGTCCGTGAAGCTGACGGTCTTTCCGATCAGTCCATTGGCCTGCGACAGCGACTGCGAAGACAGCAGGGCGTCGAGCTTGGTATTGGTCTGCATCGCCTGCTCGACCGACGAGAGCTGCGCAAACTGGCTCATATATTGCGAAGTGTCCATCGGATTGGTCGGATCCTGATTCTTCATCTCCGCGACGAGGAGCTGAAGAAACGTGTTGTAGTCGACGCCGGTGCTCGACGTCGTCGAGCTGGTCGAACTGGACGACTTGCTGGTGCTATCGGTCGCGCTGGTGACGTTCATGTCGCTCTCCGCTGTCAGGCAGCCTCGAATGGGGAATCGATCTTGGCGCCGGCCAGGATGGCCTGCTCCACCGGAAACAGTGCTCGGATCCGCTTGAGCGCCTCGAAGTAACGGCTCGCCCCGACCAGGTCGTCGACCGCACCAAGCCCGACCAGCATCTCCTGGCTCTCGCACACGGCGAGCAGGGCCGCGTGATGCTGCCCATAGAGAGCCGAAGCGTCCCGAACGTCGGTCGGATTCATCAGCATGAGCTGGACGATGAAATAGAGCTGCCGCAGCGCCGTTGTGGCGTCGGAGGCCTGCATGATCTGCCCTTCGAGCAGGAACATCACGTCATTGACGAGTTCGACGGAGACCTTGCGGTCCACGCGCAGCACGGCGCCGTTGATGTAGACCCGTTCGCCCGCACGCAAGGATATCTTCATCAAAGTGCGTCTCGGATCAGGCGGTTGATTTCGATGAGCTGGATCACGTCGTTCGACTTTTCTTCGCGAAGGCGATCGGCTTCCTTGACCACCCAAAGCCCGATCGAGATGATGTCCGCGCGCAGCTTTTCCGGAAGCCCGTTTTCCGGATGCGCGAGATCCTCGATGAAGATCGTCCACAGCCGCCGCACATAGAGCAGGCTCTCGACCAGATCCTCGAGGCTGAAGCGGTCCTCCTGGATCCGCTCGAGCCGGTCGATGCCGAGGCTGAGCGCCTGCCGCTCGCGGCCCCGCGCCTCATAGCCGCTCTCGTCGACGACCGATTCATAGGCTTCAAACGTCATCAGGACAACTCTGCGCAGGAGACCGAACAACAAGACAAGGGTTACGCGCCTTACGAAGGAGCTGGACTCAGAGATAGTTGATGAGGCTGATCTTCTGGAGTTGCGAGGTGAGCGCAAGCGCCGTCTGGATCTGCGTCTGCAAGGTGTTGACCCTGACGGAGGCTTCCGTCGGGTCCACCTTCTCTATACCGACGATCTGATTGTTCAGAATGTCCTGCTGCGTCTTCAGCTTGTCGGTTGCAGAGGTGATCCGCTGCTGGACCGTGCCGATGTCGCCGCCGAGGGTCGCAAGGTCAGTGATGGCGTTCCCGACAAGGCCGATGGCCTTGTCCACGACGACCTGGAACGTCGCTTGGTCCAGATTCGCGTTCCCGAGATCTGCCATCATGGTGTAGGCCTCGGCGAGCTTGCGGAAGCCCGTCTGATTGGCGCTGACGGAGGTATCGGCGATCTCGGTCGTCGAGATACGGCTTTGCATCACCTGGTCGGTCGCCGATGACCAATTCGTGTTCCAGGCCGGGCTCGCGAACTCGGCATCGAAGGTGGTGTCGAGGAAGGTCTGCATCTGGACCGGGGTGATGGTGTTCACGCTGGGCGATGATTGCGAGAAGCCGAAGGCCGCAAGGAAGTCGGCATCGACCTGGTTCTTGCTGGCCGAGCCCGCGGTGTAGGCCGTGATCGGCGTGTTCTGCGTGTTGATCCCCGCGAAGAGAGACGAGCCGTTATAGGAGACGTTCAGCGCGCCAATCAGATCCTGGAGGTTGGAGGACGCAGGCGGCAGGATGATCCGCCCGCCGCCGTCGGTACTGCGAGCCGCGATCAGGTCCTTGAGGAAGTCCGTTGCGGTCGAACCAAGCTGGGTGATCCGGCTCTGCGTGATGTCCAGGCGTCCCGAGACCAGCCCGTTGGTATCGACGAGCTGATCGGCAAAGCTTAGGTCCGCCCGCAGGGTGACGTCGCCTCCCGTCGTGGCGCCAAGCTCGAGGCCGACATCGGCGAAGCGGCCGGTGGTGGCTTCCTTCGAGGCCTTGGCCAGCGCGGCCTGATTGTTGGTGATCGAGGACCTCAACGACGAAGACAGCATCAAGGTCGAGATGTAGTTCGCGCTCATCATGACTTAATTTCCCACGGCAGCCAGCAGGCTCTGCAACATTTCGTCGACGGTCGAGATGATCTTCGACGAGGCCGAATAGGTGCGTTCGACTTGGAGCATCAACGACATCTCGTCGTCCATGTTGACGCCGCTGACGTTCGACAGCGCCGCGGTGCTGCGGTCGAGCAACGTTTTCTGGTAGGTGACGTTGGAATCGGCGGTCTTGCGCTGGTTTTCGATCCAGCTCGTCGAGGACGACGCGAAGTCGATCAAGCTGCCGTTCGGCTTGCCCTGCGTGGTTGCATCGAACGGCTGCGACGCATCCATGGCGCCAATGAGCTGCTGCAGCCGGGCCGAGTAACCGCCATTGCCGACGGTATTGTATTGGTATGCGACGTTGCCGCTGATCGCACCGTCGCGCAGCAGATTGGGATTGCCGCCCTGGGCCGGATCGACCGATGCAGCAACGGAAATCGTACCAGCGAGGCCCACCAAGACGGTGGCGCTCGCCGGCATCGCCGGCGCGCCGGGATAGGTGAAGAGACCGGGGACGTTGGGCAGCGTCGGAACAGGCGACTGGTCACTTTCCTTGAAGGCATCGACCAGGCCGCGCGCGATTTCGTCGAGCTGGCTCTGGTAAGTAACGGTATCATTGTCGCGCAGCTGCGCGAGGCCAGCAAGCTTGCCGGACTTGAGCGGCATCACGGAATTGGCGCCGGTTACCGGAACGCCGTCGATATAGACGGCATTGCCGGTGGTGCCGGCCGTATAGGCGTTCGTCGGCGCAAAGCTCACCGTTCGCGCTATCTTGTCGAACAGCACGACGCCGCTGTCGGTATAGAGCGCCGCGTCCCCGTTAGGACGGAGCGACATCGACACTCCGACCTCCTGTGACATCTGCGAGACGATGCTGTCGCGCTGGTCGAGGTAGTCGGTGATGTCGTCGCCGGAGATCGTCCCCTTCACGATCGCGGTGTTGACGGTCTGGAACTGGGAGAGCAACCGATTGATGTTTTGAACCGACGTTTGCATGTCGGCATCCGCGCCCTCACGGACCGTCTGCACGGTTTGGGTCGCCTGGTTGAGCGCGATCGCCATGTCCTTGGCGGACGTCACCGCTGCCTGCGCCAGCGTGGTGTTGTCCGGGGCGTTGGCATATTGCTGGAGCGCCTTCTTCAGCGCGTTGAGCTGCGCCGTCGGCGACTGGTCGAGTTCCGGATCGTCCACCGTGGCAGATGCGATCTTCTGGAGACCGTCAAGGATCGCGCTCTGCTTGGCCGACGTCGAGGTTGCGGTCAAGACATTGTCGTAGAGCCCCGAGCTGGCGGCGCGCTGGATCGCCGCCACGTAAACGCCGGCCCCGGGGAGATTGTCCAATACGGCGATCTTGCGCGAATAGCCGGCGGCACTGGCACCGGCGATGTTGCGCGAGATCGTCGACGACTGGATGCCCGACGCCATGAGCGATGCGCGAGCGGAGTCGAGAGCAGCGGTAAGGGACATGGTCTACTCTTGGCCGGGACGAGTGCAGAAGGATTCAGCGCTTCAGGTTGACGACGACGTCGAGCAGGTCGGCGCCGGTCTGGAACGATTTCGAGTTCGCGGTGAAGCCACGCTGTGCCTCGATCATCCCGGTGAGCTCGTCCGCGAGATCGACGTTGGAGTCTTCCAGCGCTTCAGACTGGATCGTGCCAAGCCCACCGGTGCCGGCATTCGCGGCCTGGGCGTTGCCCGAATTCTGGTTGGTCGAATAGACGTTGCCCGGCTCGGGCGTCAGATTATCGGGGCTCGCCACGTCGGCGAGCATGAGCGTGTAGAGCGTCAGTTGCTGACCGTTCTTGAGCACGGCGGTCACGTACCCGTTCTGGTCAACGTCGACCTTATCGATGGCCGACGGAACGCTACCGTTGACAGTGGCCTTGAAGCTGAAGTTGGTGCCGACCTGCGTCATGTTCGACAAGTCGAGGGTCACGGTCGCGCCGCCGGTTACCGGAAATGCAAGCGTCGTGGCGCTCGCTGCGGCCAGCGCGCCCTTTCCGGCCGTCGTCGTGTCGAAGGTATAAGTTCCGGTCGCGCCGAGCGTGGCGCCCGTCGTCGAGTTGTAGGCTTGGATTTGCCAGGTGTCCAAGCCCGCCGCTGTCGCGGTATGGGACATATAGAGATCGACCTTAACGGGCTGGCCGATATTGTCGTAGGCCACGATCGAGCTTTTCGACGAGTACGCGCCCGGACCGGGCGGACCGGCAATGAGTGCTGCCGTCGGATCCAGATTGCCGGTGGTGAGCGTTCCCGCCGTCGATGGCACGGGCACCTGCGAGACCTGGGCGATGTTCACGATCTGCATTCCCGACAGGCTGTTCTGTGAGAAATTAGTCACCTTCCCCGGCTGGCCGAGGAGGTAGTAGCCGGCCGCATTGACCAGATTGCCTTGGCTGTCCGGGACGAACGAGCCGGCCCGCGTCAGGAACTGCTGCGTGTTGGTGGCGTCGGACACCACGAAGAAGCCGTTGCCTTGAACGGCAAGATCCGTGCTCGATGTGGTGAATTGCGTATGTCCGGCGTCGCTGATGGCGTAGCGGACGGTGGTCTCGACGGCGCCGGAATCGTAATTGCCGGAGCCGCTCTTCAGGATCAGCGAGGAGAATTCGGTCGAAGCCCGCTTGTAGCCGGTGGTGTTGACGTTCGCGATGTTGTCCGAAACCGTCGACAGCTTGTTGGATTGCGCGGCCATCCCGGAAACGCCGGTACGCATAATGCCATAGAGGCTCATGGATTGGGCTCCTTAAGTAGGTTGCAATTACAATGATGGGTTTTGCTTGCGCGGGGCTGATGGTAAGAAACCATGCACAACTTCATGTCGTCAGCTCGTCTTGGGCTGACAGAACGAGCGCGCCTTGTCGGTCCACGCGCCGAAGCCGCTCGAGACGAGATGCGCGACGATGTGGCAGACGTAGCGCTTCTGCGCCGGCTGGTTGTTGGGGCCTGCATTGTAGCGGGCGACCGCCATGGTCCAGCTGCCCTCGCGCTGCTTCAGCTCCTTCAGGAAGCGCGCGGCGTAGTCGACATTCCCTGCGGGATCGAACATCGCCCGGACCGAGACGAATTTGTCGCCGTGATAGTAGTGGTTGATCTGCATGCAGCCGAGGTCGATCAGCTTGATCCCCCTAGCTCGCATGGCTTCGAAGTTGGCGATCGCGTCGTTCATGTCTTTGGCGAATACGGTCTGTCCATCGGCGCCGAGCGCGTAAGGATGAAGCGCGCCGCGCCGGCCGGTCTCGGTCAGGCCGACCGCGTAGAGAATGCCGAGCGGAATTCCGTGCTGCTGGGACGCACGCGCCATCTCGCGCTCGCACGGGCGCGAATTGTCGGTCGCAGCAGTCGCGGCGCCGGCGTTACAGATAAACAGGGCCGCGACGAATCTGCGGCGCCACGTCCTGATCATGACGCGTCTCCTGGTTGGACGGGCGCTCCTGTCGGGCCTGCTTGGCGCCGCCGTCGGCTTGTCCCGACGAATTGCTCGTACCGTCGAACGTGCCTTGCGACTGCGACGAGGGCTGTTGCTGGCCCGAAAGCTGCGGCTGCGACTGGCCGGAGCCGCTCTGGAAACCATCCAGCGAGCCGTGCTGGACGGGTGCTATGTCGGCGACGTAGCCCGCCGATTGCATCAGCTCGCGGATCGAATCGCGCTGCTGATCCAGCATCTGGCTCGTGTCCTTGCGCGCGGCGGCAAGGTGGACGGACACCTCGTTGCCGACCAGACGAAGGCGCACGGTGACATTGCCGAGCGCGGGCGGCTCGAGATTGATGGTCAGGATCTTGAGCGGCTGATCCGGCGCATTGGCTTGGGACGCGGCAACATCTGCAGCTGCGGAGACCGGTGCCGGAGCTTCTTTCAGCTCGGCGATAACGGCGTTGGCAACCTGCTGCGGAGCGTTGAACTGCGCCGGCGGCAGATGAGTCTCTTGCTGGACTACGGTGACCTTGGTCGTCCCGGGCAATGCGTCCCGCGCCGAAACCTTGGCAGCACGCTCGACATTGGCCGCGACGGCGTCGAAGCCGGGTGCGGTTGCCTCCTGCGACGGCTCACTGCCTTGCGGCGATGTCGCCTGGTCGGTAGCCGTCGCGTGCGACGCCGCGGTCTGCGAGTGCGCAGTGGTTGGAGCCGCGGGAGACGCGAGCTCGGGGGTCGTCGCCTTTCCCGTTCCCATGGCCTGAACGTCGCGCTTCGTCGTGGAAGACCGCTCGTCGCGCCCGGACGCATCCTTCTTGTCGCCGGCCGGTGCTTGCATCTGCGGCATCACGACCGGCGGCCCGGCGACGATCTCCTGCCCCATGATCCCGGCAATGCTCGATCGGCTCTGGACGTCGGCCTGCTCGGTAGGATCGAGGAATCCATGTTTCCCGGACGATTTCTCGGTGGGTTTCTCCCTGGATCCGGGCTCTTCGGCTGCCGCGGCACGGTCGTGCACCGTCTCGTCGCTAGCGTCGTCCTTCCCGCTCTGATGCGCCAGGCGCGTTCGCAGCGTTCCGGCTTTCACCGCCGTGTCGCCGCCCTCGTCGTTGAGCGCCCGCTTCGCGAGACTCGAGACGGTGTGCAGCAGATCGTTGAAGGAGGAGTCCGCCTGCGCCTTCGGTCCGGCGCTCTTGCCGGAGCGCGATGTGCCCCGCATGTTGAGGCTTTCGGCGAGACTCGAAAAGACCTGTCCGGAGGTTCCACTGAGCTTCGTCATGGACGGCGATCCCTGGTGAGAAGTTCGAGTTCCCCGAGTTGCTTCTGCGCGCGCGCAAGCGTTGCGGTCGACGACGCCAGGTCGAGACGCGCCGGCGTGACCGGAGACTTGTCGGCTGCGGCGGCGGATCCGCCAGCGAACGGCTTGCGAACGTCGAGTGCGAGCTGCACCGTTGCATTGAGAAAGGGGATGTCGCGCTCGGGCAGCTTCGACCGGTCGAGCGCCTTCAACTCGGCGAGACCGCCGTCATATTCGTCGGCGAGCGCCCGCGACACGCCGCGGAACAAATGCGCCCGCTCGCGCTCCGCCGAGGCATCGGCGCTGAGAGTCAGGGCACGCTCGCCGGCAAGCCGGGTCACGGCCAGCCCTCCGCGCACCATCGCGGTCCGCGCGATCACGAGATAGAGCTTGAGGCGGCTCGCGCGGTCGATCTGCTCCAGCAGGGTGGTGATCCGCGCAAACCGACGCTCGTCGAGCGCGAGGCTCGACTGCGTCAGGCCGGTCGCAAAGCGCTGCCAGAAGTCCCCGGCATAGACCGAGTTGTGGTAGTGCCTGATATAGGCCAGCGTCAGGAACTCGAACTTGTCGAAATCCTCGGCTTGCCCGACCAACAGGATCTCGCGCCGCAGCGCGGCCTCCTCCACCAATGTGCCCGGCAAGAGCAAGCGCGCGTCATCCAGACGCTCGATTGCGAGCGATGCCTCGGCGCGTGCGAACAGCGCGCCCTGGACCAGCGCGAGCTGTCCGCCCAGGCCCGACGGAACCGTCCGCGGCTTGACGTCCTTGAGCAGTTCGCGCGCTTCGTCCTGACGACCCTCGACATAGGCAAGCGCGCCATCGAACAGCCGTCCATCGACGTTCAGCTTGTCGCGCGGCAGCTTGCGGATGATTTGCGGCGCGCCACCGCTGAGCAGGTAGATGATGGCGGCCTGGCCGTTCTGCGAATTACTCCACACGCCCGGATCGGCGGCGAGAAATTTTTCGCCGATCTGTCGGATCAATGCGCCGTGGCTGCCGTGCGCCGCGCTATCGCCGTTGGCGATGCCGTCCTGCACGGCCTGCAACGCCCGAACGAGCTCGTATGGCTCGCCCGATGCCGATACCAGCGGGGGCGGCATCGGTGCCGGCTCGGCGAATGCGCCTGCCGCCGTGAACGGCAGCAGCATCAGGAGCGCGGCGCGGAGAAGCGGCCTGATCAAGGACGCTTCTCCCGGACCATGATCTCGATCCGGCGATTCTGCGCGGCCGCCGGATCGTTTTGAAGTTTCGGCCGCCGATCGGCATAACCCTCGACATGCTCGATGCGCTGCGCATCGACACCGGAGCGGACCAGCATGTAATAGGCCATCTGCGCACGGGCCGTCGACAGCCGCCAGTTGTCATAGGCCTCCGAACGGTACGGCCGATTGTCGGTGTGGCCGCGGACGATGATCACGCCGGGACGCTTCGTCAGCAGCGGGCCGATCTTGTCGATCACCCGGATGAGTTCGGGCCGCGGCTCAGCCGAGCCGACCGCGAACATGCCGAAGTTGGCATCGTCGGTCAGGCTGATCAGCAGGCCTTCCTCGACCTGACGCACCTCGGCCACCGGTCCGGCGCCAGCCTTGACGTCCGACAGCGCGTCCGCGATCGCCGACTGAAGCTGGTTGACCGCTAATTGCTGGGCCTGAGCCGCGTCGCGCGGCTCGGATTCCTTCGTCGTGTCGTTGGGACGCGGCTGAGCGGCGGCATTGGCTTGATTACCAGCCTGGGCGCCGGGCTGCGCGCTCCCTTCGCGTGAGGCCTGTGATGGCGTGGGCCCCGGCGGCAGCAGAGCCGACAGGCTTGCGGACGACGCATCGGCGTTCGGAGCCACGCTTCCGCCGGCATCGTCCTGCCTGGCTCGGCGTGCCTGTGGCTCGCTCTCGCCTGTGCCGGACGCAGTGTCGCGCGCGGACGCATTCGGCTTCAGCTCGGGCTTGGGCTCGATGATGCGATCGGCATCCTTGGGTGCCTGCGGCGCAAGCTTCCAATAGCCGGGATCGAACGGATCGCGGTAGGCGTCGCCGCCCTTGAGGCCATCCTCTTCGGCGGACGTCAAAGCGCCGGCGCGCCGCTGGCCCGAGGCCTGGTTCGCGCTGCTGGCGATCTCGGCGAGTGTCGTATAGGGATCGCGGAACAGGACCTTCTCCTCGTAGAAGGGCGGCTTCTCGGCCGTCGGAGAGTCACCGCGACGTTCCTCGCTCGGTCCTCCCGGCTGGCGCCTGCCGTCCTGGCCGTCGAACGACGACGGCTCCTTCTTGGAGAGATCCTTGAGCCCCTTCGGGGCAGGTGCGTTCTCCGCGAGCTTGATCGGATTGAAATAGCTCGCGACCACCTGCTTCTGATCCTGGTTGAGGGCATTGATCAGCCACATCACCAGGAAGAACGCCATCATCGCGGTCATGAAGTCCGCATAGGCGATCTTCCAGACGCCGCCGTGCGGCTTCTCGTCGTCGAAGGCGCTCCGCCGGCGGATGATGACGAGTTCTGACTTGACCTCATTCATGACGGACTACCGGCGCGCCTCTTTCAGGCTCTCGCTCCAGGCCGTGATCTGGGTCTCGATCACGGTCTGGTCGGCCACGACGCGAACCTCGAATGTATCGGCGGCCTCATACTCGATGCCGGTTCGCCGCGCCGTCCCGAGCTGCGTCTTCACCAGGTCGAGCAGTTCGCTCGGGCCGGTGACCTTGAACACCGGCACCGGCGAATTGCCGGTTAGCGCAGCAATCTGCTCGACCAGCGACCCGATCGCCTTGTCGCGGACCGCGTCGGCGAGGAACGGCAGCAATATCCGCGCAACGGAGCTCGCGATGTTGGTCTCGATTTCACGGCAAGCTGTGTCGAAGCCGCTGACGACCGCCACCGCCTGCTGGTCGGACCACTTGGCCCGCTCTTCGCCGAGCCGGATCGCGCTGCGCACGCGTTCCTCGGCGATCCTGGACTCGCCGTCCGCAACGCCGGCCGCATGGCCGCGCCGAAAGGCATCGTCCAGGAGATTGACCGCCGGGGCTTCCGCCTTCGGCGCCGGAGGCGGCGACTGAAGCTGCGGCTGCGATTGCGGTTGCGAATGGGTCTGAGGCTGCGGCTGAGGCTCGCGCCGGGCTTCCTTCGGCCTCGTCAGCACATCCTGGATTTTGGGCGGCGGTGGAGGCGGAGGCGATTTGACCCGCCCGTTCACGTCGAACTGCGTCAGGAGCTTTCCGATTGCCGCGTTCATGCCGCCTCCTCGCGTCGCATCCAGTCTTTAAGGATCGCTGCCGCCTGCATCTGATCGAGACGAACGATCTGCTCCAGCCGCTTCTGCGGCGTTCGCTGCATCTTGCCTTCGAGGTCTTCGACCAGGTTGAGCTCGGCTTCTTCGCTGTCCGCCAATGCGAGGGCGCCTGCGGCCGACTCGAGCTGGGCGGCTTCCGCCGCCTCGGTCTGCTCCTGCGCCGCGCGATGGGTCAAAATGCCATTGACCGCAGGACGAAGTCCAAACCACACCAGCATCGAAGCTACGGCCAGGATCGTGACCGCGTTGATGACGCTGCCGAGCTGCTTGTTGATCATCTCGACGAAGCTGATCGGCGGCACCGGCGCCAGTTCGCGCGAGCCTTCGATGAAATCGACGGCCGTCACCTGGATCTGGTCGCCGCGTGCCTTGTCCAGCCCGCCGGCCGTGGCCGCGAGTTGGCTGATCTCGGCGAGCTTGCTGTCGACGATGGCTTGGTTGCTCTTGTCGCCGAGGTCGGCAATGAGCCGCCCGCGGTTGACCAGCACGGCAATGAACAGCTTCTTCACCGAATAGCCGTCGCTCACCGTCGTCGTGGTCTTGGACGAGACCTCGAAATTGGTGACGTCCTCGCGGCGGGTCTTGTCTTCGCTGGAATTCTTGGTGCCGCCAGCGTTCACCTGCTGGTCGGGAAGATTTTGCTGCACCGTGGTCGGCTGCGAACGGTCCGCGTTCTGTGACTTCTCGTTCTCGCGAACGTTCCGCACCGAGCGCTCGGCGCGGCTCTCCGGATCGTAGACGGTTTCGTTGGTCTGCCGCTTGTCGGTGGAGAGCTGCGATGCAACGCTCACTTCGAAATTGTCGAGGCCCAGATATGGCGTCAGCGCCTTGCGGATATTCTCCTGCACCATTCCGCCGACCGTCTTCTGCAGGCTCGCCATCTTGGTCGGAGCAGCAGTGGCCTCGTCCTCTTCGGCAAGCAGCATCGAACCGTCGGCGTCAAGCACCGTGACCTTGTCGCGGCTCATGCCTGGAATGGCAGCCGCGACGAGATGACGGATCGACTGCGCCGTGCGCGCCTCGATCGCGCCGTCGGTGCGCAGCACGACCGATGCCGAAGGTGGCTGCTGCGTCGCGCGGAACGACCCCCGCACCGGCATCACGATATGCACCCGCGCCGCCTTCACGCCCTTCATCAACTGCACCGTGCGCGCGATCTCGCCTTCGAGTGCCCGGAGCTTGGTGACCTCCTGCATGAACGAGGTCAAACCGAGCGAGCCGATCTTGTCGAACAGCTCGTAGCCAGAATTGGCGCTGGTCGGCAGCCCCTTCTCGGCGAGCAGCATCCGCGCCTGCATGGTCTGGCTCGGACGCACCGAGATCGCGTCGCCGGCGGTGTTGACGTCGAAGGTGATGTTCTGCTCGCGCAGCGCTGCACCCATACGCGTCACGTCTTCGCGGGAAAGGCCGGTATAGAGCGTTTCGAATTCAGGCCGGCTCAGATAATAGGCGCCGCCCACGACAGTGACGAGAACGGCGAAACCGATCAATCCCAAGGCCATCAGGCGTCGCGGCCCAAGCTCCAGCAGATTATTGAGCAGTTGCTGTATCTGCGCACGACTGAACAGCATGTGACCTCATACCAATGCGAACGTAGAGGACACTCTGCTGCCAACCTTGTCTGAAGGTTGCGCGAGACCACGAATGTGTCGGTTCGCCGGCGAGGCGTTGCAATTTTACAAGAGACTGAGTGACGCAATTGCGCGCGTCGGCGACAAGCGGACGGCCGGTCGCATCGCGGTGCGATCGCCGACGGCGTGTTGCCTGGAATGTGGCGTCAGGAAATCGATGTGGGCACGTCGTGTGCCGTCGGATCCGCCGCTCACGGCGGAGACCGTGCTCCCTGAGGAGCACGGTCGTTTTCGAAGCCGCGGCTTAGCGGAACAGCGACAGGATGCTCTGGCTGTTCTGGTTGGCGATCGAGAGCGCCTGAACGCCGAGCTGCTGCTGGGTCTGGAGCGCCTGAAGGCGGGTCGATTCCGCATTCATGTCGGCGTCGACGAGCTGGCCGATACCGCGGTCCACGGAGTCCATCAGGGTCTTGACGAATTCCGTGTTGGTCGCGAGTCGGTTCTTGACGGCACCGAGATTGGCGGCGGCCGACGCCACCGAGTTGATCCCGGCGGTGACCTGCGCGATGTAGCCATCGAGCGTGGTCTGGTCAGCCGCCGAGTCGGTCAGCACGGAGATGCTCATCGTGTTGATCGACGGAGAGGTCGAACCGGCCGTGTCCAGAATGCCAGTCTGGGTCGAGGTGTAGAGCGAGTAGTTCGCGGTCGTCACGGTGATCGAGCCGATGGTGGGCGTACCGCCGACACGCGAGTACGACGACACCAGGTTGAAAGTCGTCGGCGTCGTAGCGGTCGTGCTCAGCCAGTTGATGCCGTTGAAGGTCGCCGAGTTGGCCTTGAGCTTCATATCCTGCTGGATCTGGGTGATGTCAGCCTGGATCTTGGTGCGGTCGATACCAGCGGTCTTGGCTTCGACCAACAGCGCCTGGAGCTTGGTCAGGCCGGAGTCCTTGTCGCCGATAACCGACGTCAGAGCGGTATATTCGGTGTCGACGGTCGCAGCCGACAAACCGAGCGAGTCGGAGACCGCGGAAAGCGCGGCGTTGTCGGAGCGCATCGACGTCGCGATCGACCAATAGGCAGCGTTGTCCGAGGCGGTCGAGACGCGCATACCGGTCGAGATCCGGTTCTGCGTGGTCGCGAGCTGCGAGCTGACGTTGCGAAGGGTCTGCAGCGCGGTCATTGCAGACGAGTTGGTGAGGAGGCTAGAACCCATTTTGATGTCCCTTTGGAGATTGAATTAAATTTGGGGACATACCGGACTTACACCGGTACGGCAGGGCGGCGTCATGCCTTTGGGCTGCGCAAAAGCGTCAAGGCCCAACCTGTCGTAACGGCGACGATAGCCCGCGAAGCTTGTGCGGGGCTTGTGGCTCTGTGTCTTTGCCGCAACAAGGCGGCTGAAATTGCGGCGCGCGATGTCACGCCAAAATGAAAGGGCCGCGCCTCGTGAGAAGCGCGGCCCTCCCCAAAATCGTTTGAGGTTTAGCGGAACAGCGACAGGATGCTCTGGCTGCTGTTGTTGGCGATCGAGAGCGCCTGCACGCCGAGCTGCTGCTGGACCTGGAGGGCCGACAGGCGGGTGGACTCCTGGTTCATGTCGGCGTCGACGAGCTGACCGATACCGCGGTCCACGGAGTCCATCAGCGACTTCACGAAGTCCGTGTTGGTCGAGAGCCGGTTCTTGACGGCACCGAGATTGGCGGCGGCCGAGGCCACCGAGTTGATGCCAGCGGTGACCTGCGCGATGTAGCCATCGAGCGTGGTCTGGTCAGCTGCCGAGTCGGTCAACGCGGAGATGCTCATCGTGTTGATCGACGGAGCGGTCGAACCGGCCGTGTCGAGAATGCCGGTCTGCGTCGAGGTGTAGAGCGAGTAGTTGGCGGTCGTCACGGTGATGGAGCCGATGGTGGGCGTACCGCCGACACGCGAGTACGACGACACCAGGCTGAAGGTCGTCGGCGTCGTGGCGGACGTGCTCAGCCAGTTGATGCCGTTGAAGGTCGCCGCACTGGCTGTCGCCTTCATCTGCTGCTGGATCTGGGTGACGTCTGCCTGGATCTTGCTGCGGTCGATACCGGCGGTCTTGGCTTCGACCAGCAGGGACTGGAGCTTGGTCAGGCCGGAGTCCTTGTCGCCGATGACCGTGGTCAGAGCGGTATATTCGGTGTCGACGGTCGCAGCCGACAGACCGAGCGAGTCGGAGACCGCCGAGAGCGCGGCGTTGTCGGCGCGCATCGAGGTCGCGATCGACCAGTAGGCAGCGTTGTCCGAAGCGGTCGAGACGCGCTGGCCGGTGGAGATGCGGGTTTGCGTGGTGGAGAGCTGCGAGCTCACAGACCGCAAGGTCTGGAGTGCGGTCATGGCGGTCGAGTTCGTAAGCAGGCTTGACATTGCGAATGTCCCTTTATGTACGCGTTACATTTTCACGAGGGGACATACCGGGCTTTCACCGGTACGGAGGGGCGGCATCATGCCTTTGGACTGATGTGGGTGGGGTCCAACCCGCCGTGACGCATTGCTAGCACGCCGAATCTTGCGTGCGGATTAAGATCGACTTGAATTGCGCTGTAAAATCAAATGGTTAACAGTGCCTATTGCTAACCATAGTCCGGTACTTATCGCTAACCATAACCCCGCCTGGCGCTCACTGCCGTTACGAGAACGAGCGCACCAGCCCGGAGGCAAGCAGATTCCAGCCGTCGATCAGCACGAAGAACAGCATCTTGAACGGCAGTGCGAGGATTGTCGGCGGCATCATCATCATGCCCATCGACATGGTCAGCGTCGCCACGATCATGTCGATGACGAGGAACGGCAGGATGATGAGAAATCCGATCTCGAACGAACGCCTGAGCTCGGAAATCATGAAGGCCGGAATGATGACGCGCATGTCCACGCGCTTGTCGTCGAACTTCCTGCGGAAGCTCTCCGCGGCGAGCGATTCGAAGGTCTGCAGATCCTTGTCGCGAACATGAGCCAGCATGAATTCGCGGAACGGATCGGTGATCTTCAGATAGGCCTCTTCCTCCGAGATCTCGTTCTTCATCAGCGGCTGGATGCCGGTTTCCCAGGCGCGGTCGAAGGTCGGCGCCATCACGTAGAAGGTCATGAACAGCGCGAGGCTGATCAGCACCAGATTGGCCGGCGTGGTCTGAAGTCCGAGACCGGCGCGCAGGAACGACAGCGCCACCGCAAACCGCGTGAAGCTCGTTACCATGATGAGCAGTCCCGGCGCCACGGACAGTACCGTGATCACCGCCATCAACTGGATGATCCGGCCGCTGGTCGAGCCGTTACCCGGCGGCAGCAGCGAATTGAGGTCCGGAATTTGGGCCAGTGCCACTTCGGGCAGCACGACCAGGAGCAACGCAAGCAGCAGGACTCTCAGTTTCACTGAATCACCAACGTCTCAATGATCAATTCGCGGATCTTGCCCGAGGAGCGGATATTGGCGCGTTCGGTCAGGTCGTCGCGCAGGTGCTGAAGCCCGCGCGATCCCTCGAACTGCGCCACCGTCGCCGACCGCAGATAGGTGACGATGTCCTCGCTGATATGGGCCGCCAGGATGCCGGCATCCTCGTCACTCATGCTGTCGGTCACCATGGAGGCTTCGATGCGGGCCCAGTTGTTGGCCGGCGCGCCGAGATTGGTCACGATCGGCGACAGCTTCCTGAGCCGCGCGCTGCCGGCGTAGCTCGAGGCAAGAGGCGGCGGCGTGGCGGTTTTCTTCGCATCGGCGACGCGCTCGGCGGCCGCAAACAGATGCAGGCCGGCAAGCCCGCCCGCGCCGATCGCGATCAGGGTCAGCACCACGATGGCCGCAATCAGGCGCATGATGTCCCCTGCCCTCGTGACGCGGCCCGACGGTCGCGCATCTCAGAACGGTGCCACGGCGTCATAGATCCGATGTCCCCATCCAGGCTGCTGCACGTCCGAGAGATTTCCCCGGCCGCCGTAGGCCACGCGCGCCTCGGCGATCTTCTCGTAGGAGATCGTGTTGGTTCGCGAGATATCGCGTGGACGCACGATGCCGCCGACGTTGAGCACACGCATTTCCGTGTTGACCTTGAACTCCTGCGAGCCGCTGATCATCATATTTCCGTTCGGCAACACGTCGGTTACGATGGCTGCGATCGACAGTTTGATATCCTCTGCGCGGTCGATTTGGCCGTTGCCCTTGATCTGGGTGTTAGTGTTGAGGTTGGCGCTCGTCGAGCCCTTGTCCTGCCATCCCGCGACGTCCATCAGCCAGTCGAGGCCGAACTTGATCTGCGAATCGCGCGAGCGACCAGTCTTGTTGTCGAGCTTGGCCTTGTCCTGCATCGAGATGATCACCGTCACTACGTCGCCGACGCGCCGGGCGCGAGGATCGCGGTAGAGGTCGGTGCCGTCGTCCCAGGTCGAGCGATAGCTGACGGGCGAGTGCATGCGGGGCGTCACGGGAATCGGATCGGCCTGCGTCCTCAGGCCGCTCCCGACCGGCGACAATCGCGGGCCAGTCAGGACCTCGGCCGGATCAGTGACGCATCCCGCAAGCGACAACAGCGACAGGATGAGGATCAGATTCTTCATCTATTTGGTCTTTCCGTCATCCACGCGACGCATCCCGCCGAGCAGATCGGCGAGGTGCGCCGCGCGCCCCGTCTCCATCTCGTTGAAGATTGCGCTCGAGCTCCTCGGGCTGAGCTTTGCGAGCACGGCCGCAGCCGTCTCGTCCGCCATTCCGGCGATCTGGGTTGCGGCGGCGTCCGGCTTCATGCGCGAGTAGATCTCGACGACGCTCGCTTCGGCCTTCTTCAGGAAGTCGTCGCGCAACGCCATCCACTTCTCATATTCAGCGCGTTTGGCCTCGACCTCGGCGATCCGCTCGCGGAGCTGGTTCTCGGCCTTCTCCAGCTCCTTGAGCTGCCAGGCCAGCCTTGCATCGACCGCGGGGTCGGCGACATTGCTGCAGAACAGAGCGACTTCGTTGTCCGCGGTTGCAGCGGCCTGGGGCGGCACCGGCTTCGGCGGCGCCGTGACGCTACCGGGCTTGGCGGGTCGCGGCGCGGCTGTGGGCGCCGGCGCGGGCTTCTCGGAGGCCGGCACGGCACCCGTGGTCGCGGGTCCCGAATCTTCGGCTGCCCACGCCGTCGCCCGCATCGACGCATTGTCGCTCGGGATCGATGAGATCGGCTTCTGCGGGCCAGGCGCGCGGGCGCGCGCGAAGGACAGCAGATTGAGCGGCTTCGACGGCTTGGCCTCATCCAGCGCCAGAACGGGCGAAGCGCTCGCGAGCGCGGAGGCCGCGACCAGGAGGAGGAGTTTGGCTTTATGATCCAGCTTCAACATCGGTCCGCGTGCGATTCTCGGTCGAGAGAGCATTGAGCGACCAAGCTTGCACGGCGCTTACGCGTCATTGCACGATGACATCCGCCTGGAGGGCGCCGGCCGTCTTGATCGCCTGGAGGATCGCGATGATGCCGGATGGTTTCAGGCCGATCTGGTTCAGGCCGCGCACCAGGCGCTGGAGATCGACGCCGCTCAGGATCGCCACCTGCGATCCGGCCTCGTTGGCCTCGACCACGGTCTGGGGCACGACCACCGTCTGCCCTTTCGAGAAGGGTGCCGGTTGCGACACCACGGGAAGCTCGGTGACGCGGACCGTCAGATTGCCGTGCGTCACGGCAACGGTCGATATCCGTACGTCGCGTCCGATCACCACCGTGCCGGTACGCTCGTTGATCACCACCCGCGCCGGCGTGTCCGGCTCGACCGTCAGCTCGCCGATTTCGGCGAGAAAGCGGACCGGGCCGATGTGGCGCGGCTTCGACAGCACGATGGTGCGGTAGTCGCGCTCGAAGGCGATCTGCGCGCGGTAGCGTCCGCCCGCGTAGCGATTGATGGCGTCGAGGATTCGCGTTGCGGTGACGAAGTCGGGGTTCTTGAGCTCCAACACAAGATACTCCATTTCATGGAGACTACCCTGCACCTCGCGCTCGACCAGCGCGCCGTTCGGGATTCGGCCCGCGGTCGGCGTGCCCTGGCTGACGTTCTGGGCCTGGCCTCCGACGCTGTAGCCGGCGACCGTGACCGCGCCTTGCGCCACTGCATAGACCGCGCCGTCCGCCGCGCGCAGCGACGTCATCACCAGGGTGCCGCCGAGCAGGGAGGTCGCATCGCCGAGCGACGACACGGTCACGTCCATGCGCTCGCCGGCACCGATCGAGGGCTGCAGGTCCGCGGTCACCATCACGGCCGCGACGTTGCGCGTGCGCAGCGTCGTCGGACGCGGGGGATTGTTGGTGCTGGTGGTCTCGTTCCTGACATTGATGCCCATGTTCTCGAGCATCGATTGCAGGGACTGCTCCGTGAACGGAGCATTGCGGAGCGTGTCGCCGGTGCCGTTCAGGCCGATGACGAGGCCGTAGCCGACGATCTGGTTTTCGCGCAATCCCTTGATGTCCGCGATGTCCTTGATGCGGACGGCGGCGTGGGCGCTGGCGGCGAAAACGAGCAGGACGAGCGCAAGCAGGACTCTGGTCATGACCCGTCCACGACCTTGACGGTGCCGTCGGGCTGGACGACACCCCTGATGATCACACCCGTATCGGTGTTTCGTATCGGGATGAGCGCGCCGGGCGCGCCCGACTGCATCGCGGCGCCGTAGGTCACGATCGACAGGCCGCTGTCTTCGACCACGACCTTGACCATCGCGCCGCGGGCCACCGTCCAGGGATCCTCCACCGAGTTGGTCGGGATCGGCTGGCCGGGGAGCAGCGCGCGGCGCGCCATGCGGCCGACCAGGACCTGGCGTCCTTCGATGAAAACGGCGACGCCGAGCACGTTCGGCGCAAAGGCGCGCTCGGTGATCATGTCGTCCCGGATCAGCTCGCCGGCGCGGATCGCGACGGCCGGCACGGGAAGCCGCTTCTCCTCGGCCGCCGCGACTCGCGCGAAGACGAGAACCAGCAGCACGGCGGCCAACCCGCGCATGATCGAGCCCATCCTGTTCAACATGGATACACCGGAACTAGCGCATGCCCTTCGAGACCGTCTGGGCCATTTCATCCGAGGCCTGGATGACCTTGGCATTCATTTCGTAGGCGCGCTGGGCGGAGATCAACTCGGTGATTTCCTTGACCGGGTCGACGTTCGAGGCTTCGAGATATTGCTGGTTGATCTTGCCGTAGCCGGAATCGCCGGGCAACCCGACGACCGGCGTGCCGGACGCGGTGGTCTCGCGGTAGAGATTGCTGCCCAGCGGTTCGAGGCCGGCCTCGTTGGCGAAATTGGCGAGATTGAGCTGGCCGATCTGCCTCGGGTTCACTTCCGTATCCAGCTTGGCAAACACCTGTCCGGTCTGGTTGACCGTGACCTGAACCGTTCCCTGCGGCACCGTGATTGCGGGATCCAGCAGATAGCCGTCGGTCGTGACGAGCTGGCTGTTGGCGTTGGTGTTGAACGAGCCCGCGCGGGTATACTGCACCTCGTTATTCGGGCCGAGCACCTGAAACCAGCCGCGGCCGTTGATCGCCATGTCGTAGGGATTGCCGGTCTGCGTGAGCGCGCCCTGGATGTGCAGCTTGCGGATCGCCGCCGACTTGACGCCGAGGCCGAGATTGGCGCCTTCCGGGATCGGCGACGAGCCGCTGGTGTTGGCAACGCCCTGCATGCGGTCCATCTGGTAGAACAGATCGGTGAACTCGGCACGCGCCCGCTTGTACGAGGTCGAGTTGATGTTGGCGATGTTGTTCGCGATGACTTCGATGTTGGTCTGCTGGGCGTTCATGCCCGTGGCCGCGATGGCAAGCGATTTCACAGCGTCACTCCTTGATCAGATCGACATCCGAACGACTTCTTGGTAGGCCTGCACGACCTTGTCGCGAACTGCGACCGCCGTCTGCAAAGCCTGTTCGGCCGACATCAGCGCCTCCACAACGCGCCGCGTCGATTCCTTGCCCTGCATCGCCGAGATCGAGGCCGCCTCGCCCGCCTTCAGTGTCCCGATCGCGTCCGTCGTCACCTGCTTCATGACAGATTCGAATCCGACGTCGGCGCCGGACTGGATCGCGGGTGTCGCCGTCGACGAGATGGCCTGCGCCTCGGTCGCGCGGCTCGCCGCTTGCCCGGCCGAAATCGCTGTGGATGAAATTGCTTCAAGCATTGTCAGCTCCTCAGCAGGTCGATGGTCATGCCCAGCATCGACCTCACCTGTTTCACGACCTGCAGATTGGCTTCATAGGACCGGTTGACTTCCCGCATGTCCGCCATCTCGATCATCATGTTGACGTTCGGCAGCTTGACGTAGCCGGCCTTGTCGGCGGCGGGATGCCCCGGCTCGTACTCCACGCGGTACGGCGTGGTGTCGACGCCGATTTCCTTGACCTTCGCCAGCTGAGCGCCCGAGGCGCGGTCCATCGCGGCATCGAAGGTGATCGTCTTGCGTTGATAGGGATCGGCGCCGGCGGAGCGCCCCGTCGACGTCGCGTTGGCGAGATTCTCCGAGACGATGCGCATGCGCGTCGACTGCGCTTCGAGCCCGGAGCTCGCGACCGTCAACGAGGATTGCAGTGAGTCCAGCATGTCAGTTCACCTCAGGTCTTCGCGCTCGACAGCAGCATGCGGTGAAACGACCGCACGACCGCCGAGTTCATCGAGTAGTCGCGACTGACGTCGCTGCCCTTGATCATTTCCCGCTCGAGACTGACGGAGTTGCCGGAGTGAACCACGTCCCAGCTGTCCTTCTTCGCGGTCGCCCGGGTGTCGCTCTCGGCAGCAGAGAGTTGCATGTGCGACGGCGACGTGGTCGCCAGTCTCACCGGCGTGCTGTCGAGCACCTTGTTGAAGGGCTCGACGTCGCGCGCCTTGAAGCCCGGCGTGTTGGCGTTAGCGACGTTGGTGGCGATCGTCGATTGGCGGAGCTCGAGGTATCGCGCCTGCGACGATGCGAGTTCGAAGAGATAGAGCGGTCCCACGGCAGCACCATTCTGGTTCAGACGGGGTAACCTTAGGGTCGCAAGCTTTCGTCAGGCTGATGGAATAGACGCCGTCCTCGGAATTCTACTGGACCTTCTCGGACCGCGGCGCCTGCTTGGACTGCAGGAAGTAGATGATCTCGGCGACCGGCCGGAAGAACTCCGCCGGAATCACTTGGTCGACCTGAACCGCCTCGTAGAGCGCGCGCGCCAGCGCCTTGTTCTCAATCACCGGAATCCGGTTCTGCTCGGCGACTTCGCGGATCTTCAGCGCAATCACGTCCATGCCCTTCGCCACGACGATCGGCGCCGGATTTTCCTCGCGATTGTAGCGTAGCGCGATCGCGAAGTGCGTCGGGTTCGCAATCACCAGCGTCGCCCGCGATGCGGAGGCGATCATGCGCTGGCGCGAGCGGTCGCGCGCAAGCGAGCGCAGGCGCGCCTTGATCAGCGGATCGCCTTCGGCCTGCTTGTGCTCGTCCTTGATCTCCTGCCGCGTCATGCGCAGCTCGCGCCGCCAGTGGAAGCGCGCCCATGCGAGATCGACCGCTACCAGGACGATGGTCGCGATGCAGATCGCCGAGACGATTCGCATGGCGATGTTGAGAATCATCTCCGGCAGCGCGACCGGGTCGGTGTACATCGCCTCGAACGCCTTCGCTTCCGACGAGCGCAGCACGAACGCGACGACGACGGTGACCGCGGCGAGCTTGAACAGCGACTTGGCGAACTCGACGAGGCCCTGCGATCCAAACAGCCGGCTCCAGCCGCTGAGCGGAGAGATTCGCGACAGGTCCGGCGTGATGCGCTGGAGCACCAGGCTGGGAGCATTTTGCAACAGCGAGGCTGCGAGCCCGAACGCCGACAGGGTGACGACCAGCGGCGTCAGGAACCGCAGTGCCTGAAGCCCGACCACGATGAGCAGATTCTGGGCGTCGGCCCCGGTGCTGAGAGGGAAGCCGTCGGGATCATCGAGAAAGCCCGTCAGCATCGGCGTCAATTGCTGAACGCCCTGGCCGATCAGGAACGCCTGGATCACCATCAGCGCAGCCATCGAGGCGAAGATGGAAGCCTCCCGAGAGACCGGGATTTTGCCCTGTTCGAGCGCATCGCGGACTTTTTTCTCGGTCGGCTCTTCTGTCTTGCTCTCCTGATCGGTTGTTTCTGCCATGCCCGTTCAGCGGTCAGCGGAAGACCAGCTCATCCTCCTGCTCGGGGTTGAGCTCGATTTCGCCCTTTTCCGCGAGGTCGAGCGCGAGGTCGGTGATCACGCGCCGCGCCTCCAGCACGTCGCGCTGGTTCGACGGCTCGCCGATGGCGAGTTCGTGCTCGACGACCCGGCGGACGCGCGAGGCGACCGAGGACAGGATCATCTCGCGGAAGTGCTTGTCGGTGCCCTTCAGCGCGATGACGATGCGATCGGTCGGCACCTGGTCGAAGATCATGGTGCGCGCCTTCGGCGTCAGGTTGGTGACGTCGTCGAAGGTGAAGAGCAGCTCCTTCAGCACTTCGGCCGACTTCGGCCGCTTCTCCGACAGGCTCTTGAGCATGTCCTCGATGTGTCCGCGCTCCATCTTGTTGATGATGTCGGCGACGCGGGCATAGGTGTCCGCGCCGAGGTTGCGGGCGAAGTTCAGCGTCAGATCCTCATGCAGCGTCTTCTCGAGGACCCTCATGGCGTCGTCGACGATCGGCTTGAGGCTGAGCACGCGCCGCATCAGCTCGTTGCGCAGGCTCGACGGCAGCTGGCTCATGACCTTGGCGGCGCAGGACGGCTTGACCTTGGACAGGATGAGCGCCGCGGTCTGCGGATGCTCCTTGGACAGGTAGCTTGCCAGCGAGTTCTCCGACACCGACGAGACGCGATCCCACACGGACCGGCTCGAATTGCCCAGCAGGTCCGACATGATGGCCGAGACCTGGTCGGCCGGAAGCACGTCGCCGAGCACGGCTTCCAGGCCACCGAGGGTGCCGAGAATGTTGGCGCCCATCGAGAATTGCTGGGCGAACTCCTCGACGATCGCTTCGAGTTCCTGCGCCGTGATCGGCCGCAGCTCGGCCGCGGCCTTTGTAACGGTGCGGATATCCTGCGGCTCGAACTGCGCGAGTACGCTCGCGGCCGCCTGCCGACCCATGGCGAGCAGGAGTGCCGCGACCTTCTCCGTTCCGCCCAGCGTGGCGACGCCTCGCTGCTTGATGGGAGCCATGCCGACCTGTGCCGCCATGGTCAGGTATCACCCTGCCCCAACGGGCCGACAATCTCGGTGAGCGAGACGCCGAAGCGGGAATTGTCTTCTTCGACCACGACCACCTCGCCGCGGGCGACGACGCGGCCGTTGACCACGACGTCGACGGGTTCGCCGACCCTGTGGTCGAGCGGAACCACCGCGCCGCGGCCGAGCTTCATCAAATTTGCCACCGGAATGGTCGCCGATCCCAGCACCACCTGCATGGTCACGGGAATGCGCAGGATGGCATCGACATTGGCGAACTTGCCGGTCTCCTCCGCGGTGCGCGCGGCAATCTCCGCCAACCGCTCCAGCGGAGATGTTTCGGTATGCCCCTCGTCGGCCGCCGATGCTGACTCATAGTCGAAGGATTGCGCCATCTGGTATCGCCTCTTGGTATTTCCGCTCCCGGAGCGCCGTGACGTTCCGATCGTATTTATTCCGCCGGCTTCGGCTTCAATGCTTGTTCACGTCGGCGCCGCCTGCGGTCGCCGCGGATGCCAGCCCGCTCCTGGCATCAAGCGCCGCGATCGCCTCGTGGGCCTGATCGATCTTCGTGCTCAGCACGTTGGCGAGCCGTCCGAGATTTGCGGTGGAATCATGCGCCGCGGTGATGACCGTGTCGAAGGCGCCCGCCGTCTCCTGGACGATGGTCGAGAACTCGCCCTGGTAGCTGCGCAACCGCGCCAGCTCGCGATGCATCCGGGTCACCCGCATGCTGGTGAAGGCGAGCGCGATCAGCAGCACGGCATCAACGAGATAGGATATCATCGACGAACTCCCGTTTCTGATCGACGGGATCTGCCACCTGCATGGCGTAATAGCCGTCAAGCTGGCCGATCTGACACCAGAACAGCACCTGGTTGTTGCTCTCGAGTCGAGCCAGCGTGCGTGGCGTGGCTTCGAGCTCGAGCACCTGGCCGACCTGGAACTTCACGACGTCGCCGAGCGAAATCATCTTTTCGTCCAGCACGGCGCTCAGCGTCACCTCGGTGCGGTGAACCTCCGTCTCCATCTGCTCGCGCCAGCGCGGATCGGCCGCGCGGCCGTCGCTCACGACCACGGTCGCGAGCTTCTGCCTGAGCGGGTTGAGCGCGGAGTGCGGAATGATGAGGAACATCTGGCCGCCGCGGTAGAGTGCCTGCAGCATGATGTTTGCGCAGATCGACATGTTGCCGCTCCGCCCGATCGCCAGCGATGCCATGGCGGTTTCGACCCGCTCGACGCGGAAAGTGACGTTGGAGGTGCCGGCGAAGGCGGATTGCAGCGCCTTGGCGAACCGCTCGAACAGCGCTTGGACCAGGCGGATCTCGATGTTCGAGAAGCTGCGCTCGACGTCGAGCGGCGGTTCGGCGCCGTCGGAGCCGAACATCGCCTCGACCATCGTGAACACGAAGTCGCGGTCGAGCATGATGATGATGCGGGAGTCCCACTGCTCGGCATAGAGCACGGCCGCAACCGCATTGGCCTCGTAGTCCTTGATGATATCGCCGA